>JARLJR010000008.1 GCA_031291095.1 Legionella sp. | reverse complement strand
CGCGCGAGCATTAACTTCCCTTTATCGCTTAAAGCAGTTCATTCATGAATTCATCGAAGACATTGCCCTCTTTGCTCTCAAAGAGACTAAAGTTAAATCTCCTGGAGGGACTGCACCAGGAGATTGCTTTTAATGCTTTTTGTGTTCTGAGTCCTTAGCTTGACGGCTATGGGCCATGAGCCCAACCTACATTTTATTCCTTAACTGCCTGATGACGATAAGGAAACGACCTTATCAAGCACCACATTCATCCAGCGCTTCCCTAAACAATCAGTGAGAAAAAAATAATAAGCCTGCCAGCGAGTTGATTGGTCTGAATCCACCGCACCGCCAATAGCGGTTAGCAATTCGTCTTCGGTATACCGACTACGGTAACGAACCACCTGAAACTTAGGTTCTAAGCCCTCACTAGGTTGCTCATGTACCGTGGTAGAAAAATACACACGCTGCTGACTTAAAGACATTAAACGTCTTAAAACCGTGAATAATTCTTGCTTAGGAAATAAATGCACCATCGCCTGGGCAAAGACCACATCCACATTGCCTTCTTGATAATCAAATAAGTCCACACAATGAACAGGCTGTTGGGTTCTCAGATTAGCGGCTTCGACCATCTCGGGAGCAATATCAATACCGGATAATTGTTCAAAACCTAATTGCTGCATAATGACCAGGTTATCACCATTAGCACAACCAACATCCAAAATAGACGCATGGGCAGGCAGCTTAGGAATTGCTGTTTCTGTCGCAGCATGGCTGCCTAAAACATGCACAGCAGTTTCCGGCAGTTGACCGCATAGGGCCGTTTCTAACACTTGCCGTCTTAAAATCGCCATAGGCTCAGTTAAGTTAGCGTAGTAATCCGTTAACTGACTGTAAGAATCTTTATGTAGGATATTTAGTTTCATGAGCAGAAGTGTATACTGGGCACGTCTTGTTGACAACAATTGTATTAACGTAAATAAAGGATGTAATATTATGGATACAAATGTACATATTGAAAAAGCTAGATTAACCATTGCGGCCTGGAAACAAAACCCTGCATTAATGCCCCGCCTTTCAGATACATTTGAATCTCATATATTCGTCGGTCCCATCAATCCATCTAAAGAAGTGCAAGAACAATTTACAACGATTGCCAAGTCCCTTGGATTACGTGCTTTGAATTTAGCATTGAATTTTGAAGGAGCAGGTCTTAATACCGTACTCCAAACCACCAAATATTATAAGGTAGAAAGCCCTCTGCAGGCATTAGAACTGATGACTGAGGATGCTGAAAAATTAGCGGAACATTTTGAAGTGCTAAGAATTAAACTCGAATCCTTAGCAATTAATGAAGGCATCCCCCAAACCGATGAGGAAGCGCTAAATATCCCAGGCGATACCTATTTTGAATACCACCTTAAATTAAAAGATGTAGAACTCACGGAAGAAAATGATCAGGCATTAAAAGAACTCTCAGCTAGGCTGACCAAAGAATTAAATATTAGGGTCCCTTTTAGTTGTAATAATTTACCTCACTTTCAGCGTTTTCTAAATGCCAGAACCTACAAACTGGGTTTTAAAAATTCCTATGCGATGATTGAAAAAATAGCAGATGCGATTAAACAACAGGGCTTTGCGGTCGACCGTATTGTGAGTGAATTTATTCCTTATGATACAAACAAGCTCTTGGACAAAGGCTGGTTGGAGTTTGTCTAATGCATCATACCATCATTATCGGAGCAGGCCCTGCGGGGCTTGCTGCAGCGGCTAGCTTAAACCATGCTGGCATTCGTGATATTTTACTTATTGAACGTGGTAAAGCATTAGCAGACAGACAGCGCTCTGTAGAAGAAGACATTGCCTCAGGTATAGGAGGGGCTGGTCTATTTTCTGATGGTAAATTCAGTTTTTATCCATCCGCCACTTGGCTTTGGAAAAAACTCGAAGCAGACCAGTTATCGCGTTCATATCAGTGGCTAACGGACATATTACAGGCTTATCAAATCAGTCCTCCTAATTTCCAAGATCGATCTACAGAGCCTCTATTTAATGGACCATTCAAAGCCTACCCTTCTTTTTATATTGATTTTGATAATCGTTACAAAATGATCAACCAATGGCGTGAGGCGTTTCAGGATAAGTTGCTCGCCAATACAACCGTAACGAATATTGAAAAAAAGAAAGAGGGTTATTGCATTACTACGAACGCCGGATTTTTTTTCGCGCGCCATGTAGTCATTGCAACAGGCCGCATGGGGCCATTACAGTTATCTGCCTTCAATCTATCCCTGGATCAGGCGTTTCAACGTATAGAAATAGGTATACGAATTAAAGGGCATTATACTCATGCCTTTTTTAGCGACATACAACAGCATGGCCAATATATAGACCCTAAATTTATTTTTACCCATAAGGATCACCCTTCCCTTTCATGGCGTACCTTTTGTTTTTGTAATCGGGGTGAAATCATGAATTCAGGAAGTGATGGCTATGTTGCTTTATCTGGCCGAGCAGATTGCCCACCAACCGAAGAAAGCAATATTGGTTTTAATACACGGATTAAATTGCCCAAGCTTAGTCACTTACTACCCAAAGCAGCTCGCCCATTTACACTCAATTTGGGGGAGGTGTACCGCCAACCTGATTTGCTTGCTCAATTTTATGATCCACTGATTGCAGAATATGTGTTTTTAGGATTAAAGGAATTGAAACAGCATTTTTCAGGAATGGCGGATGCGGATAGCTTAGAGATTGTGGGACCAACCATAGAAGGCGTAGGCCATTACCCGATAGTGACGGATGAATTAGAAACAGAGCATTTGGGTTTATACGTAGCGGGAGATTCCGTGGGATTATTTAGGGGATTAACCGCCGCCTTGTTGAGTGGACATTACATTGGGCAGAAAATTGCCCTAAAGGAGATGGTGGAAATCCCGTTCGATGTAGCTTTGCATAATTAGTCACTGTTGTAGGCTGGGCTGAAAAACCCAGCAAATACCCTCATGCGACTCCCGATGCCGGGCTTTTCAGCCCAGCCTTCATTCATTAACTTACCTGATAACGAATCTGAGCATCCTGCATACGATTCATATAATCAGCTGCATTTTCGGTGAAAATCTCGTAGTCCTCTTCTTTAATTACCGGAGGAATAATTCCCATTGCCTTGAGAATCCATATTTTAAGCGTCAACTTCGATAAATCCATTCCTTTATCCTGCAGCGCAGTGACCAACGCTCTCATTTGATAAGCATCGGTTACGTAATGCCCCGACAGATTATTCCACTGCCAGGTACCATCTTTCTCATGCACTACGGAGCCTGCAAAAGAAACTTCATGCCCACTAGAAAGCGAAGAATGACTATGGCCAATCGTTCCCTTTTTAATGGCCACATCAGGCTCAGAACTCAGGAGCACCTCATCATCAATAGCTCCCGTGACACAACGAATCTTAGGGCAAATATAAATACGATTATCTTGTATCACCAAACAATTTTGATGCCCGCCCTTAATAAGTGCACTACCATCCATGCAAAAAATATCTGTTAAATCAGTAGCTAGTGTGGCATTAACATCTAATTCATAGCGTTTTAAATTCTCTTCAGAGAAATATCGAGTTACTCTGACATTAGCTTTTTCCAGGTGTTCCAATTTCTCAATAATAGTCAAATCCGTAAATGATTCAATCTGTTGGCTTTTCAAATAAACCTGCATTTTATTATAGTCTGATTCATACAAGGTTAATACATTGCCCTGCTTATCCTTGAGGTTTAACAAATCAACCCCAGCTAACTCTCCGAAATAATTTCGATGAAGGCGTGCTCTAAATAAGGATTGCTGCGTGAAAAAAAATCTCATTAAGCTACCTCACTCATTTGATTGACCTTAATCGCAGTATAAATATCATCCCAAAGCTCAATACGTGCTTGAATCGCCATTGCTGCTGCCTGTTTTGCCTCCTGCCATTTACTTAGGTCCGTCCCACAGATTTCTTTTATCACCTCCAACGCCATAGGGCCATGCTCATCACCATCAAGACTGATGTGCCTATCAAAATACCAATGCAGTGTTTTCAATTTTTCTTTTAGCTCTGTATTTTGTTTCGCAATAAATTCGCGAAACATTTCGGGAATAATATCTTCACGCCCAAACGTAAATGCAGCAGCTACTGCGTGCACCTGATTTGCTTGAATCTGAGAAAATGTTTTTTCTACAAATTTTTTTGCTGCTTGAGGTGCTGGAGCATTAGCTAATGCTTGATGCCATGACTGGCCTTGATTCAATAAATATAACAAAGTTTGTATCGCAATTAGCGATGCCCCTGATTCCTTCATCGCCAGTAAATAAATTTCAAAATGACTGAGAGTAAGCTCTCCGTATTGATCTGTTTCTTCACCTATTACAATTTCATTAATAAACCGAGCACTTTTGGGGTATTGATTAGGTATCCAGGGAATCTCTCTGCAGGTTAATTGGTTTTGTAAGACTTTTAATAAGGACATGAAATCCCAAACCGCGAAGACATGCGTCTCCATAAAAATATGAAGATCATCTAGGGTATTCAAGGCACTATATAGAGGGTGTGTGTTTAACCTGTAATGCAAAGGTTTTAGGTCGGAGAGTAATTCATTTAATTGTTCACAAGGATTAGCTGTCATCATGATTATTTTCCCTAATTACTTACTTAATCAGCTTATCTGAGGTAAGAATCGGTATATTATGAGTTTGTATTGGTAAGTCAATACACTAATTCCTGCATTGAGTATGAGCCGGTAGTAATAAGCTAAAAAGGGCACAGAGCATGCCCTTTTGGTCAAGATAATCAAACGATAACACAGACTAAGCAGTCAACGTTTTCTTGCTGTAAGCAAGCCCATTTTTATTTAAGCTAAAGGAACCCATAACGCCAGTGCCCGACTCAAGCGCCAATAACTGTGTTGCAATGGCCTGACTGGAAAACTCTGCATTCGTTTTCATTGCGATCACAGCACTGCTATTTAATAAATGGAAAATATCATAAGCATAACCAGCTTCCGTAACGGGTTGGCTAAAATATTCCTGTTTGAATTGAGCTACAAACTCAGGTTTCATTGTGCTTGCTAATACCGCTCCACGCTGGTGGTTCGGGCTTTGTGCCTGAAAATTATTTTTGCCATCAGCAACTACCGTACCGCATCCTAAACAAAAATGAATCAGTTTATTTTTTGCTGCTAAGGGAGCAACTACCGTGCCCGATGCAGCTCCTTCAGTCAAAAGCACATTAATATGACGTGCATCAATGAATTTTTGTAAGGTATCTGCTGTATGATCATTATTGGGTTGCGCATCCAAAGTATAAAACTCATAATTAATTTCAGCGGATTTTATTTGATCGCGAGCAATTTCCATAGCGGCCAACATATTTCTACCGATATAAGCTGATTTAGTAGAAAATGGCGCATAAATGCCAATATTAATGGTTTGCTTCATCGTTTTTGGCGATACGCTCCCCCCTGCAATTACGATACCTAGGGAACACATAACTCCAATAAAAACACTCAAAATAGCGCTAAATCTTGATAGTAATTTGGTCATATTTATTTGATTTGGTTAGATATTGGTAAAATCATTTTGCAATGAATAAAGTCGAAATACAATGGTTATGATGAAAGCCTCAACAAATCTTAAAATACCTGGTCTTATCAAAGTCCACGTTTTAATCCTCGCTTTTTTTATGAGATAATCCAGCTTTAATTGTGACCCCAAAGGACATTATGAACATAGTTAAATCACTCCCCTCGTTGCTGGGCCTTTTTATCATTTCCCAAGCGCAGGCCAACGTTCAATCCTATTTTGATCAGGTGAAAAATGATCCCAACGCCCTATACGCCTTTTTCAAAAAGATGCCTAAAGGAGGGGAGTTACATTATCATTTGGCCGGAGGTGCATACCCAGAAGCGATGCTTGAAGTAGCGGCAAAAGGCGACTATTGCCTGGATACGAAAACATTTGCGGTTAATAACAATGCAGAACGGTGTAAAGACAAAATGAGTATGAGTGAACTGACTAATTCACCAGCACTCTATACCAAAACGATTAGAGCATGGTCATTACAAGACTTTGTTCCTGGCGCCGAATCAAGCCATGATCACTTCTTCAATACCTTCTTTAAATTTATACCTCTCATTATGGATCACAGCCCTGAGCTCATCACCGATGTGGTTAAAAGGGCCGCTAATCAACACGAGCAATACTTAGAGTTAATGGTATTACCCGATAATGCAAATTCCCTTAGTTTTGGTGTGCTGCTTAAAGGGGCCACTTCTTTTGCAGAAATGCGGCAAATTTTATTAGCGAATCAAGACTTTCAAAAAAATATTGATAATACCATTGCAGAAACAGAGAAGACGCTAAAGCAAGCACGCCAGGAATTAGGTTGTGATACAAAACCTGAATCCGAAAACTGTAAGCTGACACTTAAATTTTTATATTATTCCTTAAGAGAACAACCTTTAGATGCCGTTTTTGCACAAACACTTAATGCGTTTGAAGCTGTTGCCCGTTCGCAAAGCAAAGGCGGGAGTTTAGTTGGCGTAAACCTCGTACAAGCAGAAGATGGCATTATTTCATTACGTGATTATCGACAACAAATGCAAATCTTTCAGTACCTGCATCAACTCTATCCTCAGGTTAATATCTCCCTGCATGCGGGGGAAATTACTTCAGAAATAGCCACGCCAAGTGACTTAAATTACCATATTCACGATGCGCTTTTAACCGGACAGGCACAACGTATTGGACATGGTGTTGATATTGCTCATGAAGATGATGCAGAGGGAACCTTAGACTATATGGCAAAACAACATAAAGCTGTGGAAATTAATTTGATTAGTAATAAGCGAATCTTAAATGTTGCCGGAAAAGAGCATCCTTTAAACTATTATTTAAAACATCACGTTCCCGTGGTTTTATCTACGGATGATGAAGGAATTTTGCGCACAGACTTAACCGCTCAATATGTAGAAGCAGTGATTGGGCATGGTTTAGATTATCAAACCATAAAACAGGTAAACCGTAATGCCCTAACCTACTCCTTTGCTCCAGGGAAAAGTATTTGGGCGGATGCAGAGAAGGCGCAATTGGTGTCAGAATGTCAGGATTTAAATAGTACTCGCTGCAAGGAATTTATTAAGAATAATGAAAAAGGCCGATTGCAGTGGAATCTTGAACAGAAGTTAAAGACATTTGAGAGTCAATATTAAGAAGTTTTAAATTAATGTTGTGTAGGTTGGGCCCATGGCCCAACGCTGAGTTCTAATTTGGCTCAATATTTTGTTGGGCTGGGCCCAACCTACACCATCCCATATTAGACAAAATCATGATATGGGATATATTCCCGCCCTTACGCAGTAAACGGATCTTGAAGAATAATTGTAGAATCGCGCTCTGGGCCGGTTGATAACATATGAATAGGAACATTTAACAAAGATTCAATACGCTTCAAATAAGCAATTGCATTCGCTGGTAAATCAGCCATATTAGTCACATCTGCCGTAGACTCTTTCCAGCCTGGCATCTCTTCATAAATAGGCTCTAAACCTTCAAAATCAGCCGCTGCTTGAGGTGGACGTGATATTAAATTACCAGTGCTGTCTTTATAAGCTACCGCAATACGCAATACGTCCAAATTGTCTAAAACATCTAATTTAGTTATGCACAAGCCAGTAATGCTGTTCAACTCAATAGAACGCTTTAATAAAACTGCATCAAACCAACCACAACGTCGAGGTCTGCCAGTCACTGCGCCAAATTCTTGGCCACGTTCAGCAATTCGCTTGCCCACGTCATCAAAAAGTTCTGTTGGGAAAGGACCACCACCAACACGAGTTGTGTATGCCTTGGTAATACCTAAAACATAATCAATGAACTTAGGACCAAAACCCGCGCCATTAACTACCGAGCCCACGCAGGTGTTTGAAGACGTAACAAAAGGATAGGTTCCATGATCAATATCCAAATAAACCCCTTGGGCTCCTTCAAATAGGATGTTATCGCCCTTTTCACGGTGTTCATGTAAAGCCGCAGGAACATCACAAACCATAGAGCGTAATTCATCCGCCCACATTACAGCTGCGTCCAAAATAGGTTGCATCTCAACTGCAGGTTGTTTGAAATATTGAGTCAGTACAAAATTGTAATAATCTAGTACATCATTTAACTTTTGTGTAAAACGCTCAGGATGGAATAAATCGCCCACTTTTAATGCGCGTCGAGCCACTTTATCTTCATAAGCAGGGCCAATTCCACGACCTGTAGTACCAATAGCGGATTTCCCCATATGAGCTTCACGCGCCTTATCCAAAGCAACATGAAATGGGAGAATCAATGGGCAAGCCAAGCTAATTCGCAGGCGGGAACGAACATCGAGTCCGGTCGCCTCAAGCTCTTTAATTTCACCTAATAAGGCTTCTGGCGACAAAACAACACCATTCGCGATGTAACAGGTCACATGCGGTCTAAGCATACCTGACGGGATTAAACGTAAAACCGTTTTCACCCCTTTAATTTTTAAAGTATGCCCCGCATTATGCCCACCTTGATAGCGAACAACAACCTGCGCGTCTTGCGTTAATAAATCGACGATTTTGCCTTTGCCTTCGTCGCCCCACTGTGTACCTAAAACAACAACGTTCTTACCCATGATCCACTCTTAATCTGAAAATACTGCCAGGAATTGAACCTGATTTCAGCAAAATCGAACATTATAGTTACTTTTTAGCAGCGATACCATCATTTTTTGGTATTGGCTGCCTAAAATAATTAAAAAATGCGCTGCTTTGATCCAAAACCAGGATGTCTCTTTTACTATTAAAACTACCTTCATACGCTAATAAGCTACGGTATAAAGTAAAAAAGTCCTTATTCTTACTGTATGCTTCCGCATAAATTGATGCTGCTTTTGCTTGTCCTATAGCCCGTACTTTTTGCGCTGCACTTTCTGTTTGTGCAATTAATACCATCACATTCGCATCAGCCTTAGCTTGAATTTCTTCTGCAGCAGCCTGTCCATCAGCACGATGTCTGTTTGCAATTTTTTGCATATCAGCACGCATACGCTGATAAATGGCATTACTAGTATTTGCAGGCAACTCAATGCCCTTAATGCGCACATCAACTACATTAATACCTAATTCACCTGCTTGCTTTTCCGCAGCGATACGTAATAAACCCATCACATCGTCACGGCCACCAGAGACTACTTCAGAAATAGTACGCTTACCGAATTGGGCACGTAGCAAGGTGTTTAACTGCTGCTCCAATAATGTTTCCGCTTTAAACTCATTACCACCTGTGGATTTAAAATAGCGGGCCAAATCAGTAATTTGCCATTTCACATAGTAATCCACCATCACATCTTTCTTTTCTTTGGTGACAATACGTGTTGATTTAATATCCATCGTTTGAATACGTGTATCAAAAATACGCACGTTTTCAATGAAAGGCACTTTAAAATGTAAGCCTGGAGCGAATACTTTAACCTTATCCGTATCGCCTTCATTCACTAAACGACCTAAACGTAAAATAATACCTTGCTGTCCTTCAGTTATAGTAAACACGCAGGCAAAAAACAGCAAAAGCGCGATGAACAATAAAATACCAAGGGCTCTAGTAGAATTCTTCATTATTGCTGTCCCCCTTGATTGTAAACCGGTCTAGTAAGCAGGCGCCCATCAATCAAATTGCCTGACTCAGCCATAGTTCCATGCTCCGCTTTCGCGCTGCGTTTGCTAGCAGCAGAAGAATGCTCTGGTTGACTTTTCGCCAACTTATCTAAGGGTAAATACAACAAATTACCTGCTTTATTATCAACAATAATTTTGCTGCTCTTAGTTAAGACCATTTGCATGGTCTCCAGATACATGCGTTGCGCGGTAATATCCGGCGCAAGTGTGTATTGTGGAAGTAATGCTAAAAACTCAGCGACCTCACCTTGTGCCTGCAAAACAACCTGTTTAGAAAAGGCTTCTGCCTCTTGCTTGATACGACTGGCATTACCTTCTGCAATCGGCACTACCTTGGCAGCATAGGCAAGAGCCTGCTCTTTAAAGCGCTTTTCATCTTCTTGTGCTTTAATGGCATCATCAAAAGCATCTTGTACACTCTCAGGAGCACGAGCAGGTTGAGGCGATACGTTGACAATCACAATACCCGTTTTATACATACCCAGGGTTTTGCTTAAGGTTTCCTGTACTTGATTCCCCCAAACCTCTCGCCCTTCGGTGATAATTTGGTCTAACGTAGTTGTGCCAACAACCTGTCTTAATGCACTGGAGGTAGCCTGTTGTAAGCTTTCTTCAGGATTCGCTACATTAAACAAATACTGTTGTAAATCGCCAATACGATATTGTACGGCCAAAGATACAGAAACTAAGTTCTCGTCACTAGTCAGCATTTGGGCTGAATAGGAATAGTCTAAAAGTCTATCGACATTCATTACTACTTTAGACGAAATAAGTCTTGGTATCCAATGTGGTCCTGGCCCTACGGTTTCTACGTATTTACCAAAACGAAGAATAACCGCCTGCTCCGCAGGATCAACAATAAAAATCCCAGCCAATGCCCACAAAATAAACGCAGACACCGCAACCATAATTGCGACTAAACTAGCATTCGAACTGGATACTTTGGGTGGCTCAGCTCCTGGCTTACCAGTGCCCCCAAACAACATCTTTTTCAACTTGCCATGAAGACGTTTTAGAGCTTCATCCAAATCTGGAGGTTGATTTTTACCTTTCCAGGGATCTTTGCCTTTATCTGGCTCGTTCCAGCCCATGTACTACTCTCCTGACCGATTTTAAGAAAGCTAGGATTTTAGGAGGTATATGAAGTTTAAGCAAGTCCTGAACACCGTGAAGGATCTCCTTAATCAGGCTCAGTGCTTGCATTGGAGGTCCCTCACTACGTTCGAGATGACGTTTTGCTTTATTAAGGGGTAACAATAACCGGTGCGCTGGCATCGGTTGGTATATCTTCGTGCAGACTTTTTGTTTCTGATTTAATCATGTCTTTAATAATAAGACGTGTTCTACTGGTAGGGTGTTCCTTTGAATATTTAAGTACTGCGGCCCAATCCCCTAGCCCCTCTGCAATCATCCAATTCATTGTGCTCCAGGGATTAGTAATCCGCTGGCTGTTATAGGCTAATTTATAACGCTCTACGAATACAGCGTATAATTTAAGTGGATCTTCCTTCCCAGTATAAGTTGAACCCGCCTTAGAAGGCAGCTCAACATTGCCCAAATCATTTTCTGCATTATCCCCATATTTTCGCGTAACCCAGCTTTCCACCATGGAACCCGCAGCACTGGGACGACCAAAAAGCTGGCGCAATGCATAGCCCCAAGAATGGTCTACATAAATAATTGAATGCAAAGGAGTACCAATCAAATGGCATCGCCTTACAAAGGGATCAACCAATTCATTATGCTTTTCAAGATAAGAATCAATCGCTTTTAGCAGTTCCATTCGTTTGCTTGCCAATAATTGACGCATTTCTTCCCGACGAGGTGGTTCTGCACCATGACAAAGTAACATGGCCACACCGTCAATTAATGATGCTTTTTGTGGTTCCTGGGCTAAAAGCTGGCACAATGCTTCAACCGGATTATGACCATGTTCATAAGATTCTGCACGATCACTATTTTCGGCCTCAAGATCAAGCCCCCCCTCTGAGGAGGCCAACAAGGCAGCAAGCGCTTTAATTTTCCCTAGCCGGGCCGCGAGCAAAAGTGGTGTGTCCATCAAGGGACCAACAGGGTTATTTAATTGTGCCCCTATCTGCACCAATGCCCTTACCCCTAAACCAAAATTAGACCGAATTGCCTGATGCAGGGGCTGATATTCGATAGGGTCTTCTGATAATTGATTGCTTTCATGAACATTAGGATTCCGAGCTAAAACTGCATGCACTAATTGCTCATTTTTAGTGTCTAATGCCAATGATAATAAAGTACGCCCTTCTTTATTCCGCCGATTTACATCAAAAAATCGTTGTTCTAAAAGATAAGTTGCCAAGCGAAGCTTGCCTAAAGAAATTGCGTAATGAACTGGTTCCCCGACATTTTTATCTTGTGCTCTTCCCAAAACAAAATAAATAGAAGGTGCCAAATTAGATGATGCACTCTCTGCATCGTCATCAGGTTCTTGATGTTGGTGAATTAAATAATTTACTGCCGTCAACTGGGTGGAGTCAGGCATCCAAAAGGATTGTTCCAGATAATGTTCATCAACCTCTAGTTTTTGGGCAATAAACTCTTGGAATCGCTCGTTTCCTGATTCAATAGCTTTATTTAGCTCTGTGATAAATCCCATGCTATGACATCCTTTTCTAGTTGCTATCGGACTAATATTACACAGTGGCTAATCGAATATCAATGCAGTGTGATACGTCATCCCGAACACAGTGAAGGAGCTCCTTCGCCGCAAACTCCTCAGGATGACGTGTCTATTCTACGATTTTAAGAAAATAAGATCCCAAACCCCATGCCCCAAACGCTCCCCTCGCAGCTCAAACTTAGTCAAAGGCCGAGACTCAGGCTTAGGAGAATAGCCTCCTTCAGCTTGTGAATTATGTAACCCTGGAGCTGCGGACAATACCTCGAGCATGTGTTCTGCATATTCCTGCCAATCGGTAGCACAGTGAATAAATCCACCTGTTTTAATTTTTTTGGTCAGTAATTGAATAAACTCGGGTTGAATCAAACGACGTTTATGATGACGCTTTTTATGCCAAGGATCTGGGAAAAAGATTTGTATTCCCGCAAGAGAATTATCAGCAATCTGGGTCTGAAAGGCTTCCACCGCATCATGAGCCACAATACGCACATTAGTTACCTGATGATCATGCAAGTCAGCAGCGAGGCCTCCTACGCCGGCTTGATGAACTTCAATGCCAATATAATTAAGTTCTGGATTATTTTGTGCCATATGAAGCAAAGACGTCCCCATACCAAAACCAATTTCCACAATGGTATCTGCTTCTCGTCCAAATTCCTCGGCTAAATTCCACGGAGAATCCGCCATGGATAAGGCATAATCCTTAATCCAAAGATCTAATCCTTGCTGCTGACGATTACTTACACGTCCTGCTCGCAATACATAACTTTTTATTTTACGATGCATACTAATAACTCAATTTATAAAAAATGCGATTATATGTTTCTAGAAAAATCTTGCAACTGTTGCGTTTTTTTGATATAAAACCGCTCTTGTATTTCACATCCGGCTATTTGCCCAGAATATTACAAAGACAACCATAAAATTTCTAAATTTGGAGTAACACAATGTCTAGAGTATGTCAGGTAACTGGCAAGCGACCCATGACTGGTAACAAAGTGTCGCACGCTAACAACAAAACCAAAAGACGCTTTCTACCCAACATTCAAAATCACAGTTTCTGGGTTGAAGAAGAGAGCCGCTTTGTCACCTTACGCGTTAGTACCAAAGGTATGCGTATAATTGATAAGTTAGGCATCAAGAAGGTTCTGGATCAAATCAGAGCCAATGGCGAAAAAGTATAATTAAGGGGATAAACCATGGCAGCTGTCACCATCAAAGTGAAAATGGAATCCACAGCAGGAACTGGATACTATAAAACTACAACTAAAAACCCACGTAACCATCCTGAAAAGATGGAATTGATGATGTACGATCCAAAAGTTCGTAAACACGTTCTTTTCAAAGAAAAGAAAGTAAAATAATTATTGAGCCCCGAATAGGGGCTTTTTATTTTATAATTCCCCCATTACGACTACATGTTCTTAAATGTAAGTTGGCGCTACTGTCTACTACGAAGCCCAACATTCAAAATTCATTCGAGACCATTATGTTGGGCTTCGCTATGCTCAGCGTCCCCATGCCTCTCGAAGATCAATAGATTTTACTCAATTTCATAAACTTAGGTTAATTTAACCATCGCAAATACTGGATAATCCTTACGAATCGTTTAAACTGATAGTTAATGGCAGTAGAAAGAAACAAAGAGGATTTGCATGAAACCGTCACTGCAGCTTAGTATAGGCCAACATTTGGCGCTTACCCCACAGCTACAGCAAGCAATTAGGCTCTTGCAATTGTCTACTATTGACCTACAACAAGAGATTCAACTCATCGTTGAGTCCAATCCAATGCTCGAAGCGACTCCCAATGAGGATAAAGAAGATTTGCCTCCTGAGGCTCAATCCAGAGGCAACGATGAGCCCACGGATTTTCAATGGTCCGAGCTTTACCAAATTTCTAATAAGCGCCATCAATTTGACGATAGTGATTATAATTTTGATAATTTGCATTGCACTACTACCAATTTACAAGACCATTTACGCTGGCAATTAGCCCTGTCACCAATGAGTGATGTAGATAGAGCCATAGCAACAGCCCTGATTGATGCGATTAATAATGATGGATTTCTAAGTACCTCTATTGGCGATTTGCATGCCAGCCTAAACAGCGAAGAACACCCTATTGATCAAGAAGAAATAGAAGCTGTACGCCATCGTTTACAATTATTTGACCCCGTAGGCTGTGCTTCTTTGAACCTGGCGGAAACCTTACTGGTACAACTGGAACAATTATCTCTAGAAACAAGGCACTTGGAACTCACTAAAAAAATTATTCTCGAAGACTTGGATTTGCTTGGCCAACATAATTACAAGCAATTAATGAAAAACCATCTGGTTAGCGAAACAACCATTAATGACGTGTTGCGTATCATTCAAGGCTTAAATCCCAAACCAGGGCACTTGATTCACCATGACATTACTGAATATATTATTCCCGACTTAACGGTTAAAAAGATAAATAATGAATGGAAAGTCGTTTTAAATCAAAATGTCTTACCAAGCTTAAGCATTAACAATCAATATGCCTCATTGATTCAACGTGCAGACAATAGTGCCGACAATCTATTCTTAAAAAATAATCTGCAAGAAGCACGATGGTTTTTAAAAAGTATTCAAAGTCGCCAGGAAACGTTGCTTAAGGTAGCCCGATGCATTATGGAGTATCAGCAAGGTTTTCTCGAACTCGGTGAGGAAGCAATGAAGCCATTGATTCTTAATGATATTGCTTCCGCCCTGGAAATGCATGAGTCAACTATTTCTCGCGTTACTACGCAAAAATTTATTCATACTCCTCGAGGTGTTTTTGAGCTAAAATACTTTTTCTCCAGCCATGTGAATACCGATGCTGGCGCTGAATGCTCCTCTACTGCCATTCGAGCAATGATTAAAAAATTAATTGCGGCAGAAAACGGAAAAAAACCATTAAGCGATAGCAAAATTATGCTCTTACTAGCAGAGCAAGGTATTCAGGTAGCCAGAAGAACCGTAGCAAAATATCGTGAAGCGATGGGGATAGCTCCATCGAATGAAAGAAAAAAATTCGTAACTAAAAAGTAACCGAAGGAGGTTCGTTATGCAAATTCACATTACGGGACATCGCATGGAGGTAACTCCTGCTATCAGAACCTATGCTGAAGAAAAATTTACTAAACTTGAGCACCATTTTGATCATATCACCAAGATTAATGTAATTTTTGATATTGAAAAGTTACGACAAATTGCGGAAGCGACTATTTTTGTTGCGGGCGGAGAATTACATGCAAGTTCAGAATCAGAAAATCTGTATGCCGCAATAGATGCTTTGATTGATAAACTCGATCGCCAGCTGCTGAAGCATAAAGAAAAAATTCGTAGTCATTAATCACTAAAATTCGCCTCCTCTTCTATAGTGCAGAGGAGGCGTTTTCTTAACTTAAACGTAAATACGATAAACTCTGTAAAAAAATACCTATTCAAAAATCCATTTAACTTTTTTTGTACAAGAATCCCTGTACCCTAAGCATTCTTCGTGATACATTAACTAAAACGCAGTCGCTCTACCCTAGAGTCTGTTCACATGGCGTTTTTAGGACTTAGATACGCTTATGATAAAAACAACGATTACAATCATCAATAAACTTGGCTTGCATGCTCGTGCCTCAGCAAAATTTGTTTCAACTGCAGCGCGATATCAAAGCCAAATCAATGTCACCAAAGATTCCCAAACGGTTAATGGAAAAAGTATCATGGGCGTCATGATGCTTGCGGCAAATAAAGGAAGCACGATTACCCTGGAAATCGAAGGTCCAGATGAAGAACATCTGAATGAAGCCTTAGTCCAATTGATTAATAATTTCTTTGGGGAAGGCGAGTAATTTCTTCAATTTTTAATCAATTAATATTTAAGTACTATCCACCACCATTGCTTCGTCACTTCGTTCTTCGCAATCGACCGACAGTGAACACTTACTAAACAACATACACAAATCGCCCCCTCTTAAGACCGCTTTAAAAAACCCAACTGACCATATAATGTGCATGCACTGGTCCCTGGGCTTGAAAAAATCGATAGGGAGCTAAGAGAAATAACCGCTGAACTCGAATATATCCCTGTCATTCCAGAGGAACAACTTCAAAAAATAAAAGCTCCTTTTAACTTCACTAATAAATTAACAGAAATATATAAAGAAAAAATACAATGGAAAGCATTTATATGTCTAACTCAGCACCTAGACATATTTATTATGGACGGCTTGCCTCATTTGCACTCACCACGAACAGCAGAATACTTAAAAGAAATACATCAAGTTCCTTTAGAATTTTAGCCAAGACTGGGCATGGGTAGATATAAAAAAAGAACCAGGGCAATAGCAACGAGAACTAATACAACCAACAAAGCAGGACGAGATGGTTGTATCATCTTCTGCCCCCACTCCTGGTCCTATAGGCTAGCCAGCATAACCTGGTTGCTTACAACCAAGCTACGCCTTTATACCTTAGTGTTTTTCTATATGCTTTCTTTGCTTTCTCACCTTATGTACCGCCCATAAAGTAATAATTAAGCCCGAAAAAGCATAAAGCCCAAAACCAATGAAGATAACCCAGGATGGATTTGCAGCAATCGCTACAAACAAAACAATCATTACCAAGACATATAAAAAGGGAACCTTCCCTTTAAAATCCACTTCTTTAAAGCTGTAATAACGGAAATTAGAAACCATCAATGCCGATGCAACTAAAGACATAATCGCGGTTACAACAGCCACAAACATATTATGCCAGTCATTTTGGTAGCATAACCAAGCAAACGATGCCATGACTGCTGCCGAAGGGGGACAAGGTAATCCCTGAAAATAACGCTTATCTGCGATATCCAACTGGGTATTAAAGCGCGCCAATCGTAAAGCCACCGCTGCCGTATATACAAAGGCAACCAACCACCCTACTTTGCCTAAATGACTCAGTGCCAAATTATACATTAATAAAGACGGAGCAACCCCAAAGGTTACCAAATCCGATAAGCTGTCATATTGAGCGCCAAACTCAGACTGAGTATTGGTTAAACGGGCAATACGCCCATCCAGACCATCAGCAATCATACCAATAAATATAGCAATAACAGCAGCCTCATACTGCCCTTTCATCGAGGCAACCAATGAATAAAATGCTGCAAATAAACTAGCAGTAGTAAATAAATTCGGTAACAAATAAATACCTGAACGATTTTCTTTTTCCATTCTTGCGATCAACCCTCAATAAACACTTCGTTAACAACCACACATGATAGGGATAAAATTCGCTTTTGAAAACACAAATATATTGCAGTTAAGCGAATAAATTTCAATACAGAAACCAGCATTTGATGTTATACTTAGCACAGTGTACTTTAATTGAATAGAATTATGGCAGATTCACAAAAGAAAACAATCATTATTGAAGGAATAACCGCTCAAGGGAAGACTTTTCGTCCCAGCGACTGGGCGGAACGTATGAGTGGCTCACTCGCAAGCTTTAAAAACAAACGTATCCATTACTCACCATTATTGCGTCCGAGTGTTAATAGCGATGGATATCAGTGTGTCCTTCTTGATCCAAAACTTAAAGAATCTAGCCCGTTACTTTACCAATCTATTATGGACTTTGCCAAAGCAAATAATCTGCGAATTTGTGGAGAGGAAAATTAATTTATACCGAGGCTTTTAACTGCCTCCTGATAAATCTAGTATCCCTGGCTTTGCTTCAGAGCAAGAGTCCAGCTCGCAATAGAGCCCATCATATTATTCATTATCGCCACAGTATTATCAAAATTCATTGATAATATTCCCGCAAAAATAAATATTAAACCTTTCGGCCCATCTTGAGCCCCGGGCTCACTGGATTGCGCCACAAGAACGCAGCCACGCACGAACCATAACACCCCAGCGGTACGAATCAATAACCCCATGGAACTATAAATATTAGTAGGATCGTAATTGGTATAAGTTAAAATATTACCCACACCAAAGGCCGTATTCGCAGCGAGGTTAAGTGCCGAAGGTAAGTACAATAAAATTGCGCCAAAAAGCAGGTACATCATCGGCACAAACATCCTCTCTTGAGATTGAGATTGGGCTCGATGATCCCCTATTTTCATCAGCTTCATAATTGCTGTAATGAAAAACAATACACCCAATAAATACGCTCCCGCTGTAATTAACCGTTGCAGAGGGTATAACGATTTGCTGAGATTGCCTAAAATGGCTATTAAGTCGATAGTAGTCATAAGTTAATTATATGCCTCCAACCCTTGCAATGCATAATTTTTTCCTTATATTAAGCACTTTATATTAAAAGTTGATACATTTATGCAAAATATCTTTCCAGTCACCTTAGTACAGTCCGTTATGATTACCCCTAAGGTAAAGCATTTTATTTTTAAATGTGATCTCAGTCCTTGTTTTAATTATATACCAGGACAATTTATTACCATTCATTTTGAACATGAAGGAAAAATAATAAAGCGTAGTTATAGTATTGCAAACGAACCGAAAAAAGACAATACGATTGAATTTGCAGCTGGTTATTTTGAAAACGGACCAGGAACACAATTTTTATACAACTTAAAGCCTGGGGATATAGTCAATGTAAGTGGGCCATTTGGACGTTTAGTCATGAAAGAGGAATTGCCAGGTCGCTATATTTTGGTGGCAACCAGCACCGGTATTACCCCATATAGAGCGATGCTTGCAGAGCTTGGTAGACGTATGGAGCAAAATCCGGAATTGCAGGTAGTTATTCTCCAGGGAGTGCAACGACACAATGAAATCCTCTATCTTGAAGAGTTTCGTAATTTTGCTCAAAAATACCCAAAAGTAACATTTATGCCCTACTTAAGCCGCCAGCCTGTTGAAGAACTACAAGAGAATGAGCATAACGGCTACGTACAACATGCCTTCCCTACACTGAACTTAAATCCTCAACAAGATGTAGTTTATTTATGTGGAAATCCAGGTATGATCGACGAGTCATTTGATTACCTAAAAGAGCAAGGCTTTGCCATGCAACAAATTATTCGTGAAAAATATATTTCTAGATAACGACCAGGAGTAAATAGATTATGAGCTATGAAGAATTATCAGCCACTATGGAAGACATGTTACAATTGGGCAAAGGTATTTTAGCCGCTGATGAAAGCAATGGAACCATTGGCAAACGTTTTGCCTCCATTAATATCGAAAACAATGATCAAAATCGTAGAGATTACCGATTAATGCTCGCAACTACTCCTGATTTAGGGAAGTATATTAATGGGGTAATCTTATTTGAAGAAACCTTTGAACAAACTGATGATCATGGCACGCCCATTGCAAAAATATTTGCTGACCAAGGCATTGTTCCAGGAATCAAAGTAGATAAAGGACTTGCTGATTTAGCCAATACCGAAAATGAAAAAGTTACTCAAGGTTTAGATGGCTTAGCTGAACGTTTACTGCACTTCAAAAAATTAGGTGCACGCTTTGCCAAATGGCGTAACGTCTATTCTATTTCAGATACTACTCCAAGCTTATCAGCAATAAAAACTGGCGCAGAAAACCTGGCACGCTACGCGGCTACCTGCCAATCAGTAGGAATTGTGCCAATTGTAGAACCTGAAATCTTAATGGATGGTGATCACAGCATTGAACATTGTGCTGAAGTTTCTGAAATTGTGTTACACGAAGTATTCCATGCGTTGTTCATTCACCAAGTTGAATTAGAACACATTATTTTAAAACCCAGCATGGTTACTTGTGGTAAAGCAAATGCTAAATTCAGCGAGCCTGATGAAGTTGCAGATTATACTATTGGCGTGTTCCGCAATAATGTTCCTGCAGCAGTACCAACCATCAACTTCTTATCTGGTGGGCAAACGCCACAACAAGCTACAGCGAACTTGAACGCGATTAATAATATTATCCATCAACCCTGGTTACTCAGCTTCTCTTATGGAAGAGCGTTGCAAGAAGATTGCCTGGCTGCTTGGGGCGGAAAAAAGGAAAATATCAATAATGCTCAAGATGCATTATTAAAGCGTGCTCGTTTAAACAGCTTAGCGTGTCTTGGCGATTACCAAAACGATATGGAATAGCATAAGCCGTAAAGAGTAGGCTGGCTGTTAAGCCCAGCCTACTCTTTACGAAGCATCTATTGCGACTTACCTCTCAAATCAATCTCCCATACATCAACCATCTCATTATTCCGAACCATCACAAATTGATCATAAAGATTAATCGTTGGATCACAGTGAGGGACTACCATTTCAATCAAAGTCGCATTGCTTGGCAGAGTCCCAGTACCAGTGATTTTTCCATGCTCATCGCCAAACCCACCCCAATCATAAGATAAATGAGGATGACTGATAATTCGCGGTTGATACTTAGGATCAACATAAATAGCCTTAGTACCTGCATCTACCGTAACATGTTCTGCCCTATTACTGCTAATAACAGTACTCAAAAGCGTCATGGCATTTTGGAATTGGCTAAAATGCTGCGGATCATCTTTAGAGCCTATACGCTCATATTGCACATCCATGACTGTATAAGAACCTGGTTGAATTTCCGTAACCTCAGACGCATCCGGATCGATATCAAAAGTCCCCGTACCCGATCCTGTTAAAATATGCATATCAGGAAAAAGTGATTTTAGCGCGCGAAAAATCTCTGAAGCCATTTCCATGGTTTTTAACGAGAGCACTTTACGCTCTTGGTAGTTCGCAACATGTTGTAAATTTCCTGCATAGCATTGTATTCCTTTCACTCGCAGCCAAGGTTGTTCGTGTAAAAAACGAGCAAGGTTCAACGCATTATCAGGATGGACTCCTGTCCGACCAATACCCGGATCGAGATCAATTAACACCTGAATAGGTTGATTGAGAGCCTGACCAAGTTGGTTTAGGGCCTCTGCGTTTTGAGGATTATCAAGTACTAAAAGCAGCTCTGGCGCTCTTTTTAAACAGAGAGCCAGCCGATTTAGTTTGAATTCAGAGACAATGGGTGAGGTAATTAAAATATCGGAAATCCCCTGTTCAATCAGGACTTCTGCTTCGGAAAGCTTTGCTGCTGAAATACCAATGGCTCCTGCTGCAATTTGCAGTTTAGCGATTCGCGAACATTTATGCGTCTTACAATGTGGGCGCACGGCAACGCCCATCTTTGTTGCCAATTCCTGCATCAGACTGATGTTTGCCTCTAGTTTATCCAAATCGATTACTAAGCAAGGAGTATCAATTTTTTCCATGTTCTTAAATCCACCTTATATAAATATGGGGTAGCCTTAATACAGCTCAGAATAATCAAGACTATAGTTTGTGCTTAAATTGCTGCTGTTATACGCTATCTATCAACTCAAAACGAGCATAAAGCGGTAAATGATCAGAGAGCATTCGCCAAGGTTTCCCCTGCAAACAAGCGACCTCCTGTACTCGCATACCGCGGAAATAGACTCGATCGACACAAAGCGCGGGGCGAATCGCAGGAAAAGAGCGAGCATGTTGACCTTCTAAGGAAATAAAGGCCTCCTCCACATTTAAATCCTCGGCTAAAGGCTGGGACAGCACATTGCGCCAGTCATTAAAATCTCCGGCCATAAGCAATGGTTCATGGGAAGGAACTACTTCTTTAATCCGCTGCATTAATGCCGTAGATTGTTCCGTACGTTCACGTTTAAAAAGACCTAAGTGCACGCATAATAAATGAACCACCACGCCATTTACTTCGAGTTGGGCATGCAAAATGCCGCGGGAAGCACGTCGTATGTTTGCTAAATTAATATTCTCAACGTCCTTAAATGCGTATTTACTTAAAATTGCATTTCCATGATGCCCTGATTGATATACTGCATTTTTGGCATAGGCATAATGAGGCCAGATATTTTCGGCAATGTATTCACACTGCGTGGAATCAGGCCAAGCATCTATTCGTTTTTTACGTTTTCGATGCTCCCCCTGGACTTCTTGCAAAAAAACAAAATCAGGATTCAAACTGGTAATTGCGTCACGCATTTTGGGAAGCAAGAAACGAATGGCTCCAACTCCAAAGCCTTTATGGATGTTATATGTTATCAAGGACACGCTATGCGCTGCTTGTTGCATCACTTCACCATTCCTAACGCGAAACTTTTTCTGTTATTAAAAATTAGCTAAAGTTCTTATTAAGCATATCATTAAATTGGAGAAAAAAAATACTAACATCATCATTACTGGTACAAAAATCACTTATTTTTTTGTTTACAACAACATATTAACCCCTCGTTCGCTTTTGGTTTATACTTGAATCATGACGGTTACTGGCCCAATAAATATAAAATGCAAGAAATTACGCTCACTATCCCAGGGTTTTCAATTGCAGCGAAAACATGGGGAAATCCCCAAAATCCTCCAATTCTCGCCTTACATGGCTGGTTGGATAGCGCCAACAGTTTTGCCCCGCTTGCTTCGTACTTGCACCATGATTTTTACTTGATTGCGGTTGATTTACCGGGACATGGACTTTCCTCCCATCTGCCGCCGGGGTGTAATTATCATTTTTTTGATGGCATTTTTATTATTATCGAAATAATTAATGCCTTAAAACTAGAAAAAGTACATTTATTAGGTCATTCAATGGGTGCATGCATGGGCAGCTTAGTAGCCGGTGTCGCTCCAGAGCGATTACATTCCCTTTATCTGATTGAAGCCTTAGGACCATTTTCATCTCCAGCAAAAACCGCATGCAGCCAATTAACAGACTACGCCAAATTTATTAGCCATACTCATCGAGCCCCCAAAGGCTATGAGCAATTTGAAAGTGCGGTGTTAACCCGCTCGCAGAAAGGTTATGTCTCTATGGAAATTGCGCGAATTCTTTGTGAGCGTGGTTTAATGGAAAAAGAAGGACGTTATTATTGGCGCCATGATCGACGCTTAATTGCCCCTACCCCACTACGCATGACTGAAGAACAAGTACTCTCCTGTTTGCAAAATATCAATACCAAAGCTCATTTATTGCTAAGCGATGAAGGGTTTGCCTTTGATGCGGAAATTATGAAAAATCGTATTAAGGCCGTGAAAAATCTGGTGGTGAAACAATTAGAAGGTGGACATCATATCCACATGGAGAAACCGGAGCTTATTGGGCAGTTGTTGACTGAATTTTATAAGTGAATGTTTGATGCCATCTGATTGGGTTGCGGTTTAGGGGAAACCTGGTTGCGAGCAACCAGGCTATTTTAAAGATTTTAATTAATAAAAAAGGCCTAAGAAGCGGAGACACTTCTTAGGCCTTTTTTTGCATATTAATTAATGGTTCTTAGAAGAACATTGAGAGTAATTAATTGCAACTGTTTTTAGTGCGGCTTTTACATCATCAATAGAATAACCTAAATCAGATGCTGCATTAATCACGCCACAAGCACCCTCATCAAAAGATGAATAAGGGGTCCAGTAATCCATATTGGCTTTAACCATTACGTCAAAGGCTAAACGAGCATTCCAATTTGGCGTAGTAGACATCAAATAAAATAAACGGTTATACACGCCGCTAGAATAATGAACATCTAAACCACCATAATATTCGTCTGCCGAATCAATTGAAGCACCATCACGGCTTGGTAAATCCATATAGCGCAGTGCATCGTAACCGCTGTCTTCTTTCATGATCTCGCTACCAATACTCCAAGTATTTTTTCCTACGGAATAATACTCAGCTGCTTGCGCTGCCATGTCAGAGAATGATTCGTTCATACCACCAGACTGACCATAGTACTCAAGGTTAGAATGTTGTTCAGTGAAACCGTGGCTGATTTCATGGCCACCAACACCAAGAGATACTAATGGATACATCATGGTATCGCCATCACCAAAAGTCATTTGACGACCATCCCAGTAAGCATTTTCATAGCCTTGACCATAATGTACGCGCATTACTAATTGCATTGGCGAACCATCAGACTTAGTTAATGCTTCTACACCATACCAATCATGGTACATATGCTTGATTACATAACCTGCATAAAGAGCATCATTTGTTGGTGATGCAGCGCCATTTTCACGATCATAACCATCTGCTTTATAACCAGACATATAAATGCCTGAATCATTTGCTGGACAATCAAACTTCATTGCCTTGGTTTTTGAACTGTACTTATGGAGCATATCAATAACTTTAACATCAGTATTTTCCATGAAGCAGGCAGCTGCACTGTCATCACGAGTTAATTCTAAGTAGGGGAACTCACCACCATCGTACTTATATTCACCGACTTTGCGGTTTCCACCAAAACCAAAGCCTTTAGCTGCTGATTTGGCAGTCTTCACATCATTCCATTGTACAAATGGTTTGTGCGTTTTAGCATCAATAATTGCTGTTGGGCGTGCAGGAATTTTATCTTTATAAGCTACAAAAACACTGACTTTATAGGCCCAATGCGCTTGATGTTTATCATCAATATAAACCATTGGAGCTACGTGCTCTTCGCTTAATTCATTACCTGCATACTGAGCTTTAAATTGCTCTAAAGCAGCAGGAGCATTTTTAACAAAAGAAGCTTCTGGTTGGCCTAATTCAGATTGTAAACCTTGGTAAACAACGCCATTCATCGCTACATTTGCTTGGGCTTGTCCTAATGATTTTGCTGGATAAGCACTATGAAGAATCGCGTAACCACCATGCACAGGAAATCCTGCATATTGTTGTTGCATACGCACGTGGGTCATTTTGTTGCGATCAGTATGTTCTCTTACAAGACTTAAACTGTCAGTAGCAACGGAAGCACCTTGAGTAGCCAGCGAAAACTTTTGTTTTAGTTGAGCAATTGATGCCTGATTTAAAGGCATTGGCTCTGCAGCGCGCACAGGTGAAGCGATTCCTAAAGCCAAAGCAACAGCTAAAGGCGACAAATAGTAATTATGATGCATAAATTAACTCCTTAATTGCAACTCTACTACATATAAACGTAACTCTCCTTCAAAACCAATAATCGTCCTGAAAACCCAAGCCATGGAATAACTTGTCAGCTTCGAGGGCGAGTCACACCGAAAATGTTATAAATCCTAAAAACGTCACCCCATTTAGGGTGAACAAATATATTTTTTTTAGGTATAAATACCGCTACAGCTCAACAAACTCATCCAAGCTAGCACAATTTTATTATTTTTGAAATTACTAAATGCATTTGTATTTAATTAAGAAAAGTTAGTCCCCCCCTCCTTTAGGCTTTATGCAGGAAAAATTAAACTAACGTGCGGAGAACATGCCGAGATCCTCTTGGATATAGACAATTACACAAAGATAAGGCAAAATTTGCCAAAAATTATTCTATAATTACGGAATGATGAAAAAAATCCTGGTCTTACATGGCCCCAATCTAAATCTTCTGGGAACAAGAGAACCCCATATCTATGGTGCTCTCTCGTTAGATCAGATCAATTCTCGTTTAACTCAAGAAGCAACGCGCGCAGGGGTGGCGCTATCTTGCTATCAAAGCAATTCTGAAGGAGAGTTAATCAATGTGATTCAACAAGCAGTTGCTGACAAGATTGATTATATTATATTCAATCCCGGAGGTTATACCCATACAAGTGTAGCCTTACGCGATGCACTAAGTGCAGTTGCCATACGGTTTATTGAAGTACACCTTAGTAACATTTATTCCCGCGAAGCCTTTCGTCATCACTCATATTTCTCTGATATTGCCAAAGGGACCATCAGTGGTTTGGGTGCACAAGGGTATTCGCTTGCATTAACCTCAATTATCGAAGAATTAGAGAGAACCAAATAATGGATATTCGTAAAATAAAAAAACTAATCGAATTATTAGAAGAAACTGGTATTTCTGAAATTGAAATCAAAGAAGGTGAAGAGTCTTTAAGATTAAGCCGTTACAGCAATGCTCCTGTTGAACCTGCTGTTCATTATGTTTCTGCTCCAGCCCCCCGTATTGAAGCGAGCGCCCCTGTCACAGCCGCTGCTTCAGAAAGCAAACCTGCCACAGCGATCAGTTCAGGGCATAAAGTGCGCTCACCTATGGTAGGAACTCTGTACTCTTCACCATCACCTGAAAGTCCTCCTTTTGTTACTGTTGGCCAGTCAGTAAAAGTTGGCGATGTGTTATGTATTGTTGAAGCAATGAAAATGTTCAACGAAATTGAAGCCGACCGCGCAGGTAAGATTGTTGAGATATTGGTAGCTAATGGCGAACCAGTTGAATATGACCAAGTCTTGTTTGTTATTGAATAAGAGGTGCACTAATGCTCAGTAAAATTGTTATCGCCAACCGCGGCGAAATTGCGCTTCGTATTTTGCGTGCCTGTAAAGAGCTTGGCATTCAAACAGTAGCCGTGCATTCCGATGTAGACAAAGATCTACTGCATGTTCGACTTGCGGATGAAACCGTATGTATCGGCCCTGCTCCAGCACAAAAAAGCTATCTTAATATTCCTGCGATTATTTCTGCTGCTGAAATCACAGATGCCGTAGCCATACATCCTGGCTATGGATTTTTATCTGAAAATGCCGATTTTGCAGATATTGTCGAACAAAGTGGGTTTAAATTTATTGGCCCTCGTGGCGATACGATTCGTATGATGGGCGATAAAGTATCCGCGATTCATGCCATGAAAGCGGCAGGTGTCCCCTGTGTTCCAGGCTCTGATGGCCCATTAACCGATGATGAGCAACATAACCTTGAAATTGGCCGTAAAATTGGTTATCCAGTGATTATTAAAGCTGCCGGCGGTGGTGGTGGACGGGGAATGCGTGTTGTCCATAGCGAGTCTAATTTGCTAACTGCCATTGCCTTAACACGAAGTGAAGCCAAAGCTGCATTCAATAACGCCACAGTTTACATGGAAAAATTCCTAGAGAACCCCCGCCATATTGAGTTTCAGGTACTTGGTGATGGTAAAGGAAAAGCCATTCATTTAGGTGAGCGCGACTGTTCCATGCAACGTCGTCACCAAAAAGTAGTAGAGGAAGCCCCTGCTCCTGGCATCAGCCCTGAATTACGCAAAAAAATTGGTGCTTCGGTAATTAAAGCCTGTGAAGAATTGCAATATCGTGGTGCGGGAACCTTTGAATTCTTATATCAAGATGGCTGTTTTTATTTCATTGAAATGAATACGCGTATTCAGGTAGAACACCCGGTCACCGAAATGATTACTGGTATTGATTTAATTAAAGAACAAATCAAAATTGCTAGCGACATACCGATGACTCTAACCCAGGATGACATTACACTTCGCGGCCATGCAATTGAATGCCGAATCAATGCTGAAGACGCTAAGACCTTTATGCCATCTCCAGGAATGATCAAATTACTGCATCAGCCTGGTGGACCAGGAATTCGTTTTGATTCGCATATTTACAGTAGCTATACCGTACCACCTAATTATGATTCCATGATAGGGAAACTCATAAGTTACGGTGCAACACGGGCGGAAGCTATTGCCCGTATGCGCAATGCCTTGGATGAAATTATTATTGATGGCATCAAAACGAATATTGAATTGCATCAACGTATTCTTCACGACCAATCATTTGTGGCTGGCGGTACGAATATTCATTATCTGGAAAAAATGTTGAAAGGTTAATATTGTGTGGTTTCAATTAAAAATAGAACATTGCCCTGTTGAGCAAATAGAGCAATTAAGTGAAGAATTGGAAGAGTTTGGTGCGCTGTCCGTCATGCTCACCGATAAAAACGATAATCCGGTTCTTGAGCCTGAACCAGGAACTACGCCTTTATGGCCTGAGGTAATCATTCAGGCCTTATTTCCTGAGGCTATTCAGGCGCAGTATACGCGTGATCAATTAACACAAATGCATCCTAAGTTAGCCTTCACGCTAGAAATCCTCGAAGATAGGGATTGGGAGCGTGCCTGGATGGATGACTTTAAACCGCAACGTTTTGGCCAACGTTTATGGATTTGTCCAACATGGTCAACACCACCAGAACCTGAAGCAGTTAATTTGATGCTTGACCCGGGTCTTGCCTTTGGAACTGGGACTCATCCTACAACCTCTTTATGTTTAACTTGGCTAGAACAAGCGGCATTACAGCAAAAATCGATTATTGATTATGGCTGTGGTTCAGGCATTTTGTCTTTAGCTTCGTTAAAATTAGGATCTGGGGAAGTTTATGCAGTAGATATTGATCAACAAGCCTTACAAGCAACGCAAAATAATGCACTGACTAATGACCTTGATACGAATAAACTCCTCATTAGCTTTCCTGAGGAGCTGGGTAATCCGGTGGATTTAATTATTGCCAACATCCTGTTAGCACCATTAATGATGCTCAAAGATCGTTTCCAACAACTACTGCAACCGGAAGGGCTACTGGTAGTTTCTGGAATACTACAGGAGCAAGCACCTCTTCTCATCGAAGCCTACAGACATCTATTTATGTTGGTAAGCCAAGAAAACCTGGATGGCTGGTCATTATTAGTGTTTGCGCGTAAATGATAAACACTTAAACGAAACCCCTTTCCCCAAGGAAGTTTTACAATGACGTGCATGTTGGGCCCATGGGCCCAACATAGTGCGATTTATAAAAATAATCCTACCCTTAGTCTCTAATAATCCAAACTACGATTCAGAGTTAATGCGCAGGGCCGTTGCCACCACCTTTATCAGTGCCAATCCCTTGTGTATTTCCTCCATTCCCTACACCATCATTATCGCCCGGAACACTACTTGGAGTTGGTTTAGGATTGGTATTAGGATTGGGAGGTGGGGGTGAATTAGGAGAAGGATTAGTACTCATCCCGGCACCATTATTATTGTATGTTCCACTCCCGCTTACATCACCACAGATTGCATAAGCAGAGTAAAAAACACCTATCCCTAGTAAAAGCACAAATATTTTCTTCATTAGTGTCTCCTTACCGTTATATTTATCTTCCATCTAGTACTTATTATAGACAAATAATACATGAGGTTTTTAAGTGACCATTCATCCGCTGAACATCCCCATGTATGCAAAAAATCATCCAGCAGCTTGATAATCCTAAATAAACACTCCAAAATAAAGAATTCAAGTTATTGTCTCAGGAGTAAAGGAATGACCCACGACAGAGAGTTTAGTGATTTAATGCATGCTGTAGCAGAAAAAAGCCTACAGATTATTAATGACATCCAGCAGAAGCCGCTTGATGTGTCATCCTTGATTGATCAATACATTGACTTAACAGAGCACTTTCAAAATGTGATGTCGGTTATGTTAAAAAACCCAGAGAAAATATGGGAAGTGCAACTAACCTATTGGGAAGACGCCATGAATCTGGCACAAACCCAATTTACTCATTGGCTTGAAGGGACATCAATGCCAATCACTGACCCACGCTTCAGTGGAGAAGATTGGCTGCATAATCCATTTTTTAATTTGCTAAGCCAACACTATCTTTTAGCAACTCAGCATATGAATAATTTATTTGAAAAAATGGAGTATTCAGATAAAAATACCGCAAAGCGTATCAAATTTTTTACGAAACAATATTTAGATGCGCTCTCTCCAGCAAACTTTGTGCATACGAATCCACAATTAATGGATGAAACACTAAAAAGTCGCGGCAAAAATTTACTGCATGGATTACATAATCTACTTTCTGACGTAGAAGTTAGCTCTTCACGCCTCATGATTAAAATGACGGATGTCGATGCATTCAAGATTGGCACGAATCTGGCAGTTACTCCGGGAAAGGTAATCTTTAGAAACGAAATGATAGAGCTCATCCAGTATAAGCCTGCAACCGATAAGGTTAAATCAATACCCCTATTAGTTATCCCCCCTTGGATTAACAAATACTATATCCTAGACTTAAGCCCCCATAATTCATTTATCCGCTGGGCTGTAGAGCAAGGTATTACCGTATTTATTATTTCCTGGGTTAATCCTGATTCAAGTTTTGCGCACAAAAGCTTATATGATTATCTAAAAGAAGGCCCTCAAGAAGCGATTAAGGTCATCAAAGAGCAAATGCAGGTACCGCAAGTCAATACTTTAGGATTCTGTATTGGTGGAACCCTCTTGTCGCTGCTGCTCGCTTATAATAAGGCACATAAAGACGATTCGATTCACAGCGCGACCTTCTTGGCAGCCATGATTGATTTCAGCGATCCGGGTGATATTTCTGTGTTTATTGATGAGCAGCAGATTGCCAAGCTAGAAAATGAAATGAAGTCTAAAGGCTATTTAGCCGGAAAATTTATGGCATCAAGCTTTAACTCATTAAGAGCCAATGACCTAGTATGGTCGTTTTTTATTAAAAATTACTTACGTGGGCAAAACCCGGTTCCCTTTGATATTTTATACTGGAACTCCGACTCTACGAATATGCCTGCAACCATGCATTCTCAATATTTAAGGTGGATGTATTTGCATAATAATCTGTCGCAACCAAACAAAATTCATCTGAACCATACACCCATTGATGTGAGTACCATTGATGTGCCTACATTTTTCCTATCAACTGAAAAAGATCATATTGCTCCCTGGCAAACAACCTATACCGGCTATCAGCTGATGAGTGGTCCAAAACGCTTTGTTTTAGGAGGCTCAGGACACATCGCAGGAATTATTAATCCACCTACAGCCACCAAATATGGGTATAAGGTAAATCATCATGCACCATCCACCCCTGGAGAGTGGCTAGCGCACGCAACCGAGCATGGGGGTTCCTGGTGGCCTGAATGGATGGATTGGTTAAAAGCGCATTCAGGAAAACAAATTCCTGCACCTGACTTTGACAAATTGAAGCATCAACCAATTATGGATGCTCCAGGAAGTTATGTGCTAAAGAAATAATTACAGATGTAGGCTGGCTTTACAGCTCAGCATCGGGAGTAACACAAAAGGAAGGCCTGGTTGCAAGCAACCAGGCTACAATAATTATAATGAGGAAGTCTCTTCTAACTGTTTTTCTAAGGTAATGTAATCAATTTTTCCTGAAGCCAATACAGGTATCTTTGCCGCAGGATAAATTTGGTATGGGATCAGCAGTTCAGAATAGCTCAGCTCTTGAACCTTCTTAATGAAGCTTGCCTTGTCTGCATCAGTTGCCTCACTAAATAACAGAATCTGCTCGCCTTTTTTAGCACATTTTCTAGAAACGGCAGCATGTAATAACTCAGGCCAAATAGATGCAGCAATTCCCTCAACTGCGGTCAAAGAAACCATTTCACCCGCCAGTTTTGCAAAGCGTTTTGCTCGTCCGGCAATCGTAATAAAATCTTCTTCATCCATGGTGACAATATCCCCAGTATCATGCCAACCATCTTGAGGTCCATTAATCATTCCTTGCTTTTCCGAAGACAAATAACCTTGCATGATATTCGGGCCACGTAAGAACAAACGCCCTCCATTGGCAATTCCATCCACAGGTTCAATACGACGCTCCATAAACGGTAACATCATACCAACACTCCCTGGAGCATAGGCCAAAGGACAATTCATCGAAATCACTGGCGATGCTTCCGTAGCGCCATAACCCTCATAAACTTTTACGCCAAAATTATCACCCCAGTAACGCATGGTTTCTGGTTTTACTTTTTCCGCACCGGCAAAAATATAACGAATACTACTAAAATCATGCCGTTCTGCAGCACGAGCATAACCGGTTAAAAAGGTATCTGTACCAAACATAATGGTTGCTCCAGCTTGATACACTAGACCTGGAATAATTTTGTAATGCAAAGGAGAAGGATAAAAAAAGCAACTTATCCCGGTTACTAACGGAAGGACCGCCCCCGCAGTTAGCCCAAAGCAATGGAAAATGGGTAATGCATTAAAAAATAAGTCACGCGATGAAAAATCAACACGTGAGGTCAATTGCCAACAATTCGCGAGTATATTGGAATGACTTAAAACAACTCCCTTGGGAACTCCCTCAGATCCGGAAGTAAACAAAATTACCCCAGTCTGATCTGGAGTCACAGGTTCGCCAATCAATTGATAAGCCCATACAGGGAACATTCCTTTGACTAAGCCAGAAAGCTTATGTCCTAAATTAATCTCGGATTTAAAATCTTCTAAGAAATGTATTTTTAGCCCAGCATTTTGTAATTCGTCAACTAGGGTCTCTAATTTAGCGGTAGCCACAAATTGTCTTGAGGTATATATATTTTTTATCCCAGCAGAATGGCATGCAGAAAATAAATTATAAAAGCCCATACTGAAGTTCAACATAGCAGGAAGACGGCGATATGCATGCAATGCAAAAAAGGTAACCATCCCCGCAATGGTAGTAGGCATCATAACCCCTACATGCTCGCCAGCCTGTGTTTGCTTTTTAATTTGTCGCCCTAAAATAAAACAACGCGCCAGAAATTGACGATAACTCAGAGGTGCGCGATTCGAATCCTCAATGGTTGCCTTGTGCTTAACGCCTAAATTAGCCCCATCAATTAAGGCACGAAATAAAGACTTAGGACGAAAGCTGTTCGAAAAAGTTAATTCACTGATCAGGCGAAATAAACGCAAACTAACAGTAGCCCTATCCACAGACTTGTCTTTGAGACGTAAATAAGCAGGCGCCGGTGATACATGCAAGGTTACTTTAGGACGTACTTGAATTCGATGCTTGTCCTTACTAATAGAAAATATACTGTGCTGCGCACCCTCAATACGGATCGGAATCACGGTGGCTTTTGCCTTTTTTAAGATTAAGCCTGGCCCATCAAAAACCCGAAGACTGTCTTCTTGCAACCCAATTCCCTGGGGAAAAATAACACAACGTTTTCCAGCACGAATGGCTTTAACTAAAGCTCTGGCCGCCTGTGCTCGCGTTGAATCTACGGCGATAACATCGGTAAAAAGGGTCATCATTTTCATCCAGAACCAACCTGTAGCATGTGGATGTAACGCAACGGTGAGGCGCTCTGGCAATAACATTGCAAGCAATAATAAATCGATTTTTGACGTTCTATTAGCAATAATCACTGAATTAGGTTCAGGCTGATATTCACCGTGTAAACTAACACGAAACCAATGGGTTAATAGTGCCTTAATCCAACGTTGAGCACGTTGCTTTAGACTTTCTTTCCAAGCGACTTGTTCCATATCTATTGTCTCTAAATAAAAAATTCGCCACGGTTATACCCAATCAATCTTAATTTTGCAAGATTGTCACTCCACATGGTATGTAATAGATTGTGTTCTTATAGCGAAATTCAGTAATATGGCAGGTTTCCTCGATAACCTGAAAAATCTGTTGAAAGGAGTCTTAATTAATTGACCGACACTCGCCCTGCTAAATTCGTTTATATTGCCTTAGCGTTAACATTATTTAGTTCTACCGCATTCTGTTTTCATAAATATGCCCCGGAAATTATCTCATGGGTTGAGCAGTTAGGATGGCTTGCTCCCGTGCTTTTTATAATCATCTATTGCCTTGCAACCATTATGTTTGTACCGACCATGATCATTACTTTAGCTGGAGGTGCTCTTTTTGGCCCCACCTTAGGTACCCTGCTCAACTTAGTGGGCGCAACATGGGGAGCTGCCTGCTCCTTTCTAATTACTCGATATTTTAGTGGCAATTGGCTATCTCAAAATAAAAATGGCACTGTAATGAAACTCATTGGCAGCGTAGAACAAAAAGGATGGATGTCAGTTGCTGTATTGCGATTATTCCCTATTGTTCCCTTTAACCTGGTCAATTACGGTTTAGGAGTGACAGGAATAAGATTTCGCACTTATTTATTAACTACTTTTATTTTTTTGATTCCGCCGGAAATTATTTACACTTATTTTGGCTATGCTGGAATGGATGTCTTACTACAACAAGGGTCTTTTTATCGCAACAGTGGAATTATTATTTCCGGAATAGCGGTATTGCTTCTGTGTTTATGTAAATTAGGGGTACTAAAAATTAATAGCGTTTCGTTCAACCAATCAAAAACGACATTAGCTGCTCAATCAGCGGATGATTTAGTACAAAATCAACCCCAGCTAGAGAACGAATCACTTGAAGCCCCTGCAAAGAATTCGTAATAAAAACCGCATCAGCCGCTTCTATCCTGGCTTGAGTTAACGACTGTTCATGACAAGAGATATTTTGTTGCCGACAGAAAGCAAGAATTCTGGAACGAGTAATGCCGGGTAAAACGCCATCCGTCAACGGAGGGGTGAATAACGTTTGCTGTTGAATAATGAATAAATTGGCACAGGTGGTTTCCGTTGCATGATGTTCGGAATTAAAAAATAAGGCATCATCAGCACCTGCCGCAAGCGCCTGACGTCGTGCCAAAATCGCTTCTAAATAATTGACTGATTTTACCTTATAGATTGGATTTGCTGCATCCCTCAACCAAGGGGCCAAAATTAAACGTAAAGGCTGGGTTTGTGCGGTAAATTGGAAGCATTGCAACACTAATTGGCTCTGCTGCCCATATTGAGTCAAACCGCGGGGTGCACTACCACCACTTAATATGGCTTTGATTCCACCATTAGTTAGCTTATCTTGTTGGATTTTTTGCACTAAACACTGCAACCAATGTCCATAGGGAAGAGTAAAAGGAATACCTAACTGCTGCGCGGAACTATTTAGCCTTTGCCAGTGTAAATCAGGGCAGCACGGTTTGCCATGTACTACTTTAAGTGTCTCAAACAATCCCTCCCCTAAAAGGATGCGATCATCTGCGGCGAACACCTTACTCTTCTCTTCCTCCATGGACACGTGGGTATGCATAATCTGGGTTCTGTCTAATAGTCTCCAAAATCATCCAATTCATCGCGCAAACGCCTTTCATCCAACATTTGCTCTAAACGTCGGCGCGCATCAAGATCTTTAGGATTCGTATTTTCGATTTCTGGATCAATATCCAAATCCTCTTCGAGCTCAAACTCTTCAGCTACTTCGCTCGTAGCATCGTCATCATTTTCTTCAAACAAATCACTCATAACGTTCTCTCAATGATTTATTAATATGTCTAATCGGGTAAAACCGAAACGGGTATATACCTTATTTTTTTTTCTTTGCCTAGAGTTTTGGCCAGTTTAATTTGTAGGTGCATTGCGATAAAAATAATATTTGTGCTACAAGCATTCAATTTTACTAAAAGAGTAACAGCTTTCATTGCCCACCTGCGTAGAAATAGTAAAACGCATTACTTTCATAGCAGTATTCCTGTAGCTTAATCACTTGAACTTTGGTCATAAAAAAATGATAATTTAATTCAGAACATATAGGCATCTATATCATATGGCGGACCAAGTAAAAAAAGCATTAAGAGATACAATGAAACAAATACGCTCTAAAATATCTGTTTCATATCGTACTACATCATCCAATCAAGTATGTACTCGTATACGTTCTTTGGAACAATACCGACATGCAAAGCGTATTGCTTTGTATTTTGCTGTAAATGGGGAAATTGATTTAGGTGGAATTTGGAGTACGGCTCCCTTACAGGGAAAATTTTGCTACTTCCCCGCAATCAATGAAAAAGATTTAACTCTTTCATTTTTACCGGCAACTCCGGCAACTCCATTTAAAAAGAATCGCTATGGAATTCCTGAGCCTGATGTAAGTCATGATTTAGCAATACCTGCAGAAGAGTTAGATTTAATTTTAATGCCTTTAGTTGCTTTTGACGTTCGTTGTACTCGCCTAGGAATGGGCGCTGGTTATTACGATAGAACATTTAAAGACAAAACGAATTGCACTTTAGTTGGCGTAGCTTATCAATTCCAGCGGGTGAACTTTATTCAACCTCATCCGTGGGATATTCCTCTTGATGCGGTGATTACTCAACGGGCTATTTATTGGCGTAACCCGGCATAGCCAATAATCCCGTAATTGCAAGGAACGTAGTGACGAAGCAACCCAAGAGTACGAAGCACAGAACCCTGGGTTGCTTCGCTAAGCTCGCAATGACGACTGTTTATTAGGCATTTTTATAACTAACTTAACGCATCCACTCCAATCTCCCCAGTCCGCACCCGTACAACTTGCTGCAAATCATAAACAAAAATCTTGCCATCTCCAATTTTACCCGTATAAGCAGATTTACAAATTGCCTCGATCGCCGCCTCAACCATATCATCAGGTAAAGCCAACTCAATTTTGATCTTCGGGAGAAAATCCACGACGTATTCTGCCCCGCGATATAATTCCGTATGGCCTTTTTGCCGACCAAATCCACGTGTTTCAGAAATAGTAATGCCGGGTACATTGATATCCATTAATGCTTCATGCACATCATCCAATTTAAATGGTTTAATAATCGCTGTAATCATTTTCATAATATATTCCGTATGCTTTTTTTAGGTTGATACTTTTGTTAGACTCGTTACAAATATAATAAAGGAGTAAACCATGTTCGACCCCAAACAATTTGACGATTTAGCGAAAAAACTTTTCGCAGCACTTCCTCCAAGTCTACAAAACATTGAAAAAGACATCCAACAAAAATTTAAAGAAGTACTGCATGCCGCATTCACGCGTATGGATCTAGTGACTCGAGAAGAATTTGACGTACAAACTAAAGTGTTAGCACGTACACGCGAAAAATTAGACCAAATCCAGGAACAAGTAAGTGAGTTGATGAGTCATCGTGAGAAGAAAAAAGAAAAATAAGCCTAGAGCCTAGTTCATTTTAACCAAGGAATCGAAATGAACTAAGCCCGAAAAAAATCCAACCCGATTAACAAGGAAATTAATCCTCATGAATCTTGCCTTTGCAAAAACACGTAGTACCGTGGGTATACTGGCACATCCGGTATCCGTAGAAGTCCATTTATCGAATGGTATGCCAGGCTTCGCGATTGTAGGTCTTGCTGAAACTGCAATCAAAGAAAGTAAGGACCGAGTACGCTCAGCCATTATCAACAGCCAATTTGAATTTCCCTGCCGCAAAATCACCGTCAACTTAGGCCCTGCAGATCTGCCCAAAACAGGCAGTGGTTTTGATTTGCCCATCGCCTTAGGCATTCTTGCCGCCTCGAATCAAATCCCCCAACAAAGTTTATTGCACCATGAATTTATTGGCGAGTTAGCGCTAAGCGGAGAACTTCGTGGTATTTCAGCGATTATTCCTGCGGTCTTAGCGGCACATAAAAGTAATAACCATTTAATTATTGCCAATGCGAATGCAGTCGAAGCATCATTAACAGGACATCAAAATATCAGTACAGCGAGTAATTTACGTGAAGTGTGTAGCTATCTATGCCAAGGAACCCCCTTACATTTCCTACCTCCCCGCCCAGAACAAAATACCACCCAATCGGAACTAGACTGGTCAGAAATAAAAGGGCAATTTCATGCAAAAAAGGCCATGGAAATTGCTGCCGCTGGCGGGCATAGTATTTTACTAAGTGGTGCACCTGGGAGCGGTAAAACTATGTTAGCCAAACGCTTTAACACCTTATTACCCCAACTTTCAGAAACCGAAGCCTTAGAATGCGCGGCGATTAACTCCATTCGTGGCAAGTTGCCCAATTTTACTGAATGGCAATCACCACCCTTTCGCGCTCCTCATCATACAGCCTCACCCGTCGCTTTAGTAGGAGGCGGAAATCCACCCAAGCCCGGGGAAATATCTCTGGCTCATAATGGCGTATTGTTTTTAGATGAATTGCCTGAATTTAACCGCCATGTCTTAGAAACCTTAAGACAGCCTTTAGAATCGGGAACGATTTGCATTTCAAGAGCTGCCGCACAAGTGGAATTTCCTGCGAGTTTTCAATTGCTGGCAGCCATGAATCCTTGCCCTTGTGGGCAATGGGGAAATACCCAAGCGGACTGTTTATGTAGCCCCGATCGCATTAATCGCTATTTAGGCAAACTCTCAGCCCCACTCTTAGACCGTATTGATATGCAAATTAACATTCAAGCCTTAACCCAAGAAGAGTTGATAAAACCCAACACCAATCCGGAAAAACAAAGCGAGCGAATTCGCGAACAAGTGATTCAAGTACGCGCAGTACAAATGGAACGACAAAATTGCCTCAATGCGAATTTAGGCGCAAAAGCCTGTGAGCAAGTATGTGACATTGGCGCTAAGGAGCAAGAATTTCTAAGTCGAGTAATGAGCCAACTCAAATTATCTGCTCGTGGTTATCATCGTTTACTTAAAGTGGCACGAACAATTGCCGATGTGGGTGGGAGCACTGCTGTAAATTTAGCGCATTTGCAGCAAGCGTTGTCCTTTAAGCATACCTTGCAAAAGCCTAAATAACCTCTGCTCACATCACCACTTGTGCCATGTAGGCTGCCATAGCCTACATGCAACTTATTTAATTATTTGCTTATCAACGCATCAAAAATCGCCATGCGCGCAAGCACCCCATTCTGAACTTGTTGCAGAATAAATGAATGAACGCCATCAGCTATATCAGAATCAATTTCAATGCCTCGATTCATCGGTCCTGGATGCATCACCATTACATCAGGCTTAGCCAGAGCCAAGCTGTTCTGAGTTAATGCAAAGTCATGGCGATACTGTTCTAAGTCCATCTGATCATCGGCTAGTAAGCGCTCTCGTTGTACGCGCAGACACATCACAACGTCCGCATCTGCTAAGCCTTCCCGAATATTTGTAGTGACTCGACCATAATGCAAGGTTTGTGGTTGCCAAAGCTCTGGGGCGATTAAAACCAACTCCCCCACCCCTAAAGCCTTAGACATACATTGAAAGGAGTTAGCAACACGTGAATGACGAATGTTTCCCAAAATCGCGATTTTTAGTTGTTCTAATTTTGGTTTTTGCTCCAGAATGGTCATCATATCCAGTAATGCCTGGCTTGGATGAGCATGGGTGCCGTCCCCGGCATTAATTATATGAACCTCATTACCTAACTTCTGAGCCAAACTTTGTTGCAAGCCATCTTGCTGATGGCGAATCACAAAATGACTAATTCCCATCGCCGCGAGTGTTTTAATCGTATCTTCAATCACCTCACCTTTAGTTTCTGAGGAACTTTGCAAGTCCAAATTAATCACTGGCATTGATAAATGATTCGCTGCTAATTCAAAACTGACTCGAGTGCGCGTGCTGTTTTCATAAAATAAATTAGCTACCGTATGTTGCTGGTACGAGGGATAATTCTTTTGTTGTTTAAAGGAAAATGCGCGTTGTAATAACGATTCGATTTGTTGACGAGATAATTGACTAACTTCAAGAAAATGCTTCATAAAACCTCATTCAGGATGTTGCAGCCACTGCTCGAGTATAACACAGGCGGCAATGCTATCCACCTCGGTTTGTTTGATTTTACGATAACCACCTTGTTCAAATAGTTGCCCGCGGGCCTCTACAGTGGAAAGCCGTTCATCGACTAAATGCACCGTCAGGGCGAAGCGTTTACGTAATTGTTTAGCAAAGCGGCGTGCAGCGGAGGTAGTGTAGAGTGCACTACCATCAATACACGTAGGAATCCCTACAATCAATGCTTGAGGATTCCACTGGGAAATCACTTTTTCTACAGCACTCCAATCGGGTATTCCCATTTGCGCGCGCAGCGTAGCTAAAGGTGATGCACTGCAAGTCAATCTCTGCCCCACTGCCATACCAATACGTTTGTACCCAAAATCAAAAGCTAAATATACACCATCAGGCATGACCAGAATTTACACTCAGTTGATTCATTTTGATGCCTAAAGTTAATCCGGCATACTCCCAACGATCTTCAAAAGGAACTTCATAGAGAATCTCTGAATTGTATGGACAAACTAGCCATAGATTATTCAAAATTTCTTTTTCCAATTGATTATCCACCCAACCACTGTAACCTAAGGTAACCAAAACATCTTTGGGTCCCTTATCATCAGCAATCGCGCGAATAATATCATTGGACGTGGTTACCGTCACGTCCTCTTGTAAAAACAAACTGGAACGCCATTCACCCAACTCCTTATGCACTACAAAACCGCGCTCGGGCTGTACTGGTCCCCCAAACATTAAAGGCAAATGACTTTGCTCAACACGTATGGGCTCAATATCTAACTGCTCAAAAACTAAAGATAAGGAAAATTGCATCGGACGATTAATAATTAACCCTACAGACCCTTCCTCACGATGTTCACAAAGGTAAATCACTGTTTTTTCAAAATTTGGATCGTGTAGTGAAGGCATCGCGATCAACAAATGGTTTGCCAAAGAGTTTATTGTTGTCATACTGCCTCCTAATAAAGAGCAGCTGTCTATTTTAATTATATACTATAAACAACGTGCCTACTTACCAATCACCAGGTATCTGCTGCATTTGCTTTTTTCTTGGGTGCAGCAGGATTTTGTCCCATGATAGTAACCTTAATATACAACGTTGATTGCTGAGCAAAGGTATTGCCTGCGGAAAAAGACCTCGACGAATTATCTGTTTGTTGTGCGCCTTCAGGGCTACCTAGAGAAACCCATTTATTAAGAGGGACCATCAATTTAGTATCTATTTTTTGATTATCAAATTGTTGTCCACCAGCAGGATTCATTTGTTCGCGTAAGCGACGCACCGATAATTCTACTTGAGAGCCACGTAAAACCGGTTGAACCAAAATACCATTTTTAATCTGATGCTGCTCATAAGAAACTCCTGAGCCATAAAAACCCGCACCTACAGAAGTAACAATGGGCACCTCCTGATTCATAGTAACCAGAGCAGACTCTCCATTCATTACGCGAACCGATTGGCTTTGTAACATTTGCGATTGAGTCTGGGTACTGTAAGTTACTGAATTATCATTCTGAGAGCTCAACCACTGTGGGTCGCCTTGATAAACTGAAACATTAAAAGTAACGGGGGGCACGTCTATCTGATGCAATATTGTTCTGAGTTGCGTTAGCGTTTGTGCATCGACCTTTACAACGAGTGTTTGTCCAGTTCCACTAAGCGCCTCCCCTTCGGGCATCAGGGGCTCCATTAATTTAATTACTTTTTCTGCAGGGATGTACTGCAACTGAATAACTTTTGTAATTAATCCTTGGGCAAATACATTATTTACGACAAAAAATACGCCGATTAGCCATACCCGTTTCATTGTCAAACTCCCTGTAAGCGCGATTTATTCTTTTTGAGCGGCAATGCACATCCAAATGTGCATAAAAAACACCTAATATTTTCAATTGTAGCATCAATATCCGGAATCAATAGTTTTGTTCCTATAAAAGTTTGGGTATACTTCAACAAAATCTTTTACCGAGATCACTATGGGTAGCATTTTTAACATGTTTGGTCCTTCTCCAATAAGGCCGATAGAACAACACATGCGTAAAGTACATCAATGTGCAAAACAGCTATACCCATTTTTTGAATCGGTATTAAAAAAAGATTGGCCTATTGCGACGAGTATTAAAGACAAAATAGTATCTCTGGAAAAAGAAGCCGATCTCATTAAACGAGATCTACGTCTTCATTTACCTACCGGTTTATTCTTACCCGTCTCACGTACTGATTTACTTGAGTTGCTTAGTGCTCAAGACAGCATAGCCAACAAAGCAGAGGATATTGCTAATATAATCATCAGCAGAAAAATGATAATTCCTGATGCGCTGACATCATTATTTATGCCCTTTTTACATCGTTGTTTGGATGCTTCCAAACAAGCATGTAACGCCATTAATGAACTGGATGAGTTGCTGGAAACGGGGTTTAGAGGTTCTGAAGTAAAAATCGTTGAAGAAATGATTATGACCCTCTACGAAATAGAACATGACAGCGATGAACGGCTTGCAAAAGTCAGACACCGTATTTTTGAAATCGAAAAAGATTTATCGGCAATCGATACAATCTTCCTCTATAAAGTGGTCCAGTGGATCGATGACTTGGCTGATAACGCTCAAACAGTGGGCAGTCGGCTACAAATTCTAATTGCTCGGTAGTAAAATTCCTATGGATTATTCAATTGTTTATCTTTGTATTGCTATTATTCTTTGCTTTTTAATGACTTGGGGTGTCGGGGCCAATGACTTGGCCAACGTCATGAGTACCACCATGGGTTCAAAAGCAATAACCGCAAGGCAGGCTATGCTCATTGCGATTATTTTTGAATTCGCTGGAGCCTTTATCGGTGGAACTGGGGTCACAGAAACCATGCGGGATGGGATCATCAACACCAGCCAATTATCTGAACAACCACTAGTACTGATCGAAGGAATGCTCGGGGTTTTATTAGCCTGTACTATTTGGATGAACCTGGCCAGTTATATTGGGGTTCCCGTATCCATTACCAATGCTTTAGTTGGCTCGATGGTAGGTTTTGGTGCCGTTGTCCTTGGCACTGATGCCATTCATTGGGACCAGGTAAGCCGTATTGCAATCAGCTGGATTACATCTCCTCTGATTTCAGGCATCGCTGGATACATGTTATTTATCAGCATCCAGCAGACCATTTTTGTTAAAAGTAACCCGCTGGCCAAAGCAAAAATTTATATTCCCATTTACCTCTTTTTAATTGGCTCAATTTTATCATTTATCACTGTATTTAAGGGCTTACATCATTTTGGTATTCATTTTAATTTTAAACAAAATTTAGCCGTAACCTTGGCCACCAGTATCATTATTACCTTGATTGGGATGATCATTATCCGACGTATCCCTGAACACCCAAGAATCAGACGCAGAGAACGCTTTATTCAAGTAGAGAAATACTTTGCGGTACTCATGGCCCTTACTGCCTGCGCTATGGTTTTTGCTCATGGCTCTAATGACGTTGCATTGGCTGTTGGACCGTTGACAATTATTCATAGCTTAGTGATGCATTCGCACCAAACTTTTGATGCCAATAATTATCCGGCCTGGATTATTTTATTGGGCTGTGTTGGTGTAGTAACGGGCTTATTGATGTATGGCAGAAAAGTAATTGAAACGGTAGGTAGCTCGATTACTGCCCTCACCCCCAGCCGTGCCTTTGCTGCGACCTTAGCAGCAGCAACAACCGTTGTGGTGTCAACAAGCATTGGAATTCCAGTTTCAGCAACTCAAACTTTAGTGGGTGCGGTACTGGGTGTGGGCTTAGCGCGAGGTATTGGTGCATTAAACCTGATTGTGATTCGCAATATTTTCATGTCTTGGATACTTACATTACCGGCCGCATCACTCTTAACCATCTTGTCGTATAAAGTATTGCATTGGTTTTTAGGGTAATCTAAAACAATTATCTCTGTGGGCTGCACTAAACTCAACCTACAGAGATATCAATTTCTAACTCAAAGAAAAATATTTTGTTTAAATAGGTTGTACGTAATAAATCCTAAAAGTCCCATCAGAACCATAACGGTTGACTAAAGAATTAGCTAAATTTACAGTTTCCTCTTCGTTATCTTTATCAATAATATTTTCATAAATGGCTTGGTTATTAAAAACATAATTGAGAATTCGTTCGTGAAACTCTTGCTTTATATGCTTTAAAATCAAACCGAAAGAATCGATATCAACTAAAATATTTGCCAACAGAGTATCACATGAAGCAATCACGTTCATCGCTTTATCGCGATGGTCTGCTGGGAAAAAAGATAAAAACTGTTTTAAATCATCTGTATCCTTAATTACATTGGCCAAGACCCCTGGTCGCAGCCACATCGCGACTAAGTCATCTGTAGGAGTATTGCTATTACACGCTAACTCTATACTTGAAAGCGTCCATTCCTGTTCGTTAAAAAACTTCATACTTTCCACTATAAACATTTAATATGTTCCATATTGTAATAAATTGACCAAAATTTCACAATGCCTCATCGTTTAAAGTCCTAGTCCACCCTCCTGGTTTTGGTTCATCCCCTCAATATTGGGCTGCCCCAAGAAAGCATTTAGAATAGCGGGATATTGCAACATGATGGTACCGATACTAGCGAACCCAATCAGTGTAAGAAGAGCTACATTCGAATAGGACGTTGTTTTTGGAGGCGACGGTTGGAAAAAGCTTTGACTCACTAAATGAGAAGGCCTGTGATTTTCTTCTCGAAGTGATTGCACGTTGGGCTGTACCGATTGAGATTGGCTATGCTCCTCTGCTTGTGCCTCTGAAATCAGAGCGATTAACTTTTGTTGATTTGTTTCCGACAAGCGAGAGATTAACTGTGGTGTAGAATGTTGGTACCACTCTATTGCCTCCAAATCAATCTCGGAGGAATAAGTTAAATAAAACTCGAGTAAATTATAATCATTCTCATTTAATTCTATATCTTCATGACTAATTAAATAGTCGACCAAATTAATACATAGCTCATTATTTTCTAACGTAATTAAACCCTGACGGATATCGTGTAGCAAATCATTCGCATAGTGTTCATCATGTTTTATTAAATGTACAAATAGATAGAGCCTATCCTCTGAGGTTAACCCATCCTGGGAGGCATTAGCCTTTATGAGTTGTTCATAGATATCGACAAGGGCACTGCATGCTTCCGGATAATCGGATTCATCTGAGTCAAGATAACTAAACTCTTTGGCTAAATAGACGAATGCGCTGAATCCCTGTGGATGGTCTTCGTCAACCTGGGTCGAACATTTATTGATATTAACTCGTTCTTGTTTGAGTAATAGATTAACTACTCTGGGATTATGCTGATCAATTGCCAAATGCAATGGCGTCATTCCGCTGTTTTTTTCAGCGGTATTTAATAATACATCACCATTATTAATTAAGCGTTCACAGACATCATCAAGCCCTTTTAAAATCGCAAAATGAAGTGGGGTGAAGCCTGAAAATGTTTTATCTTTTGATTGAGTATTTAATTGAATATCTTCGGTTAATAATAATTTATTTACCACATCAAGTTGCTTACGCAGAAGCGCTGAATGTAAATAGGTCATACCATCTGCGGCTTTGTTTACTTTAGTCATCTCTTTGTGGTTTAAAATTTCCAAAGCAATGTCTTCGTGCCCATAGATAATGGCATACCGTAAGGCATCATTGTGTTGGATATCAATTAGTCTAGGATCTGCACCATATTTATTAAGAAGCAATCTTACTTCGGCTAAATTTCCGTGAATAACAGCCTCCATCAATGCGGTTCTGCCATTAGACCCTTGCCGATTTACGACAATTTTAACAGCCGCTTCTAGACTCATAGATAATAACCTGGTATCAAAATCATGTTCTATTGTAATATTTATAAGCCTATCGAGAATTGTTTCTAAATTCATTTCACGGTTATTGGAACTAAAACACTCCAAAGAAAGCGGCATCCTGTCTATGTAAGTATTACTATGTCCGGTGCTAAGTCCCCCACAAAATAAGTCATAAAAAGTATCATCAACTTTTAATCTCATTGAGCCAAATTGCTGGTTAGGATTAAAATAAAGAATTTCATTTGCGGAAAGAGGTTGAATCATCGAGGCATGATGGTCAGCAGACGTATAAATTAGTTGTGGCTGCGTTTTGTATACCTCTTTTAAAATAAAATCCAGAGTATACTGATTATGCACCCAGGATAAAGACAGATTGGTAAGAATATTGTTACTACCCAGCATGTCCTTAAAGACCGGAAAAGGATTGAATTGCTCTTCCTGTAGAGCACCAACTCTTTCTATAAAAAACTCCATATCATTTTTTAAGGATGCATCAGCGACAGATTCGCCATCCCAACGTGCAATGCGTGATAAAAACTGTTCAAAATATTGTAACTGCGAAGGCGTTTGTAGAGCCCCTTTATCGAGTTCAGCAGCAATGTAGGCTAAAGCAATACCTCCACATTGTCCCTTAGAACTTAAGAGGTCTTCTTCAGCTGTACCAATTAATTGTTGATATTTTCTTACATTATCAATAATTCTTGCCTGAGAAACGCCAGTAAAATTCATTAGTTTAAACAAATCAAGAAAGGCATATTCAACTATGGTCTCATAGTCCGTAGAACAAAGCGCATCTAAACACTCAGATACATTAATCTTGTGCTTCTGCCCCAAAGGCTGCTCAGAGGTGTTTTGCCCCACTTCATTTTCGGTTATAATTCTTTGGATTTCCATCTCAAGATCAATATGGCTAAAAATACCATGTTCTTCAAAATGATGGCGTATACCAGAATGCACCAAATATTTTTCCACATTACCAATAGCTTCTCGAATACGTTTTTCTTGCATAATGGAATCCCAATCGTTCAAAAGTAATTTGGATAACATCCTGGTTATTATTTCTCTGTGTTATATTTTAAATCTAACATAACAAAATTAAGTTAAGCTTAACTCCCCCTGAGTGTTTAGACACAAGGGAGTAATTAATTAAAAAAGAGGGATATTTTGCAGTTTATCTGAGAAAAGATAACTGGACTTTACTCACAATGAGAACATTGTGATGCGAAATCATAATCAGGGATTAACGCTTGAAATTGACGAGTGGCGTAAGGAAATAGCTCAGGTAAGACAGATCATCCCGAGCTATTAGGAAATAAGGCAAATGAATGGGTACTTAGGCGAGGAAAAACGCTTAAAATCCCTCCCAAAGCTCCCCTTTTTGCTCTTGATGATCTTTGTTATCACGAATGTTATCTAAACGTTTGTGCTTAGTAATTTCTTTGATTTGTGATTCTGACTTACTATGAGTTGCATCAAATTCAAATAAAAATTTATCATAAGGGCTTACATAGGCTTTATCTATATCATTGCTATTCATAATCAATCCAAAAATTCGCACATTCTTAAAACAGCTATTTTATAACTTTTTCATCTAAGTTACCATTGGCAACATTTAAAGAAAATACCGAGACAAATCATGAGTTTAAAAAAAGCAGAACTGCATGTCCATTTAGAGGGCACAATTACTCCGGATCTGGCCACAGCATTAGCTAGGCGGAATAAATTAACTCTACCCTCTGGACTGGTTGCCCCCGATGGAAAAAGCTATTTGTCTAAAGACTTTCTGGATTTTCTTAAGGTTTACGACACACTTGCGGCTGTAATCAAAGATCCACGTGATTATTATGATATTACCTTTGACTACTTAAAGTCCCGGGCACAAGAAAATGCCATTTATGTAGAAATGTCCTATTCTGCGGATCATGCTGAACTTTCTAGTGGTATCCCTTCTGCAGAACACCTAGTGGCAATTCAGCAAGCTATTGATGACGCTAAAGAACAATTTAACATAGTAGGACGGATTATCCTCATTGCAGTTCGTCATTTTGGGGTTGAAGCCGCTGAGCGTTTAGCACGACAAGCACATAAAGACATTTTCCCATGCGTTACCGGTTTTGGCTTAGGTGGTGATGAAGCAAACTTCCCTCCAAAGCAGTTTACCAAAGCCTACCAAATTGCCGCAGATGCCGGTTTAGGATGCACCGTTCATGCAGGTGAGTTTGCCCCAGCTAGTGGCATGGTTGAAGCGATGGATAATCTACCTATCACACGTATTGGACATGGCGTTAATTCAATTTATTCTCCAGAAACCATGGCAATGGTTAAAGAGAGAGGAATTACCTTAGAAGTTTGCCCAACTAGCAATATCTTTTTAGGATTGTTTAAAGACATGAATAGTCACCCCTTCCCTAAATTTTATGAAGCGGGGATGAAAGTCTCTATTAGCTCAGATGATCCTCCATTTATGAGTACAACACTTGGGTTGGAATATCAACGTGTCCAGGAATCTTATAATTACAGCGATGAGACAATGAATGCGATTACGCGTATGGCAATTGAAGCGGCATTTGTTGATCAACAAACTAAAGAAGAACTACTCGCTCGGATTTAGGAAAGCAAGTCCTCTAAGTACGTCATCCCGAACGCAATAAGGGATGACGTACTGCATTAACCATTGTTATGGATCTGGTCCATCAATTGTTCTATATAACGTCTACATGTTAATGGATTATTTAAATAATTAATAACACGGCGCGTTCCTCCGGTACCAGTAATAGAGACCATCCCATAACGTAAAAGGCTGCCCATAATTGATTGACGTATATCGATTGCTTCAATCTTGTTTAAGGGGATATCAATTGTTCGTCTGACTACGATTCCAGTACGTAAAATTACCTGGTTCGTCTTTATAGTCAAAGAAGAAAAGTAATACGTAACCCAAGTCATAAACATCCATGCCAAAGAAAAGAATGCCAAGCCATAACCCACTTCACGAAAGTGAGGGACATAAGATGCAAGCCCTAAAGCACCGCCCAAAGCAAGACTAGGCCAAAAAAATATAATCCAATGCATTCGGGTAAAATAGACAACGTTAGTGTCTTTTGTTTTATCAATCATTATTCACCTATATTTTTAAATATCCCTGTTGCTTCACACATCTTAACAAGGCTGGGCTGTCAAGCCCAGCATCGGGACTAGCACCAACTGTATTTGCTGGGCTTGACAGCCCTGCCTACACCTTACGCTCCAATGTTCCCTTAAGTTGACGCCAAAATTGCGCTTTTAACGACCATCTATATAAAATTATAATATGGTATTTCGCATTAATTTGCTATTCTATAGTGGATTCAGTTTAAATAAAGATAAAACTATGCGCTCTATTAATCGTTGTCTGAATAAACAACTCGTTGACCTTTGCCAGCGTTCATTGCAGTTGGAAGAGCTATCTAATAAGCTACGGCAATTGCTTCCCGAGGAGTTAGCCAAAGAATGTCTGGTGGGAAGTTTTAATAAAGGCTGTTTATTAATTACTACTGCCAATGCCGCCTGGGCATCGCAATTACGTTATTTAATTCCTGAGCTACGTGATAATTTGCGTAAAGCAGGCCTCTATCAATTGCTCTCCATTAAAGTTTCTGTAGTTGCCCCAGTTGTGCAGTATGAAAAACCCGCAGAGCCGCAAAAACAGCAATTATCAGCGAAAGCCAAAGAAGTGATTATCAGTGAAAGTCAGCTCTGCAGTTATGAGCCCTTGCAAAAGGCATTACTGCATTTAGCAGCGGATGCTTAAAACGCATCGGCAAAGCGTCGTGCTACCCATTCTTCACCTAAATAGCCAAAGCAGTCTTGCAAATAATCCCGCAATTCCTCTTCCTGCATGAAATGTTCAAAACCAATCGGTTCAACATCATGATGCACATAGGCACCAAAATAGTGCTGAGAAAAATGCACATAGTCCTTGGTATGCAAAATGAAGGTATGCCATAACTCGTCGAGAATGAGCAAAGGGCCAAAAAGGTATGTTTTTTTACCCTGTTTTGCTCGTTGTTGATTGAGCCATAACCATCCCAACAGATCAGCAAACAAAAGCTCTGCCTCTTGCGTACTAAACTCAGGATGGTGATGGCAAAAATAACTGACTACCTCAGGATTACGGTAGCTCAGTACGTGCATAAGTTCCATGCTCATCAACCGCAGCAAGTCTTTTGTGCACTTGGTTTTTGGGTTACGTAACGAAGGATACGGCAAATCATTTCTTCTTTAGTCATTAGATTCTCCAAGTCATCGAATTGACTCAACAGTCTACCTAATGTATAGAAATCTTTCAATTGCTTTTACGTAATTATCCCGCCATACCTTTATATTGAATACCCACAGAAAGCACCATATTTTTATTATTTAGTCCTGCACTCGCTGGAATATAAGCTTCCTCTAGCGTTGCATTATCCCTTATGTTCATGCCCGCGACCTTATTAGGCACGTAACTAAAAGCACCTTCAGCAAAGAGTTTAATTTGTGGTCTTACATAATAACCTGCATTAACCGTAACATTATAAAACTCAAAATTGTGCCCACCATCATGGAACGTAAGGTCACGCATATAATGCTGGTCCACATCTTTTGCAGTGACCCAGCTACTGTATTTAAACAGGGCATTAAGCTCATAGGCGTTAAGGCGATAATTACCTAATATTCCAATATAAGGAGTACTAAAGGTTTGCTTATAGCCAATCCCCTTTTCACCCTCAGGGAAGCAACCAACGTCCGCGCCATCGTTATAAATATAACATCCACCTTTGGCTAAGAAACTGAATAAAGTGCGTTGATATCCGACCATGGCTGCCAATTGCACTGATGAGAGTTTAAAAAAGCGTGCTCTGAGATTGAAATCAAATTCATTAGCTTGGCGTAAATCCGTGTCTTTGCTGTGTGACCAGTCGCTCCAATGTTTTTGGAATGGGTTTAACCAATCATAATCATCCATTACAGCATCGCCATTGGCTAAAGTTATCCATCCTTGCGCATTAAAATCAAGCCAGGGTAACAATTTGTAATTCCCTTCACCCTTAATCACGGCAGCGCCATTAATTTTCCAATTTAATTGGCTTAGTTTTTCAGCCCCTTCATCGTTATACACAAACTCTTGTGATTTTCCGGCTAAATAACCAATTGATGCATTCAGTGTGAAGCGCTCAGTTAGTGAAGTACTTGCAGCGTAAGTGGTTGACGTTGCAATTGCCAGAGTAGTTAAGGTTAACTTTGACCATTTTGTTTTCATTATTATTAGGTTCCTTACTTCTTATTTTTTTCAGGAGCCCTTTTACCCTATTTCACCATTTTTTTGAAGATAAAAATGCCTTATTCCTTCTGAATCACTACATTTAAGACATATATATGTGAAGACTGCCATTAAATGAAGGAAATTTTGCAATAAATTGTAGGTTGAGGCCATGGACCCCACCTACAATCGTCGTAAACTCTCAGGATAATATTTTTAAGCCATTAAACCACCATCAACCCCAATAAATTGGCCTGTAATATAGGGTGCGTTATCTGAGGCTAAAAAAACAATGGTCTTAGCAACCTCATCAGGTTGACCTAAACGTTTTAAAGGGACCTGGTTAATAAATACCTCTTTTACTTCGTCTGTCGCTGTAAAGCGGTCAAACATTCCGGTATCGATTGGGCCAGGGGAAACGGCATTCACTCGTACGTTAGCGCCAGCAGCTTCAAGCGCTGCCACTTTAGTAAGGCCTTCAACAGCATGTTTGCTCGCACAGTAAATAGAGGCACCTGGAAAGCCTTTTTTACCGGCAACAGAAGAAATATTAATAATAGAGCCAGAGCCTTGTGGAAGCATCGCTTGCAATTCATGCTTAAGGCAGAAAAGAACACCAACCACGTTCGTATCAAACACCGCATGATAACTCTCAACAGTGCTTTCAACTATTGGCGTTTGCTCCCCTTCTGTCCCCGCATTATTCACTGCAACATCCAAACGTCCAAAACGTTTTATAGCCTGCTCTACTAAAGCCTTAACTTCTCCCTCATTGCGAACATCCGCGCGAATAAACTCAACGTCGGCCCCTAATTCCCTCAACTCTGTTGCCAAAGACACCCCCTCTTCTTGTCGGCGTCCAGAAATAATGAGATTTGCTCCCTCACGAGCAAAAGCAAAGGCCGTTGCTCTGCCAATACCTGCAAGAGCTCCAGTAATAAGAACCACTTGTTTGTCCATTTTCAGCTCCTTGATAATCACACAACTGCGTATACTGATCCTATTAGTATAGTAAATTGCAAGCTAGGCCTTTAGCTCTAGCCACTCCGGAACTATAATAAGCATTAAGAAGTTTTTTATAGGTTGATTTACTTTGATCCCCAACATTACCACGACATCGTACCTGCAATTACCTGATAATTTTTATGAAAAAATTGCCCCTGCCCCTATTACCAGCCCTTCTCTAGTGCAATTCAATCACGAATTAGCAGCGGTTCTTAGTGGACACCATGCAGCGCCATATAGTGAAGAAGAGGCATTAGCACTTTATGCAGGCAACTGGACACCCCCACAGTTGCAAAGCATTGCCTTGGCTTACTCTGGCCATCAATTCGGTCATTTCGTTCCAGTTCTTGGTGATGGACGAGCCATCATGCTGGGAGAAATTGCCGCAAAAGATGGAACACGGTGGGATATGCAATTAAAGGGTTCCGGAAGAACCCGGTTTTCTCGTAATGGCGATGGTCGAGCACCACTTTCAGCGGTATTAAGAGAATATATCATTAGCGAAGCAATGCATGGTTTAAATATTCCCACTACCCGTTGCCTTGCGGCAATTGCCTCTAATGAGAAAATCTATCGACAAACTGGATTAGTTCCGGCAGGAGTACTCACGCGTATTGCGACCAGTAGTTTACGTGTGGGGTCCTTTGAATATGCAGCGGCTCAAGAGGATAGGCATCTTTTAAAATGTTTAGCTGACTATGCACTAGAACGAAATTTTCCAGAATTATTGATGCAAGATGCACCTTATCTGGAATTATTTAAAGCCATTGTGGAACGCCAAGCAAGCCTCATGGCCGAATGGATGGGGGTTGGCTTTATCCATGGGGTTATGAATACGGATAATATGGCTATTTCTGGAGAAACCCTGGATTATGGCCCTTGTGCATTTATGGATGAATTTGATTTTGGGCGTGTTTATAGCTCTATTGACACCATGGGCCGCTATGCCTTTGGCCAGCAACCGACTATAGCTCGCTGGAATTTAACCATTCTTCGTTTAACGATACAGCCTTTGTTTAATGAACAAGAACAGCAAGTCTTAGATGATGTCCTTAACTCATTTCCTGCGCGTTTTCATAATTATTGGAGTGCTAAAGTACGGGCTAAGCTGGGTTTACAAGAGCTGAATGAACAGACAGTGAAACTCATTGAACTATTTTTTGCTTTGTTACAACAACATAAACCTGATTTTACCAATACCTTCCGCACGCTAAGCCAGGCGATTGATTCTTCAGAGCAGCAAAAAAGCTTGATCAACGCCTTAGGAGGGCAAGCTCAAGGTGAACAATGGGTTAATGATTGGTCTAGTTATGTAAGGCAGCAAGCGATGGACATTAAGGTTATAAAAAACCAAATGAATCAAGTTAATCCTGCGTACATTCCTAGGAATCATTTAGTGGAAAATGCCATTAATCATTTTATTAAGGACAATGACCGTAGCTTAATGGATGCGCTGTTATTGGTCTTAAAGAATCCATATCAACAACAAGCCGATACGGAACAATTGCAATCATTACCACAGCCCGAAGAGCGAGTGATGCAAACTTTTTGTGGGACATAGTATAAGCTCGCAAGGCATGTTTATCCCTCATGACGAAGAACATAGTAACGAAGCACCCAGGAGCTCGGGCACAGAACCCTGGGTGGCTTCACTTGGTTCACAATGACGACGATGGATTAAAGAGTTTTTATATATAGCACTTCTTTTAATAAAGCGCCTCCCTCATAAAACTCTTCAAATTTAGCGGACTCTGAGAGCTTAAAGCCTAGTGCTTCGTAAAAATTCCGTGCTTGGCTATTCTCTTCTAATACCCACAGCCCAACCTTTTTATAACCCAACTCAACTAACTCCGACATTGCAGCCAAACATAATTGGGTCCCTAAGCCCATGCGCCAATAATCGGGATGCAAATAAATAGCACTTATTTCTCCGAACGAACTCTGTGCACTGTTGCCCCGAAAAGCGCAAATACTTGCAAAACCAATAACTTGCTGTTCCAGCTCACAAATTAATACTCGAACATTCTGATCGATTAGCTCAGACCATTGTTGGGTACGCTCACTTAAAGACAAGTTTTTTAAAACTTCTTCAGGAATGAACTCTTTATACATCTTTTGCCAAGAACAAATATGTACTTGAGAGATTGCTTCTGCATCCTGGACCTTCGCTATGCGGATAGCAGTTATATTTTTATTCATAATTAATGTCTTTAGGAATTCTTATTCTAATTATCTCTAATTTTTATAAGGTAGGAAATGGGTGTTTTTTATTTCCCCCGTATTTCATGCTTAGAATACGGGGGAAACTTGCATTATTCTTCGATTACACTAAGACACTGCTCACCTTTAGTAACCAGTGTAACAGTCGTATCTTTAGTTAAAACTCGGGAACCACAAGTAATATTCGCACCAACAATAGAGTTTTTTCTATACCCAAAAACATAGGTTCGATTTTTGGAACCTTTGCCTGAGTATAATTTACCAATCGCGCCTGAACGCTGCCCATCCACAGAATAACCAATACCTGCAGCAGTATATTCTTTAGTTTTTACGGTAATGCGGATACTTTCTTCGGCAAAAGCTTGCAAAGAAAACACAGTAAACATGATGCCACTAAATATTTGGATTGGGTTCCTTCTCATAATACCTCCCTCTGTTTTTTATTCCAAAAAAACATACTTATCCTACATATATAGAACAAGTTACTCGATTTTGCCCAAAAAGATATTTTTTAAATATACTAGCGTTTCTGTCTTCCAGATCCATCATACATGAAACAAATATCCAGGGTAAGGCTTATTTAAATAATTTAGGTGCAGGCAAAATCGATTTAATTACCCCTATAAATTGCATCACGTAAAGAACAATTATTGTGATCATCACGCAATTAAACAACAAATTGATAATAGGGGCTAAAGGAACATATTCATTCACCAAGAAAAATAAAACCAACATTAAAATAGCCATTAATAACTGGTTAAAGTTCATAACTGCCAATCCTTAGTAGTTTAGTTGCTACTTTTAGTATAGATGTCTTGGCAGTGGTTCAGAGCAATATGGCAAGTTTTATTAAGATATAGTTTTCTGAGCTTTTGCTAAATTATGAGATGCAGGTAAAAACACAGCCAACTGTGATTAACATGATTTTATTCATTTAAGTCCCTTTAATGAGTAATCTGGTTGCTTACAACTAATGGCTCTCACTTATATCGCGTATATGAGGCCGAATTACCGCGGTCAAGCTACGGTAATTCGAGAGCCAGTAATAATGTGGCGTAATTACCAAATAACACAGCGAGTTGCATTCACCATAGGACTATTATTAGGAATCTTAAACGCCTCTTGAAATTGCGGGATGTTCGCTAAACTTCCATTAACACGATATTTTGCTGGAGGATGCGGATCGGTTGTCACCTGATTTTGCAATTGTTGAGGTCGCATGTTCATTGCCCAAACATGAGCAGTACCCAAAAAGAATTGTTGATCAGGAGTCATGCCATCAATTGTTTTTGCCTTTTTGTAGGCATCGGAATGATGAAATGCTCTGTATGCTAAAGTGATCCCGCCTAAATCAGCAGCCGCCTCACCCACAACTAACTTTCCTTGTACATGCAAATCGCCATTCACTACATATTGGGAGTATTGATTAATAATACATTGAGTGGCCGCTTTAAATTTCGCTAAATCATTAGGAGTCCACCAATTTTTTAGATTACCGTGGCCATCAAATTGCGCTCCTTGATCATCAAAGCCATGGGTCATTTCATGCCCCATAACAAAGCCAATGGCCCCATAATTCACTGCCGCCGGTGCGTTAGGGTCAAAAAATGGTGGCTGCAAAATTCCTGCAGGAATATTTAAGTTATTCATGGAAGGATCGTAGTAGGCATTAATTGTTTGTGGCGTCATTCCCCATTCACTGCGATCGATGGGTTTGCCAATTTTATTAAGATCGCGTTTTACTAAAAATTGATTGGCGCGAAGCACATTCAACACATAAGGGCCACGATCTACCTTCAAAGATGAATAATCCCACCATTTTGAAGGATAACCTACGCGCTCTTCCATTAAATCTAATTTTTTCAATGCAGCCTCGCGAGTAGCCGGAGTCATCCAGGCAAGACTCTTAATGTCCTCACGTAGAACATAGCGAATATTTTTCAGTAAATCTAAGGCTTGTTTTTTCGCCTCTGGTGAGAAGTAGCGTTGTACATACATCTTACCAATAGCAAATCCTAAGGCCGCATTTTCAGTACCCACTACCCGTTTCCAGCGAGGAAGTATTTTTTCTGTTCCAGTTAAGGCGGTTGCCATCTTAAAGTTTTCATCAACAAAGGGCTTAGATAAATAAGGTGCGTAATTATCAATTAAGTGCCAACGTAAATAGGTTTGCCAATCCTGAAGAGGTACAGTTTTAAGTTGCTCGTTGAGTGCTGTGAAAAAATTTGGCATCGCCATATTAATGCTTTTAAGATTATCTTGCCCCATGGCTGTAAAATAAGCAGGCCAAGAAAAATTAGGTGTAATTTTCTCTAATTGAGCCTTATCCATAATATGATAAACCGCATGTGGATCACGTTGTTCTACTTGTGACATTGAGGCTTGAGCAAGTTGTGTTTCTAATTCCATTACTCGGTGTGCTTCAGCCGCTGCTTTCTCAGTGTTATCCCCTAATAACTCAAACATTTTAGCAATATGTGCCACATAAGCATCGCGAATCTGTTTAAATTTGGGCGTATCTTTTAGGTAATAATCTCGATCAGGAAGCCCTAAACCGCTTTGCACAACTGCGGCAATCATTTCGCTACTGTTTTTATAATCTTGCATACTGCCGAAACCAAAAAATGCATCGACGCCGATTTGATGTAAGTGGGCGATTTCGTTTTGTAAGTCCGCTAAATCTTTAATATTTTGAATACGATCAAATTCTGGCTGTAAAGGTGTTATACCTAATTTGTTAATATTCGCCTCATCCATGCCGCTGAAATAAAAATCACCTACTTTTTGCTCAATACTGCCTGGCTTTGCTTTAGTATTCGCCGCCGCTTTAATCAGCATTTGATGCACAATATCCTGCATTTTATCATGTACTACGTTAAAACTGCCCCAACTTGGGTATTCAGGAGGAATAGGATTGTTTTTTTGCCAATTCTTATTTGCATAGGAATAAAAATCTTCAGCCGGTGAGACACTCGTATCTAACCAATCCATATGTAGCGCATCATTCGTTTGCTTTTTTTCGCTATCCATATTTGCGGAAAAAGCAGATGAGGTACATAACAAGGCCAGGGTTAATACTTTAATTTTGAATGTCATTCTACGGCTCCTTTTGCCAAACATTAAGCATTTACAAAATAGGTAAATTTCGTCAAGGCTCGCGATGACGATAAGTTTATTATTTCATTTAAAATAATAAACTTACTCTCTCTATGCGTTAGTATCAAGCAAAATTCGCAGCTTTAAATTCGATTAGCTCGATCTTAATGTGCGTTCTTGCTCAATCAACTCGTCATTACTCGGCGACTTCAAATAGCTAATTAAGCCTTCTTGAGCGGCAATCAGTTTTGTAACAAAGTCTATTTGTTTGGCTGTAATAAGCTTCGTTGCCATATCGCTGTCTGGTACACCCGCAGGAGATTGCTGTTGATCAAAAAATTTTGACAAATTACGCATGGAACCACTTCGCGGAGAGCTAGGAGAACGTGGTCTGCCTTTGCTAAGATCTGGCGAAGCTGAACGAGGACTATTTTGAAGTTGTACCGTTTTGGCTTTTTTTGCATCTATGAATTGTTGGTGATATGTTTCTATTTGCTTTTGCATGCGATCTATTTTATCAAGGGATAGTGATTCACGACTTAGTATCAATTTTTTAATCACTATACTTTGCATATCCATTAACTTTTCTAATACTTTTAATTGTTCTGGAGCACTTTTTGTTACCCCTTTAAATAAATTAATAGGAACCATTCTCGGTGATGAGGCTTGAGAAGAGGATGCTTCAGGCTCTGGCTGAGGACTTAATTTATCTAATTTTTCTCGTGTAACTCTTATTTGCAGTTCTAATCGAGTTAGGAAACTTTCTATATTGAGATGGCGATTATCCCCGGATGCAAAAGGAAATATTTGTAAGGTAGTAATACCCGTATTTCCTAGCAGATTAATTTCTTGCAACAAAGGATTATGATTTTTTCTTTGTAATAAAAATTCTTGCCCTTCGTCACTAAGAAAATTATTCGATAAATCAAGGCACGCTAGCATTCTAAAAGACAGTGAAACCAGTGAAATTAGCTCGGAATCTGTAACATTACAATGAGCCAGATCGAGTTTTTCCAAGTTGCTAATACTTCTACTCAAATTCAACAGTACAATCGCAGCATCCAGATGAGAATTGTTATTTAAACACAGTGATTTTAATTTTTGGGCTTTTAGACTAGGCTGTTGTAACAGATTATTATTTAAATCAAGTTCCGTAATGTATTTTAATTGACTGAGCCGCTCTTCATGGAGATCGGTAAGCTGGCAATTGCTTAGCGTTAATTTGATTATGGAAGATTGCTCGTTAAGTGCCTTTACTAAATCACTTACATCATCCTCCGACAGTTTTATGTTACTAAAATCTAAAGCTATTACTTTTTTTTCAATTTTTATACTTAAAAAATCACGATAATCGTCCCATGTAGTTAAGACAAGCGTTAGGTCTTCAAGTAAGTCGGCTTTTTGTACTTGTGCTGCTACATAAGCATTCATTGCGATAGTTGGCATTAAATCCTCCAAGGATATATGGTCAAAATAGGTATAAAATAGCCATATTTTAGACTTTGATTTGTAAATATACAAGTTTTGAGTTTATAGAATGGTTCAATTTTTAACCGACGTAGTCTGGTTGCTGGCAACTAGTTTTCCTAAAAGCGGATTTCAAACAAGATTCGGATGAAGATACAGCTTAAAAGAAAGTCCTGGTTGCAAGCAACCAGGCTATGCTAATTTAATAGGGGGGGCTTAGGCTTCTACAGGGCAAAATTCATTATGAATTACGGGTAGGTAATCGTCTGCGTCAAAAGTGGTATACTCCCACGCATCTTGTCTGACCATTAGTTCACGTAATAATCTATTATTCAGTTCATGCCCTGATTTATGCCCTTCAAAAGCACCAATTAGACTTGAGCCTAGTAAATAGAGATCGCCAATCGCGTCTAAAACCTTATGAGTTACAAATTCAGATTCAAAACGTAGTCCATCTTCATTAAGGACTCGGTAATCATCTACTACGATTGCATTATCCAGACTTCCACCTTTAGCTAAATCACACTCACGTAGCTTCTCATAATCAGAAAGAAAACCAAAAGTACGCGCACGGCATACTTCTCTAACATAAGAAGTTGTCGAGAAATCAAAGCTTACTTTTTGTGGTTTGTCATTGAATGCTGGATGATCAAAATCAATAGTAAAGGAAATTTTATACCCATTATATGGATAAAATTGCACATACTTCCCATTATCTTCTACACGAATGGGCTTAGTAATGCGAATGTATTTTTTGGGCGCATTTTGCTCGCGAATACCTGCCGATTGGATCAAAAATACAAAAGGCGCTGCACTGCCATCCATAATAGGAAGCTCAGGCGCATTAACATCAATGTATGCATTATCAATGCCTAAACCAGCCAAAGCAGAAAGCAAATGCTCCACCGTAGCAATCTTAACCTGACCATGATGCAGTGTAGTACATAACATCGTATCGCCTACGTGCTCATAGGATGCAGGGATTTCAACTACAGGTGAAAGATCAACGCGTCGAAAAACAATGCCAGTATTAACAGGAGCAGGTCTCAGGGTTAAAAGCACTTTCTCACCCGAATGCAATCCCACGCCAGTAGCCTGGATTACCTTTTTAGGAGTTCTTTGTTTTATCATTCAGTGCTCACCTTGTTCCTATTCCTCATAATATTATTATTTTACGCGCAAAAAACTTCGAGATTTTACCAATAAATTATAAGTTCGTCTATTTTTTTATAATGTAATAAAGCAAAACAAAACCCGGGCAATTTGAATTACAAACCCCGGGTAAGTCTTTTCTACAGCGGTAATGCCTAACTATGCCTCTTCTTGACGACGTAAAAAAGCAGGGATATCTAGATAATCAACATCAGGAACATGATCACCACTTGCTTTCATTGCGGAAGCTGCTGCAGTTGAACTGGCTTGCTTACGCACTACGGCTGGGCGATCTAACTCTTGATAGTCAAATGAACCATCACTTCTCATTGATTCAATCAAACGTGCACGATATGCTTGTTGTGGTTGAGCTTGTTGATGGCGTTGTCTTGCATCACCCAAACCTGTAACAATCACAGTAACTCGCATTTCATCGGTCATGTCTGGATCAATTACTGTTCCAACAACTACCGTTGCATCATCAGAAATAAATTCTTTAACAACATCGCCAACCTCTTCAAACTCACCGATTGACATATCAAGACCTGCAGTAATATTCACCAGGATTCCACGAGCACCTGAAAAATTCACGTCTTCTAATAATGGAGAGGCAATTGCAGCTTCAGCAGCTTGACGAGCGCGTTGCTCCCCTACTGCACTTCCGGTTCCCATCATCGCCATACCCATTTCGGACATTACTGTACGCACGTCAGCGAAGTCGACGTTAATTAAACCTGGGCGTGTAATAAGATCTGAAATCCCTTTTACTGCACCAAGCAATACATTATTAGCTGCTTTAAATGCATTTAATAAACTAATATTTTTACCTAAAACGCTGAGTAACTTATTGTTAGGTATAGTAATTAATGAATCGACATGTTCTGCAAGACGACGAATTCCGTCTTCTGCAGCCAAGGCACGTTGCTTGCCTTCGAATGAAAAAGGTTTGGTTACAATCGCTACTGTTAAAATTCCTAATTCTTTGGCAATTTCTGCAAATACAGGAGCAGCACCAGTTCCAGTACCACCGCCCATTCCAGCAGTAATAAATACCATATCAGCGCCTGCAAGTATTTCACGAATTAATTCGCGATCTTCTTCGGCTGCTTCACGGCCAATTTGTGGGTTCGCACCAGCACCTAAGCCTTTCGTTAATTCATCACCCAACTGAATGTGAATTTTTGCTTTAGACGCTCTTAACGCTTGAGCATCTGTATTAGCACAGATAAACTCAACGCCATCAATATTTTCAGCAAGCATATGCTCTACAGCATTACCACCGCCGCCGCCAACGCCAACTACCTTAATGACTGCATTACTATCTTGCAGTTGGCCTTCCATTAATTCAAACATAACCGTGCTCCCCATACGTTTATTCTGTAATAGTAACCAGTAAAAATTTCCTCTTCCGCTCTCTCAATTGGTAAAGCGTTTCCAGTTACATGTATCTTAAAAATTTCCTTGAAACCATTCTTTCATCCGCAACCACAAGCCCTTAGAGTTTTCACTCATTGCAGGAACATTGTAGCGTGCATCGTATTGTTGCTGGTATCCGTGCAACAGCAAACCTACACCTGTAGCAAAGGCAGGATTTTCAGTAACCTCAGCCAAGCCTGATACGTGCTGTGCATAACCTTTACGCACTGGCATTTCAAAACAAAGCTCAGCCAACTCAATCGCGCCATGAACATTCGCAGCACCACCGGTAATTACAATACCAGCAGCCATGCGATCTTCAAAACCGCTGCGACGCAACTCATTGCGCACTAAAGTAAATAATTCTTCATAACGTGCTGAAACAACATCCGCTAAAGCTTTTGCTGAAATTTTTCTTCCTGGGCGATCATTAACACTGGCAACTTCCAACATTTGGGTTGGATTTGCTAATTCAGGTAATGCACAGGCATGAGTTAATTTGATTGCTTCTGCTGCTTTAGTAGGTGTACGTAAAGCCATTGCAATGTCATTGGTTACCTGATCACCAGCAATCGGAATTACTGCCGTATGCTGAATCGCACCTTCAGAAAATATGGCAATGTCTGTCGTTCCGGCGCCGATATCAATCAAACAAACACCTAAGTCTTTCTCATCATCAGTAAGCACTGCATGACTTGAAGCCAACTGCTCGAGAATAATATCACTCACGTCTAAACCACAGCGACGAACACATTTCACAATGTTTTGTGCCGCACTCACCGAACCAGTCACCAAATGTACTCGTGACTCAAGACGAACACCCGCCATACCGACAGGCTCACGAATGCTGCCTTGATAATCGATAATGAATTCTTGAGGTAGGATATGGAGAATTTTTTGATCCGCAGGAATAGCAACTGCCTTTGCCGCATCAATCACTCGCTCCACATCGGCTTGCGATACTTCTTTTTCACGAATGGCCACGATGCCATGTGAATTTAAACTGCGTATGTGGCTGCCAGCAATCCCGGCATAAACCGTTCTGACTTCACAATTGGCCATCAACTCAGCTTCTTGTACTGCACGCTGAATCGAATTAACTGTAGCCTCTATGTCAACGACTACACCGCGTTTTAAACCACGAGAAGGATGACGACCAATCCCAATTACTTCGATTGTTCCATCGGAGGATACTTCACCTATCAGCGCATTAATTTTTGAGGTGCCTATATCCAAGCCAGTGATAATATTTTTTTCTATTTTCTTCGCCATTATCGTTCCGTTTGTTGTTTCCACTGCACTGCCATACCACGCGGATAGCGTAAGTCTACACTTGCCAGCTGCTCGATTTTTTGAGCAAATACAGCTGGATATGCCTTACAAAATCGCAGCAATCGTGCTTCTAACTCGTTCTTTCCTAAGTATATTTTTATGTTATTTCCTATTAATAATACCCAGGATTGGTTATCTCTTAAATGCAGTCCAGTAGCATTCAATCCGTACATTGATAATATCTTACTCAATTTTTCGTAAACTTGTAAGACGTCTAGTTGCTGAGATGATGGTCCTTTTAACTTTGGTAGACTTAAATCACCAATATCAGAGCCTTCATTAAATAACCGACCATCTGCGGTCATTAGTGAATTACCCCAAATAGCTACTGGTTTCTTTTCGATTAACCTGATTTTTAACGTATCTGGCCAAACGCGTTCTACGGTCGCCGTATCTACCCAACTCATTTCATTCAGTTCGCTTTGCAATGCCCGTGCAGGCAAAGCAAAGAAACTATCTCCTACATATTTTGCTAAAACATCCTCTAACTCTTTATGACTCACATGTTCGTAACTTGCAGCCACTTTAATCGTGGTTATCGGAAAATACTCTGCATCAGATAGGTACCAATAACCCAGGCGCCCTGCCAATATCACTGCGCAGAGGATTAACCCCCAAAGCAGGCAAATATAGCGTAAACTCCCAGATTCATTGCTCCTGTTAATACTCATTTCGCTCACAGATAATTAGTTACTAAATGTTTACGACAATTTTGATGAACCTGTGCAATACGAATCAGTTCATCAAGCAAATCAGGATAAGCTAAACCACTTGCCTGCCATAACTTTGGGTACATGCTTATGGAAGTAAAACCAGGTAAGGTATTAATTTCATTAAAATAAATAGTTTCTGTTTTATCATTCACAAAGAAATCTACTCGCGCCATACCTTTACATTTTAAACGGGTAAAGACATCCGAGGAAGCCTGCTTTAATCGCTCAGCTACAGAAGGGCTTAAGGGAGCAGGAATAATTAAATCAGTTTGATTACTCTCAAGGTATTTTGCCGAGTAGGAATAAAAACCATCAGGATGGTGAACGCAAATTTCACCAGGAATACTCACTCTTGGCGCAGCAGAAGGGTCTAAGCTTTCGAGTACAGACAGCTCTATCTCACGACCTTCGATGAACGATTCTACTAAAATTTCTTCATCGTAGCGTAACGCATCATCTACTGCAGCCAACAACTCGCTCATATTTTTAGCTTTGTGGATGCCCACACTTGACCCCATAGAGCATGGCTTCACAAATAATGGCCAACCAAATTCAGTGGCAACCTCTTGGCAGAAACGTTGTCGTTCTGCAGCAGGCGCATGCCAGGATAACAGCTTGTAGCGTGCTGATTGCAAACCATCAATGCAAGCCACACGGCGCGTCATGTCTTTGTCCATACCGATAGCAGAGGGTAGGACGTCACATCCCACATATGCTATACCAGCCAACTCCAAAATACCTTGTAAACAACCGTCTTCATACAGTGGTCCGTGAACAACAGGAAACACCACCTCTGCATCAACAGCGAAACACCCATCAATCAGTAAACTGGCTAAAGGCTTAGAGCGTTCGGTACTCACTGGAAGCTTGTCTTTATAAGCTAATAGATCTTCATATTGATGCACATGAAAAAGTCCCTCTTTATCCATGGCTATCGGAATAATACGATATTTTTCTGCATCCAAATGAGTTAAAACAGATGCAGCCGAAACTAATGAAACTTCATGCTCTCCGGATTTTCCACCATAAAGCAATGCCAGGTTGATTGGCTTGGACATTAAGCGTCTCCAATAATATGAACTTCGCGCATCAACTCAATTGTTGTTTGCTCACGAACTTTAGTTTGCACCAAATGAATCAATGCTTCAATATCAGCCGCGCTCGCTGAACCTTGATGATTGATAATAAAGTTGGCATGTTTCTGAGAAACTTTTGCCCCCCCCAAACTAAATCCTTTTAAGCCACAAGACTCAATAAGTCGCGCCGCAAAATCTCCAGGTGGGTTACGAAATACCGACCCACAATTATATTCATTAGTAGGCTGGGTATTTGCCCGATGTGCTAATAAATCTTTGATGACCTGTAGTGAAGTTACCTTCTCACCCGAAGGTAACTTAAACGTAGCCGAAACAAACCATTCATCAGCTGGTCCGGCCACATGCCGATAGGCTACCTCATATTCTTCTGGTTTTCGTACGCGGATTTCTCCGGCACGATCCATGGTCTCTAGCTCCATAAGAAATTGCCAGGTTTCGCCGCCATGACAGCCTGCGTTCATCCGCAAAGCGCCACCCATAGTACCTGGAATTCCTGCCCAAAACTCACCGCCAGAAAGGTTATTCCGCGCGCAAAAGCGAGCCATGCTAGCACAAGAAACGCCAGCTTCTACTTTTACGGTTTGCTCTCCTAGCAAATTGATTTCCTTGAGACATCCTTGGGTTAAGACTACGGTTCCTGAAAACCCGGTGTCTTTAATTAAGGAGTTAGAACCAAGCCCTAGCCACAACAATGGCTCTCTTTGCGGCAAATTGCGCAAAAACAAAGCCAAATCAGCAGCATTTGCTGGTTTATACAGCTTGGCAGCAGGGCCGCCAACGCGCCAGGTGGTGTATTCTGCCAAAGATTCATTATAAAGCAAAGTGCCTTGACATTCTGCAGCTAGCTCACAATCTTTTTCAGTGGTACTCATCATCGACTCTCACAGTTCTTCTTTCATCAGGTTCACCGCAATTTGACCAATATTCCCAGCACCTTGCATTAGAATAACATCACCATCCTGGATAAATTCGTCCAACATAGCCTTAAGCGAGCGCTCATTTACCAAGGTAACATTTTTGTCATAACTCTCAATTTGTTGTGCTAAGTTTTCACTGCTAATCCCGGGAATTGCCGCTTCACCAGCAGAATAAATATCAAATAAAAATAATTTATCCGACAGTTTCAGTACATCGACAAATTGATCATGCAACGATTGTGTTCTTGAATAACGATGAGGTTGGAACACATGCACTAGACGCTTATTCGGCCACACACGGCGAAATGCGTCGATTGTTGATAATATTTCTTGTGGATGATGACCATAGTCATCAACGACCAGTGCGGAACCGCGCTCAAAATGTTTTTCTCCTAACATTTGAAAGCGACGACCAACCCCCTGGAACTTAGCAAGAGCGCTCATAATGGCGGCATCATCAACACCTAACTCGGTAGCAATCGCAATCGCGGCTAGAGCATTTAATACATTGTGACGTCCTGGATATTGGAAGCGAATATTGAGTGTTGAATGGGGGGCCGGACGAATGACGGTAAATTCGCTAATCAATTCATTCTGAGTCCAATCAACGGCGCGATAATGAGCATCATCACTAAATCCATAAGTTAAGGTAGGCCGCTCAATTTGGGGCACTATACCTCGTACCTCGGGATCATCCACACAGACTACGGCAAGCCCATAGAATGGTAAATGATGTAAAAACTCAAGGAAAGTAGTTCTCAACTTATCAAAGTTATCATCATAGGTGCTCATGTGATCAGCATCAATATTGGTGACAATTGCCATCATAGGCTTGAGGAATAAGAATGAGGCATCGCTTTCATCGGCTTCGACAACAAAATAAGGCGACTGACCAAGCTTGGCATTCACACCGGCACTATTTAATTTACCGCCAATAACAAAACTGGGATCTAAGCCCCCTTCTGCCAATAAGCTACTAACCAAACTGGTTGTGGTTGTCTTACCGTGTGTTCCGGCAACCGCGATGCCATGGCGAAAACGCATTAACTCAGCAAGCATTGCAGCACGTGGTATGACAGGAATCATCTGCTCTCGCGCCGCCGCAACTTCAGGATTATCCATACCTACAGCTGAGGAGCGTACGACAACATCCGCACCTTGAATATGCTGTGCCTCATGGCCCAGATAAACCGGAATACCTAAAGATTTTAACCGTTGTACCGTGCTGCTCTCACCTGCATCAGAGCCGGTGATGCGATATCCCTGATTATGCAATACCTCAGCAATACCACACATACCCACACCACCAATTCCAACAAAATGAATTTGTTCAACACGCCCCATCCTTGGAGATATAAATGGTCCTGAATAACTCACAATTCCCCCTTATGCTGACAGCGGTTTTAATCCTAAAGCCTGCCAACGATTTTCATGATCGATGCGCAATAATAATGCTATGACCACACAATTAATTACCATACTTGCACCACCGTAACTCATCAGTGGTAAAGTTAACCCTTTTGTAGGCAGTAAACCTGAGTTTACCCCCATGTTAATAGTTGCTTGCAGCCCTAACCAAAAGGTCAATCCGTAGGCTGTATATGATGCAAAAAACCGTTCCTGTACAAACGCATTGTACGCAATCGTCAGACCACGAATTACCAGGATACTATACAAGGCAATGACCATCAAAATGCCCACTAAACCTAACTCTTCTGCTAACACTGCGAATAAAAAATCGGTGTGTGCTTCCGGCAAATACAATAACTTCTGAATACTCTCCCCTAGGCCTGCACCAAACCAGCCACCACGTCCAAAGGCAATCAATGACTGCGTCAACTGATAGCCACTATTATACTGATCAGCCCAAGGATCTAAAAATGCGGTTAAACGAGCAAGTCGGTAAGGGGAAGAAACTGCCAAGAAAGCCAGCGCACCCATAACTATGAGCAATAACCCTATATAGTACCGTAATTTAACCCCAGCTAGAAATAACATGGCCATAACCGTGCCGGAAATCACTACGGTTGCACCAAAATCAGGCTCACGTAACAATAATACGGAAACCACACCCAAAACCACCATGGGCTTGATGAAGCCCAAAATACTCTCGCTTACTGCTTTTTGCTGGCGAACCAGGTAGCCTGCGAGGTAAAAAATCATAGTAAGCTTTGCAATTTCAGAAACTTGCACCCCTATTGGCCCAACCGACAACCAACGTCGACTACCATTCACCATTTTTCCAATTCCTGGAATTAATACTATAAGTAGCATGAATAAACAGACCATGAGCATGGGCCCACTAATACGCTCCCAAAAGCTGCTGTCCGTACGCACCACAATAAGGGCAATCATTAAACCCGCAAATAAATAGCAAGCCTGACGAATTAAGAAATGAAAGGGTTGATGAAAATATTTAGTAGAAATCATGACTGAGCTTGACGCAACCATCATCAAGCCAATAATTAATAAACCAATGACAACGCTAATCAGCCATTTGTCATAAAGAGAAATGGGTTTGCTTACAGGTTTACCTCTTTGATTAACGTGTCTTGGTTTCATGCCCTAAAGTCCACATACAAGAGAAGTAAATAATTCTCCGCGATGATTAAAATCACGGAACATATCCAAACTGGCACACGCTGGAGATAACAAAACCACATCCCCGGGTCTTGCTTGCATTTTGGCTACTTCCACCGCATTGTCTAATGAAGAAGCTCGCGCGATTGGAACCACATCAGCCAAAGCCGCTTCAATTTTATCGGCATCTTCACCAATTAAAACAATAGAGCGAACAAAATCTGCGATGGGTTGCGCCAATTCAGTAAAATCAGCCCCTTTTCCCTGCCCCCCCGCGATAAGCACAATCCTTCCTTGCATAGAACCTCCTATTCCATTAATTGCAGAGATTGTCGCACCAATATTTGTCCCTTTTGAATCGTTTATCCATTCAACGCCATCGAGGGTACGCACCCACTGACAGCGATGAGATAAACCAGAGAACGTAGTCAGTACATTTACACTATGCGACTGCGCAATCCCTGCGGCATCAGCTAAAGCACATGCGGCCAAAGCATTGAGCCAATTATGTACTCCTTTGATTAATACAGACTCTGCAGTCAAAATGCAAGTAGTTCCTTTAGCTAAATAAATTTTTCCGTCTTGATTAATTAAGCCCCAACTTCCTGCTGTAGGTGCATCTTGACCAAAAGAAATTGAGTGTGTTGATAAAGCTGGCATCGTGTGCACATCTTCACGATTATAAAGCGAAACGTCTGCCTGATGATACACACGTTGTTTGGCAGCAATATAAGCCTCCATCGTATGATGTCTATCTAGATGATCGGGCGATACATTAAGGATGGTCGCTGCAACTGGTTTTAAGGAGTGGGTTAAATCCAGCTGAAAGCTTGATAGTTCTAAAACCCACAAGTCATACTGATGCTCATCATCAAGCATATCTAATACAGGGGTACCAATATTGCCTGCAACAGCGACATTAAATCCGGCTGCCTTTGCCATTTCACCGACTAAAGTAGTTACTGTGGACTTCCCGTTAGTTCCCGTGATCGCAATCACTGGAGCATGGATTTCACGTGCCAGACATTCAATATCTCCATAGATAGAAATGCCTGCGGCCCTTGCCTGATTTAAAAAAGGCATATCCAAGGCTAAGCCCGGACTGGCGATAATGTCCGTTAATTGACCTAGTACTTCCTCAGGAAGCTGTTGCGTATAAACAGTAACCTCCGGAAATTCAGCAGCAAATTCGACTAAATTAGGGGCTTGCGGCCGTGTATCAAAAGCAACAAACGGCTTGTTATTTCTATGCAAATAACGTGCTACTGAAAGCCCTGTTTTACCTAAACCTGCAACTAAATATAGAGGATGTTTCATGAATGCACCTTGCCTATCGAAGTTTTAAAGTAGCCAATCCGCATAACACAAATACAACAGTGATAATCCAAAAACGCACGATTATCTTTGGCTCAGACCAACCTTTTAATTCAAAATGATGATGCAGTGGTGCCATACGAAATAACCGCTTGCCATGAGTATATTTAAAGTAACCCACTTGTAAAATTACCGAAAGCGTTTCGATCACAAACAAACCACCCATCAAGAGCAATACTAATTCTTGGCGAACCACGATAGCTACAATCCCTAAAGCTGCGCCTAGAGCCAATGAACCTACATCGCCCATAAACAATTGGGCTGGATAACTATTGTACCAAAGGAACCCAAGGCCGGCGCCAACAATGGACGCACAGAAAATGGTTAACTCACCTTCATTAGGGACAAAGGGAATTCCTAAGTAATGGGCATGTACAGCATTACTGGAGGCATAGGCAAAAATACCCAAAGCTCCGGCCACCATAACAATCGGCATAATGGCTAAACCATCTAAGCCATCCGTCAAATTCACCGCATTTGAACTACCTACAATGACAAAATAAGCTAGAACAGGGAAAAATACTCCCAGACCAATGGTCACTGATTTAAAGAATGGTAAGGTTAATTGAGTATGTACCGGTAACGTAGCATTCATGTACAAATAAACTACGGCAATAAGTGCGATCACCGACTGCCAAAAATACTTCCAACGTCCTGGCAAGCCTTTACTATTTTTTAAAACCAATTTACGATAATCATCGACCCAACCAACAATCCCGTTACCTAAGGTCACGAGCAATACCAGCCATAAGCTGGACTGTTGCAAATCGCCCCAGAGCAAACAACTTACAGTAACAGCAAGCAGAATCAAGATCCCGCCCATAGTTGGGGTGCCCGCTTTTGACAAATGCGACTGAGGACCGTCGTCACGAACCATCTGACCAATCTGCATATTACGTAACCAGCGAATCGTATAAGGTCCACAAACCAAGCCTACGATCAATGCGGTTAATGCAGCTAAAATGGATCTAAATGTCAAATATTGAAACACACGTAACGCATGATATTGTCCTTGAAATAACTGCGTTAGCCAGTAGAGCATATTGTTGTTCCTCTTGTTAAAATAGCACCTTAAGATCTATCGTATTGCATTATACGCAAAAAAAACGTAAGCATTCACCTAATGGCGCCAATACAAGAAAACGTAGCCCGTATTGTGGCGAAGCTTAATCAAGGATCGAAGCCTGAGTTAGGCACGACCCGGATTACGCTGCGCTCCATCCAGGCTACAGTTTTCCTTATATTACCACCTTAGGTGAATACTCACGACAATCAACGACATTCACGGCATGGAAAAAAAAGTGGCCAAGCATATCATACTCAGGCCGTATCAATTAAGCAGTTTATTCACAATTTTTTCCATAGCACTAGATCGTGATCCTTTCACTAAGACAACTGTATCAGCAGACAACTCATTGACTAAACTTTCAACCAAAAGATCCTTATTCTCAAAGTGCTTACCACCAGAGCCAAATGACTCAGCAGCCAATTTACTCAATGCACCACAACTCAGCAGTAAATCGATACCTAAGTGACGAGCAGCAAGCCCTACTTCTTGGTGATGCTGAGTAGCCCAAGCACCTAATTCCCCCATATCGCCAAAAACGAATACCTTTTTACCTGGGCGCTCAGCTAAAACCTCTAAAGCCGCCAGAACAGAGCGTAAATTTGCATTATAGGTATCATCAATTACGGTAGATTGATTTTTACCAGACAATATGGTCAATCGTCCTTTCACCCCGCCAAAATTAGTTAATCCCTGTTGAATATCTTTAATCGCAATGCCAATCGCATAGCAGCATGCAGCAGCAGCTAAGGCATTACGTATATTGTGCAATCCGGGAACATTCAATTGGATATCCGCTCGTCCATTAGGCAGAATTAAAGAAAATTGCCCGCATCCTCGAGCATCTAAACGAATATCTTGCGCATAAATATCTGCTGGATGTTCGATTGAAAAACGTACTACTTTTTTATCCGTTAACAGATCATCCCAAAAATGAGCATAGCTGTCATCATCATTGATTACGGCCGTACCTGCTGTTGCAAGACCTTGATGGATCTCACCTTTAGCACGAGCAACTCCGTCAATCGAACCAAAACCTTCTACATGAGCCGGTGCAATATTGTTAATGAGTGTTACATCAGGATGAACAATTGCCACAGTATGTGCAATTTCACCTGGGTGGTTCGCCCCCAATTCAAAAACGGCATAACGATGTTGGCTCGTAAGCTGTAATACGCTTAAAGGAGCGCCGATATGATTATTTAAGTTGCCTTTGGTTGCATGTGACGGTGCAGGCAAAATAGCAGCGATCATTTCCTTGGTGGTGGTTTTACCATTCGAGCCAGTTAAAGCAATAACTGGGCAATGAATATCTTGACGATGAGCGGCAGCAATTTTAGCTAAAGCCTGTAGTGGGTCTTGCACTAAAAACTGAGGAATACTCACTCCTGCTATCGCATGCTTAACAATAGCGGCCAAAGCACCTTTTGTTTCCGCCTCTTTAATAAATTCATGTCCGTCAAAATTCCCCCCCTGAATCGCAACAAACAAATTTCCCTGTTTTATTTCGCGACTATCAGTGCAAATACCGGTAACTTCAGCATTAATCTGACATGATTGAGCAAGTAATGCAGCAACTGTATTTAAATTCATATGTATTAAGGAAAGACCAAAAGTCTAGTGTACTAACACTTTAGCTTGGAGTTCAAGGGGTATTGTATGAAGCGGTGGTTTTAGTTACGTTCTACCTTAAAGGAAGTCCTGGTTGCAAGCAACCAGGTTACACTAATTATTTATAAGAGTTGACGGCTATTATATCCAAATCGACAAGCCCTGCTCGCTCTTTTACTTGCATCAGCCGGAAAAAATTGGCGTGGCAATGACGAAGAAGAGAATCGTGTATCTCACATGCTCTCTCTACTCGATAACTATAATTTTTCCCTACATTTAGATTCAATTCAGGAAACCTATCTAACTTAGTCTCCTTTTGACGTGCCTGAATCGTTTTTAACTCGTGAATATCCATTAGTGAAGGAGGATTTAGCTTTAGATGCGGTAAATGCATTATTTTCGATTGCAGGAGTTCAACATGAGCCAACAGAGCATCCTCTGGCTGGCATTGGTTCATAAATTGCTCTGAATAACCATAGTATTCTTCGGCTTTAGCAAAATCCTTAAGTAAGGCATATCCGTTTCCGATTAATCTTGCTAAATTTTGGGTAAACATGGGCCGTAACTCCTCAGCCCCCATACCTTCCAGATCCAGATATTCATTAACAAGCAGCAGGACATTATTCAAATATTCTATTGCCTCTGGACTGTTGGGGCATTTCGCAAAGGCTTCAATAGAAAGCTCCATAAAAAGACATCCTGCCCATAAGTTATTGATGGGTATATATGCGTCATTAAAGTTCTCTTGATGCCTCTTAAGTAGATTCCATGAGTTGTTGAAATCAGGTATAGGGCTTTTTAAAGACAAAGCAGCGGCTAGGGCAAGAGACTCTGAAGAAGGACCGCACTCACCTAAAAAAGGTGCACTCTCAAAAGCCTTGTAAAAATAAGCTGCTGCTTCGTTATATTGAGGTGATACTAGTCTTAAATGACTAATGGCTAAGTAATAAGCAACAAAAACAACCTCCACTGAAACATCAGCTGAGCCTACCTTTTCGATATAGTACTTATAAGCATTAGTAAGAAGCTCTATTGATTGCACAACATCTTCCTGGGATAAAAGTTGTAAACATTTGCCCAATTTAAAACTAGCTAATGCCGCATTTTGTTCATCGTTGATTTTGATACAAATTGCTCGTGCCTCACCATAAAGCGCCTCAGCTGAACCTTGAACATTGCGCCCTTCAATTAAGTAGCCTTTGTGAAATAAAACCTGCACGAGTCTGTGTTTAATTGGGGTTTCAGAGGCGCTAGCCTGTTGCAAAACGCGTTTATATCGCGCCTCAGCCTCATTCGCCCAGTGCCAAGATTTTTGAAAGGTATCACTTGAAACATCTTCACCCTCAGCATTTCCCAAGAGCAAGCTCAATTGAAAAGCACTAAAGGCAGCGATGCTTTTAACTAGAAAATATTCTGGGTCATTTTCCCTTACATATTTTTCAGAAAAATACTCGTTGATATCTTGAGAATCCGGACCATTAATATTTTGCTCGATAGCAATGCACATTGCATAGACGTTTTCAAACGTGTTGAAAGCATCATAATATTTGTGCTGTTTTACAAGAGTTACTCCTGTATCACACTGTTTTTTTAATTCCCCTACATGATACTTTGGTTTCTTGTATGGCAAAATTGAGGTGTTTACTTCGAACTTTCTTTTCATAATAAAATCTATCAACCCTTATTTGTTTTAAACAGAGCTAAATTTTATCATGGAATATATTTTTAAATCAAAATTAATATTTTATGGACAGGGCGACATCAATAAATCTAAAAAACTGAAACATTTACCCATCATTGCTTGTGAACGCAGCGAAACAACCCAGAACAATGCTTTGTTATCTATCCTGGATTGCCCCTTGCTTTCACAATGACGGCTGTTTTTGAACCACGTGGACTATGCTAAAGCGGCATCAAGATGAGCATGATTCAAATGTAATATTTGCTGATAACGCTCAATACGCTCCTCAGTTAAAGGCCGGCGCTGTTCATCTAACAAATGTGCGTCTAAGCCATCACTTAATTGTCTGGCAGTATCTAGCATAGTCGCAAAGCGTTGTGCATCAACCTTGGGATTATTCGTTGCCTGCATGTAAAGGCACAAGCCGCGCACAGTAAAAGCACCGATATTCTGCAAGTCAAAAATGCCGGTAGCGGTTGCTGCTGCTAAGCTGCATATAATAGGACCATCACCGTTAGTAAATTGGTGGCGGTGAAATAAACCATTATCCCCGAAACGTAATCCCGCAGCTAAAACAGTTTGTAATAACTCATAACCAGCAAACTGTCTGCTTTCCTTCGCAAGTAAAAACATCATGAGTGTTGGCCCTGTCGCCGTCATATCTTCAGCTGTTTCTTGCTCATATTCGTCAACATTTCCTAAATCAATTTTAGGTGCTGCCTGCGTACCCGTATTTAAAACAGGTGCTTCATCTTCAGGAATTAATCGAGGCTGTGGTGGGTTAGCGCTGTTTCTTTTTATTTCCTCTGCGGCCGCAGATTCATTATTTAGCTTTCGTACAGCAATGATGTCATCACCATAACTTGGGCCATTATAAGCAGGATTTTTCTCTGCTCGTCCCCTGCTCGGTTGTCGTTCTGTGTTTAAGCCCTGTCTACGAGCCTTCATTAAGCGCCCAATGGCAACTATTACCCCAATCAACAACAGGACATTAAGAATCAAACTCCAATTTGCCTGCATTATTTACTCCATAGCCAAAGCTTGTGTTACATCAACAGCAACCAAGCGAGAAACACCAGGTTCACGCATAGTTACCCCCATTAAATGATCTGCCAACTCCATCGTTACTTTATTATGAGTAATAAAAAGGAACTGTACATATTGTGACATCTCTTTTACCATCGCGCAAAAACGCCCTACGTTAACGTCATCTAAAGGCGCATCCACCTCATCCAGCATACAAAATGGTGAAGGATTTAACTGGAAAATAGCAAATACTAAAGCCACCGCAGTCATGGCTTTTTCCCCACCGGATAACAAATGAATCGTACTATTTCGTTTCCCGGGCGGCTGTGCCATTACTACAATACCAGCTTCTAACAAATTATCACAAGTTAATTCGAGTTGCGCACGGCCACCACCAAAAAGGCGTGGGAAAAGTGCCTTAAATGAAGTGTTTACTTCATCAAAGGTATTTTCAAGACGAACTCGAGTTTCCTGATCCATTTTTTCAATAGCCGTTTCAAGCGTTGCTAAGGCTTCGCATAAATCATTATGCTGTTCATCTAAATAAACTTTACGTTGTTGTTCGCTCGCGAACTCTTCGATTGCGGCTAAGTTAATCGCCCCCAAACGTTTAATTTTATCAGTCAAGGCAAGCAGCTCATCTTCGCGCATCCCCTGGCTTATATCTTGAGGAATCTGTTCTAACACAGCCTGTGCCTGCAAACTGGATTCGTCCAAAGATTCTTGTACGGAACTGGCCCGAACAGCTAAAGCTTGTTCTTCCATACGTGCTTGTCCAATTAGTTCTTGCACTCGCTTGACTTCAAGATCGCAGTTTAAAATATTTTTCTCAAGATCTTCAAGATCTATACGCAATTGGGCCTGCTGTTCACGACTCATGGTTAATTGCATTTCTACTTCGGCTTGTTGAAGCAGTAGATGTTCTAATTGCTCTTTGAGCTCGGTGCCAGGATTTTCTGATTGTAAGCACAGTAATGCCAAGCTTTCCAAACGCTCTTGTAGAATATCCAAGCGTTCTTGCTCACGAGCAATACGATCGCCCAATTGCTGTATTTTATTTTTTTCTCGATCGTATTCTATTTCTGCATGGTGTAAGGCCATGCGAGCTTCCTCCACCTGTTTATTCTGTGAGGCTAAGGCATTGAGCCATTCTTGCTTTTCATGCAGGCATTGTTCTTGCTGCAATTCGGATTCCTGACATTGCCCTTCTAATTCCTGCAAGCGCTCTTTAATTGTCATGTGCTCAGCAACAGTCTCTTCCAGCACCATCTGCAATTCTTCACATTCATCGGCCAAGGTTGCGGCAAGCTTTTCAGCATGAAGAATAGCCTGCTCATTGGTGCTTAATGCCGCACTGTTTGTTCTTAATGCTTCATTACCAGAGTTCACATTTAGTTGCTGCAACTCAATATCTTGGATGCTCTTTTGTACCTCTTGATGATATTGATCGCGTTGTTCTCTTAATGCGGCAATTTTTTGCTCGAGTGAAGCCACGACCTGGGTTAAATCACCTATCTTCTGTTGGCGTGCAAGTAAGCCCAACTCATCCTGCTCCTTGGCAGGAACGAACTTAACCCAGCCATTGCCTAACCAGAAACCATCCGGTGTAATGATCGATTGGTACTCAGCCAACTCCGGCAACCAGCTTAATGCCTCATCAAAATGCTCTGCAGTAAAAATATGTTCTAATGGATGTACATGTGCTGGCACAGTTCCTTGTATCTTATCGATGAGGCATGAGCGAGTTGTAGTTTGCTCTGTCACTGCTCGCAACGTAACAATATTTTCCCCTTGGCGTTCACAAATTTCTCGTTGCGGCCATAATTCCTCAAAGGTTTCCAAGACATAAGCATGCAAGGCTTCATCCAGTACGCGTTCACAGGCAACTTGCCATTTGGGTTCAACCTGGAGCACATCCATTAAGCGCGGTTTATCGGTCCAGGCACTAACACCATTTTTATTGGTTTGCATTCCTTGTCTGGCAGCTCGCTGGGCGGCCTGTAAAGCTGCATGTTCACTATTGGCACGATGAAACTCATCTTGCAATTGATGCAATTGCTGTTCTGTTTCTTGCGCCTTGGTTCTTAATTGGCTGGAATGCTCTTGGCATTCCTTTAATTGAGCCTCATCAAATTGCTGATTTTCTATTAATTTTTCCCGCTGTTTTTCTAAGTCATTGCGGGTTTCCTGTAATTCAGTAATGGATATGGATTCTTGCTCTAATTGAAGCTTTTCCAAACGAATTATGGTTTGTTGTTGTTTTTGTTCCAAATGTTGGGCATTCACTTGCGCCACTTGAAACTCTCTTTTCAAGTTATTCGCTTGTGCCTGCACTTCTTGCCAACGCATATCCCATTGGACCTGTTGTTTTTGGGATTCCTGCGACAGCCCTTCTTGCTCTTTAAACTGAGTGCGTAATTTAGCTAATTGCAAATCAAGACTTTCCGCTTTTTGCTGGCACTGGAGTAACTCTTCTTGATCTTGCTTTAATTGTTCTTCAGCAACCTGCCAATCATCTTGCATTTGCTGCTGATCTTGTTCCAAACGTTTTTTTTCACGGGCCTGTTGTTGGGTTGTTTCTTCTAGACGCGCAATTTCCGTCCCCAACTGATAAAAAGTTGCCTGTATTTGTTGGGTTTGCTCATCCGCATCATAGAGTTTCTCATTGAAGATCACCCGCTCGGTATTTGCCTTAGTCAAAAGGCTTTGCTGTTCAGCATGACTAACCGCTAAATCTTGTAATTCACGTTGCTTCACCTGCTGCTGTGCTACAAAATCTCGCCATTTTAAAGCTAAGATTTCAGCACGACATAATTGCTCTTCATCTTTAAGAATAAGATAGCGTTCGGCCGCTTTAGCCTGACGTTCCAGTCGCTGTAGTTGTTTATCTAATTCATCACGAATATCAGCCACACGAGTAAGGTTTTCCCGGGTATGTGCGATACGCTGTAAAGTTTCTTTACGTCGTTCTTTGTATTTGGAAACGCCGGCCGCTTCTTCAAGAAAAACGCGTAAATCTTCAGGCCTTGCTTCAATCAATTGTGAAATAGTGCCTTGCCCAATAATGGAATAGCCTCGCGCCCCCGCTCCGGTACCAAGAAAAATATCGGTAATGTCTTTACGACGACAGCGACTGCCATTTAAATAATAAAAAGAGTCGCCAGCCCGAGTCACCAAACGTTTTACGGCAATTTCACCATAGCTGGCGAATGGTCCTGTTAAGCGTCCAAGGCTATTATCAAAAATTAATTCCACCGAGGCTTGTCCAACCGGTTTACGATTGGAAGACCCATTGAAGATAACATCCGTCATGGACTCGCCACGTAAATTACGGGCAGAACTCTCCCCCATAACCCAGCGCACGGCATCAATAATGTTGGATTTTCCACATCCATTAGGACCAACCACGGCAACCAACTGGCTTGGGAAATACACTACAGTAGGATCGACAAAGGATTTAAAACCCGCTAATTTCAATTGCTTTAAATGCATGGCCTTGGCAATTTAAACAAAATAAGCGCGCATTATAACTGAGGAAATATAAAAACGCTGCATTTTACAAGGGATTGTACTACCAAATTATTAAGTATCTTGAGTATAATGCCGCCATCGATAAAACATAGGTATTTAAATGAAGCTACTCCTCAATAAATTGCCACTCGCGGCCTTAGCCTTTTCTACTGGGCTTACTGTTGCAACCCCAACTTATGCAGAACCGCCAAACTTGACCTGTGTAAAAAATGAACTCAAAAAGTATCATGATTCAGGGCGCTATGAGAAAGATTTAACGCAAGTAATTGAAAAAGCACAGCACTATATTAATCAACAAGCGCGTATTAATAAAAAAAGAACAAACCCCAAAAACCTAGCCATTGTTTTAGATATCGATGAAACCAGTTTATCTAATTATAACTATATGATTAAACGCGATTTTTCTGGAACAAAGGCTGAGTTTCATCAAGATGTTATGGCCGCGAAGTCCCCCGCAATTAAACCGACGCTCAATTTATATAAAGATGCCATAAACCGTGGAGTAACGGTATTCTTTATCACAGGAAGACGCAAGCCAGAAGCAAACGCAACAGCAAAGAACTTGCATCGCGCGGGTTATCATCAATGGGCCGGACTTTATTTACGTCCCAGTGATTATAATCAGAAATCAGTTATTCCATTTAAATCGCACACACGCGAATTGATTATCCAAAAAGGTTATACCATTATTGCAACGATTGGGGATCAGTATAGTGATTTAAACGGGGGCTATGCTGAAAAAGGATTTAAATTACCGAATCCTTATTATTACTTACCCTAGTCTTAAAAAAATTACGTCATCCTGAGAAGGGCATTCACTTCGTTCAGGATGATATATCGCCTATTCCGTTCTCGTGAGTTTGATATGACTATTGCCTTAGTCTGGTTTCGACAAGATTTAAGATTGAGTGATAATCCCGCGTTTATCGAAGCCTGTTCTCAGCATCGCGTTGTAATTCCACTGTATATTTATGATGAAAAAACGAGCGTCTTAGGAGGAGCTCAAGCTTGGTGGCTTCATCATAGTCTTAGCGCCTTAAGTCACTCGTTAAAGCAACTGGGATTAAATCTTCTTCTTCGCAAAGGCGAGCCACTTGAGATTATTTTAGATTTACTCAAGATTGTTCCTGTGAGCGCTGTATTTTGGAATCGCTGTTATGAGCCCAACGCGATTGTGCGAGACAAAAAGATTAAAGCAACGTTGTTGAAACAAGGAATTGAAGTACAAAGTTCAAATGGGAGCTTACTTCACGAACCGTGGACAATTAAAAATAAAAACGGCGATTATTTTAAAGTGTTTACTCCCTATTGGAGGCACTGTAAGCAAACGCTTACGATTCAACCACCTATACATTTGACGTCACAACCTACCGGCCTTGAGCTTCAAAGCGATGAGCTTGAGGAATGGGGCTTATTACCCAAGCTCAATTGGGCTTCTCGATTTAGTGATTATTGGACTCCAGGAGAGGACGGTGCGCAGCTCAAGCTCCATACCTTTATCGAGCACCATTTGAATGCTTATAAAAAAAATCGCGATTTTCCTATAAAAAATGCGACATCGCATTTATCACCTCACTTGCATTTTGGAGAAATCAGCCCATCAATCATTGTACGTGCCATTGAATTAGCAAAACTTGATCCCAATTGTGATATAGCCTCGGCAGAGCATTTTCTCAGCGAGTTAGGCTGGAGAGAGTTTTCAGTTTATCTACTCTATCATTTCCCCAATCTTGCCAATGAGAACTTTAGAGCAGAGTTTAATGCATTTCCTTGGCACAATGAGAAACAATTATTAACCTGCTGGCAAAAAGGATTGACTGGCTATCCCATTATTGATGCGGGGATGCGAGAATTATGGGCAACCGGTTATATGCACAATCGTGTACGCATGATTGTGGCATCATTCCTGACGAAGGGGCTGCTGATTGATTGGCGTTTAGGTGCTGATTGGTTTTTAGATACCCTGGTCGATGCGGACCTGGCAAATAATAGTGCCAGTTGGCAATGGGTTGCGGGTTGTGGTGTGGATGCCGCGCCTTATTTTCGTATTTTCAATCCAGTGTTACAAAGTCAAAAATTTGATCCTGATGGCCGTTATATTCGTCATTGGGTGCCTGAGCTTTCTCAACTAGACAGTCAATCCATTCATGCTCCTTGGGAGTCTGTCAATTCTGAAAAAATTTATGCGAATGGTAACTACCCAAAGCCGATTATTAATCATAAAGAAGCAAGAGCGCAGGCATTAAGTTATTACCATCAATTAAAAAGCTAACATGATACGTCATCCCAAACACAGTGAGGGACCTCCTGAATAAGGCTCTGTGCCCGCATCAGGAGAGCCTTCGTCGTAAACTTGTACGGACGTCATCCCGAACACCGTGAGGGATCTCCTGAATGAGGCTCTGTGCCCGCATCAGGAGAGCCTTCATCGTAAACTTGTACGGACGTCATCCCGAACACCGTGAGGGATCTCCTGAATGAGGCTCTGAGCCCACATCAGGAGAGCCTTCGTCGTAAACTCCTCAGGATGACGTATACGATGTAGTTATTTGCCTGGAAAACCTTGATTATGCTGCTCTGCATCAAGACTACTTGCATCTTCATTTATTAGTGTGTTTACCACCTGATTCATCAGTAGGGTTATTTGCTTTTCATACATTGGGCGATGATATCCCCCCTCTAAGCCCCAATATACTCCGGCTATTGATTTTTTATTGTCTTGATACAGGCCAAATATTTTCTCATAAAACATAGTCATATCCGCATCACTAAAGCGTTGTTTTTTTGCCTCAAGTTTGCTCATCATGCGGTTGTTAATGTATTTACCACAATAAGCTGTTTCATCCTCGTGAGAATCCCAGCCTGTTGGTAAGAAAATCATGACTTGCTGTTTGTCTTTTTTTGCCTTAGTAATTTGCTCTTCCATTTGTTGTAGAGCAAACGCAAGAGCGGGATGAAACTCTTCGTTTTGACGGGTAATTAAACTTAAATCTACGGCCAAATACTGCGCATTACCATGCCGCCAACTGCTAATGCCTTCTTTTATTTTCTCACCTGCGAATCCCAGTTTTCGTTGGATAAAAGAATGATCTTGTCTTGGATAGACGCGCGAATCAAAAATATCCACATGACAAATCGGCAAATGAGCCGCGGTAGTTATTAAATCATCGCCTAAGCCATTATCGCGATTAACATCAGTTCCAATCACCAGAAATTTTAAGGCTGGATTAGCTAATGCGGTGTATTTAATTAAAATTGCTGTTTTATCCAAGATACAAAAACCACTGCCCTCGTTTTTGAATGCGTGATGGCTAGGTAGGCCAAAGGAGAAATGCAGTTTGGCTCCATGAGATAAAGTGGTAGCAAGATCCTTAATCAGAACCCCGAACACTCCTGGAGTTATCACTACGTCATTATCTAAATCCAGAGCGCCACTCACCTTTGCCTGAATGCAATAATGCACCAAATTTTGCAAGTATTCAAAAGAATGGGTGGTAAGTATGGCTTGTAACAACATATCCCGTACGGGGATCTTGCTTAAGCATTCAAGTGCAGCAACCTCATCCCCTTCTCTAATTGCGGTAAATACATTGCTCCATAGCTCAGGGAGTACAACTTGGTCCGTAGTTATAATAGGTAGCGAAGAATTCTGTGACTGAATTTGTTCTATTTTTTTTGCCATATGCGTTAAACGCTGATATTGATCCTCTTGGGCACCAGCAGGCATTTCGCGCATTTGTTGAATATCAATTAGAGAAGGAATTTGAATCCCATATTCCTGATGAGTGGATGTTTTTTTTGACGTCCTAGTTCTAAAAAAATAATTTTGTTTCTCTTGCATTTTCATTTCCTATGAAAATTTAAGTGACGATATTAAGCCCTATATCTCCTGTTTCATACAATAGATTATAGAGCTTAATTAAATGTAGCAATGAAGAAATTAATGATACATCGGCTGAGCATAATAGCTGGGTTGCTCATCAGCCAAAGGAGCAGTGGGGCCTATATCCTTCAGTACCGCATCATACGTTTCCATCAAATCTTGTGACAAGCCTTGTCGCGTACTAGCGCCTATCGTACGAGAGCCCCAAAATGTGAGCCCGGTACCAACTGCCGCCGTTATAGAACAACTCAAACTAAGAGCCGCAACCTGGGTTTGGATAAGGTTAAGTCCTAAAGCACTGCCCCAAATACTAAGAGCAGAAGTGCTACCTAGAGAAGATGCAAAGGCTAAAACGCTCGTAGTGATCATCACGGCACCTAAGACAACCATTAAAGCGCCTAACAGTTTCTTACCTAATGAAGAAGCCCCCGTTGCTTGTTCTGCCATATGAAACAAACGCCCTGCTGCGCGTGAGTTACTGCCGTCATGATGCAATTGCATCAAGGTATTGGCCAAACAGATATAAAAATGATAGTCAATAGACTCATTTCTACGGATTTTCTCACAGATTTCAATATCAATCGCTTGAGCGCTTTGTCTAATACTCTGTTGTAAATAGGTAGCCTGTGGTAACGAATTATCCAATAGTCGATCCATCATTTGCTGACATCTTGCAACTTCTTCGCTGTTTAATTCTGACTCTGTAATTGCCAAAATTCGACGTTGTTCTTTTTTCGTAGCCCGAAACCAAGCCATAGCATTAAATGAAATACCTAGGTCGTCTAAAAGATCTTCTCGGGGATCTATATGCGTGGTATTAATAACTTCTTCCAGAGTACTGAGAAAAACATCATCTTTATTTTCTTGTTGTACTCGGGAATATATATCCGCTAAAAAGCCACATAATCGTAAATAATTTTGTTGCTGTACCCTTAAATCATTTACATCAGCAATTAAAAGATCTAAGCCATTATGAATTGCATGCAAACTGCTGCGAACGGCCAATGATTGGTTGCTCATATGCTTATCTTCATAAGCATTTACCGCAGCGAGTAATTTGTCACGTAACTCCATTACTAAGGCACGTGGATTAGAGCACAATACATGTAAGAACAAATTTGCTGATTCAATCCGTTGCTGTATCAGTTCATTCTGCGAGATTAATTTATTCAGGTCTTGGGTTAAGCGACGGATGTTATTTTGATAAGGTAACATATCATTAACACGGTCTTTCCTTTGTTGATCCAAAGAGGTTAATTGGCGTTGTAAATCAATAATTCGATAATTAGTATTATGGTCGCCATGGCGAGGAGGATGATAGTTTGGATTGAGATAAGCCGACACATCAAGAGATACACCGGTATCCACATTTAATGCTGCAAGAATTTCATTGATTGTCTGGCCTATTCGTTGTAATTCCTCTTCTAGTGGAGTTAAAACGAGCTGATATTGGTTAATACGATTGGTATGATTAAGAATTAGTGCTTGATTATTTTTTAATGCAATATCCCAGGACTGTAACTCAGATGGCGTGTAACGAACAACGTCAATAGCAGGCATAAGTACCCTCGCGGTTTAATTATGTAGGCAGCACGAATTATACAGCATGTAAATATTTAAATCAATATATGTGTTTTATATTCGCGCATTATTTTTAGTTTAGGAACAACTCTTCTATCCCAAAGTATAAAAATAGCATTTGCATTACCTTGGGTATAAAATACGAAGCCTTAAAATCCCTGCCGAAAATAGAAGGAAATCACTCCATGGCTGCAGCAAAAAAAATTCTGGGAACTTATTTTTTTCCTTTTATTTTAATTTCTTCTATTTTGCTGGGAGGATTGACTGGCTGTTACTTTGGTTCCATTACCCCTTATTTAAAACCGTTCGGTGAAATTTTTCTGAACCTGATTTTCACCGCCATTGTGCCTTTGATTTTTTTCAGTGTGACCTCTGCCATTGCACGACTCGGCTCCATGGGAAAGCTGGGTAAAATCATTTTTAATATGGCTATTGTCTTTCTTTTTACCAGTTTAATCGCCGCTATTTATGCGCTGCTTGTCGTTAAAATGTTCCCACCGGCACAAGGTATTACCTTACCGCTGGCAACTCAAATTCCAGCGAATACCGCTAATTTTAGTAGTCAAATTGCCGGCATCTTTACGGTAAAAGATTTTAGTCACTTGCTATCACATCAGCATATTTTAGCTTTAATCGTATTTTCTCTTTTAGTCGGTATTTCCACCTCGCACCTAAGCGAAAAGGGACGGGTATTTATTGACTTTTTACAGGCTGGAGAGGAAGTGTTCATGCGGGTTTTTACCCTAATCATGTATTACGCGCCTATAGGTTTTTTTGCCTACTTTGCAGTATTAATCAATGAACTCGGTCCCCAGCTAATGGAAAATTATCTGCGTATTGCCGGACTTTATTATTTCTATACGCTCTTATATTTTGTCTTTGGTTTTACGGTGTATGCCTACATTGCAGGAAAAATGCAGGGTGTTAAATTATTTTGGAGTGCTATTTTCCTGCCATCAGTAACCTCCGTTGCCACCTGCAGCAGTGCGGCCAGTATTCCTGCCAACTTAATGGCTGCGAAAAAAATGCGTATTTCTCCTGAGATATATGAAACGGTAATTCCCTTAGGTACCATTATTCATAAAGAAGGCTCCGTTATTGGCGGTATTTTTAAAATTGCATTCTTATTTGGAATTTTTCATTGGGATTTTTCTGGTGCAAGCGTACTGCTTACGGCCATCGGGGTTTCCTTATTAGTAGGCACCGTTATGGGAGCCATTCCTAGTGGTGGGATGTTAGGTGAGTTACTCATATTAAGTGTCTATGGCTTTCCCCCCTCGGTTTTAATTGCGATTGCTGCCATCAGTATCATTATTGACCCTTTAGCCACCATGCTTAATGTTACCTGTAATACGGTGGGTAGCATGATGGTCGCACGATTAGTGGATGGTAAAGATTGGTATAAATCAAATCTCAACGTGTAGCCCGTATTAGACAAAGTCGTAATACGGGATGGGACACAAATCCGTATTACTCGATTGTTAACACCAGAGCCACCGCATTAAGCACCGCAGCAATACGTAAAGTCGATTGAATCACCACCTTACTTAATCCCACTTCCTCAAGTTGCGCCACATGAGAGTGAATGCACATTCCGCAACCATTTAAAGCAGATATTGCCAAGGCAAACAACTCAAAATCTGCTTTAGGCACCCCAGGATTTGCCATCGCATTCATCCGTAAATTAGCTGGCAACAATGACAATTCTTTATTCCCCGCCAAATGGATGGCGCGATAATATACATTATTCATGGCCATTAGCGTTGCGGCTATTTTTGCTGCCTGGTGTACCTCTGGTGTTATATAAGCCTCTCCCTCCGTTAAAATAGCTTCCAGTATTTGCTTATTTTTAACACTGTATGCAATGGCCAAGGTGGTCCCGTAAAATTGATTCTCCGTTAAACCCGTCTGAGCTATATTTCCAAATAGATTACTGACGTTAAGACGTATGTCTTTAGCATAATCAGGAATACTTTGTTTTAATTGTTCGATAGACATAATAACCTCTCTATGTATTCACGTTGGAGCACGTCATCCCGAACACAGTGAGGGCTCTCCTGAATGTGGCACAAGTGTTAGGACTAGCTCAATGCCACATTCAGAAAATCCTTCGTCGTAAACTCCTCAGGATGACGTATACCATTAGGTCTTATAAAGTTTCCCCACCCACAGGACGATTACAAGGACAGAGTTCATCGGTTTGTAATGCATCCAAAATACGTAATACCTCTTGTGAATTACGGCCTACGTTTAAGGAGTTAACACTGACATGTTGGATGACATTATTGGGGTCAATAATGAAGGTGGCTCTTAACGCACAACCGCTTTCCGCATCTCTAACTCCCAGCCCCTCCGTTAATTTTCCATTCACATCCGCAAAACTGTACTGATCTAAGGCATGTAAATCTTTGTGCTCTCTACGCCATGCCAATTTGACAAACTCATTATCGGTACTGCCTCCTAAGACGACGGCATCACGATCATTAAACTCACTATTTAATCGAGCAAACTCCACAATCTCTGTTGGGCATACAAAAGTAAAATCTTTAGGATAGAAATAAAGGACTTTCCATTTACCAGTAAAACTGTGTTCCGTAATTACTTCAAAAGCACTTTCCCCATTTTCCTCATGGTTATTGAAACCAGGTTTTACCGCCACTACAGAAAACTCAGGTATTTTTTGGCCAACAGTTAACATAATCATCTCCTCTTCGCTGGTTACAATTTTAGTATAGTGATGGTGTATAATTATTTAAAATGAATAAAATAGATGTATCTAATCGGAAAAAGCGATGAGAAAATTAACTAACCTAAAACAATTACATTATTTGGTAAGCCTCTATGAGCATCAGCATTTTGGCCGTGCCGCTGCCGCTTGCTTTATTAGTCAATCCACTTTAAGTGCGGCAATTACTAATCTTGAGGAAACACTTGGAGTACAACTTTTAGAACGCGATCACAAAACCTTTTTGTTTACTCCTCTTGGCGAAGAGATTGTAAAACGCAGTCGAGCACTCCTTGAGCAAAGTGATGCCTTAGTCGATTATGCAATGACTCAGGGAAAGATGATGCAAGGCAACTTTTATCTGGGAATTATTCCTACCATTGCTCCTTTTGTATTAAGCGGACTGCAAAATCTGTGCCAGGAACGTTATCCCAACTTAAATCTATTTATTAGAGAGGATACGACTGAAAACGCATTAAAATTATTGAGCGAAGGAAAACTGGACATGGTGATTCTTGCCTTACCTTATCCTACCCCAGATCTGCATACGCGCATCCTGGGTAAAGATTATTTTCAATTAGTATTGCCTAAAACATGGCAAGGCCTTACCCCAGAAATTAGCAACTTGCCTGAAAACAGTATCTTTCTTCTGGAAAAAGAACATTGCCTGACAGGCCATGCGCTACAAGCTTGTGAACTGAAAGACAGTAAACAGATTAATCATTTCTTTGCCACCAGCTTGCATACCTTAATTCAAATGGTCAATCATCAACCAGGAATTACCTTTTTACCTACATTAGCGATTAACAGCGGAATTCTTAATGGCACGGAGCTAATTGCCCTGCCATTAACAAATAAACAAGCTTATAGAGAAATTGGCGTCGCTTGGCGGACAACTTCGTATAAAGCACAGATGTATGATAAATTGGCACTACTCATTCAGGAGGTCGTTACGGATACACTTCAACGCGAGTTTGTATTATAGTTTTCTTCTATTTCGCAAAAAGAGTGGAAAAAAGATGCGTCAACTTACTGTATTGATTTTTATGTTAATCTCGTATTTAGCCCATGCTAATAGCACTCAGCGTATTCCCATGCTCGCCAATGACAAGGTTCAGGTTTGGAAAACTTTGATTTATCCGAATAAAGAGCAAATCTTAGCCATGCATCGCCATGAGCATAATCGGGTCGTTGTCGCTTTGGATTCGGGTAAGCTTAAAGTTACCAACAATAAAGGTGAAGTACATTACCTCGAATTAGAGAAGGACCAAGCTTATTATTTGCACAAAGACGTTCCTGGCGAATTGCATACCGATGAAAATGTGAGCGATCATCCAATAAAAGTTATTGTGGTTGAACTTAAATAGCTTTGGGGGGAGCTTTCAATTAGCCTTAAGAAGGGCGAATTACCGCGGTCAAGCCGTGGTAATTCGAGGGGATTGTGTGGTCAACTAAAAGCTTCAGGTTACAATAACCTTACTGCTGAGCTACCTTGTTGTCATGATGACATTTATGGTGATGTCTGAAGGGCATCAACACACCTACTTTTTGAAAGGCATCAAATCGACTTTTTACGACAACCATAGTGATTTTATTATTCACTTCATTACTTTTAGCCACTAAGGCCTCAACGTTATTCCATTGTGCATTGGGGGCTGTAATTGCCGCTTTAATTTGTGCTCTTATCTCGCGTTTTTCTTTAATTAATGGTTTCATTTCTACACGCATACTTTTTCTTAGTGTTTGCAGTTGAGCACGTTGCTCTGTAGAAAGTGATTTATATTTAGCGCATTGCTCTTGTTTTTGTGCCTGTTTATCAATATTCTCGGTTGAGGCTTGAGCAAATACCACTGAGGCACCTACCAATGCGACAGCGCAACTGTTAACAAGTAGCAAACGTTTAATGTTCATTTTTTTCTCCTATTATTTAGGTCTTCATTGCTAAGTGTAATGGCACAATGTAATAGGAATATGACAAATGGATTGTTTCTTGTAACAAAGTTGTTACAATAAATCAGAGACTTCCTACCTTAGCTGTAGGCACTGAATGAATACCAAAAAACACCATATTTTGATTATTGATGATGATCAAGAGATCATAGATCTGATCAACGATTATCTGATTAAAAATGGTTTTCGTACCACCTGCGCATTAAATGGGCTTCCGCTCAAGCAATTGTTGCGAGAACATAATTTTGATCTCGTGATTCTCGACATCATGCTACCGGGAATGGACGGCCTCCAACTCTGCCAAATAATCCGTCAAACATACAGCATGCCTATTATTATGCTCAGTGCAGCAAACAGTATTGCCGATAAAGTTGCAGGCCTGGAGCTAGGGGCTGACGATTATATCTCCAAACCATTTAGTGCTCGTGAACTCCTAGCACGAGTCAAAGCACAATTAAGGCGTACCCAAGGTGAATTAAGTGAAGAGCGCAAAAAACTCGCTCCCTTACAGCAAATTCACTTTGAAAATTGGATTCTCGATCGCAACACGCACGCATTGATCGACCAAGACGCTATTGCAATTCCCCTAAGCCAACGCGAATACGAATTATTACTTATTTTTTTAGAACATCCAGGACGCATCTTAAGTCGAGATCAACTGATGGATCTCTTATACGATAAGAATTTTGATTCCCAAGATCGTACCATTGATGTCTTAATTGGTCGTTTACGCAAAAAGATTGAACTTGATCCCCGTAATCCCCAATTACTATTAACCATTCGTGGTGGCGGTTATCAATTCAAACCGAAGGTTGATATGTTATGAGTCAGTTAACCACTACAGCGAAAAAAACACTGCTCGGATTAGTCCTAGGTAATCTCATCATTGGCTTTGCGCTGCTGCAATTGGGGCAATATTACGCACATACTCATTCTTTTATTTCTGCCAATGCCATACGTTCATTAACGCGCCTGGTGAATCAATTGCAAAAAAGCCCCCAATCCAGCTGGCCCTCCATTCTACAAAATCGCCATTCTCGCTGGTCTGAAATTAGCTTATCTCCTACTCCAGTCTATGAACAAAATGCCTTGTTAACCTTAAAAGCCCCCGTCTTGTTCAACCTCATGAAGCAAAATAAAAAAGTGGAATTCTCCCTATTTATTCAAGAAAACGCATGGCTGAATATCAGTATGATTCCCCCCGTATCGAATCAACTAAGTTTTATTGTCAGCCTGTTATTTATTTTATTAAGCGCCTTAATACTTCTTAATTATTGGGCGGTAAGAACGCTAAACCAGCCCATTCAAACCCTAATCCAAAGCCTAAGTTATAATGAAAACCAGGAAAGTTGGCTGCCCATTCCTCTCACGGGAAATTCCGATCAAAAAGCCATTTTTAAAAAAATTAACGACCTGCAAGAAAAAGTAAATAAACTTTTAGCGAATCGCACTCGAGTTGTGACCGCTATTTCCCATGATTTACGCACCCCATTAACTCGTTTGAAACTGAGAACTGAATATCTAACGGATAATCCCCACTATGCCAAAATTAGTGCTGATATTAATGATATGGAGCTGATGATTCAGGAAACCTTAGATTATTTTCGTGATATTAATCATGAAGAGAAACCACAACGCTTTGATTTGGTCGCATTGCTATCCTCATTAAGCGATGACGCCTTGGAATTAAATTCTCAGGTACATTTTACGAGTGACTGCACTAAATTGGTTTATTTGGGTTCGGTGAATTTATTAAAACGCGCTTTGAATAACCTAATTAATAATGCGGTGCATTATGGGGCTCAAGCTACAATCCATTTGCAACGTTTGCCACAACAGATTGAAATCACTATTATGGATAAAGGCCCAGGCCTTCCAGTAGCGGAGCTAGAACAAATATTCCTCCCGTTCTATCGTGGTGAACACTCGCGCTCACGTAGTACTGGAGGCACCGGTTTAGGATTAACGATTGCCCGTGAAATTATCCAGATGCATCAAGGTGATATCTCTCTAAGTAATTTATTAGAAGGAGGCTTAAAAGTTCGAATAACCTTACCAATTAAACCTGGGGAATAATACAATTAGTCCTTATTAAAATTACCTACTATTAATAAATTCAACTAAACTACAAATGTGGATATTCAATAAAGGCCAAGGACTGAAACCGAAATGCTATATAAGATTTTCAACTATTTAAAACATTCTGATAGCATTGAAAAATATACGCGCCAATATCGTCTGATTCAATATGTCACTTGGGAACTCCTTTTTGTCTGTACTATTGTCGCAATTTTCTATTCCATGTCTCAACTTTGGGCCATAATCACGACCATTGGTATTACGGGCGGATTAGCCTTAGCTAATTTATGGCTACTTAAACGAACGAAAAACGTACACTTATGCAGCCAACTTCTGGCCGTCATTATTTTTTTCGCAATTGTTATTGGTAACTATTTGGTATGGGGTATAGGCCCACTACATACCCAATGGTTCTATGTAATGCCCTTACTTGCAGCCTCACTTACCGGAATGAGTGGTTTATTGATTTATTCCATGGCATCGATGTTAATACTCATCGCCTTTAATCAATTTGTCATTCCACCTTATTATAATTTACCACACTATCAATTCCTGGCGATTGAACTCATTAATCATTTGTTCACCTATCTTATTATTGTGACGACACTTGCTAGCTTGCTTCGTGAAAACGAACGTTATGAGCAGGAATTAAATGATAGAAACTATCTATTACAAACAGAAAAAGATAAATACCACTATTTAGCTCGTTTTGATCATCTGACTAATTTACCTAATCGTCGCTATTTCATTCAGCACTTACATGAGTTAATTAACACCATAAGCCCAAATCATTGCATTACCGTATTCTTTATTGATCTGGATAATTTTAAGCACGTTAATGATCGCTATGGTCACAGTATAGGGGATCAGTTGCTTTTAGAAACATCAAGACGACTCCAACTGTGTTTTCGCGAAAAAGATTTCATTGCGCGGCTTGGTGGTGACGAATTTACTGCCATAGTACCCCATGCTCCAAATAAGCAAACACCCCAGGTGATTGCTGAACGTATTATTGAAGAGTTCCAACCAATCGTGATTCTTGAAAATAGTGAACCTTATTGTTATTCCATTAGCATAGGCTCTGCCACCTATCCCGACGATGCGAAAACAGCGACAGATCTCGTCGTTAAAGCAGATTTGGCGATGTATGATGCAAAAAAGGTTTATGGTTGTTCTTATAGTAGCCTTGATGGAGTGCAGGGAAATCAGGAGTTGTTACGGACTCATTCTTAGAGTATACGTCATCCCGAGCGTTGCAAGGGATGACGCTCAGACTATTACGCGTTTGCTTCCAAACGTGCTTTTAATAAGAACAGAATAGTTTTCTTTTTCTCTTTAGACACAGAATCTGATTGAATCAAATGGAAACAGTAATCAGTAAAGGCATCCAATCGCTCTTGACTTGATTGTACTGAATCATCAGTCATTTGCGTGTTGTAGCCATTTTCTAGCTCAGCGCCAACCGCCATCGCGGCATTTTCATCAGGTTCTTGAGTATTATCTAAACCTTCTTGCTTGCTTACGGCAGCAATTTTTTCTAATAGTGTACTCAACTGGTGTTTGCTTACATCAGTTGCAGGGGCTGGTTGAGTGCTCTTGATGCCTCTTCTTCTTAGATTATCGTCATCATGTCGTTGTTCTTGCTCCCAATATTCTCTATCGCCTTGAAACGCAATAACCGTCATCAATACTCGTGGATCAATACCTTTATGATCAAATACCTCTCTGTCGGTTACGTGGAAAGTCCAATCATTTTTCAGTCTAAAGAATGGGCGAGACATATGAGCCATTTCTTTGCTGGTTACTGGATCATAAATAGTAAATGTTGTGCCCCAAAAATTCATTGATGCCTTAGCAAGCTTTGTATAGCCATCGCGGTCATAAATATCAAAGGTAGGGAAGAAAGAAAACAGACGCTCGTCTGCTGCGCCTAAATAATTTTCAAAATTATCGTAAACATCAAAATGTGCAGTAAATGAAAAGAACTTTGAACGTGCATAAGCAATTTTGTTATCAAATGGGTCATAAAAATCATAGGTTAACAACAAGCTAAAAAATCTTCTGTATAAAGTACCTAATTTTTGAGTTTTGGTTTCAATATCATAACTCGTGGTCATGCTAAGCCAGTGCTCTCTCACGTAGAACTCATCTGGAACACGACTAGGAACGCTTTCTGCAAAAGCAAAATTAGCGCTAAAGGAACTAAACAATACCAACGCGGCTGCGAGAATTTTTCTCATAATGACCTCATCCAATGTTATAAGATGAGGCGCATTATATTTAAGTATTCTTAAGGCAATATTAAGTGAGCTTGGCAGGTAAACTCTTAACATCAGGGTTCTTTGAATAGGCATCAAGGATGTCATTAATTAATTGTTCTACAATACTTTCCTTCATGTCTTCTTCAATTAAACCAATTTTCTCCTTCATCCCCGCTAAACGAGTCTCAATCTCTTTAGCGACAGAACCATTGGGGAATAAAGCGGCTAACACGCGTCGCGCCTCAGCAGGTCCAAGATGGCGGTACAAATGGTTTCTCACTGAAGCATCCTCAGCAGTCGTACTAAACGCCCACAATTCAACCGGCCCTAATGTTAGGGTGAGCAATTGCACGTTTACCCCGCTCTTAGTAGCAAATTGAGCAAGGAAGGTGGCTCCCCCAAGTCGAGGACCATGTACCCTATTGCGTAACGCAGCTTTCGCTGTTTCAGAAAGTCCAAATATGGACGTGGTTTTTTCAATCGCTTGAGAAGGTCCGGCGTCCATAATATAAATTGCGGTCGCAAAATCGATCATTACTGGATCAAAGTCATCCACAGACTGAGAGAGCAAAGCAATTTGTACTTTCCATTTTCGTCCTTCGCGCATGTCGATAATTACTTGTTCACGCACAGCTGCTGATTTTGAAGTACGGTGGAATTCGTCATAAACAATACGCTTATGATCTTCACGTATCTCGCGCACGCGTTCCTTATGGTATTCCTTGTATTGTTCGGGAATATTATTCAAACTTTCTTCAGTTAAATAATAATGTCGAGCCAAAACATAGCGCGCCAACATATACATTACCGCCGTTTGTCGGTCCGCTGCGTCCCCCCCGCTCTTAGCTACTTCGTCAAGGTCTAGAGAAACTACGCGTGCATCCCCAATATCAAAACTAGTCACCCGTGATAAAATAGGGTATTCACGCACCGCAGCAGAAATCATTCGCGAAAACGCATTAATTAAGGACTCACCTGTAGGAGCGGTAATCTTTTCATACAAGTCTTCAATCGAAGGGGTACGGCAAATAGAAGCCGCGTCCGCAAGTAGGGGCATAGCATAACGTTGAGCCAGCATCGCTTCATGCTCAAATCCTGCGGAGTATAATGAATCAGTCACTTCCCACCAGGTTGATTTTGAGTCACGAACAAAACCAATCTCTTCCAAAATGCTATCTAGGAATACTTCAACACCTGGGGCATAAGGCGTTGGGTTAAATTCATCCGCCATACTTTTAAATAATTCATCGACAACCATACCTGCAAGATCAGGCATCCCATCATAGGGTTTCTCTGCACCTAATGGTGTTGTCAATAAGGTAATAAAGTTCACCAAGAATGCACGCTCTAAGGCTGTTGGGTAACGGCAGCCTAATTGAGTATCAAACGGATTAATTGAATAATCTGGCGTCATTCTTAAACGGTGATAAGCCACTAAGTGGCGTTTTGAAGCAGGTAATGCTTCTTGTAAAAGCGAAATCAACCCACTACTTGATGGTCCTATATCAATAATAGCGATGCGAGGCAAGCGTAATAAACCACCAGATAGACAGAGCGCCAAATTGATCGCGTTAGACAGAACGGATTTACCTGAACCAGGGCGCGCATAAACCAGATCAATCCATGTAGTTTGTTCAGTAGAACCGGGTTGGAATGGCCAAGGCTTCCCATCAGGGGATCTAAAAAGTAATGCCCCTTTACCCCATGGTGATGCAGGGCGAGTAATGGGCAGCATGGAAACTACCGCGCTTAAAGGAGCAACTGTAGGTACTGCGGTGCTATTCAGTGTTCCCGCTAACATGCTGGATACAAAACCACCAAAGGGATCACCGCAAATTTCAGACACATCCGTAGAACCCCAGCCTTGAACTGCTTTAACTAATTCAGAACTGCGTTGACGTAATAAAGGCACTCGCCCTTCAGGTGCCCAAGTTGTGGCCACCACGCGTAAACGAACAATTGATTCATCCGTATTAAGTTGTAAATATTTTAGTAAGTTAACGGAGTCACTAATTAAACGGTTTTGTGCCGAGCTAAAACTTAAAATCCCAGCCAAAAGACCTTTTAATTTAATTGTGCCCAATCCTTCACTTTCAATTAAAAATGAAATTTTCCAAGGAATATGCGACGGCAAGATACGTCCAAACAAATACACAAAAGGCCTTACATCCTTAGGAAATAAATCGATATAGGTGGATGAGTAAATCTTATCGCCAACTTGAACGGTGCGTAAATCTAAAACCTCAGCATCTCGTGGCAGTACCTGTTTGGCTAATGAGGGCCATAATAGATCTGAGGCATCGCCATCAAAACTATTAAATTCTCGTACAGGGAGCATGTCCCCAGGCAAAGTAGCACGCCAATCATCAGCGGTATAATCTGGATCGGCAGTCATGCGAATCGCATGCACTGCGTCATGAACCTCTAATAATTTTCCTGCAACATGCAAGGAATCTAAATCATTCATGATGGCACGAACATAAGCATCATGAGTATCACGTAATTCAGGAACTGCTGCATAAATCGTTTGGCTGCTTTTAAATGGAGGTGCTTTAGTATCTTTTAGCATCTTCATTTTCGCTTTACTAGCCGCTTTTAATTGTTCCGTTGTTAAGTTGAAGGGTCTGGTGACTAATACAAAAAATAACCGTTCTTCAGCACAATACTGTGCCATGTAGTCAGTACGCTCTTCAAAAAGATCGCCTAAATTTAAATCAAGACGTTTTGCAGTCGCCATTGCTGGATCATAAATATCGCGAATTAACTTTCTGATATTTTGCTTATCATGGCTAAAATAAACCTGTAAGCCATGGCCTGGTCGTCCCATAGCCGCTTGAAACGCATTTGTTAAGCCTGCAACCAGCTGCTCAAATTCTGAAGGACCTGCAAGTGCCGAAATTCCTTCGACTTTAATGATTGATAATAAAGAACCATCATGATTTACCAGAACGGTCGGACTATCCGCCGTTTCTAAATCAATGTATGACTCTGTTGTTTGCTTAAGTGAAGTACTTAGCCAGGCAAAGAAGGTATCAACCCCGTCAAAAAAAGATTCTGACCAATGCGCCATTTTTATTATCCCCATTTAGTATAGCTTAGGGTCAATTTCCATTTCTACTCTAGTGGAAAAAATGGAAACAACCACTAGATCAACGAACCTTATACAGTAATTTCTTCTAAGGCACTCGCAGCCCATTTTTCGATCTGTTTACGAAACTTTGCTCGAGAAGGCAATAAAAGTATATTTTTAAACAGTTGTGACCTTCTTTCTTCATCATTCACCCCAGCGTCAATCATTAATTGACCAAAAATGGCAGGATCACTTGTCCCCTCACCAAATTTTTCCTCTACCAGCTGTGAACGAAATTTAAATCCGCGATAAATATTCTGCGCACTGGATTTATACCCAGTATCGTTAGTTATAGCACAGAAAAGCACGTGGCATAGACTATTTAACTCCATCTGGGTTAGTTCAGGAAGATAGATCAATGTTCCACCACCATATCCACCAACACCAACAGATTCAATAAAAAAGCACTGTGCACAAAAGCAACAAGCAGTTACCAGATTTGGTAGTTTATTGTTGGAATAATTATTATCAAGATTTACTACTTCTTGAAAGAGGCGTGCTTGAAAACCGCAAAATTGGCAAGTATAACGATCTCGTTGCAAAACTTTTTGCTCATATGACTTAAATCGTTCGTCGACTTTTCTGGCTGAATATAAACGCCATGAACCTGGCGTAGCCAGTAACTTCAACTGTTTTTTTTCTTGATTCACTGCCATATTTTCAGCTCACGTTGCCCAATACAACCTTTAATTATTAACTGATATTTTTACTATCACGGCCTATGGACCCAATTAGAAATGTAACTACTTTATATAAACAAAGCGGGTAAATCGAATTTACCCGCTTTTGTTGCAACCCAATTATTATGAGCCAGTATATACAGTACCAGTAGGACCTGCTGTTTTACCGCCTGCAGAACCGAACATGGTAGCTCCAGTTACCCCTAAAATTGAAGGGAGGAACAGTAACGCAGCCGCAATAAAGACTAACGCGATAGGTGTACCAATTGGGATTTGAGTTGGGTTATCTTTGTGCTGCTTAAACTTCATAATCGCACCGATTGAAAAACCCAAACCAGCCAAATAAGAACCTGCTGTAATTAATTTAGTTAGGTTCGTAAATGACCCTGTAATTGATGACGCCATTGCGCCTATAGTCATACTTCCACCAGCAACTGCATCCTGGCAAATTAAGGCTAATAAGCTTAGACAAACAATACTGCTCAACCAAGACTTGAAGCCCGCTTTACTAATGATTTTACTTTTCACTATTGTCTCCTAAATTTAAAAGTAAAAATACACACTAACATACTATCACGTGCCGTATATTGTATTATTAATCATATTGATAGTCCCTACAATATTGATTGCCAAAATTCCCCCAAAAACATGGACTAAACCCTTTCCTGTTCCTCCTGGAGGTTGCCCTTGTGACGCTGAACGCGCGATCAACACCCACCCTCTCACAAAAGCGACCAGCCCAATAACCTGGATGATAATCGTCAGCGGCCTTCCGACCACACTCCCATTACCAAACAAGAAATCTAATGTCTGATTGCTACTGTTTACTGGGGCGTATTGAAGAACATTTTGATAACCAAAAGTGCTCTGCATTAACGTTGCAAATGCTGTCGGGAAATAAATAAATATTGCCCCTACCATCAAATAGACTACAGGCTCTTTAACACTTGTGTGACTGGACATCATCGTCCGTGCCTCACCATATACTTTTAGGCTGTAAATTGCTTTAAATAAAAAAGCACAACCTATTAGATATGCACCGCCCGTGATTAAGCGTTGTACAGGCACCAATGAATTTGCAATATTGGTTAGTATGTTTGCCTGACTCGCTACCCAGCACGCAACCGTCCCGCCTGTACATGTTGAATCAGCCATATATTTTTACCTCAACTATCGTCTTGACTAAACTTAATTATCCGTCCAGAACTCGTTAAGACTCGACCTTCCATAGAATCAATAAGCTTAACGACTCCATATCCCGCAATCTTTGTCCCTTCTCTTACTGTAAGTGTAGAACCATTTGTACCAATTAGCCAAGCCCGACCAGGAATTACTGCATTAATATAATAAATATTTGCTTGGCCATAGCGCTGTGGAGGCAGCATTCTGCGAACCACCTTAGGCTTTGTACGTTCCATTAATATTGCAATTACTTCTGACTGCTTATTTAACTGATTGGTCAAATCAGTAATTGTCTGGTTAAGTTGGTTAATTTGCGTGCTTAAGTTGTTAATATTATTATTTACATTTCCAACTTGCTCGTTCATTGAAGAAACCTGTGATTGCACATTTTGCTGGTTTGTCGCAATAGATTCAACTTGTTGTTTCAGTGCAGCATCCTCATGTGCCACTGGAAGCGTTGGCTGCTGAATGGGCTGAGGAGTAACTTCCTGGTGAACCGGTTGTGGTTGAAGTTGTGGCATTGGTTGTATTTGTTGCTGAGGAGCAACCACAGCAACTGGCGCAGGAGGAAGATTTCCCCCTTTATTCTGGGTTGTACTTTTCCCTGAAAAAATGCCACCAACAACTTTATATCCCACCATAGCAGCAATAATAACGCCTACAGCAATTAATGCGTTACGTCGCACATCTTTATTAGGCCCCTTTGGAGAATTCCCAGGTGGTTTTGGTGAAGGGCTTGAACCTGACTCAGCATTGCCCATTGACTCGTGGTCATAAGACTCATACTCGTCGAATTTATATTCATCGTTTTGATCGTTTTCTGCCATCGTCGTCTTCTACCGTCAAATTAAAGTGATCTTACGTCTTGTGTAAACAACACTCCTAAAGGACTACCAGCATATACCTCAACAGTCGTTGGTGTATTAAATAATTGCTGTGCTTGTTGTCCCCAGGTTTTACCCACTGTTGCCAATCCAATAACCGCATTTTGCAACGTTGAGCGCCCAACACCATTGGCAACCGTTACGTTGTTGCCTCCTCCAGTACCACCAATAGTTACTGTGGTATTAGCTGACTGGAATGCGTTACCAAATCCTTCAAGGAACGAAGAAGCGAACAGAGAACCATAACGTAACAAGTAATGATGGTTCGTTCTACTTGATAGAGCCGTTCTCGCAGTATTTGGATCAATTGCAAAAGCGGAAATCGATATGGTTTTCGAAGCACCAGGAACAGACATGGTGTTAAAAGTAATAACCATTTTGTTCGCTTTTGAAGGCAAATTAAAGCTACCAATTAATTTGGTTCCCTTTAATTTTCCAGCAACAATCGTTGCAAGAATAGGGCCTGGCTCATCGCTATTAACGGAAGTATCCATCACCGCAAATAAGACATCGCCTGTTTTAATTATTGCTACTTGTTCTTGTGCCCCCCCCATAATTCCTTGTGGTCCACCATTGCCTCCTGCACCATTATTAGCAGCACTAGCAATAGCCGTCTTATCTTCATTACCAGCGGCATAGGTTTGGGTACTAACATTTTTCCAATCTACTAGTAGCTGATTTGCAGTAGAAAGCATATCTGCGCCTCGCTGTTGAATTCTTTGCTGGTATTTTTGTTCTGCCATTTGTTGGGTTTGGCGGTTTAAAATAGCCTGCAATTGCTGGTTTGACGCAGCAGCTCCTTGGTTTGCTACACCACCTTGACCTACGCTTGGTACCCCACTAACACTAAATGCACCTTGTTGTACATTAGGGTTACCTAAGCCTACTAACTGCATCTCTGCTGGAGTAAATCCTGCCGCATTTAAATCTGCCGCAGCAAATCCTGCATCCTTTAAGTTTTTAGCGCTATAGCCGGCAGCTTTAAGCTCAGCAGCCCCAAACCCCACATCCTTAAGCTGGGCCGCGGTAAAACCAGCTGCTTTAAGTTCAGCAGCACTAAAACCTGCATCTTTCAGATCTTTAGCGCTAAAACCGGCATCTTTAAGTTGTGCTGCAGTAAAGCCTGCATCTCGCAGATCTTTGGCACTAAAACCCGCATCTTTCAGATCTTTAGCGCTAAAACCCGCATCCTTAAGATCTTTGGCACTAAACCCTGCAGCCTTAAGTTGTGCGGCCGTAAAGCCCGCATCTTTCAGGTCTTTGGCACTAAAGCCAGCATCTTTAAGCTCCTTGGCACTAAACCCTGCGGCTTTAAGCTGTGCCGCAGTAAATCCTGCATTTTTTAATTCTGCTGCAGTAAATCCTGCATCCTTTAGCTCTTTCGCAGTATACCCAGCATCCTTCAATGCTTTCGCAGAACAACCTAAGGTTTTCTTAATCGTTGCCGCACTAATACCAGCAGCACGAGCTCTCTTTAATGAATCAACACTGCAATCAGATACGCGTCCAGCAGCTAAAATTTCCGCAGGAGATAAGCCCGCATTTTCTAAATCGCTGGTTGTATAACCCGCGGCCTGTAGCTGCGCTGGAGTATAACCTGCGTCAAGTAATGACTTAGCATCATAACCTGCATTTTTTAACGCCTCAGCACTACAGCCATTTAAATCTTTAATGCGCTTTGCACTAACACCCGCTGTAAATAATTTTTTCAATGCGGTTGGATCACAGCCAGCAGCTTTGATTTGCGTATCGGTTAACGGAGTCGCAGCACTAATTTCTTGAGGCGTAAATCCGGCATTAGCTAACTCTGCAGCAGTAAAACCTGCTGCTTTTAATGCTTCTGCGCTACAACCTGCATATTGTTTTATTAGTGTGGCGCTAACACCCGCAGCCCTCTCTTTTTTTAATGCATCTGGATCACAGCCAGCCTTTCTAACATCATCCGCACTAATTCCTGGCGGTAATTCTGTTTCAGCTTCTTTAATCTGTGCGGCAGTATATCCTGCCTTAGCTAAATCCTCAGGACTAAACCCGGCATTTAATAAATCTCTGGCACTATAGCCTGCGGCCCTTAATTGCTCTGGTGTAAATCCTGCCTTTCGCAGATCAGCTGCGCTAAAGCCTGCTTCTCTTAATTCTTTAGCAGTATAGCCTGCTGCTTTTAAAGCCTCAGCACTACAGCCACTGATGCGTCGGATCGCAGAGGCACTTACCCCTTGTTTACGTAGCTTTGTTAAGTTATCAACATTACATCCTGCTTTTAATACATCAGCAGCAGAAATGCCCTGTGGTAAACCACTAGCCCGATTAATTTCATCGTCGGTAAAACCAGCACCTTTTAATTCACCATCAGTAAAACCTGCATCTTTCATTTCTTGGGCGGTAAAACCAGCACTGCGTAATTCACACGCACTAAAACCGCAATCTCTTAATCGACTCGCGGTATATCCAACATCTCTTAATTGCCTTGCATTAAATCCAGCAGCCTTCAAATCTTTACAGGCACAAACCTGATTTAGGTCTTGTAACTTATAACCATTATCTTTTAATTGAGCACAGCTACATGCTGATTTAATATCGGACAATTGCGCGCCCTGGCTTAAGACTTGAGCGAGAACAGACTTTGAACATCCACTATTTTGTAAATTTTGAATCCATAAAGAGCGTTGTGCCCCTTCTTCATTTTCACGAGCCAACGTAGCAAAGCCAACACCGCCTTGACCATTCTGGGAACCAATAACCCCTACTCCCTGACCTAAGGCTTGTGTACGAATAATAGTAGGAATGGCACTGCCCCCAGTCTGCTGCGCTTGTTTTGCTTGAGTAACGTTTTGCTCCTCTTGTAAGCGAGCATATTGGGCAGTGGGATCAAGTACCCCAGGAATCGATTGAATACTTCCAGGTGCATTACTTAGAGTTGCTTCCGCACTTGGCCCGGTATTAATGGCTCTCAACTTAATGTAGCCAATTACAACGGCAAGTACTAACAGCACTCCGGTAAAAATGATAATGACCCGTGAACGAGTATTAGAAAAAAGTGATTTAAGATTTTCTTTTCTGCCAGCCATTTATAACCCTTCTACCTTGAGCTGCATGACTTTTCCATGCCAGGACACTAATAATACCGGAGACTTTTGCATTTCATAAGCGTGCGTACCATCTGCGCTGGTCATACTTGCAAGCCAACCCGGTGACAATATAGTAAGATTTGTACGAATAAACATTCTATCGTTGGATAACCAAGCCCGCGCATCACCGCCGACAATCCCTAATCGTTTACTTCCAGGAGGGGGAACGCCATCGAGAACATGTAAAAGTAACTCACTAGCTGAAGGAGGTAGCCCCGCTTCCATAGGTCTGTTTTTAGCATTTGGACCATAGCCTTGAACCCGCAAATCAACGCGATAATCTACCGCTTTCTGACCAGGAATGAGTGTTAGCATTACCGGAGTATTTAATCCCTGCAAACGAACTGCCAGGTTACCATAATTGTATAATTTCAATGCCTGAATCATTAGGGTGTTACTTGTTTTATCCCATTGAATATTAAACGCAGAGGGATCACCCAAATCATAAGCTGAAATTGGCCAAGGAGAACCTGTAGAATCCAAAAATACCAGTGAAGAAACAAATCCCTGAGCCAAACGAATAACCGGAGGAGTAGACCCGGGAGATAGGTTAACAAATTGTGATGTCGCTGTAGGTTTAGGTGGTGTTCCTGGAGTGGACGCCTTCGCAAATTCCATTGTTTGTTGCATTTGTCTTAAATGTACAATTTGTTCCGGAGTTAAGGGATACAATCCACGAGTCATATCTTTAAAGGCTTTATTATCGATTACCTCTTCATCCGATTGACTAACTACTTGCTCATTAGGATTTTGAGTTTGCGGTTGTGCTGGTTCAGGCTTTTGTGGAGGAGCCTGGTATAAAGAGTCAGATAATGGAATAGGTATGTTATTACCACCCCCTTGATTCTGTCCCTGAGCAACTTGGCCTTGATTCCCGCCTTGTCCAGGATTATTTGATAAACGCTGTTGTAACATACGTAACTGCTGCAATGCTTGTTGCGCACTATCCTGCTGCTGAGGAGGGGCTGCAAAGGAGGAGCTAGTCCCCCAATGAGCAATACTGCATAAAACACAAAACTTAAAGAACTGATTTACCTTTTTCATTGAGAAACTCCACCACTGGCAGGTCCAACAACAAACTGTGATATACCAATTCCTCTAGGAGAATTCAAAGTTGAGACTCGGGTGATTAACATAGTCACCACATTATTTTGTTGCGTAAATTCGCTGGCACTCTGATAAGTCACTAGAATTGGCATTTGTACGCGCCATGAGTAACTACCATTTAAAACCCCTTTCTGCAAAATAATCGGTGCTCTGGTTGCTACAGCAGAGACAATCAATTTTTTAGCCTTAACCGCATCGAGGTTATTCGATTGTTGCAACGCATTAAGGAATTGATCCCAACCTTCTGCAGTGAAGAACCCAGATGACGCTTGTAACTCATCTCGGTAGTTCACAAAGTTATAAGTAAATGCAGCAATAGCGGCCTGGTTCGCCCATTGCAATACTGCAGAATCAGACTGGTTCGGCTCATTTAATGGGAATAAGGGCGTAATGCGACCATTAATGCTGGTGGCAAAATATCTCGGCGCAGGAGGATGAGTCAGCATGTAAACCAGCATAGAAGCCAACACAAGGTTAACCAATAATGCAACGAGTAAAGCAAGCATTACCTTTCTCTGGCTATCTTTATAAAATTTATTTCTTAATGTAACGACTGTTAAGGCATCTTCAGCCATAATATCCTCTATTTTTATTGTGCTTATTGCGGTATCAGTTTTTCTTCCTCATCAGTTGGCGGATCCGGAGGTAACAACGCCTGTGATGACTTATTCGCAGCTAACATAGGGGCCAGCTTTATTGGAGGGGTTACCCCACTGGTAGCATAAAAATCTCGTTCGGGTTGGGTTAGATATACATAAAACATTAATAACCCCAAAACACAACTCAATCCTAAAGAAACAATTACGGAAATTAAACCCCGTCGGAAAACATTAACATTAAAACGTTTGTTCTCTTTGATTAAGGCCCAACCTTCACGATTCATCTTTACTCCTAGCCCGCAGCTCGCCTAAAGGTAATTTCTATTCGCGCATTGGTGGAATAATCACCACCGAGTGGGTACGCAATAATTGGTTTATCACTACCTACACCTTGGGTAAAGATAAAACGACTATCAATACCTTGAGACCATAGATATTCACCAACCACACGAGTTCGCGCCAAAGTAAGCGCATGTTCTCTTGCTGGAGATCCATATTTACTACTGTATCCGGTTATGAAAACTGAAATTTTGCGGAACTGTTTTAAAAATATTGCAACATCATTTAGCAGTCTATAGGAGCGCCATTTTATATTGGGAGTTTGCGGATGAAATAAAAAGGTAGCCGGAATGCTAACCATATAGTCTTGGCCAATGCTGACAACTTTCACTCCATGCTTATTAAATTTTTTCATGTACTTGATAACTGTGGTATCACAAGCACCCGTATCTTTACATGGACCTCTGGGTAAATCCGGAGGTAAAGCCCAAAAGTCTCTACCACACGAAGCTATCATAATACATAAGGCAATCGCTCCTACAGCCCTAATTAGCCAGACTATATATTTAGTAAGTACTGATCTCACTTTAGATCCCTCATGTTACAAAATAAAAACCACTTCAGATGGCTGCAATTGGCAAAAAGCCTATTAATCAAGGTTAAGATAAATTTACAAATCATTACGTTACAATGAATTCAAATAAATTGCTATTTTTTTAAATATTTATTTATGTCTTAACATTTTTTTTATTAATTTCAGTCCATTTATGCATCATATGTGTAAAAATATTTATCAAATCCTCTTTTTAATGTTAGAGTTTTGTTTCCTCTCGCTAATGAATCAATGATGAAAAAAATAGTAACCACTATGCCTAAAGGAATCATAGCACTCTATTTTGTGCAGGCGCTTACAACATTTTCTTATGCTACTCTTTATTCATCTCTTGCCCTGTTTCTTACGAAACAATTACAGGTAGAACATCGACTATCAAATAGTATCGTAGGGCTCTTTCTTGCACTTAATTATGTATTGCAATTGATTGGTGGTCTGTTGGGAGGGCGCTTTTTAAGCAATCGAGCTTTATTTCTGCTTGCATCCGTGATCGAAATTCTTGGCCTATTTGCTTTAGCAACTCGTTCTACGTCACTTTTATTTTTCAGTCTGAGTATGTTTTTAGTTGGCTGTGGTATTAGCTTTACCTGCTATAATAATATGCTTACCCAGCGTTTTAGCTCAGAAGATGAGCGTAGAGAAACCGCTTTTATTCTTAGCTATGCAATGATGGGCATTGGTTTTTGTGCGGGATATACATTAAGCGGATTCTTCGATTACATCAATCAATATCAGGGTCTCTTTTATACTGCCATTCTAATGGATGCACTTACGATATTCTTTATCCTACGTAACTGGTTAGTTTTAGCGGATATAACCACCCCCTTAGCCCAAGTAAACTCATCGCAACGATTAAGAAGCAATTTAATAGGAACCTTACTTACGCTTTGTTGTATTCCACTTCTGATGCTGTGCTTTAAAGCAACAGAATTAAGCAATAACCTGGTTGTCACCCTAAGTTCGCTGATGTTTTTAACTATTCTCTATCTAGGAGTTCGCCAAAAATCCCAAAAAGACAAAGAACGTATTATGGCTTATTTACTCCTGGCGAGCGTTTCCTTACTGTTCTGGATGATTTATTTCACAGGCCCAATGGGTGTCATTCTCTTTATTAAGAATAATACGGATCGACACCTTTTCGGCTATGAAATTGCTACTCAATGGCTATTAAATATTAACCCATTGGTTATTATTGTCTGTGCCCCAGTACTGTCCCTGGTTATCAATTCATTTCAAACTAAATTTAATTTCTCCGTTTCCGTGCAGTTCGCCTGTGGTTTTATTTTATTAGGCCTGTCCTTTTTTGCTCTTGCCTGCGGAATCAATTTCTCAGGGCCTGATGGGTTTGTAAGTCTATCGTGGGTTATCTTTTATTTTATTTTTCAGGGGTTCTCAGAGTTACTCATCGCCCCCGTAGGCTATGCGATGATTGGCCGTCTTGCGCCCTTACATTTACAAGGTCTGATGATGGGTTCATGGATGCTAGTTGCAGGTGCTGCGGCCTCTTTGTCGCATTATTTCGCGAATGAAATGGTAAAAACCCAGGCTCTTGCACCGGTCCTTACCAACCAGAACTATTTGTCTATTTTTGAGCAATTGGGGATATGGGCTTTGGCTGGGGCGGCATTCTTATTTTTAGCTTCTCGAAAAATTAAGACGTTTATTAATCAGGAAGTTGTGGAGGGGTGAGGGGCATTCTTTAAGAGAAGCCATCATCCCGATCTCCTAAATGAGGCATCGGCTCTATGTAATGCCACATTCAGGAGGCCCTTCGTCGTAAACTCCTCAGGATGACGTAGAAGGTTTATTCTAATCCCTCTTCATTTTTTTTGTTCACTTTCTCACGTTCGCCTGCAAATTTAACGGCGAGATCTTTTACAATGTCCGTTAATGTCTGCGGATCGATAAAGTCACGCTCTTCAGGCGGATAACTGGTTGCTAATTGAAAGTCTTTAATTAACTCATTAGCGACCGTACCAGCATATTTATCTTTAGCTCCTGACAATCGCTCAATCGTCATCATTTGATTGCGCGTTTCATTAATCGGTAATAATGATTCAGAGAAGGTTTCTTTATCACGGACTAATAACGGAGGCCCTCCAACGTTGGCACGTAATGGGCTAAATATGGTTAATGCACCTTCAACTTCCTCCTCAATTAACTCTTCAACAGGTTCTGGCTCATTAAAATTGTGGAATGCAATTAAGGCGGTTACACCACGCTCAATAGGCTCTGTTACGGTAGATTCGCGTAACAACTTGCTTATGAGGGTAATTTCCTCACTATCAGCTGTCTTATCAATCGTCAAATCACCACTTTCAAGAATGGACTGGAATGAAGCTAATTGTTTTTGTAGCTTCATTAAGTACTCATTTGCTGGCGGTTCAACTTTTAAGAATTGATTAATTTTTAATTGCTTAACCGGTTTTGGGTTCGCATAAAACATGCGGGCACGTACAATTTTTGATTTGAAGAATATATGTGCCTCACCCTCGGTTTGCTCTTTAAGGTCCAAAAGATCTACCCGGGCTCTTTTTTCAAATGAAGAGCTCTTGCTGTCCGCATAACTGTTCGACATAGTGTTGTCTTTAGCCTGGAATGAGTCAACCTTAGTAACATAAGCCTCACCCGCGGTTTTGGTAAAGAAGTCCCAGGTTTCGGTAGGGTCTTCCAGTTTCATACAAATTTTAATGTTGGTATTTGCACCAATGGATGCCGCTTCTTCTTTAGATGCTTTTTGGAATGCCGGCAAATCTTGTCCTGCAAAAATCGCGGAGAATCCAAGAGAACGCGCCTGAGCAGGCACCACCGCAAAACCTTGTACTGCATAATATCCGTACTCATCAAGAATACACATATAAGGTGTAGGCGCATTAGTAGGCTTTCTTAAGATAACGTCGCGGTAATCCCCTTCAACGTCCTCTCCCAAACCTGCTGCCATCATGGCTTTTAAGGAAGACACAATAATCTTACCCAGGTTTGCCAACTCATCGGGTGATTTTTCTAGTGCAGGTAATAACACGACCAAAATTCTGCGATTCAAAATCACATCTTTAAAGTCTACCTCTGCCAAATTGGTACGAATGATGTGTCCATAGGTATCCGCCAAAGAAGAGAAACTTCGTACGAGCTGCATGGTGATGAAACCATGTTGCTCCAATACTTGCGATACTTGCTTCCCTTTTTTCTCTTTATTGTAACCAGGCAAAGTATTTAAGTAGTTACGTAATGGATCAGTAACCAACTTGGGAACCTGCTCAATGTTGACACCCTCCATATCGTCACGTGGAAAGACTTTATCAACCACGATTGATTCCAATCGGGTTAAATCGAAGTAGTTACGAATACTGTTCGCATCAAGAAGAATCGCGCCATCGTCACGCATGTACACTAATAAACGCATTAATGCTTCAACGAATGCGATCGCACGGCCTTTCCACATGTCCCCGTCGCCGCCGCCTTGGGAAGAACCCATCAGGCTGACTACCAACTGAGTTAACATACTGGAAGAGCCCTGACAAAATGGATTAAGCGTATTAGATAATCTTTTTTCCTGAGGACCAACAATGTCCCGCGCACCAGTCATGAAGTTAATGAGCAATAAATCATCTTCACGTCCCATGCTACGAACCATGGAAAATACCTTCGCATAAAGCGAGTTATCCCCTTTTCCGTCTACATAAATAAAACCACTACCTTGAACCAAGGCATTATAAGCAAGAGAAACTAAACATTCTGTTTTACCACTACCGGTTGAACCGAAAATCAATGCGTGGGTACGCATGTCATCGTTGGCAAACCACAGCTCTTCTCCGCTTTTACGGTCATTACCAAAAAAAGCGATGCCTCGTGCAGTATTGGGTTTATTTATACCAGGCTTCATGTCATTGTAATCTTTTACTCGAGAAACGAGTGGCAGTCTAAAAGGGAGTTTTTGCTTACGTGTATAGCTGTAAGCAAAGACCCCACCCCCGATTAACAATAATAAGGTCGCCACTTCGGAAATATAGAATGATGCAGCGGCCAGGGAAAATAGAATAATCGAAACGTTTGTTGGATCAGCGAAAAAATCCGCCATTCTCTGCGTTAGGGTTCGCGTATCCCTAAGGAGGAGGGTAGGATCTACTTCATGACGAGAATCAATACCACGCATCATGGCTCTAACTCCTGCATTTGACGAGGTGATAATTTAACTTCTTTTACGGCTATCTCTAAAGCTTTAATTGCTTCGTCGATCATTGGCACTAAAGAACGTCGCCCCAATTCTTTCTCTGCACGCCAATGTGCAAAAGCACCCGCAACCTCCGAATAAGGTGTTTGTCTGCCAACGCAATTTAACATATACCATAATCGCCGATCTACGGGTTTTAGCCATAAAAATTCTGCGCTGGGAACTACCCCATCTTCGCGAGCTTTCACAAGTAGTGAAGCCAGTACAGTTAAAGTATAGGCATGTTTTTCAATTATTTCCTGAATCTGTTCCGTATTTTTGTATTTTTCAACTATTGGCCTAGCCACCGAGAAATCAGGTTTTCCTTCCACAAAAGTACGGTCTAATACAGATAAAATGTTATTGGCCGCATCACGGTCACGATTTAAACGCGCCATAAACACACCGGCCAAAGCATAAGCCTGTGGTGAGCAATGCTCAAAACCATCCCAATAAGGGCCTAACTGTAACGTAAAGACACGTTTTGCATCACCTCGTCTTATACCTGCAGTCATTTCCATACCAGGAACAGGATTATCCAACAAGGCATCATCTTTTTTTAATAAATGGTATTTACGAGCAAACTCCATCGGGGTTAATGCCATTGCCCAAGGCCCTACATTAACATCCTGGCTCACCAAATCTTCTTTGACCACGGGCATAATTGCCGGCCAATTAAATTGCTCTTGAGCACGCAAAGACCTCATATCATGGGCTTTGCGATATTTCAGTTTAAGATTAGATTGATAAAGAAGAATAGCCATTACCCCTAATCCTAAAACTACGGGATAACGCATAAAATCACCAACGGCACGCGTAGTATCCGCCAGCTGATCCCAGTCTACCGCATTTGGATCGATTGTTTGCATCAGATAGATTAAGCTGGTTAATTGCTCGCTATGAATGAACAAATTCACTAATTTGGCTTGCAGGATATTTATTTGAAAAACAATCATCACAATATATTGATGCCCTGTTTTCCAAACCAGAAATACAGTAATAAACAGCAGCACCGTAATCCATACGGGAGCCATACCACTATCTGTGCCTTGTTGTTGCGATTGTTGAGCCATTAATACGCTCTTATCTTAGTTTCATTAATTCAAGTATATACTGCCCTGAGGCATTTTTGCGAGAAATTCAAGGGGAAAAATGATAGTACCCTTCTCCCCGGCCCCACTGCCATTAAGTTAAATCAACGACGTAGCCCATATTGCGCCAATATGGCTACGTTCGGGATAACATTTGCTCTCGCTCGCGGAGGAAATTAGAATAAAGAGCGGCTATTGAACGCGACCTAAGCTTATGCTTCTTTGAGTAAACGACCACGCTCATAGCGATACACACCAGACACGTGCACAAAACGGCTGATATTATCTAGATCTAGAGTTCTATCCTTCAAAGTGAGTAAAAAATTACCTAACTTATCGGATAAGGCTTTATCAGGAGGAAGAGAAATGACGCCACTTTGATTAATAAAAATACCTAAATAAGCTTCATTGATCTTGTTTTCTTTAGTTTTTATTATTGCTTTTGCATGTTCTTCAGTAGCATAGATAGGACGCGAAATCATTTGTCGCGGTAAATTAGCAACAATACGCTCCCACGATTGGATATTTGACCCATCAGACGAATAAAGTGATACAAACACTTCTTGCTGTCCACTTCTTAGCGCCATGCGATTTGCTAATTGAGTTTCGGCTTGAATTTGTGCCTTAGTACGCGTGCCAAGCTGATTGACAAAGTTTTCGCGAATGTCATTTAAATTTTTACCAATGGCGCGCAGGAAATTAGACTCCTCCCAGGGGCCATTGCTAATCGCCTCATCCAACGCCTGGAGGATCGCATCATTTTGTTGCTCTGAGAGTATCTCTTTCATAACACCAACACTCTATCTAATGAGAGGCATAACCTCTCGAATTAAGCCACGAACATTTATTATCTTCTATAAGAAGGAGTTGACACGACTGCTTCATCTGCCTCAGTTGTGAATTCCTGTTCCGCTGTGATTTTTTCTTCTGCTGCATACTTATTATTCACAACAGCATTTACTCGGTTATAACAGGTATTTAAAATTTCAGCAGCTTTTTGATTAGGCTCAAAATCAGATCGAACGTGTGCAGCCTTTTCTGTCTGTGTCTTTGCAGTATGCACAGGATTAACTACTATCCGATGCGCATCTTCAGGTGTCATTGGAACCATTGCACTTACAGAAGCCAACCCATTAGCAGAAGTCACACCGCTCGTTTGGAAAAGAGTAATTCTATATTTATCTAACGCTGCCATATTACTGCTCCTCGAAAAACTTATACCTATAACCTGAGTCTAACAAAACAAATTATAAAGTGAACTCAAATTTCAATTTACTTTCGAATTCTTTACAATTCACTTAAAAATGACACGCTTAGTCATACATTAACTCATCCAAGGGAGTATAGTCTTTACTAGGACCACCTTGAATTAATTCATTTACTACATCTGTCATACACAACAAACGCAAAACATTAGGAGTCACTTCATCAAAGACAACACGCAACCCTAATAAAGCTCCTTCCGACTCATCAAATGTTGCACCCAAGCCATAACCTAAGCATAAAGAACATAATTGATCTGCTCGCTTGGCAATTGCAGGTAATAAACCTGTCTCTGCGAATACTTCATCATAACTTACAAATCGGTCATTCAAATAAAACTTGGCATTCATGCTTGCCGCAATAATACCCATACATTGACTAATCGTTCGTTCCATTTATCACCGCCACCATGGTTGTGCAGACTTAAGACTTCCGGCTAGGGAACCTCTTATCCAACGTAAAAAGACCGGCACAGTAAAACCATAATGTTCGATGATACCAAAAAAAATTGCGGAAATAAGTACAAGAACTCCAGTCCAAACTCGAATATGCATTAGAAATATAAATAAAGGAAACGCAGCACGTGCATCCACCAGAAAGAAACGAGCACTACGCGCAGAATCCCTCCAGTGCGCTGTTTCAGCAAAGCCCCCAGCAGCCATATACTTATACCTCAAAAAAATAATTATCTATGGAAAAAGTATATACCTAAGACGCTTCAAAATGCTAGTTTTTGTGCGGCTTGATTTCTATAGATGCGATGCGATGAAAACAAGCTGCAGTTTGTATTTCCTAGCGCTTATCCATTGGGGTTAATTTTTTAGAGGGTCCACCTAGAGCATTCATTAATACATTTTTCATATCAGGCTCAGGTCTGGCTGACAGAGTTAATTGGGGGGTGTCATAGCTTTGCAGTTCAGATTCAACATCTGCTTTTTCGGCGTGCCGCGACTCAACAGCGGTAGATAGGCCTAATCTTCCTAATATTCTAGCATGACTGCTCATCAGAAACTCCTCTTGCGACACATATAACTTCTAAGATAACACAAATAGCTTAAGAAACTATTAAGGAACCAAGTTCTCCAAACTCCGAATCACCCAACGAGTTTTATTACATCCTCTTCAAGCTCTGATTCTATATTCAGAGGAATAGCGCAATCCTGTCAAGTGCTCTTTGAATGATTTTTGTTTGTCCATGCAATGGTTCTGATGTGAGCGCGTGAGTGAACGATTAATTATTACTAAATATACAAACTGTCTTCAAATAACTTAGTTCAGCGTGCATTTAAAAAAATTTATCCTCTACACCGAAAATTCTATTGAGTAGTGAGTGCATTTTACGTTATGGTAAAACTACCTAATTACACGATTAGGCTTCATTTAAGGACAAAGGAATACAATTGCTCAGTACATTGCAGCAATTGAGAACTAGAGCAAAAGGAGAATTTGATATGGCTAGGGGCGAAGTTAAATGGTTTAATAATGCCAAAGGATGGGGATTTATTATTCCAGAACAAGGTGGCGATGATATTTTTGTTCACTTTTCATCAATTCATGGCACTGGCTATAAGACATTAGTTCCTGGACAGGTAGTAACCTATGAAGAGGGACAAGGTGATAAAGGTCTTCATGCAGCAAATGTGTTTGTAGTCACTGAAGAAGCTGCCGAATTAGAAATGGCCTAATCAGCTAACGCGGCGTTGTAATTGCCTAACTTCGTTTCGCACCATAAAGGTCATTTATCTGCCTTTTATGCCAAACGTATGTTAATTAATAATGCCGCTTCGACTAAATTCGCCACAGTTACTGAATTCAGAACTATCTTCAGGTATGATGACCCTAATTTTCTTAAGGTCAATATTGTCTAATGAGACGTGGTTTATTACTTATTAATCTAGGGACACCTAAAACCCCGCATGTCCCTGACGTTCGTAGCTATTTACGTGCATTTTTAACAGACAAACGGGTTATTGATTTGCCTGTGCTACTTCGTTATATCCTGGTGTATGTCTTTATACTGCCCTTTCGAGCAAAACGATCCGCCCATGCCTATCAAGCAATTTGGACCGAGCGGGGCTCCCCACTGCTGTGGCATAGCCAAAACTTACTAACCCAAGTTCAACAAGAATTAGGCTCTAAGTATGAAGTAGTCTTGGGGATGCGTTATGGTGAACCGTCACTTACTGAGCAATTAAATCAGCTCAGGCATTGCGACTCTATTACTATTTTACCTTTATATCCACAATATTCTTCAGCCGCCAGTGGCTCATCTATTGAAGAAGCGCTGAAAGTTATTAGTTCATGGGACCTAATTCCCTCGATAACTGTGATCCGTGATTTTTTTCAACACCCAGCCTATATCAAGGCACAAACTGCGGTGATTAGCGAGCAGCTTAACGAATATGAGCATCTTCTTTTTAGTTATCATGGAATTCCTGAGCGCCAAATTACTAAAAATGATTGCAAATCAGTCTGTATTGATACCTGCCCTGTGACCTCCGAGCAGAACCAAGGTTGTTATAAAGCCCAATGCCACCAAAGCAGTCGCTTATTAGCTAAAGAACTGCAATTATCCGAGCAGCAATACAGTACGGCATTCCAGTCTCGATTAGGTAGAACCCCTTGGATAAAACCGTATACTGATGAAATACTCAACCGACTTGCGGCTCAAGGAATTAAAAAATTAGTGATAGCCTGCCCTTCCTTTGTCGCTGACTGTCTTGAAACATTAGAAGAGATCCGCATTCGTGCACAACAGCAATGGCTCGCTTTAGGCGGAACACAGTTAATTGTAGTGCCCTGTTTAAATGAACATCCCCTATGGGTAAAAGCAATCGCAGATATTGTTTCTGAGTAAAAGACACTAGACATAACCTGGTTGCTTGCAACCAGGTTATCCTTAAAAATCACTATACTTAGTCAATGCTTGCTGTCTGCAATCGGCGACTTCTTGAACAGACACATTACCCACTACTCTACATCCAAATTTTCATGTACTATGACGAAAATTGCACTTTTAAATTTATTTTTTATCAGGAGGATTAGAGTGAAACGGATATTTATTTTATGGCTATTTATTGTTACACAAGCTGTTGGTGCAGTATTTAGTCCAGAAGAAGTTAGCCAATTAAAAACAAATTTTTTAGCAAACATTCATCCTAACGGCGCAATTGTCGCCTCACCCTCGCAACAAAATCCCAACTATTATTATGACTGGGTCCGCGATTCCGCCATTGCCATGAATTTAATTGAAAGCTGGTATGAGGAAAATCATTCCGCAGCAAATAAAGAGCGTTTATTTCATTATGTTTCATGGACGCGAATGATACAACATCAAAACGATCCCCTCCCCGGACATGATATTCTAGGTGAACCTAAGTTCTATATTAACGGTTATCCCTTTGATGGTTCCTGGGGTAGACCGCAAAATGATGGTCCGGCAATAAGGGCAACCGCATTAATTCGTTTTGCCCAGCAATTATTAAACCAACATGAAGTAGAGTACGTACAAACGTATTTGTATAACACCGGCATGGACCCACGCGGAATGAGCGTGATTAAGTTAGACTTAGAATACATAGCCCATCACTGGACTGATGAAAACTTTGACCTCTGGGAAGAGGTTTATGGTAATCATTTTTTCACCACCATGGTACAGCAAAAGGCCTTGCTTGATGGCGCCGCGCTTGCTCGCCGTATGGATGACGAGCGCGCTGCTCTTTATTATGAACAGCAAGCTCGACTGATGGACTTTCGTTTGTTTCAACATTTGGATCAAAAAAATCAACTGATCCAAGCCACCCTTCCTCCTCATTTAGGCCCGCAAAAGACGATGGAGCTGGATTCAGCAGTAATCTTGGGTATATTATTTAACCCTCAACGAGGACTACTCGCTCCTAACAGTATTTATGTTGAAAAAACCATTAATGCCCTACATAAACAATTTAATCAAATGTTCCCCATCAATGAGAATAATTCAGGGGCTATTTTGTTCGGTCGTTATCCTGGTGATACCTATGATGGCTATCAAACCAATAGCCAAGGCAATCCCTGGTTTATTTTAACCGCAACCATGGCTGAGTATTATTACACCTTAGCCGATATGCTATCTGCGAAACAAAACCAACACGCACTGATGAAAAAATACATCGAAACAGGCGATTCCTATTTAGAACTTATCAAAAAATATGCACCAGACATGAATTTAGCAGAGCAAATTAATTTAAATACAGGAGTTCAACAAGGAGCCAAATCATTAACCTGGAGTTATGTATCAATTCTTCATGCTCTAGAGTTGAGAAATAAAGTAGCGGCTAAATTACACTAAAATTTGTCACCTAAACATAAGCTGGGCTGTTGTGGCCCAGCAAACATTTACCTACATCACCGATGACGACAACTCTTCGTTTGAGCCGGTTGATCAATTTGATTGCTCACATTTTCGTATCTAAAAAAACGATGCGCCTGACCTATAGCATTGGACTCTTGAAGAAAAGCGTTTAATTCCGTCAAAAGATTTGGTAGCAAGCTCCCAGGAATTGCTAATAATACTTGGGAGGCTTCACCACGTTGTTCACAAGGAAGCTGAGATAATAGTTCTTTTGCTTGTATTAAGCTCATATTGTTAAATAACTTCGGATTCACCTCAATGAGGCGAATTAGAGCGTTAAAACGAACTGTTTGCGCCATTGATGTAAAAAAAAGATAAGCCCTATTCCAATCCGGAAGAAACATAGAATGATGAGACAACAAGCCTTCGAATGCACTATATTGTACTCGTTCTGGCATCCTAAAAAAGAAATCATTTAAGTCAGAAATGTTTTTAACCAGTAGTATTGACCAAGTACCAACAAGAAACAAAACGAATTCAATATGCTCTTCCTCATCAAACGCTCGTAGAAGAAAAATCAATTGCGATAAATCTGTTATTTGCTCAGGATAATTTTGCATAAATTGTTTCAATTCAGGCAAACGCAGAGTCTTGTCTATTGTTGGCCATTTTTGTTTAAATTGGGTTATCGTTTTAATTAGGGTATATTCTGTTTTGTTAATTTCTTTAAGCCAGTGATCACGCTCACTCCCCGTAAGTAATAACAGCTGGCAAAGCTCATCCACTTGCGCCTCTGTAGTGACGATGGATGATCGAGCTTTAATAATTTTGCTTGCTAACTCAATACGAGCCTGTTTATCATCAAAGACGTACAACAGCATCATTAATTCATAGAATCCACTAAAACACTCAGATTTTTCATCTAATAATTGATGGACAAAGGGCAATCTTCTCTTTTGGGGTAACGTTTCGGCTACGACAATACAATGTCGTCCAATACGAATCAATGCTGATTTTTCAAAAGCCAACGCTTCCCGCTCAGCTTTGGGAGTCAATCCTAATGCAATAATTAAGTCATCACAGTCCTTAATAAGCCCAGAATAATTGCTATTGATTTTATTAAGAAAAGCTTCCCTCCCTTTTTCACAGAGCCATTCCAGCAGGCAAATTATGTACTTAGGATTTCGGCCCATTTCTGGATTTATCCTCATTAAATAGTTAATAAACCTGAATTGTCGTTCTCTAATATGCCAGGGATAAAATGTTCTAGCTTGCATATATTCAACATTATGTGATTGTGTTTCTGTCCGTGCCCCCATTCTCACAGGGCTTTTTATTTCAATCTCTTGCCCCTCCCCAGCGTTCAGTTGTGGAGCCAGATCGGAAAATATAGTAGCCAGCGTGTTGGGGTCAGGTAAATCGTCAAATGAATCTTGACTTGCAAGTATATTTGCTGCCTTAATTGGAATTAACTTAAAGCCCTCTCCTTCGTCCACACAGTCATGCTGATAAAAAAGATCATAAGGTAGTTGTTGTAAGATTAATCTTAAGGCATTTACCGAGCCACAGAGTATGGGGAGCAAAGTTAGTTTTTCGATCGTCAAAGCCAAGCGAATGTCAGGAGGAAGCGTAGCTAAAACCAATGCAAAATTATCATCCAGCCCAAAAGAACGAAAATCAATCTCTTGAACTAATTTGATTCGCAAAGACACTGTACTGATGCCTTTGAGTACCAATGCTAAACTTTGGTTGCTCCTAATAAGGTTAGGGTTTAATTTGCGAACCTTTTGGATAAATTCAAGTGCGTCATCTTGAAGAATCAGTGCTAATTGGGCCAACTGTACAATCGTACTAATCAAATTGATTTGTGATTCAATTACCGCCAAACGCATTTTTTTTGGGGTCTTTTCTAAAATGACGCATAAATCATTGCCATCTATCTTCTTTTTGGATTGCGCATTATTTAAAAACACAATACGCATATCCAAGCTTAAATTAGCATTAGAGCAATATTCGTCGATGAGGAGTTGTTTTTTAGTTTTGGGTTGAGGAGGTGCATTTTTCTGCTGTTCTTTTTTCTCCAAATATAATGGATATTTGGAAAGTTCGCTTTTAACATGCATATTTAACAACCTATATGGTCAAAAAATAATTTTATCATGACACCCTTTGAATTACGAGCAGCCAAAAACACAATTGAATGCCTCTAATTACTTGAATTTATTTTTCTTTGATTTTCTCCTCAAGCTAATTCTCTAGCATTAATTAGCTCCCCCGCCAAAAAGAGCAAATGCAAATCATTATGATCATTTGACGATCGCAATTTGCGATCCAATAATTACTTATATGGAAGCTAACCATGCTGGTAATTAAAATGGCCAACCTGAAAAATTGATGGCAATATTCTTCATGTTAGAGCTTTTAATTATCTTTCAGGCCAACAGGAGTATTGCAATGGACATTATAGGACTAGCAAGCAGTTTAATTGGCGGCGCTATTGGTGGTAATGCAACTGGAGCGGGGTTAAAAAATTTAAGCCTCGGTACAATTGGTAACACAATTGCGGGTTTAGTCGGTGGGGCATTAGGTGGCTATATATTGCAAGGAGTACAGCTACTCAATCATCTAGGCATAGCAGATACCACTCTTGGGGCTATTTTGGGTGATGGCGGTGCCGGCCTGGTTAGTGGTGGTATTTTAACCGCCATTGTTGGTTTAATTAGAAATATGATGAGTAAATAGACTGTTAATGCCATCAGGTACAGTAACGCGTAGGCTGGGCTGAAAAGCCCAGCAAACAAAGCTCGTGCAACTCCTAATGCCATAAGGCAGATATTTAATCATCAATTGGACGGGTGTTGTTAGCTCGGCGCTAACACTGAAGCATCTTTTGAGTCGTTATCTAATGTTTCTTCTATACCCAACAAACGCAAAGGCTTACCTTCCATTACATAGTTTTCTATCTGTTCCAAGCTAATATTTTTGGTTTCAGGCATATAAAAATAGCTATAAATGAATCCCAAAAAGCAGATAACTCCATATAGAGCAAACGTGAACTCAATACCCAACGCTTTATTCAATAATGGAAAACTAAAAATAACTACCGTATTAAATGTCCAATTACTCATTGCCGATAACCCCATCCCTGCTCCGCGGACATGTAAAGGGAAAATTTCTGCCATAGCAATATGAGGAATCGGCCCAACACTGATCGCAAATGAAAAAATATAAACCGTAAGGCAAATCATCGATAAATAAGGAAGCCATGCTACCTGGTTTAATGAAAACAGGCTTAACGCAAGTAAACTCGCCCCTGTTCCCATAAAGCCTAGAAGCAATAGCTTACGACGTCCAATTTTATCAACCCAGAGAATTGCTAATAGGGTAACAAGTAAATTAACAAGACCGATTCCAAGCGTCGCTAATATTTGCCCTAACGTACTACTTAATCCCAAATTCTTAAAAATTTCTGGTGCAAAATAAATAACTACGTTGATACCACTTAACTGTTGCAAACAAAATAATAGAGTACCTAACATTAATACCGGCAATAGGGGTTTCTTAAACAGCAAGCGCCAACTCCCTTGCTTAGGCTCATGGGCTAAGGTCGCTTCAATATCACGCAACTCCTGTTCAATAAACTGATCTTTACGTAATTTTTTTAAGGCTTTGTTTGCCGCATCACGTCGACCAACACTACATAACCATCGAGGAGATTCCGGCATGAATAAAATCCCCAGGCCTAAAACTAAAGCAGGCAGTGCGCTTGAAGCAAACATAACACGCCAGGCTTGATTTTCCATCAATAGGTAATTAACTGAATAGGAGCAAACTATCCCTACCGTCAATGCCAATTGGTAAATAGCAACTACAGCCCCTCGTTTGTTTAACGGGGCGGTTTCTGCTAAATATAAAGGGGCCATTACGGAAGCAACCCCAATCGCTAAACCAAGAATTAATCGCGACAGCTCTAGTATCGTAATCGAATTAGCGAAGCCGGCACCGAGTGCTCCACAAAAAAATAAACCACCAGAAAAAGACAAGAGAGTACGACGCCCAAAACGTTTAACCCCCTTTGAGGCAAGAACCATCCCAATCAGGATGGCCCCCACCAATGCCCCAAACGGTAAAGCAGCCGCCATCACGCCAATATCGGTTGCCGTTAACGCAAAATGATTTTTGACCAATCCTAAAGAACCAGCAATAATTCCCTCATCATAACCAAATAAAAAACCCGCGACTGAGCCAATAGCTGCAACCATCCAAGTCATTATTCCTCCTTGAATCTTAATTCTTGATGTAATAAGCCAGGCCTAGCTCCAGCTACGCATCCCTTGTCGTGTAGAAAAGCATAACTCGGTTATTAATGACCAATCATTTTTCTTAATTGCCTCATCCGGAACAATCCATGAGCCACCAACACAAGTTACATTAGGTAGTTCTAAGTAATCGGCAAAATTTGACTCATTAATCCCCCCCGTTGCACAAAATCGTGCTTGCGGAAAAGGGCCATAAAATGAGCGCAGCATAGGAGTTCCGCCTGCAGCAACCGCAGGGAAAAACTTAAAATGGGTATAACCTAAAGCCAATCCTTCCATAAGTTCGGAAACACTAGTAATTCCAGGAATAAAAGGAATCTTACCGTTAAGCCCTGCTCTTAATAAATCTTGAGTAGAACCTGGGCTAAAGGCAAATTTTGCCCCCATTTCCATAGCTTGTTCTAGATGTTCCGGTGTAGCAACGGTACCTACACCAATCAGCGCCTCTGGAAAAGTCTGCACTAATAAACGCACAGCCTCCAGAGCTATTGGCGTTCTTAAGGTGATTTCCAGGGCATTAATTCCCCCAGCAAATAATGCAGTAGCTAAGGGGATAGCTTGATCGATCTCTTTAATTTGAATCACCGGAATTACCGGTGAAGAACAAAACACCGTCTCTGCTTGCACAACCCAATTAGAAAATGACATCTAGGTCTCCTTTTCGTACCCGTTCAATCTGATGTTGTAAACGCTGCCTCAAGTGTACTGAAGCTCCTAATATCCCGGGCTGTTTTGCAGTAATTACATAAGTAGGTATTTGCGCATTAAAACTACTGAAACGTCCTTTTTCTTCAAACCGAATTCTAAAATCACTACGATTCAATAATGGAAGTAAACGTGGAGCAATACCGCCAGCGATATAAACACCACCAAAAGCAGCAAAGATTAACGCCAAATCGCCTGCATAAGCGCCTAAAATTGCTAAAAATTGCGTTACGGCTGCCTCAGCAACTACCGATTCCCCTGCTAAGGCTAAAGCAACTATTTGTGCGGCTGACAGTGCGGTTTCATCATGTTGATGCAGTGCTGCCAGCGCACGATATAAATTTTCTAAACCCTGGCCCGATAATAGGCGCTCATAAGAAACATGACCATATATTTTATTGAGGTAGCAGGCAATAAACCATTCTTGCTCTGTTTTTGCGCCCCAACTTACATGGCCACCCTCACCCCCATAAGCAATATAACTCTGATTCTCGGGAACTAAATAAGCAACCCCCAATCCGGTCCCTGCACCAAGAACTACACGCGTTTTATTTTTATCCGCAACGCCCTTGCCAAATTGCACTAATTCGTATTCAGACAATGCAGGAAGACTCATGGCGATGGCATTAAAATCATTTAATATCGTGAGTTCAGATAAACCCAACTTTTGTTGCAGCTCTTTAATTGAAAATTGCCAATGAGCATTCGTCATACAAATCTCATCCCCCAACACTGGACAGGCAATCGCAATAGCTACTTGAGTAATGTGTTCTAACCCATGTTTTCGTTGATAAGCTAATAATACCGATTCAAGACTACTGTATTCAGCACAGGAATAAATTTCAATTGTATCGATAACCAGGTTATCCAAGCGTACACGGCTAAAACGGGCAAACGTTCCGCCGATATCTGCTACGATGGCATATAAATTAAACTCATCAAACATCATAAGCGGACTCTCTTCCTTGAAACAGACTACAGGCCCCCTGCTCTGCGCCAGTAAATTGAGTACGTAAGCTACCAAATAATTCTCGCCCGGTGCCATAATAAAGCCCATCAGAATTCATTACAGCAGCACGACGTATACTTAACTCGTCCTCACTAACAAGCAACTCTAACTGACCTTGTTCTGCATCAATAATAACCATGTCTCCCGTTTCAACTCGGGCCAACACACCATTATCTAAAGCTTCGGGCGTCACATGAATTGCCGCGGGAACCTTACCTGAGGCACCCGACATACGCCCGTCAGTAACTAAGGCAACTTGATATCCTTTATCCATCAACACACCCAATTTCGGTGTTAACTGATGCAGTTCGGGCATGCCACAAGCTTTAGGCCCTTGAAAACGCAAGACAACAACACAGTCTTTATTCAATGCTCCTTGTTTAAACAGCAGCTCAAACTCCTCCTGGCTGGAACAAACTACTGCAGGCGCTTTAATTTTATCTTTCCCCTGAGCAAGGCCAGAAGTTTTAATCACAGCGCGGCCAAGATTTCCACTCAATACTTGTAAACCACCTTGAGCTTTAAATGGTGTTGCACTTGCCGTTAACACGGCCTCGTCGTTTGAAACGCGGGGCCCATCAATCCAATGCAATTGTTCATTATCTAAAATGGGTTGACGAGTATAGCGCTCTAAGCCATGCCCCATTACTGTATGTACATCCGCGTGCAACAATTGGGCATCTAATAAGGTACGGATAAAATAAGCCAAACCACCTGCGCGTTGAAACTGATTCACATCAGCAGAGCCATTAGGATAAATTTTCGCGATTAATGGGATTACTGCAGATAGCTGGGCAAAATCATCCCAATTAACGGTATAACCTGCCATCGCAGCAATAGCAATTAAATGCATAGTATGATTGGTCGAGCCCCCTGATGCTAATAGGGCAACGATCCCATTCACTATATTTTTGACATCCATTAGCTGACCAATTGGCAAGTACTGCTCTCCTAAATCAGTCAAAGCAAGCACTTGTTGTGCGGCAGCTTGCGTTAAAGCATCACGTAATGGGGTTCCGGGATTGATGAAGGATGAGCCTGGAAGTTGTATTCCCATCACCTCAATCACTAATTGATTTGAATTTGCTGTTCCATAAAAAGTACAGGTTCCCGCAGAATGGTATGAAGCAGATTCGGCTTCCAACAAAGCCGCTTTATCTACCTTCCCTTCAGCATATAATTGACGAACCCTCGCTTTTTCCTGATTCGAAATTCCTGATGGCATGGGCCCCGCAGGGACAAAAATAAAGGGTAAATGACCGAAACTTAAAGCCGCCATTAATAATCCTGGGACAATTTTATCGCAAATTCCCAACATTAAAGCGCCATCAAACATATTATGTGATAAGGCTATTGCCGCAGACATGGCTATCACATCTCGGCTTAACAAACTCAACTCCATTCCTGGCTGGCCTTGAGTAATTCCATCACACATTGCCGGAACCCCACCTGCAAATTGAGCAACACCACCTGCTGCCGCAATTGCTTCTTTAATCAAATCAGGATAATTCACATAGGGTTGGTGTGCCGAGAGCATCTCGTTATAGGCAGAAACAATGGCGATATTCGCTTTTTTCACGCCACTCAAACTGGCCTTGTCTTTCAGCGCACAGGCAGCGAAACCATGTGCTAAATTGCCACAATGCAACATGGTACGTTGAGGCCCACGAATACGTGCCTTCTCCATCTGCTCAAGATAGAACGCACGGCCACGTGCACTGCGTTCACGAATGCGGGCTGTAACTTGGTCAACTACTGGGTGCATTTTAATTCCTCATGGTGCATACATCACCTGTACATCTGCTTGGGGACTATTTAAAAAAGCGCTAATTGGCATAATCATGGGATCGGATTGTGCCATTGCTTGATGCAATACGGCTAACTTATTTTGCCCCTTTAAATGTAAAAATATAACTCGACTGTCCAATAATCTTCTTTTTGATAGGCTAACACGTTGGTGAGCTGTGGTTTTTGGATTTACAAAAAGTACCACCGGAGCATTCTCATCGAGCCCTAAGTTTAATTCATCAGCACTTGGAAATAAGGATGCAGTATGCCCATCGTCACCCATCCCCAAAATTACTACATCAAAGGTAGGTAAAGCAGAAATCTCTTGCTCCACGTGGTGTAAATCTGGATCCGTTTCAGAATATAAACTTACCAAATGAGCAGCTTTTGCCTCATGCTGCAGCAGCAATTGTCTCAGCATGCGTTCATTACTATTATCATCACCAAGTGGTACACAACGCTCATCCGCCAAAGTAATAGTCACCTTATCCCAAGGTAATTCAACTTTTGCTAATGCCTGAAACAAATCAGCAGGGGTTTTACCACCAGAAACCACTAAATAAGCATGCCCTCGCTGTGTTATTGCATCAAGCAAGAGACGTTTTAATTGAAATACTAAATCACTAACTAATAAATCGGCATCACCGAAACTATGTAACTGCATTTTGCTCCCCCCATACATGTGCTTTGCCATTGTATAAGCGAATCACCTCTAAAGGTCCCCAAGTTCCGGAGGGATAAGTATATAATGGAATAGACTGTCTTTCCCAAGCCTGTTTAATATTATCGATCCATTTCCAAGCTTGTTCCACCTCTTCTCGGCTGACAAATAGGTATTGATTCCCTAACATCACCTCCAATAACAAACGTTCATAGGCATCAGCAATACGTTGGGTGTTAAAATTTAAGTCTAATTTACTGTCACGTAACTGCATACTGTCACTAAGCCCAGGAACTTTGTTCATCATCCGCACTTCAACCCCTTCATCAGGCTGTAAACGGATAATCAATCGGTTTGGCGATAACTCTTGTTTTAATTGTTTAAAAATATTGTACGGCTGCTGCTTAAAATAGATTACGACTTCACTTTGTTTTTTAGGTAATCGTTTTCCAGTGAGTAAATAAAATGGAACGCCAGACCAGCGCCAGTTATCAATAAACGCCTTAATGGCAACAAAAGTTTCTGTTTTGGAGTTTTTATAGGCCCCTTCTTCATCCAAATAACCTGGTACCTTTTGCCCCTTGATGCTATTGCTAATGTATTGAGCACGTATTGTTTGCTCATGAACATGCGCATCATTAATAAAGCGCAAACTTTTTAATACCTTTAATTTTTCACTGCGTATACAGTCTGCAGAAAGACTCATTGGCGGCTCCATCGCCACCAACGCCACTATTTGCAGTAAATGATTCTGGAGCATATCTCGCATTTGCCCCGATTTGTCATAATAAGACCAACGTCCTTCTACACCAACCTCTTCAGCAACGGATATTTCAACTTTTTCAATCATACCTTGATCCCAATTTGATGAAAAAATTGCATTAGCAAAGCGAAGAACTAAAAGATTTAAAACCGTTTCCTTTCCCAGATAATGATCAATACGATAAATTTGATCTTCGGCAAAGAAATTAGCGACCTGATCATTAATCACAATGGAAGAAGGTAAATCATGACCAATTGGCTTTTCTAAAACCACTCGCGATGGTTGATTAGTCAAACCAATGGTAGATAATCCCTGGCAAGTTTGCGCATATAATGAAGGGGGAATTGCAAAATAAGAAATGGCTATTCGTTCTGCAGGACGAACGTATTCCGTTAATTGAAAATAATCCTCTGGTTTTGCCATATCTAGATGGCAATAAATTAGTCTTTGCGTAAGGCGGGCCCATGCCTCCTCATCCAAATGCTCATGAGTAAAAAGCTCTATTTTTCCCTGCATAAGTTGAATGAAATCTGCTAAAGCAAAATCTTCACGAGCACAACCAATAATACGCGTGTCTGAATGTAAGAGTTGCGCACATTCCAATTGATATAATGCGGGGAATAATTTACGACAGGATAAATCGCCTAAGGCACCGAATATTATTAAATCACAAGGATACTTCGCGGCAACATCATCAATCATAGCTCATCCCACATTATGTCCAACTCAAGTGAAATCAATACTAAATTGAAAGAGAACACAGATCAACCAAATTCCATCCCTTAAAGGGCTATATTGAAAAACTAAAGTTTTGTGCTATATCAAAATAATAGAACTGGTTTACTTTTCTCTAAATTAACGAATCAGGAGAACTATATGCTCAACAGACGATTTTGTGAACGACTAAATAAAGAACTCGATAATATTGGCGTACCTGTGTCAGCTAATGAACGAATTGAAGTATTATCCAAATTAATCAAAATTCCCAAATTCAAAGCGGAAGCCTTGCTCAATGGTGCAACAAATCCTGACGCCACATTATTAGATATCTTGGCCAAAGAGTTCGAAGTCAGTGCTGATTGGCTTGTTGGTAAAGAGGAATCGTCCCATTAATATGCAAATCTATTGCTATACTGTTAGTAAGATTCATTGCAGAGTGCATATAATATGGGCATTTTTAATGGTAAAAAAACCGAGCTTATTGCACAGCTAGGAAAATATAGCGCTTACAATACTGAATCATGTTTAAGCAAAGAAGGGCAGAAAGAGTTGTGTCAAGGAGTTGGACAGTATAAAGGCTCTCATGCCAGCAAAGTATCTGCTTATAAAAAAGAGCATAATATACCCGAGCGAGCAGACGGCTTGGATGAGCCACTTTTTTTTAGACAGCAACTAATTGAATACATTGAAAACCACAAACTTCCCGAGTTCAAGTCCGGCACGCCAGATAATAGGGCAACAGATCCGGAAAGTGCAACCATTAACATGAAAGAATTGCTGGGAGAGGAAGGAGTTAAACTGTATAAATTAGCCTTAGAAGAAGAGATGAACAGCAAAGCATTCCGCTATGCTGTGGCAGAAGCGTCAACAACACATTATGAAGGCCCCAAATGGAAAAAAGAACGGCCTGTGGTTATTGTTGCAGGGCCTTCTGGTTGTGGGAAATCTCATGCCGCCCAAAATGCGCTGAAAACCGCCAACCGTTTTTTACCTACTGATGATCAGGATATGAGTGGTAATAACGTAATTGCAGCAGATGGTGGTATTGTTCGTGAAGTATCTCAAATGCGCAAACTATTAGTACAGGTAGCGCTTAACCAAGGGTACACAGGTATTGAGGACTTACATAGTAAAAGTAAAGTTTTAGAGAAAACAAAACGCTATGTGCAAGCCGCAGCATTTGCTACTCCAGATATTGGTGTAGTTATTCCTGAAACCTTTTCAAAGTGGGTTATTCCACTCAGTCCTATAAAAGGTCTGATGAAACGAATTGATGCGCTTGAAAATACCAAACAAATTTTTACTCGCGTGGAAGGAGCAGATGAGGAAACATTTAAAAGGACCGTTGGATTTATGGGCTCTCGCAGAGCCTGGAAAACTAAAGACTTTGATAAACACCAAGCAATTGACCTAAATATATCAAAAGACGATATATGCGAATCTAAAGCATATGGTGCTAACGGATTTGGAGCAGGTAAATCAGGCTCAAAAAGTGCCGAAAATTGGTTTAACAAGTATAGTAAAGATAAATTAAGCATGGTGATCACCAATGATTTACTTCTGTTAAAACCCGATCCCAGCAATCCAAAAGGCCCCTGGCTTCCTGCCGCCAAAAACGATGAGGGGACAACACTTATTTCTAAATCAGTGTACGATAAATGGCTTGCTCTACCCGAGGTAGCGCAGAAACCGGCACTGATGGACTATTATAAGGAGCATGCGAAACCTATTATCATTACCTCAGCCCAGCTCGGTTTTGCCATCGCACAAAAACAAGTTGTTAAACGCCTGGCAGTAACCGAAGCAAAACTGGAAAAAGAATTGAACAAAGAAAATCCAAATCCAGACCGAGTCGGCCAGCTCATCAAACGTCAAGCACTTTTGACAGAAATAGCGCATTTCAATCCCAGGGATTTAAACAGTCATGAGGCAATCGCACACTTAAAGCAAAAAACCCAAGAAGCTATTGATGATTTAAAGACCGCAAAAACCTCATCCTCTTTATCGGTCAGTTGGTCAATTAAAGCGTTTGATAAAGTATTAGCTAATCTTGATAAGGTTAGTCACGAGTTAGAAACTCATAATCCAGCCTCAGAAACAGAACAAGCCAACTGCCATAATAGTCGCGCGCTAAGATGCCGATTGCAAAGCATTAGAGCAGAACAGGCCGACAAAGAGCTCGGCAATGAAGAAGAGGATTCTGCACGCATCACGGCAGTAAGATAAACCAAGCTGGTATTGCGGAGGAAACGTAGCCCGTATAGCACAGCGTGATACGGGTACGTCTTAAGTTAAAGCAAATTAACCATGAAAACGATGGCTCAAATTCATTGGTTTTGCATGTTTTTCAATATATTCAATAACTTTTCCGGCAATGTTGACCCCTGTTGCCTTTTCAACGCCCTCCAAGCCTGGTGAGGAGTTGATTTCTAAAACTAATGGGCCATGATTAGAGCGAATTAAATCCACGCCAGCAACTTTCAAACCCATCGTTTTTGCGGCACTCACAGCAATAGCTCGTTCTTGAGGAGTAAGTTTTACTTTAGACGCATTACCGCCTTGGTGTACATTGGCACGAAACTCGCCTTCTTTGGCTTGGCGTTTAATCGCTCCGACCACTTTTTCACCAACAACAAAACAACGAATATCCGTGCCTCGAGATTCTTCAATAAACTCTTGCACTAAAATATTGGCATGCATTTCTTTAAATGCGTTGATAATGCTCACGGCTGATTGATGGCTATCAGCCAAAATCACCCCTTTCCCCTGCGTGCCCTCCAATAACTTAATAACTAAAGGAGCTCCGCCAACCATGCGAATTAAGTCTTCAGTATCATCAGGAGATTGAGCAAAACTGGTTAAAGGCATAGGTAGGCCTTTGCGCGCCAATAATTGTAATGAACGAAATTTATCCCGTGAACGCGATATGGCAATAGATTCATTAACTGTATACATGCCCATGGTTTCTAAATGGCGTAAAACAGCCGTACCATAGTAAGTCATTGACGCGCCAATTCTAGGAATAACTGCATCAAAATGAGGCAAAGGAGCACCCCCCCGATAATGAACTTTAGGGCAAGATGCAGCCACATTCATATAGCAATATAAGGGATTAATAATCTTAATCTCATGGCCAGCAGCTTCCCCTTCTGCTTTTAAGCGCTTATGTGAATACAACTGTGGGTTCGTGGCCAAAATTGCAATTTTCATGAATATGCTGTTCCTCAATTATTTTTATTTTTTATGCTTTATGAGTATATCTAAAGCCTAGCCTATAAATTGGAAAATCTCCTCCCACCTCTAGGGTGAAAAAGATCATCCAAGCAGCTCTTAGTGCCCTCCTTGCTTCACTGCCATTAAGTTAAAGCGTCCGCCCGAACGTAGGGGGACGTTTTCCTTAACTTAAGTGGAATTACTTCCTTGCCATAATAAAAGCGCTTAATTAATTGGTTATTTAAGAAACCAATTGTATGTAATCTTTTGCTAATAAATCAGCACGATGTGGTGTGGTAAAAAATGCGTTTAATTCCCCTTGAGGATTAAATAACATCAAAGCACCACTGTGTTGCATGTCATAACTTTTCGGGTCTGAAGTATCTCTTTCCATGATCTTGGCATAAGCAATTCCCATTTCTCGAGTCATTGCCTTAATCGATACTTCCTCTCCTCGTGCCCCATAGAAATCAGGATGAAACGAAGAAACATAATTGCCTAATTTTTCTTGATCATCACGCTCTGGATCAATTGAAATCATTACCACGCGAGGTAAGTCTTTCACTCCTTTGTCTTCAAGAATACGATACATTTTACCTAACTCAGCTAAGGTAGTAGGGCAAATGTAACCGCAATTAGTGAAACCAAAAAACAGCACCGTCCATTTACCTTGCAGGCTGGCATTATCAAAAGCTTTTTGATCCGTGCCAGTCAAACTAAACTGATTTACCGTTCTTGGATTCTCTAAATAAGTTCCATGAAAATTAGCAGCATCAATTTTTTTCTTAAAGTGCATATGCTGTCCGACAAAAATACCGGAAAATAATCCTGCCAATGCCAACAAAATAACCACCGTAAAGGTAATGCCCTTAGTCTTTAAATTCATTCTCATCCCCTACAAATAGTGATCCACTAATAAAAATACAAACAATAACATTAAATACACAATCGAAAATCGGAACGTTTGCATCGCCACTACGGGCTTGTCCGTACGATATAATTTATGCGCCCAAAATAAGAACCGGGCTCCAAGTACTAAGGCCCCTGCTAAATAAAACAGGCCACTCATACCCACTACAAAGGGTAAAACGCTCACTACTAAAAGTAAGATGGTGTATAAATAAACATTTAACTTGGTAAATTGAATACCATGGGTTACCGGCAACATGGGTATTTCTGCATTCTGATACTCTTCATGGCGATAAATTGCCAAAGCCCAAAAATGGGGTGGTGTCCAGGTAAAAATAATCAATACCAACAATAAAGCCTGAGGATCTAACTGATTGGTTACCGCAGTCCATCCTAACAAAGGAGGTGCTGCTCCAGCCAAGCCACCAATAACAATATTTTGTGGCGTAGCACGCTTTAAATAACCTGTATAAACACCCGCATAACCAATCAACGTGATAAATGTTAATAAGGCGGTTAATTTATTTACAAACACCGCTAAAACAGTGAGCCCCAAGACGCCCATAATTAAAGCAAACCAAGCGGCTTGGTGAACAGAAACTCGCCCATGTGCAACCGGACGTTTTTTAGTTCTTGCCATAATTGAGTCAATGCGTCGATCAACTAAATGATTAATTGCAGCAGCACTCCCCGCACATAAGCCAATACCCACCAAAGAGTTTAGCAACAAAGCACAATTAACCCAGCCAGGTGCCGCCAGATACATACCAACAAGAACCGTGAGCAACATCAACATCACTACACGCGGTTTACATAGTTCTACATAATCGCGCCAGGCGATTGGTGTTTGTATTGTTTGATCTGTCTGCATTATTCCTGCCCTTTACGTGTCAAATGAAGTGAGCTAAAGACCGTCGCCAATAAAAGCGCTGCAACACCATTATGGGCAACTGCCACAGTAATTGGCAGCAAATAAACCACATTCAAAATTCCTAAAGTAAACTGCACTAGCACTAATAAAAACATAGCTAAGGCAGCATATTTTAAATACTTAAAACGGGCTTTAAGCATAACTAACACAGCGAGTGCTAATACATAAACTGCGGTCACTACCGCACCAATACGGTGAATAAATTGAATCGTGATGCGAACATCATGATCTAATAAACCACCTTGGTAATTCGCCCCAACTGGAGAAAATAAATTAAAGCCTTGAGCAAAATGCAACTCAGGTAGCCAAACCCCATTACACAGAGGAAAACCAACACAGGAAATACCCGCATAGTTTGAACTTACCCAACCACCGAGTGCAATTTGGAAAAATACGAGGATAACTGCCAAACGCAGCCAAGGCCGCCACTGAGGCAAATCCTCTCCCTTTAAGGGACTAACCTGAAAACACAAACGGCTCAAGCAGGCAACAATCAGCATCCCGCCTAAAAGATGCCCCATAACCACAACAGGCAATAATTTTAAAGTAACAGTCCACATCCCTAATGCCGCTTGAAAAATGACGAGGAACAATAAAACAACGGGCAAATGCCAAGGTAAATTTAAGCCTTGCAGACGCTTACGCAACATTGAAAAGCCAATAAAAAAAATCAACAAACCCAAAGTTCCTGCTGCATAGCGATGAACCATTTCCGTCCACGCTTTTCTTGATTCAATAGGAATCTGTGGATAGGTCGTTTGCGCCTCTTGCAAACTCGATTTAGCACTTGGCAGCACCATTCGCCCATAACATCCTGGCCAATCTGGGCAACCTAAACCAGCATCAGTCAAACGTGTATATGCACCAAGCATCACCACGAGCAACGATAAAAGTACTGCAGCAGTTACTGCAACGCGTAATAATTTATTGTGCATTCAATTAACCATTCTTTTCTGTTGTATTGAGCAATAATTTCAAATCTTTATACACATCATCTGGTTTAACCAATGAGGCATAACTGAGAATTAAATAATTATTAGGATCCGCTAAAAATATCTTTGCTTCAGCGAGTAAATATTCCTGAGCACGCACCTCAGCAGCGGACAATTGTACCACTTGAAACTGCATTTCTTTTAGTGCAGATTGTTCTTCAGCTGATAATGTGGTGGCTTTATCACCAAGCACAAGTACTTGATCAACCTGATACAGCTTACGCCCCAAAGCCAAACGTACTTTAGCTAAAGTCTCTAATTGATTCTTACAGGCAGAATCACATGCATTAGGCGCCCAAAATACAATACGCCATTTTTTTTCGCCCTCCAGGGCCTTTAAAACAACCGGCGGACTCAGCAAGGTTCCCTTATTTACTCGGGTAGAACCTAGCCAACTTGGATGTTGATAAAAAACGTAAGCCGCAATACCTGGTGCGGCGAACGTAAGAATTAGTAGTAATACAACATAATATTTATTGGACTGTGTCTTCATTTCGTTTCTTCAGATTCAATGCTACAAATATAATTAAAATAACCGAAGCCATAGCAAACCACTGCAATGCATAAGCCAAATGTCGCTGCGGAGGCATGGATACCGTTGCCCATTCTCGTACAAATCCATGTGTATCTTGCTTGTCAAGGCGAATAATAAACGGATAGACTGATTTTTGCAAAAGTTGACTTAACAATTGTTCGTCTAAACGCTCAAGAATTACGACGCTATTCTCTTTTTTTTCATAATCCTGCCCCAAAACCCACTGACCTTTACTCGGAAAATATGTCGTTCCTCGTACTTGAATTAGATTCTTAGGTGCCGTAATTTTAGGAAAAATACGCCGGGTCATATCGCCTGGAATCCACCCTCGGTCGATTATCACAACAGAACCATCTGCAAGTTCTAATGGGGATAAAACATGGTAACCAAACTGATGTTGGTGATGCTGATTATCGAGGAAAAATACTTCTGGCAAATAACGCCCCGCTATTTTAATCGGAGTGTATTGTAATGGCAACTTTTGTTTTGGGGTCCATAGTACTGGTTTTAGGCTCGCCTGCCTTTTTTCAGCCGCAAGCATTTGTTCTTTCTCTTCAGCACGATGAATCTGCCAAAAGCCCAAACGCAGAAATAGCCCCACGAATAATAAGGTTAGAAAAACCATTGTCCAACTTGGGGTGAAACGAAATTTAAAAAAGGGTACACTAGGCATAGTTTATTAATTGCTCAAAATTTTTTCAGATTTGATCGGCAGTTCCGGGAGTATAACAAATGATCACCAAAATCATCATCATCTTTGCCATGATTATTATCGCAGGTTCACTAGCCAGCGGCCTTGTTTTTTTACTTCGTGACTCAGGAAATACCAAGCGAACGGTAAAAGCATTAACAATTAGAGTCGCCATCTCATTGAGTTTATTCATTTTTTTGATAATCGCTTTTAAACTAGGGTTAATTAAACCTCATGGTATTTAAAGTTAAAATTTAAGGAACTAACTATGCGCTTATTCTTTATCTGTTGTATTTTTTTTGTAAATTATGCCAATGCAGATACGATTAGAAATTACATGGACATTGCCAATAATATTCCGCAAATGGAAATGAAAGCGGATCCTCAAGCTCAAGCTTGGGCGAGATCAGCGCGCCATGTGCTAATGATTACCAGCGAAAGTATTCAAGAAACCTTGATTCAAGCGAACGAAACCGCAAAAAGCCAAGGGCACCCTATCTTTTGCCTACCCCCTAGTGTGCAATTAAATCCACTCGCCTTAAATGATCTTATTCAGCAAACCTACAATGAAATTTCCAGCCAACAAAGTGATAAGGATTCAATGACAGTCTCTCAGGTTGCCTGGTTAGGAATAACAAAGAAATACTCCTGCCAAACAAATGCTGCTAAAACAGAAATGGATTTAGTTGCTGCTGCCTGGAGTGGTCAACAACAAGCACAACCACCTACACAGCAACAGCAAGCCCCTCAACAGCCAGTACAACAACAAGTTCAGGCAAATCAGCTGCAACAGGCATTGAATTGATCGTTAATGTAATGGTGTTAGACACGTTTGCTGGGCTGTTAAGCCCAGCAAACATCAAAAATGGGAGCCGCTACTTCACTTTAAGCACTAAACTCTTCAAATGCTTCTAATGCTTCAGCCGCATACATCAAAGATGGGCCGCCCCCCATGTATATGGCCATAGCTAACGTTTCGAGAAGCTCTTCTCTTGAGGTTTGTAACTTAACTAAGGTTTGAGAATGAAAACCAATGCAACCAGGGCAATGATTAGCAACAGCCAAAGCCATAGCAATCAATTCTTTAGTTTTTTTATCTAATACGCCCTCTTTAGACGATGCTTGTGCTAAAGCAGAAAAACCAGTCATAACGTCTGGCATTTCTTTACGCATTTTCGCTAATTGAGTAGTGATATCTTTGGTAACTTGAGAAAATTTTCCTGACATTTGTAAAACTCCTTTTATATAGCCTATGAAAAACACCACTTAATGTACCGTATTCCAGCCTTGAACAAAAGACTAAGAAGTGGCTCTATTGAAGGTTTCCTTAGCCAAGGTTAATCGGCGCTCTAGTTCACCCAATTCTGCTTTTAACTGCAAAATTGCGGTAGCGTTCTGGCCACGCATCATTTGCTCTAATGCCTTAGTCATTGCCTGCTGTTGTTTTTCCAAAGTCTGGATGTCGGTTTCAAGAGTTTGTATCCATTGTTGCCTGGTACTTAACATTTTGATGCCAAATGAAGCTTTATCTTCTGGCTTATGATGACGGCTGTGGATTTGACATAAAGCCACCAAGACATTTACTTTTTGTTGAATTCGCGTTGCAAGATAAGAGGCGCTATTCCCCTCTTGCATAGATAAGCTTTGAATGTCCGTTTTTATTTCAGCAATGCATGCAGCGCCACTTGGGCTAACCGTGCGGAATAAGCCACGAGGTAATTTATGGCTTGAAAAAGCCCCCCCGAGCTCTCCAACTTTCCATTCAAGTTCAGGTAGTCTTGCCGTTAGGTTTTTTAATAATTGCTTGGTTTCGGTTAACATTTTATTGGCGCCTAGATTGGGACATGGCCCATTAAAAATCATGCTAGCGCTCCCCGCCTGCGCAGGGATTACAATCCTAACTTAGCGGCAGAAAGCGCGGAGGAGCCGATTAAATTAAACGGCCGGCTCCATATCGGGAGTTTTGGCCTGCAGCCAAGAACTAATAAACGGCGGGGAACACATCAAGAGCAAACCAAAAATCAGGGTACACTCATAACGCGCCAAGCTACCGACATCAATCCCATCGGGAGGAATAAAGCTTACGGCTAAAGTAGCACATACACCGATAATACCTACCCCAGCAACAAATAACATTCCAAACATTCCCCCGGGAATCTTAAATGCACGTGGATGGTCAGGCTCAGATAAGCGCAATTTAATCGCCGCAACAAACATAATGAAGTACATCAACATATACAGCTGTGCCGCTAAGGCAGTTAACAACCAATAAGAACCATTAACACTGGGCATAAATAAGAACAGACCCGATAACAATGTTACAATCGTTGCTTGGGTATATAACATTACTACTGGTGCACCATTCGCATTAGTCTTTTGGAATGCGCTCGGTAAATTACCATCTTCCGCGGCAACTAATAACCCTGTCGTCGGTGCGATAATCCAATTACTCACCCCACCAAGACCACCTAACACCAGCATGACGGCAACCACAGGCATCATCCAGGTCATATGATAACTGGAGAAAAACGCTTCAAAAGCTTGCATAATTCCAGCAACTAAATTGATGTCATTTTGTGGCAATACAATGGCAATTGCTAAAGAGCCCAGAATCAGCGTACTTAAAATAATTCCTACGGAATAAACCAAAACTTTAGGAAAGGCATTTTGTGGATTTTTCACATCATTTGCATGAACCGTTGCAATCTCAATACCGCAAAACGACATGATAATTGCCGTTAAGGATACCCACATTGATTGATCCGATAAATGGGGAACAATACTGGGTACATCAAATTGAACTTGCAATGGATTTCCTTGAGCAATCCAAGCCACGCCCAAGCCAATAATCAGAGACATAGGCAATAATAAACCAGCCAGTGAACACAGATTACTAAACATAGCGGAGGAACTCATGCCGCGTAAATTAAGTAAGGTGGCCCCCCAAAAACAACTCACGATGACGGCCCAGAGAAAATATGGATTGCTGGTTAAGGCCGGATTGATTAAATAACCAATAGTGCCTGCAACAAAAGATAAGATGGTAGGATACCAAATTACATTCTCAATCCACTGCAACCAAATGGCCAAAAACCCTATCTTTTTGCCAAATGCCTGTTTAACCCAAATATAAATTCCACCTTGCTTAGCCCAGCCTGAAGCAAGTTCCGCAGAAACAAGGGCCGTAGGAATCAAGAAAAATAGCGCGCCTAAAACAAAATAAAATATAAGTTGGCTGCCAAATAAAGCGGTAGCTGGTAAATTACGGATGCTGTCTACAGAGCCAACCGTAATCATGGTCAAGCTAAAAATAGTTAGTGAGTGTTTTTTATTGCTCATCGCATTCCTTCGTTGCAGTGTTAGGCCCACAGAAGCTCCTATTATATAGGCTAAAGCTTAAGAAACCCTTAATAATAGCGTAATAAATAAACAAAATCCCCTGTTATTAACCTAGAAAAATACGAACAGAGAACAATAAACATTGTCGCTGGGCTAAAATACCACGATTTAAATAGAAAATCTCTGCAATTTTGTCGTTCTTTATGAAAGAAACAATTCCATAAAGAACTATAATAATGCGTAATAGCGGGATACGTCCTACCGAGTACCACGAAGGATCTCCTAGATGTGGCATGGAATTAATATTGTGTCACATTCAGGAGATCCTTCGTCTTAAACTCATCAGGATGACATACCCCATCTAAGCGACTACGAGCAAGCACATTCCAGACTGGCAAAATATAATCTCTATGTGCTATAGTGACTATTTTTTTCGGGTACCATCACCATGTTTGACACCTTAACCGAACGCTTGACCCGCACCTTTAAAAATTTACGTGGACAGGGTCGCTTAACAGAAGAGAATGTACAAAGCGCTTTACGTGAAGTCAGACTCTCACTTATTGAGGCAGATGTTGCCTTACCTGTTATTAAAGAGTTTATTGAGCAGGTAAAACAAAAAGCGCTTGGGCAAGAAGTTTTAAACGACTTAAACCCAGATCAGGCCTTTGTTAAAATTGTCCATGATGAATTAATTCAAGTCATGGGTGGTGAGCGTGCCGAACTCAATTTCAAAACCCAGCCTCCTGCAATATTTTTAATGGCTGGATTGCAAGGTTCTGGTAAAACAACCAGCACAGCAAAACTTGCGCGTTATCTAAAAGAAACTGAAAATAAAAAAGTCATGGTTGCCAGTGTCGACGTATACCGGCCTGCAGCAATCCAACAGCTAAAAGTATTAGCCGAGCAAATTGATGTCGCTTTTTTCCCAGCGGAAGCCCATGAGCAACCATTAGCTATTGCACAGAAAGCAATTGATAGTGCGAAAAAGCAATATATGGATGTGCTCCTTATTGATACCGCGGGCCGTCTGCACATTGATGCAGAAATGATGGCCGAACTTAAAGGCCTGCATCAAGCAATACAACCAATAGAAACTCTATTTGTTGTAGATAGCATGACAGGACAAGATGCGGCAAACACAGCGAAAGCATTTCATGAGGCCTTAGCATTAACTGGGGTTATTCTTACGAAAACGGATGGTGATGCGCGTGGTGGTGCTGCCCTATCCGTAAAACAAATTACAGGTCAACCCATTAAGTTTATCGGAAGTGGGGAAAAGATCGAGGCGCTAGAGCCCTTCCACCCTGAACGTGTTGCTTCAAGAATATTGGGGATGGGAGATATTCTTACGCTGATTGAAGAAGTAGAGCGTAAAGCAGACAAACAAGCCAGTGAAAAACTAGCTAAAAAATTAAAGAAAGGTAAAGGCTTTGATTTGGAAGATTTCAAACAACAGCTATTACAAATGAACACTATGGGCGGCATTAGCGGTATGATGAGCAAGCTACCCGGCGTAAGCCAAATGATGCCGCAACAAGCAATGAAGCAAGTTAGCGACAAAGCAATGGCTCAAACAATTGCTATTATTAACTCGATGACGCCTAAAGAGCGCCGTATCCCTAAATTGATTGTGGGCTCACGCAAAAAGCGTATCGCTCTGGGTTCAGGAACCCAAATTCAGGATGTTAATAAGTTATTAAAGCAATTTGAACAAATGCAAAAAATGATGAAGAAGTTTACCAAACCTGGAGGCATGCAAAAAATGATGCGGGGTTTGGGGGGAATGGCCGGATTAAAGGGCATGTTCCCGGATGAGTTTAAGTAATTATTAAAGAAGAATGTTAGAAAAATGAGCGCAGTACGATTTTTTTAAGATAATTCGTAAGAATTACTTCACATGCCGAGTTAATTTTCGTACAATACACGGCATTTTTACGTAACCACTCTAAAGTAGAGGAAAATAATGGTCGTTATACGTTTATCACGAGGTGGCGCAAAAAAGCGTCCGTTTTATCATCTAGTTGTTACTGATAGCCGCAAGCGTCGCGATGGTAGTTACATCGAGTCTATTGGTTACTTCAACCCTGTAGCACGTGGACAAGAAGTGCGCATTCATATCGATGCAGATAAATTAAGCCAATGGCAAAAAGTTGGCGCGCAATTATCTGATCGCGTAAGTGCACTGGTAAAAGAATTTAACAAAAAAGATAAAGCTGCTTAATAACGTGAGTAATCAGGAAAACTGGATAGTCGTTGGTCGTTTTGGGCGCCCACATGGTATTAAAGGCTTTGTTACGGTTCATTCCTTCACAGAGCCACGCGATAATATCTTGAGGTACGAAGATTGGCATGCTTTTATTAATAATAAATGGCAACCAATTAAGCTGCTTAATGCGGAAGTGCAAACTAAGTCCATCATAGCCCAGATTGAAGGTTATCCTGAGCGAGAAACTGTAGCTCATCTAACTAATGTAGAGATCGCGGTTCAGCGAGCACAGCTTGAAGAACTGGACTCTGGCGAATATTACTGGCATCAGTTAATTGGCGTGAATGTAGTGAACTCCAAAGGAGAATCTTTTGGTAAAGTAACTGAGATCATTCCAACTGGCTCTAATGATGTGTTAGTAGTGCAAGGCGAAAAAAGGCATTTAATCCCTTATTTACCTGGCCAATTCATATTAGATGTTAATCTCAGCCAACAACTTATTACTGTTGATTGGGACCTGGATTTTTAAGTGGCGCTTCATCTTGGAGTCATCACTTTAATACCCGAAATACTTAATGCCTTAAATTATGGCATTACGGGTAGAGCTATAGAGCAAGGCTTGGTTAAAATAGAGCACTGGAATCCACGTGATTGGGCTTCAAGGCCATATCGGCAGGTTGATGATAAACCCTACGGTGGTGGGCCAGGAATGGTCATGATGTATGAGCCCTTGCAAGCAGCAATTATGCAGGCTCGTAGTCAAATGCCAAGTCACTGCAAAACGATTTACCTTAGCCCGCAAGGAAAGGTGATTCGCCAGCACGACTTAAACCAAGTGGCAAATGACACGCAACCATTGCTATTTATTGCTGGGCGATATGAAGGAATTGATGAGCGCATTCTTCAACAATACGTTGATGAAGAATGGTCTCTTGGAGATTTTGTTTTAAGTGGTGGTGAATTGGCCGCTACGGTATTTATCGATGCGATTATTCGTTTGATACCAGGCAGTTTGGGACACCTTGGTTCAGCAGAACAAGATTCATTTATGAATGGTTTGCTGGATTGTCCTCACTACACACGACCGGCAACGATTAACGAATTAGATGTTCCTCCTGTTTTATTAGGCGGAAATCATAAAGAAATCGAATTGTGGCGCAGAAAACAATCTCTAGGTAAAACCTGGCTTAAGCGACCAGATTTACTGGAAAAAATAGAATTAAATAAAACAGACCAGCAATTGCTTGCTGAGTTTAAGTGCGAACACGGTATTTCCTAGCCTCTAATCTAGGGAGACCAATTTGAGGAGTAGTCCATGACTAATATTATTGACCAACTAAATGCCGAGCAAATGCAGGGTAAAGAAATTCCTGAGTTTAGCCCAGGTGATACTGTTGTGGTTCAAGTGAAAGTAATTGAAGGAACCCGTGAGCGTTTACAGGCTTTTGAAGGTATTGTAATTGCTAAGCGTAATCGTGGTTTGAACTCTGCGTTCACTGTACGTAAAATTTCTCACAACGTTGGTGTTGAGCGTGTGTTCCAAACTTACAGCCCAATCGTTGACAGTATTACTGTAAAAAGACGTGGTGATGTACGTCGCGCTAAACTATATTACCTACGTAATTTAGCAGGCCGTGCTGCACGTATCAAAGAAAAATTAGCAACTAAAAAAGCTGATTAATTCACTCTGCATCTCTTTTCCTGTCACAGGAGAGGGATGCAAGTATCTCACTTGTCTGCACAACATGCTTCAAATGAGGTGGTTGTATGATAAAAATTAATCTGACAACTAATCTTATTGTCTCTATCTTTCCTACCCCCTGGGGTAAGCTCGCAGTTGAATTCGATGAGCATTTTGTTTATCGCTCTTTTTTCACTCAAGATTCAGGCCCCTCAATCAATCATCCTCTATCTGATTTAATTCAACACGAGTTAGCGTCTTATATCGCCAACCCTAATCATCGCTTTCAATTGCAGCTAAAACCGCAAGGCAGCGCCTATCTGCAAAAAGTATTAAATGCCCTATTAGTTATTCCTATCGGGCGTACAATTACTTACGGTGAACTGGCATTAATATTACAAAGTAGCCCTAGAGCGGTCGGCCAAGCCTGTAAGCGCAACCCATTGGCGTTATTTATCCCCTGTCATCGTGTTGTCGGGAAAAATGGTTTGGGTGGATATATGGGAAGTCCTGATGCCTTACATTATAAAGACGCGTTATTGGCTCATGAGACGCCAATGAAGCGATAGACACGGATTATATTTATATGTTGTAGGTGTTGCCCCCCCAATAACGCATCGAGCCACAGAACTCAATGTTGGGCCATGTGTCCAACCCTACGTATCATTACAAAATGTCCTTAATTTAATGCCAACGCTTGCTAGATTAGCCCACCTGAGGCGTCGCTTCAGCCTTATGTTCCCCCAAAGGTCCAGGAATTATTTTAGAAAAAAAGAACGCACAATACGTTAACAGGGTCTTTGATACCTGCATGAAGAATGAAGGCGGAGCAATCTTATCTAAATACTTTTCCTCCCACTTCTTCGGCTGGGCTTTACGAAGCAGTGTCACATAGTTATTTATTTCGGATAATGCTTTATCCCCTAGCTCAGTCTGTCCCTTTAAATAAGACAGAAAGGCCTCCACAATTCCCAAACGGGTATAACACAAACTATTGCCCTTTTCCTTATCTTCTTCTCGATAAAGCTTATCCTTATATTCACTCACTTCATGCAGTACAAAGTTAATATCGTATATTTTTTTACACGAAATAAATACTTGCGACTCATTAATCAAGGAAGTACGTTTTAAAAAATCATGGCGAACTAAGCTAGTGCTCTCGTTAAAAAGAGTAGGACTTCCTCCCTCAATTCTCGTTTTTTCATCCATAAATTTAAAAATCTCGCGCTCATTCATTCCCACAGGAAAATTCGTGTCATCTAAATGAAGCGTGTGAAAAGCCATGCATGAAAATAACGCGGAGGTGGTTGTCATTAATTGATACATTAATACACCAGAATGCAACAGCGTAGTTAATTCAGAAATAGCATAGAGAATAGCCATGTGCTCGATATCTTCATCACGAAAACCATAACTTAGCCATTCAAAAACCAAGCAATCCATAAGTGCATCACCACCTAAGGGTTCATCAGGTCTCCCATATTTTTTGGCAACAAAATTAGGCCACTCCAAAAAGAGAAGAAAATCTCGTTCACGCAGAGCCATAAGATATTCAGAACTAGAAGAAAGCATAACAATCCTTGCATGCAAACAACAAACTTTTTAAGATTATTATCCTATACTTAAAAAAAATAAATATATATATTCCTTAAGGTGCATAATGAGAAAAAACTATTTGTTCCTAATCGCGTTATCACTTTTGCCTCTCCCAACCGCATTTGCAAACTGTGACTTAACCCAATTTCGCTGGGAATGTGACATCCCCATCCAAGTGGCACCAAGACCCTACGCTCACTCATTGGTTTATTGCAATGACTCATACGGCTACGTTACCAAAGAACAATATGACATTTTAACCCGCTATCAACGGGCTAATGTAAATATGGTCTTAAACATTAATGGTGAATATATAGACAGTCCTTGTATCCCTACAGAAAGAGAGTAAAATGGGAAAAACGAGCCTCCTTCTCCCGTTGTATGATTATCGAATTAGATGGCATTTCTATTGAAGTCTTAAGAAAGCCCATAAAAAACATGAATCTGCGCATTTATCCCCCTGATGGTTTAGTCCGGGTCAGCGCCCCCCTAAAATATAGTGAACGCTTAATCCGTAAAACCTTGGAAGAAAAAAAAGCATGGATTCATGAGCACCGTGAGCGTATTCGTAATCGCGCCCCCTTAGAAAGTCCGCCCTTACAAACGGGTGTATCAATACCTTTTATGGGAAGGAATTACTTATTAATCATTGAAGAGCACCATGGCCCAAATCATGTGCAACTAGCAGATGAACTCATACACTGTTACACCCGTCCCGATAGTTCATCAGCACAACTGCAAGCACTGCTTGATGCTTGGTACAAACGCCAAATGGAACTGTTGTTGCCACAGCTCATTCTGCATTGGGAAACAATTATTGGCGTCAAAACCAAGCAATGGGGCATCAAAAAAATGAAAACACGCTGGGGTTCCTGTAATCCTCATGCAGCACGCATTTGGTTAAATCTGAATCTCATTAAAAAACCGCAAATTTGCTTGGAGTATGTATTGGTCCACGAATTAGTTCATATCCTGGAACCCAGCCATAACAAACGATTTTATGGGTTCATGAGCCAATTTATGCCACAGTGGCGTGAACATCAATATCTTCTTGAAGGACGCTAATGCTACAAAATACCGAGCGACTTATTGATGATCTTTGTAATCAAGGATTTCATCTCCTCGATGGGTTCTTATCCCAAGACTATTATTTTTCGCTTCGCGCTACGGCGAAAGCATTATATGAGCAAGGTTTATTTCGCAGCGCTAAAATTGGTCTTAATGTTAGTTCGCAGCAAAATAATGCCATCCGTACCGATGAAATTTTATGGCTAGGAACAGATAATCAAGACCCAGCAATACAATTTTTTGCAAGTCAAATTCATCAGCTATGCCAAATTCTCAATCAAAATCTATTTCTTGGCTTACATGAATTTGAAACACATTTTGCAAGTTACCAACCCGGTACTTTTTACAAAAAGCATATCGACCAATTTGCAGCACAAAAAACCAGAAAAGTATCCTTTGTTTATTATCTAAATGAAGACTGGCAAGATGAGTACGGCGGTCAATTAATCCTTTATGATACCAATAACCACCCACTTGAAAACGTTAGCCCCAGAGGAAATCGACTTATTTGTTTTAATAGCGAATTACCACACGAGGTTGCAACTACCCATCAAACACGATACAGCATCACCGGTTGGATGAAAACAAGACCCACCAATATTGCACAATAAACAACCAACAATAATCCCTTAATGAATAGGGAATAACTGCCGCAAACAGAAAATGCTCCAGAGCTACTCGCTCAACTCATGAAACAACTAGAGGCTCGAAGAGTTGTAATTGAAGAGCTCGGAGGAGGAGTTTACTCCTCCTCCCCAAAAGGAGAATTTACCAGCATGATTATGCGATTATTGTGTATAATGATATTTTTATCTTCCCACAATTCTATATGCATGCCTTAGACATTAAACAGCTATCCAAAACTTATGCCAATGGAGTCCAGGCTCTTAAAGGCATTGATTTAACGATACAAAAAGGGGATTTTTTTGCCCTTCTTGGCGCTAATGGCGCAGGAAAATCAACTACGATTGGCTTAATAAGTACCTTACTTACGAAAACTTCTGGGGCAATTAGTATTTGTGGTTATGACCTGGAAAAAGATGCTGAAAAAGCAAAATCATGCCTGGGCTTAGTGCCCCAAGAAATTAATTTGAATATTTTCGAGACCTGCCTGCAAGTTTTATTAAGCCAGGCTGGTTACTATGGGATTTCCCGAAAAAATGCCCTGCCCAAAGCGGAGGAGCTTCTAAATCAGCTCGGATTATGGAATAAACGCAACTCAATTGTCCGCCATTTATCTGGAGGAATGAAACGCCGCTTAATGATCGCCAGAGCGCTAGTACATCAGCCTCGGGTCTTAATTCTTGATGAACCAACCGCCGGTGTTGATATTGAAATCAGACACAGTATGTGGGAGTTTTTAACCCGTACTAATAAAGAAGGCACCACAATTATCCTGACTACTCATTACTTGGAAGAGGCTGAGCAGCTATGTAAAAATATTGCCATTATTGATCAGGGCCAAATTATTAAAAACAGCTCCATGAAATCCTTACTGCAAACCCTACGCCATCAAACATTTATCTTCAATACGGAGCAGCCAATTCACGCCTTGCCTGAGGTGAGCCCTTTACACGCCACACTTATTGATTGCAATACCCTAGAAATTCGTGTTGATACGCATGACAGCTTAAATGCGGTTTTTACTATCTTATCCAGGCACGGCATCAACATTAGCAGTATGCGTAATAAAACAAATCGCTTGGAAGAACTCTTTTTGGATCTTATAAAAAATGGCCATTAAAAAACAACTTGTTTCTTTATACACGCTTGTACGACGTGAGGTTGTACGGATGTTTCGTATTGCCAGCCAGGTATTTTTACCTCCGGTTATCACTACGACTCTTTATTTTTTGATTTTTGGTAGCCTAATTGGGCCTCGTATTGGTGAAATTCAGGGCGTTAGTTATCCCATGTTTATTGCTCCAGGCTTAATAATGATGTCAGTAATTGTTAACTCCTATGGCAACGTATCGTCTTCGCTGTATAGCGTGCGCTTCCAAAAAAGTATTGAGGAAATGCTAATCAGCCCTATGCATGATAGCTTTTTGTTGCTGGGATATGTTTTTGGCGGCATGGTACGCGGTTTAATTGTTGCAATTTTAGTTTATCTTATTGCTAGCTTTTTTCTAACGATTCAATTAAGTCATTTGCCCATGACCTTATTGGTGGTCTTACTGGTTTCCGCAATATTTTCCTTAGCTGGCTTTACGAATGCGATGGTTGCCCGTAATTTTGATGACATTATGATCATCCCTACCTTTGTGCTCACCCCGCTCACCTATTTAGGCGGTGTCTTTTACAGTACAGCGATGTTGCCGAATTTTTGGCAAAAAGTATCTCTTTTAAATCCAATTTTATATATGGTTAATGCGCTTAGACAGGCAATGATTGGTCAAAGTGAAGTCGGTATGGGCTTAGCAATGAGTATCATTTGTCTCATGCTTGTTTTATTGACTGCATTGAATCTGTATTTATTAAAAAAAGGAGTTGGTTTACGGGAATAAGTGTAGGCCGTATGCGTTACCTTTGTAAGCATCATCATGCAAGCCTTGATAAAAGAACCCAGAACGATACCTCGTTATAACTCCGTACCGGGTTGCTTCACTTCGTTCGCAATTGACGACATTGATTTAACATACTAGAAGAGTTTTTAGCCCGTATTCGACGAAAGTCGTAATACGGGTTATACAATTCGCTGGTTGCAAGCAACCAGACCTGCTAAGGTAAACCAGTGCTACAAGCTAAGGAAATATCTGCCACAGCAGTAACCGCCTGGATAGAATCAATGCTGCCGGTTGTAATAGTACCTGGAGCCTGGTTCGTGGCAACATAGGTCGCAATTAAAGCCCCCTCATCTGAAACGTTAGTATCCGCAGCAGCCCCTCCAGCCATAGTTTCAATTTTTCCTGGTGAGTTTAATGGCGAATTGACAATACCATCGGGTGGGAATGGTGCATCAACAATACGATCACAGGTAACACGTACACTTTTTCCAGGCCTTAAAAGCTTATCGCGAGCAGAAACTAATCCCTCGATAACCTGGACGTAAGTATCTTCGGTGGCACGCGCTCCAGCACATTGCTTGTTTTTAGGATTACCATTCGCCTTCGCTGAACGGGTCGCATCAACACGAATATGGGTTCCAAGAATAGCTAAAGAGACAATAGGCGTTTTTAATGTTTCTTTAATTTTCCCACCATTTTGAATTTCTAATTTTCCATGAGCTAACTCTGCATTAATTTGCACGCCAGCTTGCTTAGGAGAATACGCGAGAATCTTATATGATGAGTTTGAACCAATATTCACTAAAGTCCCATTTGAATATTGAAGGTGTACTGCAGCGCCCGCAGCTGTAGCGATTTCGTCACCTGGTTCCAAAGCTGAACCACGAGAAAGAGTTCGCGAGCTACCGCCATGAGAGGCAGTAACCTTATTCTGTGTAAACAATACCTTAGCCGCAGACTCAGCGAAAACCTGGGCCGTCATGGATAAAAGTCCGATTAAAATTATTCTCTTCATATTTTTCCCTGTACAATAAACAAAACATTAATTATTTATGTAGATGAACATAAATACCACTCCAATCTTCCGCAGGTGGTTCCACCTGGAATACTTTAATGCGCTCAAGATACATTTGATACAAATAAATTTCCGGCGATTTGCTTTTCAGAATATCAAATTTCTTTTCTGCAGACGACCAGTTACATGCATAATAATCATCTAAGGCTGCCTGGTATTCCTCCAACTCAGCCACAACCGCATCAGCAACCTCTGTACGCAAACCAACTGGTTGATAAATAACCAATCCCGTTTTACGCCCCTTAACCGTTATTTTATCTACGGGTCGCCAAACAAATCGCTCATCAGCAACACGAGTCCCATCGCTCACTAAAATATTCACATGATAAAATTTGGTTAAATCTTGTAATCGCGAAGCAAGGTTTACCGTATCGCCAAGAACCGTATATGCACGACGAAATTCAGATCCCATGTCACCTACGTTCATTAAGCCTGTTGCCAAGCCCACTCCAATATTTACGGCAGGAAGTCCCGTTGCTACCATTTTTTCATTGATTTCAGGCAGGCTATTTATCATGGTTAACGAAGCCAAGATCGCATGATAAGCGTGGTCCTCATCGACCATGGGTGCTCCCCAAAAAGCAACAATCATATCGCCAACATATTTGTCGATGGTACCGCGAAAGCTGAAAATTATTTCTGTAATCGGGGTAAAAAATGTATTTAATAACCGCTTAACATCAGAGGCCCCCAACGACTCACTGATGGTAGTAAAATTGCGTATATCACTAAACTGCACGGTCATATTACGCTCTTGGCCATCCATGCTGTATTGCTCTGGAGAATCAATTAATTCTTTAACATATTGCTCAGGAACATATTGACCAAACAGCTGATTGATTTTTCTCTTTTGCCGCCGCTCCATAATAAATAAATAACCATAGTTTGCCACAGTCTGTAAAATAATCAGCACCAGGATGAAGGCTAAGGGTACATATAAACTTTTAGCGACAAAAAGATAAACGGAAATTGCCAAGGTTGCCAATATACTGATAAAGGTCAGCACTAACATGCCTGTAACCCCGACAAAAGCAAAGATGCAGGAAAAAAAGAATCCTAATAATAATAGGTACAAGCGAGCACTTGAGGTATGCCAATTATATTGGGTAACAAGCTGTTGTCCCACTATGCCTTGCACCATGTTGCCCACCATTTCCACCCCAGGAAATGATTGAGCTACGGGAGACTGGTGTAAATCAGCAAGCAAAATCATGGTGGAGCCAATCACTGCAATTGCGCCTTGTAGCTCATCAGGATTAAAACTGCCTTGCATGATCTCAGTTGCAGAATAATAAGGCAATGCCCCAGGAAGCCCCCAGAAAGGAATAAGAATTTGGCCTCTAGAGTTGGTTGGTATAAACACAGCCCCCATTTGGATTCCACTTAACTCACCCTCCGTAGTAGTCAAGGTGACGTGATCAACCATCAAATAATTCATTGCAATTGCTAACGATAGCGTAGCGTAGAGTTTGTTATCATAGCTAGCAATCATCAGTCCATGGCGCACTGAGCCATCTGAGTCAGGAAGATTCGTTACCGAGCCCGCTTGAGTCGCCGCATTAAGAAACAAAGGCAAACAACCGTTATAACCAGAAAACTGATAAAGAGGCATATCGCCTCGATAAATAAGGGCATTGTTTTGAGTGGTTAGCGGTGAGGGCAAAACGCCCTTTTTAACCACTTGATCATTATGAAACAAAAACCCCAAAACAACATTATGCTCCAATAAAGAATGAGCAAGAATACGATCATTATCAACTTGTGGTGCAATCGCCTCTAATAAGGCGGGAAGTTGCTGTTGGTTGGGCGGGAGTTGCGAAATTAATGGCAATAGCTCTTCTTTTAAGCCCGTGGCATAATTTACCTCAGGTTCAGCCATAACCATATCCGTACCAATAGTTACGACCCCTGCCCCCTTTAATTTGTTAAGTAATTCGGCCAGCTTATTACGTGGCCAGGGCCATCTTCCTTCCTTTTGTACTGAGCGATCATCGATATCAATGATAACCACTTTGGGATTAGGCAAATGTGGACGACGATTTAATTGAACAATTTGATCATAAATTCGATCATCTAACTGGTCAATAAGGAAACTTACTAAAGGAAGATGAATTACATCAGCAAGAAAAATGAATGCAGTACAGAAAAGACCAAGAGAAAATTGAGTCAATTTGGATTTCAGTATTTTGGGCAAAAACTGCGGAGCATTCATTGCAAAAATTCGTCCTTTCTATTGAATGTAGCCGTTCACTCCAAATGAAAATAAAGGGGCTACGTGCTGAGAAATCCTCTCATGTTTTACCCAACCCCCTACGAGCCACGGACTAGCCGCAGCAGGTGAGCGATTATCGTATTACTTCAGCTGACTAAAGATGCCTAAGAAAACTGGTATTCTATAGCGGCCAAGGTTTGGAAACTATGGAATGTGCTGCTCGCATTGTAATATTTTTCCTCAACACGCATCGTAACATTCTTATACGTATAGGAAACTCCCCCGCCCAAACGAAAACCGTCTTTATTCATGTTTAATTGAGGCAGAGTACCATTTACCACAATAGCAGAATTCACAATAGGACGACTATTTGAAAACTGAGCTACTTGAAATAAACCGCCATTAATAAAAGGCATTAATTTAGGGTTAATAAAATAACCAAGCTCCGCATTTTCCATTAACAAGGTTGCTTTATTCGTTAAGGCTTGAATAGGTACCATGGTGTCTAGCGTTGGGAATTTATAATCATAAGCTCCTGTGTTAATTTGGCTATATAAAACGCCGAAATTCGCTCTCAGCAAAAACTTTTGCCAGCTTTTTCTATAAATCCCATTAGCACTAACAAACCAGTTATCACTACCATTACGAGCATAGGCATGCAACTCATCAATAGAGCCTGGAGCAACAGTCAAGTAACTATTGATTTTGTTGTATCCATAACCTGCGGCTAAATCCAAATAGATTTGCGGCGTAAAAATCTTTAATACGTGACCAAAAATCGTATCATTTTTTATATTTTGTGAGGTCGTAGTCAGCGGACTTGGTGCTAACAAAAAAGCAGAGTTTAACGAAGTATCCACTCGAAAATAGTAAACACCCGCCATTACGCTAGGGCCAAAGGAAAGATGATCCGCTCCGGCTGAATAAAGGTTTGAATGCCCATTGTAACGATTCTGATTCCCTAAAGAAGATGACTTAAAGTGAAAATCAGTATATCCATAAAGGAATTCCGGAGTTATCTTTTTCAGAAAACCTGTTACATTACTAGTGGTTTCATTAGTTTGCTCCGCCATTTCAGTTCGTGTTCTGGACAAAGCATCCGCACATACCATTTGCCCATTGCCTAATAAAAATAATGACAGAATTACTGCTTGCTTTTTCATCACATCCAAATTCCTTTTCTAGAAGGTATTATCATCATCCCTCATCATAAACAAAAAATAGGGAATTAGACAAGATGAAGTTGGGAAAAAAGCTGGTAAATCAATGTGTTCAAAAGATCCGCATTAAGGATTGCAGTATCGCACAGATGCATTTGTTGGCTGAAAAATCCGCCCATTTTATCAACCAGCCGTCATGCCGCATCTTATTCGCGGCATTCAGAGTCGAAAAATGAGAAGATCGTTCAAAATGTAGCGCAATCAGAGCCACACTCCATTAATAACTATTTGAGGCCGAAGTTATCTCGGGAGAAGAATATTTTTTCTCTATAAGCACATTATGCGCTCATTTATAGGGTTCCTATGTCAGCCAATTTTAGCCGGATTTGAAGCAAGGTGAGCTGTGATGCATGCCGAGAGCCCGTCACTTAAGGAAGTAAGTACCCAAGTAATTGTGGGAAATAGCATAAGACATGCTACTGTAGGTCCAACCGGACTACCTATTAGAGCAGCCGAAGCAGCTACTGCGGCACAACTATAGACCAAATTCAAGCTGTTCTCTATAAACGACTTCAGATTGATATGCTCGGCTAAATAATTGTGATTGTTCAAGTAATCTTTGGTTAATAGCTGAGGGATCCATTTTAAAATTGCGGCGAGTGCACCGACCCCTGCAAAAGAAAGAAAGCCGCCGGCATTACTTACCATTTCCGGGCTAAAAAATGAGTAGGCATACTGACTAACGACGCCACCTAAACCACCACAGACAGCCCCCACCCCTACTTCAGTAAACATCCGAGCAAAAATCTCAGAAAACTCCTGAGACGTTAAGCCTTCAAAACCCTCATCTGAACCAATAATATTCCCTGGGTACTCCAAGCGAGTATTGTGCATATAAAAAGACTCCAAATAAGTCAAGCTGCCAAATTGTACTGTTTGTTGTTAAAAATTTCAACACATGATTGGTTTGGAATCTAATGAAAGAAAATCAAGATAATTATTTACGATTAAAACCCAATGCACGCAAACGTTGCTCTATGGAGGGATGGGTATCAAAGGCACTGCTTAAGGATTTAATAGGCGTTATGTCTGATGGGTCAAAAAGATAGGACGCCTGGCGAACTTGCTCATGAGCTGTATTTCCATATTCTGCCGAATAATAATCAGCATGTTGTTCATGATCCGAACTAATCTTCAATAAAGCTCGAGCCAAAGGCTCATTATCACGCATTAATTCAACACAACCTGCATCAGCCATGTATTCGCGGGTACGGCTTAAAAACAAGGTTAATAAAACTGTGATTAAAGGTAACACATAGCGCAGAATCATAATCACCATAAGTAATTGATTATTTTCGCGTCGATCATTGCCGTTGCGTCTAAATAAAACTGAATAAAATAAAACATCGACCACGATAAGCAAAATATTGCTCAAAACAGCTACGGTTAAAGTCAATTTAATATCGCCATGGCGAATATGACTTAATTCATGCGCCATAACGGCTTGTAATTCAGCACGATTCAATTTATCAATTAACCCACGGGTAATGGCGACCATTGCAGACTTTTCACTATATCCACTGGCAAAGGCATTCATATAATCGGCTTCGATAATAAAAACCTTGGGAACATACTGTAAACCAGCAGCAACCGTCATTTCCTCCACCACATTATATAATTGCTGTTCTTGCACATTTTGCGCGTTCTGCGGGGTGATCTCTCGATACTCGGTACCTAAAAGCATGATACGATCGTAAAGCGAATAAGTGATTAATAAAGAAATCGCGGCAAAACCAACCATGAGCAATGTGGCGTAGGGTATCACTCGAAAATGAATCAACGCGTTCATACTTTGTTGCACGGTAATACCATGATACATAGTTTGCAAAACTACAATATCCGCAATAAAACCGACAACAAAGTAAACACCAACAAATAATCCAATTACCATACGCGTCTTACGCTGGTTTTTTCTTATTTGCTCGCGCCAGTCACCTGCACTGCCATGATAGTCAGTAAGACTCATAGTCTATCTCAAAATTTTACAGTGTAGTCTTCTCTAACCTGAATTTGCTCTTCAGGAAGCCCCCAGTAAACAAAATCTTTATTCAACGCAGAGGAGAAATAATTCACCACCATTGATTCAAAGAAGGACTTTTTCTTCGCATTATAGCGCTCAATTGCATCGTTATATGCTTGTTTAGAATACGCTAATTTGTTTTCGGTATTAACAATTTCTTCCTGTAACTGCATTACGTTTTGACTTGCTTTTAAATCAGGATATTGTTCAAAAACCACACTAAGACCCGATGCAATTTGAGAAATTCCATTCTCTGCTGCAATCTGCCCTTGCTCATCACCTGCGGCTTTAGCTGCTTGCGCTTGATTACGTAGGGCGACAACATCTTTTAAAGTCGTTTTCTCGTAATCCATGTATTTTTTAACGGCTTCAATTAGGGATTCGAATACCTTAAATCGGCGATCTAATTGAATATCGATTTGCTTTTTGTCGTTATTAATTGTCTCAATTAACTGAATTAAGGTGTTATAAATGCCAATAGCCCAGATCACTAAAAGAACAATAATAACTAAAAGCCCAAGAAAGAAAGTACCCATGTTGTCATCCTAATAAAAAATATCCTATATAAGTTATAGCTTGAAAATAGTAAAAATAACAGGGGAAGGTGCCGCAACATCCTATAGTACGACTTCGCCTAATATGGGCTACACTCTCTATTCATGCAGCCCGTATTAGTGCAACGTACTACGGGTTTTGTGCTATTTGGAGTTCAAAAGTGGTTTTAAAAATTGTCCGGTATAGGATTGAGGGCTTTCGGCAACTTGCTCTGGAGTTCCGGTTGCAACGATAAGACCTCCTTTACTGCCTCCCTCAGGGCCTAAGTCAATAATCCAGTCTGCCGTTTTTATCACATCCAGATTATGCTCAATAATAACAATCGTATTCCCCTGCTCCCGCAAACGGAATAATACAGAGAGTAACTGCCGAGTATCATGAAAATGCAGACCCGTAGTTGGTTCATCCAGGATGTATAAAGTACTCCCAGTGCCACGTTTTGATAATTCACGAGCCAATTTAATTCGTTGAGCTTCCCCTCCAGACAAGGTTGTGGCGCTTTGACCTAATTTAATATAAGACAAGCCTACATCCATCAGGGTTTGACATTTTCTAGCTAAGACAGGAATGGCGGCAAAAAAAGTACAGGCATCTTCAACCGTCATTTCTAAAACTTCATGAATATTTTTTCCCTTATACTGAATATCCAAGGTTTCTCGGTTATAACGCTTACCCTGACAAACATCACAAGCCACATAAATATCAGGTAAAAAGTGCATCTCTACTTTAATAAGTCCATCTCCCTGACAAGCCTCACAGCGCCCTCCTCGGACATTAAAGCTAAAACGACCTGGTTGATAACCACGTGCCCTTGCCTCAGGAGTTCCGGAAAATAAATCGCGGACATGGGTAAATAGGCCAGTATACGTTGCAGGATTTGAACGCGGAGTACGGCCAATTGGGCTTTGATCTATATCAATTACTTTATCACAGAGATTTAGGCCTGAAATTTCTTTTACCGCCCCAGGGGTAAATAAGCTGGCTCGATTTAACAGGTTCGCAGCAATCGGATACAAAGTATCGTTAATTAAACTAGACTTTCCTGAGCCAGAAACACCCGTAATACACGTCATCAGGCCTAAGGGAATACTGACACTAACCTGCTTGAGATTATTACAGCTAACGCCTTTTAAATGGATCATTTTCTCTGGATTAACTGGTAAACGTTCCTTAGGCACAGCAATCGCCTGTTTCCCTGACAAATATTGCCCAGTAAGTGATGCGGGATTCTGCATCACTTCTTCCGGAGTACCTTGGGCAACAATTTCACCACCATGAACCCCTGCACCAGGGCCAATATCCAACACAAAATCCGCACTACGAATGGCATCCTCATCATGCTCAACCACAATAACGGTATTGCCTTGATTACGTAAATGCACTAACGTTTTTAATAAGCGATCATTATCTCGTTGGTGTAAGCCGATTGAAGGCTCATCTAAAATATACATCACCCCGACCAATCCAGAGCCAATTTGACTTGCGAGGCGGATGCGTTGCGCTTCACCACCTGACAAGGTTTCCGCACTACGAGTTAAAGACAAATAATCCAAGCCAACATTAACTAAAAACCCTAAGCGCTCTACGATTTCTTTATTAATCTTGGCGGCAATTTCGCCTTTATAGCCGGTTAAACGCAAATTTTTAAAAAATTCATACGACTTCTCTATGGAATAAGCGGAAATTTCTGGTAAATTTTTATCATCAATGAACACGTTACGTGCTTCTTCACGTAAGCGCGTACCGCTACAAGTCTGGCATGGGCGCGAAGATAAATATTTAGCGAGCTCTTCCCGGATCATCCCTGAATCGGATTCCCGATAACGACGTTGCATATTAGGGATGACCCCTTCAAATGCATGTCGCTTCAGCATAAAACCACCATTAGGTCGATGATAATTAAACTCAATTACTTCACGACCGCTACCATATAAAATGATCTCCTGCATCTCATTAGGAAGGTCACAAAAAGCCGTGTCCGTATTAAAGCCATAATGCTGTGCCAATGATTCCAGCATAGAGAAATAATAATTGGTCTTTTTATCCCAACCACGAATAGCGCCTTCTGCTAAGCTGGCCGTAGCATCATGAATTACACGGTCCGGATCAAAAAACTGATCCACACCCAAACCATCACAAGAAGGGCAAGCACCAACAGGATTATTAAACGAGAAAAGACGGGGTTCAAGTTCACTCAAACTATAACCGCATTCAGGACAAGCAAATTTGGAAGAAAATACCAAATCGGTAAATTGATTATCCATGGAGGCGACGATTGCGAGCCCCTCAGCCAAATTCAGCGCATTTTCAAAAGATTCACTTAAGCGTTGCTCAATTTCGGGCCTTACTTTAAACCGGTCAATCACTACTTCAATAGTATGCTTCGTACGCAGACCAAGTTTTGGCGGCGAATCGAGCTCATACAATTCCCCATCAATACGTGCACGAACATAGCCCTTCGCTTGCAATTGCTGGAATAACTGCACTTGTTCACCTTTGCGCTCACGCACTACCGGCGCCAAAATCATCACTTTGGAATCGGCAGGTAAGGTCATTACCTGATCCACCATTTGGCTGACGGTTTGTGCATGTAAACCCACATGATGTGTTGGGCAACGTGGCTCACCCACCCGAGCGTAAAGCAGGCGTAAATAATCATAAACCTCGGTAATTGTCCCAACCGTAGAACGCGGGTTATGCGAGGTCGCTTTTTGTTCTATAGAAATAGCAGGAGATAAACCTTCAATAGAATCAACATCCGGCTTTTCCATCATCGATAAGAATTGTCTGGCATAAGCAGATAAGGATTCAACATAACGTCGCTGTCCTTCGGCATAAAGCGTATCAAATGCTAATGAGGACTTGCCTGAGCCTGATAAACCAGTAATGACAATTAACTGATCTCGAGGTAAGTCTAAATCAAGATTTTTGAGATTATGGGTTCGTGCACCACGAATACTGATATTTTGCATAAAATTCGATCGGTTAGTTTAATAATTCTGAAAAGAAAAATGAATTATGAACTTAAATTTGCAGAGCGTATAGACATTTTTAATGCCCTATCCAAGATACTGCAAAATGCATGTTTTTTTGCATCTGAAGTAGCTTGGGTATCCATAGATACTTCTGCTACACTTAAATTAATAACTCGTTAATATAAAAGGATTTTAGTGATGAGGGCTCTTGTACTCGGAATCATTCTCATTTTGGCTCCCAATCTTTACGCAAAGGAACCCATGCCCGTAACAGCCTGGACCAAAAAAATCTTACTAAACACTTTAAGTGTAGATTATAAGTCTATAGATGAGGAGCCCAATGAGCATAAAGCAGGGTTTACCATGAATGCATGGGATGCTCTTAAGGGATTTCTTGGGGGATATGCCCAGACAATCCGAGACAAAGAACTGTCCATTCATCCTGTTTTTCTTATAGAACCACAGGTCGTAGACTCCGGCGTTGCCTCTGGAATCCATTTTGCACGTGTCAATACTGAAGTCCTGTTGCCAGAAATTAATGTAAAGGTTGCCTTTTCTGTAATTGTTATTGCAACGAAACCCCCATCAAGCAGCCCTTATCTTATCCAAAGCATTAGCATGGTTAAGGAGGAGAAAGAATGAACCGTACGCTTCGTTTTAAATTATTTTTCTGGTATTTCTGTCATTTTAAAGTCGCGATGATCGGCTACTTAAAACCTCGACTAATTAAAATAGATGAAGAAGAAATTGTTATTTGCCTCCCTCTAAAAAGACGCAGTCGTAATCATTTAAACTCAATGTATTTTGGCGCCTTATCGGTTGGCGCTGACTTAGCTGGCGGAATCCATGGTTTTTATCATGCGGAACTTGCTCAATGTAAGGTCTCATTAGTTTTTAAGTCATTCCAAGCACAATTTTTACGCCGCCCGGAATCAGATGTTTATTTTGTCTGCACTGATGGAGCACAGGTCAAGGCTATGTTAGAAGAAACGCAAAAAACAAAAGAGCGGGTAAACAGACCGATCAACATAGGTGCCTATACTGATTACCCAGGATTAACAAATAAGGTGGCTGATTTTACGTTAGAATTATCGGTAAAAGTAGTTTTATAAAAAAATAAGTTCAAAAAACCTACATTCTTAATAATAATTTAAGTATTATGCATTACACTACCGCGGGGTTAATAATGTAGGGCATCTGATGATTATTATAGAAGAAAAACTACGAGTTATTGAATCATTCAAGCGAAACATGCTTTCCAAACATGTAGAGCGTGTTTACGCGCAAATTTTTGGCGCTCTTAATAGTCAGCATGTTAGTCCGCAAATACGTCCCTATTTTGCTCAAGAAAGGATCAATACCACAGGCGTTCCTTTTACAGACTTTGAACTTGAACCCGATAATATTACTCAAATAAAAAAACTAATCAACGCGCTTTATTATGCTCGTTTATCATTTATTGATTTAGAACATCTTGATATTAGAGATTTACGCAAAGCCACCCCAAATGTCCAATTACTCCTTAGCAATACCATTGAAACAACTTATGAAGCAAGTTACCTAGCCACGCATTTGGATGTGGATTTAAAAGAAATGTTCCGAGACGAACTTGACTTTATCCTGCCCCATTTAGCCCAGGTACAACAGCTTGCTGAAAAAAATGCTCAAGCAACAAAAGATGCGATTCAACCCTATCCCATTGCCAAAACTGTCGGTGAGGCCACTGGTAAAACTGTAGATCAGTTGCGCCCTCTAGGTGGAGATGTCGATTATAATTTCCTAACCGAATTTAGTGCGCTTTTACCCAGTTATATTAATCAGCTAACTGAGAAAATCGAATCATACTCATCAGAAATTCGCCAGAATGAGCCAAAGCTCAACCAAAAAAAATTAGATGAAATACAAAACGCAGCACTTCATTTATTAAATGACATAGAAAATTTAAAAGGGAATAAGATCCTTGTTTCGCTTAAATTTTTAAATTACATCCATATTCTTCGTAACCTAATTACCCTGGTAATGAGCACCCTGGAACAGGTCGGGGAATTAAGTGAATTTTCCCAAGACGTGGTATGCGGTAAATTATCTCAAATAAAATACGACGTACTCCCGAAACTATTTGGTCTAGTAGATAAAATTGAAGTGAATTGTATGCTCAATCCGGGCACATTATCTGCTCCTCTGATGGCTAATGCGCAAAAATTATATGAAGCGCTTGTGTACCTTCCCAAAAAAGCCATTGATTTTAAAACAAGAGGAGAAGAACTACTGCAAATTGAAGATTCACGTTTTATTGAGCTAAGACTGGAACTTGCTTATAAGCGTATTGATACTGCAAATAAAACACTCTATAAAACCAAGCAAGCCCAAGATGCAATTGACGCGTTTTTCGATGAATTGGAAAAAGCAGAGCATCAAAACTTGAGTCTACATCAATTACCCGAGCCGGTAAGAGAACAACTTATTAGCCATTACAAAATATTTAAACCTTATGTAGAACGTCTGGATCTCGACCTCAATGACCAAATGAGCGCAGGCCTCCTTGGTCCCAAAGCCTGGTCATCATATACTACACGTTCAGCCTGGGCTTCCTATATATCGAGACCATGGAGTTTCATAACCAGAGCACTAGACCCTGATCATGTAAGCTTCATTCTGCCTAAAAGAGCAGCCCTATCTGCATTAATTAATAAAAATGAAGCAACCCAACTATTCCATATCAGACTCAATCGTGATCTGATTGACTCTGTGTATAAAAATGCGCAATTAGCCTTATATCCCTATAACCGACAAACTAATGTATACACCCTTGATGAAACAATTCCTCTAGGGATTAAACAAGATGAAGCGCCACTGACCATTGAAAAAACACAACTTCTCACGCTGAGAAAAAATTTTATTAGCTTCAATAAACTAATAAAAAGAGCTACTCGTGAAGATCAAACTCATTTAACCTTAAATCAGCTCAGCAATGAGACCAAAATTCGTCTCAGAAACCTTTATAATAAATTAAGCCCTTATTTGCCTTATTTAACAACACACAAAGAGGACTTACAAAAGTTTGAACAATATCTTGCCGCAATACTGGCAAATAGAATAGTGGATACAAAAGACACCCCCACTATTGTCGACGCAACCTTCTTGATGCAAAGTTGCGCAACAGCGCTGTCAACCATCCAGACCACATGGCCTACGACAGATGACTCTTATTATGATTTACAACAAACTAAATTCCTTGATGAAGGAGCCGCAGCCGCGTTCCTCGAGCAAGAATCCAAAAAACTGAAATTCGAAAAAAGCGATAGCACTCAGCATACTTTACTGAGAAATCCTGAGCAATTAACTGCCGATCAAACCCTTGAACTCTGTGAATGGTATCGCAATAAGCACAATAAGTTCCAAGTTGCACGCCAAGCCTATAATGATTTTATGAAACTGTTGCAAATCCACAGTTCCCAGGAAAAATGTCCAAATGCCCAAGCCCCTCTACTTCCTTATGATGGTACTAGCGACAGCATTTATAATATTGACGAGACTAATCTACAAAATACTCAGACTAACGCCTTAACTCCAAACCCGGAACAACTAACGGCTGATGAGGCTATTGAGCTGTATGCGTTCTATCGTAATAAATACAATAATTTTCAAGCCGCTCGACAAGCCTACATAGAATTTAGCAAAATCTTGCAAGAACATAGCCTTCACGAAAACATTTATGACCTACGTCAATTGGATGGAGCGCTTAAAGAACAATGCCGTAATTTATATGCCGTGTTTCAACCTTATTTTGCAGCATCCTCAACATTAAGACCCAATGAGATGCTCAATTTAGATCATATTCTAGTTGATTTATTATCGAATAATCCTGTTGTGGTAACCGACCTACCTGTCGCTGGTTTATTCAAAGATGCCGAAAAACATTTTGTTCTAATTGAAAAGACCTGGCGACAAAAGAAGCAACAATTTATGCGTTTGGCACAGGAAAAAACCGCTACTGAAACAGAATTTCTAGACCTTCTAAGAGCCCATAATATCAAAGGTTCAGCGCAAAATATTGACGCATTAAACGATCAAGTCAAAACTCAATGCCGCAATTTATATAACGTCTTTCAAGCTTATGTTGTTTGCGCCGCCCCCGAGGCCAGCAAGAAAAGTATTCTAACGTTTGATAAATTCTTAGCAGACGCGTTATCGAAGAAAAAAATTGCCGCTGCAACAATACCTGCAGTTGACTTTTTCGAAGTCCTAGACGAGCATTTTGAAACTTATTTTGCTAGTGTGAGTATGGATTGGCATCATAAAAATCAACAATATATTAGTATTGCTCAAGAAAAACTTGTTAAAGAAAATGAAGCCGCCTCGCTCAGTTTAAACCTGAAGCAAGGAGAAAGAGCCTATCGTCTTCTCAAAGACACGAACATTTCTAAAGGCATCGCAGAATTTAGATCGGCGCTATATGGCATTCAGGCACTCTTTAATGAAGCCATGCGCAAGCAATTAGTTCCCAAAGCCAAAGGTGTTCCTTATCCTGAAATGGAGGATCCTTACCAGCAGCTAGCCCAGAGCATGCAGGTTCGCGCGATAAAAGATATCTATAATTGTCTATTTCACATTGAAGGGATTGCCCATGAATTAGAAAATTTAAACGATTACAATCTTCATCGCCCTTATTCCGCGATTGGTGAAGAGAGTATGGCCAAGTTATGGAAATGGAATTATGTTAGCACGCTGTTACAAGCTTATGGCCATATCAACGAAATCATTAAGCTCAGTGAACGACTGACTACAGATCCTCATTATAGTTTTATTACTCGAGAGTTAGTCAGTAAAGCTCAAAATCTTTATGCAGTTATTCAGGGACATTCTTTTGCATATCAAACAGCACCAGAGCAAATTCCCGTACCTGGAACAGTACAACAAAATTCGGTGTGGTTTGCACTTAATGCTTTTTATATTGGTCCAAATCACATTAGATCACTAAAAAATAAGAATTATCAGTCTACTGAAGAACTGAATACCCTCTACAAGAATGCCAAACAAGCAACACTGACTATAGAAGCAATGATTAAAAATTCGCATTCTTATTTTAAACTTTTTCTACAGTCACCGCAGATGTTATTACTTTACAGAGAGTTGATGCAAAAACTCAATGAATTTACCACCACAGCACATGATGCGGCACTTAATAATATAGATAAGATTAGACCTGGAATATTTACTCCTATGCTGCTTGAGGCAGATCATTGGGAAACAAAACTTGGATTAGCTCCCGGGAGTCTCTCCGAACCATTAAGACGCATCACGAATGAATTTTATAAAGGCTTCTTAGAGGCTCTTGACCTACCCTCTGAAGTGCATGTTGCATTAATCTGCGATAAAAAGCCATTAGAAGAGCGTACGAATATTCTCGATAAAAAAATTACCAAGGCTCAAAAGAATATTGAACGAGTAAAAGAAGAGCATGCCGACCTGGAAACCTTATACATGTATGTTCAAGAGTATAAGCGCTACGCACATCCTGATCTCATGTCAACGTTACAACCCATTAGCGTCCATCCATTTACCTTTGAGGAGTGCGTTAAGGGACTGCAAGATCAATATAAGAAAAACTTGCCCGTCTTGGCTCAGTTTCGCGATACAAAGAAAGTCAGCATCGATGTAAGCACTTATGAAGACCAGCATCTACTAGATAAAGTATGTAGTGAACCACTTAATGCGTACGATCCTGAATTTACTGAAATTGAGAGCTGGATTACTGCCAGTTATCATTACGTTCTTGGTCTGTTATCAACCTATGAAATGAGACTGCAGACCGCAAAAGAACAACTGGCACAACTTAAAGGAATCGACAAAGTCCAGGCTAAAGAAAATCAAGATTTTGTTCATGAATACACGACAAAAACCTTTGATAGGCACTTGAAGAAACTGTGTAACCGCCATATTGGTTTGCAATATACCGATCAAGAGTATCGCAAAGAGTTACGTAAAGAATTACTCACGTTTAAAGCACAAATCATTACGCAGGCAAAAACGGTAAAAGACATTAGTTTTAGCATAGAAAAACAGTTGCAAGAAAAAATCGGCGAGTTTGAACGGAAGCATTATGAAGAATACGCACAACTTGATCGCGTTCGGGTTGTTTTAGCACAAATAAAAGGATATTTGAGCGATGCAACGAAAAAGAAAAATGAACAACAAGTTAGTTCGGTACAAAAACCTCAATCTAAACTTAAAGATCCACTAACTGAAAAGTCTGAGTTAATTAATGACTTATATGAGATAGCAACAAATGCACAGGACGATGCGGATGAACCCATGTCCGTTAATGCAGACGCTGAGCCAGCGGCAACTGTTCAAGAAAATGTAGCGCATGGACCTGTGCCCAAAGCACATTCTGAACGAATTAAAAAACCAGTGAAAATGACGGAAGATGAGCCAGCCTCCTTATCAATCAAAAAACGTTTTGAAAAGATAAAGACGCTAGTGAAACAACCTCGCTTTGAAAGTGTCTTGCTCGCCCCAAACAGGCATATGGATACATTGAGTTATGCTTATCTGAAAGCCTGTTTTCTATCCTTGTTAGAAACATTAAATCTTTATACTTCGACAAGGAAGCGCTTCTTAGAGAATATGAATGAGGCGGTGGATAAACCACAGAAACTGGATACTGCATTAATTGTCAGATTTGGATTATTCATTCCACCGACCCAGCCCCCTGTGAGTGAAGCATTGGCAGAAGCTGCAGAAACAACGATTGTGGCATTGCAATAATGTAGCTGGGCTGAAAACCCAGCAAATGCAATTTGTTGCTACCCCAATGCAGGGCGTTACAGTCAGCCTACATCGTTAACGGTGCTCGAAATGGGATCCTGTCATTTTACATAAACACTACCCCAGCGACTCCTCGTTCTCCAAATGTTCTTCTCTGGCCTTTTCCACATGCTCCTCAGCTAAAAACAGATACATTGAAGGGACCACAAAAAGGGTAAATAAAGTACCGATCGAAATACCCGTCGCAATTACCAAACCAATATTATAACGGCTTTGAGCTCCCGCCCCTGTTGCAATAATTAAAGGTATAACCCCCAACACCATTGCGGCGGTAGTCATCAAAATTGGGCGTAAACGAATGGCGGCGGCGGCGCGAATTGCGTCGAGTTTCTTTTCCCCTTTTTCCTGTAATTCATTGGCAAATTGCACAATCAAAATACCATGCTTACTGATTAAGCCAATCAGGGTTACCAAGCCTACCTCACTATAAATATTCAAGGTAGCACCACCCACACCAAGGCTTACAAAAATCATAGCCCCGCAAATAGACATAGGCACACTAATTAATACGATCAAAGGATCACGAAAACTCTCAAATAATGCAGATAAAGCCAAGAAAATAATAATTAACGCGAAGAAAAACGTAACAATTAACGTGGACCCTTCTTTAATATATTGTCGTGACTGGGATGCGTAATCAATGGAATAACCTTGTGGTAAATTCTGATTCGCAAAGGTCGCTAACGTACTTAAAGCTTTCTCAGTTGAAACGCCGGGTAATGCAACCGCTGAAATCGTTGCCGAATTAAGCTGCTGAAAATGATTTAATGATTCAGGAACAACTTGTCGCTGCAAACTGGCTACGGTAGAAAGAGGTATCGACTCTCCTGTTGATGTCCTAATGTAGTAATTTAATATTTGCTCTGGATTTAAACGAGATTTCCGTGTCACTTGGGGAATGACCTGATAAGAACGCCCCAAAAAGTTAAAATAATTAATATATCCCTCACTCAGAGCAGAACCAAATACATTACCAATATCCTGCATGGTTAACCCAAATTGAGAGATTCGGTCTCGATCTAAATTAATTCGCGTTTGTATCTGATCGATCTTGAGATCTACGTCAATGTATGCAAACAATCCAGAGCTACGTGCCTGTTCTAATATCGGTTGCATTACCTCATTTAAATTTTCAAAAGGCTCAGTTGTAGTAACCACAAATTGAATTGGCAAACCACTCCCACCTCCCGGCAATGATGGTAATTGAAACGCAGCTATTTTGGCTCCAGCAATTTGATTCAACTCGTTTTGGATTAACGGTTGCAGCTGATTTGAGGTACGACTACGCTCATCCCAAGGTTTTAAAACCATACCAATAATGGACGTATTTAAGCCAGTCCCCCCATCCACCTGAAAAATATGATCTGTTTCTGGATGCTTTTTATAGATTGCATTGACCGCATTCGCGTAAAGCTGTGTTTGAGCTAAAGAAGCGTTTGCGGCGGCAGTTACTTGCGAAATAATAACCCCCTGATCTTCTTGCGGTGCTAATTCTGATGCCGAAGTCGTAAACAAAAAGTAATTACTGGCTAGAATAATCGCAGCAAAAACGAGTACTACAGGCAAATTACGCAACGTTCTTACTAAGACACGTGAATAGGCTTTTTCTAACTTAGTAAAATAATGGTCTACTTGGGTCATAAAACGCCCTTTAGCTGCACCATCTCCAACTTTCAAAAATTTAGAACACATCATAGGCGACAAAGTTAAGGCCACCACCGCAGAAATGGTTACAGCCCCCGCTAAAGTAAAGGCAAACTCAGTAAATAAAGCTCCCGTTAATCCTCCCATAAAGCCAATAGGAGCATAAACAGCAATCAAAACTACCGTAATTGCGATAATCGGATTGGCTAATTCACTTGCTCCAAGTAATGCCGCTTTAATTCGAGTTCGTCCTTCCTCAATATGGCGCTGCACGTTCTCTACAACAATAATCGCATCATCCACCACAAGACCAATCCCTAATACTAAAGCCAATAAAGTCAATAAATTAATGGAGTAGCCTAAAGCCAGCATGACCCAAAAGGTGCCAATAATAGATAAAGGAATTGCAACCAAGGGAATAATAACGGAACGAATAGAACCAAGGAAAATAAAAATGACAACCGTCACAATCATGAAGGCTTCCATCAAAGATAGAATTACTTCATGAATTGACGAATTAACGAACAAACTCGCATCATAAACAATATTGGCATTTAAACCTTGAGGTAATTGCGCCTGAATAGTTGGAAAAATTTTCCTTATTTCATTAATTACAGTTAATAAGTTAGCGGACGGAGCAACAATAATCCCGATATAAACAGCAGTTTGCCCATCAAAACTCACCGATGAATTATAATTTTGGGCACCAAGATCAACATCTGCGACATCCCCCAAACGAATAATGGCGCCGTTTTGTGCCTTAATAATCATTTTTTTAAATTGCTCAACATCGTTAAGGTCGGTAGATGCAGTCAAGTTTTGAATAAACATCTGCCCATCCGTACGACCCACAGCAGAAATAAAATCATTATTAGCCAAGGCCGCCCCAATGTCTGCGGCCGAAAGCCCGAAACCAGCTAATTTAACGGGGTCAAGCCAAGCACGTAGAGCAAAGGTTTGATTTCCCAGAATTTGCGCATTCTGTACACCATTAACGGCCTGCAACTTAGGTTGAACCACGCGAAGGATATAATCGGTAACTTTATTAATCGGCAATTCATCGCTAAAAAAACCAATATACATCGAATCAATAGTTTGCCCGACAGACACCGTAATTACTGGTTGTTGTGAGTTTTTCGGCAGCTGATTAAGTACAGCATTTACTTTGGTGGTAATGTCCGATAATGCCTTTAAAGGATCATAGTTAAGTAATAAATTAACGGTAATCGTACTGGTACCCGGTGTACTGGTAGAGGTCATATAATCAATACCATTGGCCTGGGCGATCGAATTTTCTAAAGGAGTGGTAATAAAACCCGCGATCACATCCGGGTTGGCTCCTGTATAGGTCGTCGTGACTGTAACAATGGCATTTTCTGTAAAGGGGTATTGCATTACAGGCAACGACCCCAGGGAGCGCAGCCCCATTGCCAAAATCATTAAGCTAACCACTGTAGCCAATACAGGCCGCTTAATAAAAATATCGGTAAATGCCATAAATGCAATCCTTAGCGTCTATTTGTAACCTGAGGGTTCGCCTCATTACTGGGTTGGATGGTGTTATTCACCGTAATTCGGCTGCCATTTTTAAGCTTTAATTGCCCACTGGTTACGACGGTTTCTCCCTCGGTAATGCCTTTCAAAACCGCAACCTGATCCCCTCGTGTATCGCCTAAAGTAACAAAAACCTGTCGCACCGTAAGCATGGGTCGGTTTTTATCATCTTTTTTGCCACTGTCTTTAACGACATAAACGATATCCCCATAAGAATTAAAACTGATTGCCGATTGAGGTAAGGTGATGTAGCTGCGCTTGGACTGCACTTCTACGGCAGTATGCACAAACATACCAGGTTTTAATAAGAAACGAGCGTTCAACAAAGTCGCCTCGACCTCCACATTACGTGTATTAACATCGACTTGAGGTTGAATGGTCGTAATTTTTCCTTTAAAGGTTTGCTCTGGAAAGGTATCGACAGCAATGGAAACCACTTGCCCAAGTTCCAGATCCGCCAAGGATTGCTGGGGCAAGAAAAAGTCAGCGTAAATTATATTTAGATCCTGTAAGGCAGTGACCGTATCGCCAACATTAAGATATTGTCCTGGGTTGACGTTATTAATCCCTAATCGCCCAGAAAATGGTGCACGTACCGTCTTTTTTTCTACAATGGCGGCTTGCTGCTCTACCTGTGCTTGCAGATTTTTAAGATTCCACCAATCAGTATCTACTACTTGTTTGCTCACTGCATTAACTTTAAGTTGGGCTTTATCCCGTTCATAGGTAATTTTAGCTAACTCAACTTGGGCCTGTAATGAATGCAACTGCCCCAATTCGGCATCCGCATTTAATTGCACTAAAAGGGCGCCTTTTTCAACTTGAGCACCGGGGGTAAACGAAATCGTTTTCACCATGCCTGCCAGTTCAGTCGTAACATTCACTCCGACGCGAGCCCGTAAACTTCCAACAGCCTTCATCATTGGCTGCCATAAAGACTTTTCAGCTTTCATGGTGGATACCGTAATTATCGGATTCTCCATGCTCGCAAAATATCGTCTCATCATGAATCCTGAAAACGCTTTCCAGCCAAAAATTAAACCGAAAAGTATCGCCAAGGATACTAACATAATTGTCATTTGCTTTTTCAAGAAATTCTCTCTTAACTTGTATCTAAATCTTAAACGCCATCCTCACGACCATTAAGTAAAGGTCTCTGCCTCATTTCAGAATGACGTCTCCTACACTTACAGACATTCTTTTACACACCAGGGTTTATGCCACCAGCCACCACCTAAAGCTTGGAATAAACCGGCTGTATCGGTATAACGTAAAGTCTGCGCCTGGATACGACTTAACAATGTTTGCTGGTACTGTTGTTGCGCATTTAATAAGTTAATATAATTAACGCCACCAAGGCGAAATTGCTGTACCGTCAACTTTAAGGCGTCGCGTGCAGCATCTTCAGCACGAATATCTGCTTGTAATGTTCGTGCATCTGTTTCTATAGCACTTAAAACATCAGCCACATTTTGAAACGCTTGCAAAACAGTTTGTTGGTACTGAGCCTTCGCCTGCTCAAAAGCCGCGATAGCCGCTCGACGTTGGGCAAATAAAGCGCCCCCGCGAAATAATGGCTGCGCCACAGCCGCCCCAATCAACCAAACATTGTTTGGACCAGTAAATAGTTTGGACCAAGAAATATTAAGCCAACCGTCATTACCTGTTAACGAGACCTGCGGGAAAAGATTGGCGGTAGCAACGCCGACTTGCGCGCAAGCAGAATGCAGTAGCGCCTCCGCCGCACGCACATCGGGGCGCTGGCGCACCAACATCGAAGGGATGCTTAACGGTAATTCGGTAGGTAATTTTAATCGATTTAAATCAAGCTTAGGTAAAGCTCCCTCTGGAAATTCACCAACCAGCACGGATAAAGAGTGCTTCGCTAAAGATAAGTTTTTTTGTAATGGCGGTAAGGTTGCTTTAGACTGCTCCAATAAGGTTTGCTGCGTCAATACATTTGCACGAGAAACCGCCCCCACATTAAACTGAGCGTTTAAAATATTCAATAAATCTTGTTCGATTTTAATTAAGCGACGGGTTGCATCAATTTGCGCTTGATAAGATGCAATATTTATGGCAGTGGTAACAATATTGGAAGCCAATGTAAGGTGTGCCGCGATTTCTTCAAATTGTTGATAGTCTACCTGAGCACGCAACGATTCAAGTTCTCGTCGCGACCCGCCGAATACATCAAGCACATAAGAAACGTTAAAAGCCGTACTATAAATGGAGAACGTAGAACTTTGACCAGGCGTACCAATTTGCGCGGTTGCGTAACGTTGACGCTCTACGCCAAAGGAGCCATTAATGGCGGGAAGTAACAAATTGCCAACTTGTGCACGCCAATTTTCTCTCGCTTGACGCAGCGCGGCTGAGGCCGAGGCCAAGGTAGGGCTATTGTCCAAACCCGCCTTAACTAATTGATTAATTTCAGGAGATTGATAAAGTTCCCACCATAACAGAGGGATGTCTTTATTCTTAATAAAAGCTTGTGCTTTTCCCCCTGCTCCGGATGTTTTCACAGTCTTAGCAGGCAAAGGCGACTCAGTATATTGCTTGACTGGTGGTAATGGTGGTGAGCGAAAATTGGGCCCAACCATACAGCCAGCCTGCAGAACAGAAAGTGTAAATACCCCAATAAACACACTTGGGCGAGATCTAAAACCAAGCACTGGCAACAATCCTTTGCAACTTATAAATTTATGACCGTTAATCTATCACGAATTAATAAGAAAATGCATTGAAAAATCAGATAATAAAAACAAAAGTATAAAAAATAAATTTCCCTCGCTTTTGGTGCCTCGAATAATAATTGCATTGCAAACAAAATACCTATATTATGGAAGCTCAATTAATGACCACATTGAGCCAATAGAGGTCCATGGTCAATGTTAAGCTTAATTAATGAGAATTATCACGGTATTAGACAGTTATCCTCCTGACTTAAATGGAGGAGCCTATTTCACACATCGCCTCGCCTCGTTGCTACAAAAAAGAGGCCATGAAGTTTTAGTCATTTGCCCCTCCAAAACGGGAAAGCAAGCTTACCAGGAATACGATGGCGTACGCTTGTATGGAGCGCGTTCCTGGCCGGTGTTTCTCTATAAAAACTTTCGTGTTTGTTTGCCTTTTTTTATTAAGAAGGGAATGATTAACGCAATTCAGGACTTTAAACCTGACCTCATTCATATTCAGGGCAAATTTATTCTGGGTGGAATTTGTTATCGAGCCGGCAAGAAAATGGGCTTACCCATGATGGCGACAAACCATTTTATGCCGGAAAATTTTTTCCACTATACAAAACTACCCAAGCGTTTCGAACCCTGGTTTAACCGCACCTGCTGGCGCATTATTGTTGATATGTTGTCTCAAGTAGATGCCGTAACCACCCCAACTCAAACTGCCGCACAATTACTCAAAAAAGCGCACTTGAGAAAAGAAGTACATGCTATTTCTTGTGGCGTTGATTTACAAAAGTTTAAACCGGGCCAGGATGCACAACAAATTCGCCAACACTTTACCATACCTGAAAAACCCATCCTGCTTTACACCGGCCGCCTGGATCAGGAAAAAAATATATCTATGGTTATGCATGCATTTCAGGCTGCCCGACAGCAGGTTGATGCTCATTTTGTATTAACAGGCCACGGAGCAGAACGCCGTCGTCTAGAACACCTAGTGCAGATATTAGGACTCAGAGAACATGTAACCTTTACCGGTTATTTAACTGATGATGACTATCCCAAAATACACGGTTTAGCCCAATGTTTTGTAAACGCCTGCCCGGTTGAGTTACAAAGTATTGTTGCCTTAGAAGCGATTGCATCAGGATTACCCTTGCTGGCAGTTAATGCTATGGCTCTGCCGGAACTGGTTACCCCAGGAGTAAATGGTTATCTATTTGCAGAAAATGATGTAAGCGCCCTCACAAAATATTTGATTGAACTACTCACTGATCCGGAAAAAAGCCATCAAATGGGTAGGGCAAGTAGAAAATTAGCGGAACAACACGACATTCAACAAACTATAGAGCGCTATGAAGCGCTTTATCAAGAGATAGTAAATAAATGAAAACCATATGGTCAAATTATAAGGAGCTCTGCCAAGACTCCCATTTCCTTTGGACAACCCTGCTGGGTATCTCCCTACTGCTTTTTAGTTTTATTATCGCCAATCAAGCCGGACTCTATGCATCACAGGTAGCAGGCCAACAAGTAGATGATCTGATACTGCAATATTTGCCCATGCACAACGTTACATTTATCCATGTTTATGCTGCTCTATTCTTCTGGCTCGGCTTTACAAGCTATATCATCCTGCACCCAGAAAAAATACCTTTTGTAACAAAGTCTTCCGCCCTGTTCATTCTAGTGCGCAGCGCATTTATCTGTCTTACTCATTTAGGTGCTCCGACGAATGAATTAGCCATTCCCGAAAATCTCGCTTCTTTTTTCCTTTTTGATGGGGATCTCTTTTTTTCAGGCCATGTTGGTGGTCCTTTTTTGCTAATGTTACTTTTTTGGGATAACAAAAAAATTCGTTATTTTTGTTTTCTTTCCAGTGTGTTTTTTGCTTGCATTGTTCTCATTGGACATATTCATTACAGCATCGATGTTTTTGCCGCACCATTTATTACCTATGGCGTTTATGCACTATCCTGTATGTTTTTTGCTAAAGACTATCGTTTTTTTACACAACAAGTGCCTCCACCCAAGGCTAATTTTTTAAGGAATTAAACCAATGCCTAGCGTAAAAATTATTGGAATGGGTCGCTATTTACCTAGAAATAAAGTGTTATCTTCCGAATTAGATGCAAAACTTCAGTTAGCTGAAGGAAGTGTACAAAAAAAGTCAGGCCTTATTTCACGGCATTTTGCTGCTAACGATGAAACAACCTCCTATATGGGAGCACAAGCAGGGCGTATTGCGGTAGAAAAAGCTCAGATAAACTTGACAGATCTGGATGCAATTATCAGTGCCTGTGGCGTAGGGGAGCAAGCTATTCCCTGCACTGCCGCTTTAATTCAACAACAACTAGGGCTAGAATCATCAGGGATTGCCTGTTTTGATGTAAACAGTACCTGCCTCAGTTTTATTACCGCCCTAGATATTGCCTCCCATTTACTTGCAGGCGGGCGTTTTAAACGAATCTTAATTGTTTCCAGCGAAATCGCTTCTGTAGGACTTAATTGGCAGGATATGGAAACCTGCACTATTTTTGGTGATGGTGCAGCGGCCTGTGTTTTGGAACAAAGTGAAGGTAGGGAACGTATTCTTTCAGCGCATCATGAAACTCATAGTATTGGCGCAAATATATGCAAAATTGATGCAGGCGGCACACGCTTGCCAAGTCCGACCGTGGAGCAATCCTTATTCTATATGGAAGGAAAAAAGGTCTTTAAATTAGCCTCTAAACTATTAGATAATTTGATGGAGAGTCTCTTGAACAAAGCTCAGGTTTCACTGAGCGATATTCATTGGATTATTCCTCATCAAGCCAGCTTACTGGCCATGCAACACATCCAAAAAAGACTAAATATTCCCCAAGAAAAGTATGTTTCCATTTACCCCCATCATGGTAATCAAATTGCTGCATCAATTCCCACTGCACTATGCCATCTAATTGACAGCCAGCAATTACAACGCGGACAATTAGTGCTGCTTTTAGGTACTGGCGCAGGACTTGCGGCTGGCGGACTTATTCTGGAGTACTAAAATGGTTTCTGTAGTTACAGGGGCAACGGGTTGTTTGGGACTGAATTTAACTCAGCGTTTGCTGGAACAAGGCATTGAGGTCATCGCCTTAGGACGCAATGAAGCCTTGGGTAAAATCCTTACGCAAGCAGGAGCTCGTTTTATTAAGGTGGACTTACACGATAAGGTAAAACTAAAAAATGTAATCCCTCAAAAGACGCAAACCATATTCCATTGTGCCGCCCTCTCTAGTCCTTGGGGACGTTATCAAGATTTTTATAAGGCTAATGTTTTAGGAACGCAGCATGTCATTGACTGCACCGCAGAAACAACGCGTTTAGTTCATGTTTCATCACCAAGCATTTACTTTGATTTTAGCGAACGACATAACATCAAAGAACAAGAGCCATTACCAGAAAAACCTGCGAATCACTATGTCAAAACCAAGTTAATGGCAGAAGCATTGATTGATAAGGCCTATCGAGAGAAAAATCTTAATGTGATCACTCTACGCCCGCGAGCCATCTTTGGTCCCTATGATCGCGCAATATTCCCCCGCCTACTACAAAGCGAACGCAAAGGTGTTTTACCCATTATTGGTACAGGAAAGAATCTTATTGATATTACCTATGTGGATAATGTAGTGGAAAGCTTACTCTTAGCCGCTAAAGCAGACACCCAATTTTGTGGCAACAAATATAACATTACGAATGACGAGCCCCAAACTTTAATCCACATACTGAAGCAATTATTTGACGCGCTGCAAAAGCCGTTTACGCCCAAATTTATCCCTTATGCTCTAGCCAAAAACTATGCTGCATGTTTGGAGAAAATTTATCGTTTGCCGTTTATACATTCAGAACCTCGCTTAACAAAATACAGTGCTGGCGTTTTATCTTTGGGACAAACTTTAAATATAGAAGCAGCTCAAAACGATTTAAGCTATCGACCATTGTTTAGTATTTCCCAAGGAATAGAACGCTTCGCAAAATGGTACCAACATCATGATTGAATATCAGTTATTTGAAGCCGGCTATTGCAAGCATTGTGAACGAATGACCCTAAAATCTGGGCGTATGCAACAATGCGACTACCCTGCACTTTGCGCTTTAATCAAGCATCCACAACAGGGCTATATTTTATTTGATACCGGTTATAGCGATCGCTTCTTCCAACTTACACAAAAATTTCCTTTTTCACTGTACCGACGACTTACCCCAGTGATTTTAAAGAAATCCCTAAAACAGCAATTGGAAGAACAGCACATTCAGGCAAGTGAAATCCGTACTATTATTATTTCGCATTTTCATGCCGACCACATTGGTGGGTTAAAAGATTTTCCTAATGCTCAGTTTATCTGTCATCCTGAAGCCATCAGCGGCATCGATAAGAAAAAAGGAATACGCGCGTTAATTAAAGGTTTTTTACCTGATTTACTTCCCAAAGATTTCTATGAACGCTTGGTACTTCTAAAGCAAGAAATCGCTCTGCCCGCAGAACTATCCCCATTTACGTCTGGCTTTGATTTATTTAATGATGGGCAATTAATTGCTATATCTTTGCCTGGGCATGCCAAAGGGCAAATCGGTTTGTATTTTAAATCAATTGAGGGCAAAGAAACCTTTTTAATTGCTGATAGTTGCTGGCATCAAGAAACCTTTAAGGAATTAATTTACCCCAGTAACCTGACTTATTTAATCCATGAGGATAAGCAAGCGTACCAAAACACGATTTTGCAGTTGCATCAATTGCACCAACAAAACCAAGCCCTGGATATTATTCCGGCTCATTGCCAACACATACGTGCTCGCATTAAAAAGGGAAGTTCATGATACTTAGGTTACTTTATTATTATTTCAAAACCCAATACTTAAACCAACGTTTTCATAACCGCGAACAATTATCTGTCTATCAGGAGAAACGGTTTAAAAAGTTAGTGAAAAAGACCTTAAGGAAATCGCCTTTTTATCAGCCCTATTTAGACAAACCATTCACTCAATGGCCAATCATCAATAAAAAAATAATGATGCAACATTTTGATGAAATTAATACGGTAAATATAAAAAAAGACCATGCCTTGGCGGTTGCTTTAGGCGCGGAAAATTCACGTGATTTTTCACCCTTAATTGAGGATATTGCGGTTGGCCTTTCCTCTGGAACCTCAGGAAATCGGGGACTGTTTCTTGCTAGCTCCCAGGAACGGGATGCCTGGGCTGGAATCTTATTGGCAAAAGCCCTACCGCAAGGCTTAAAAAAACAGGAGCGGGTTGCTTTTTTTTTACGGGCCAACAATCAGCTCTACACCACCCTAAGTAAAAGTAAAAAAATCCAATTCCATTTTTTTGATTTACTTGAACGTTTTGATACCCATAAAGAACGACTTACCCAATTACAGCCCACCATCCTCTCAGCACCTGCAAGTGTTTTATTAGCTTTAGCAAAACATCGCGTGGCAATAAAACCACAAAAAATCTTTGCTGTAGCTGAAGTTTTAGAGCCCCGTGATGCAGCCATCATCACGAAAGCCTTTGCTTGCCCAGTATCACAGGTTTATCAATGTACTGAAGGATTTTTAGCAATCAGTGAGAAACACAGTAATCGTTTATTAATGAACGAAGAGTTTTTAATTATCGAAAAAGAATGGATTGATGAGCGACGGTTTGTCCCCATCATTACCGATCTGTTACGGACCACCCAACCGATTATTCGCTATCGCCTCGATGATGTATTAATCGAAGAACCATCCGCGAGTGTGTTTACCCAATTAACTGGAATTGAAGGACGCGTGGGAGATATTTGCTACGCAACCAAAGAAGATAAGGTATTGCCTGTTTTTGCAGATCTCATTCGCCAAAAAATGGCCTCATTTCCCTTTGAGTTTGACGACTACACGATTCAGCAGCATGATTTAAACCAATTTAGCATTCAAATCACTCCAGAGTTAGGTGAAAAGGAAGCCTTAATTACTCATTTAAATGAGCTTTTTCAAGATTATGATCGCCCTAACTGGGAATGGCAGCCCTTTATTAAAAAAGAATTTAGCACGAAGAATCGTAGAATTCAGGCCATGCCTGAACTGCTTAGTAAAATTCAACATAAGTTGTAGCCCGGACGATGCGCATGTCGTTAGGCAAAATGAAAAGCCTTCTCCCAGGCGTCATCCCGAACGTAGTGAAGGATCTTCGGCATCTGGCTCCGTGCTTGTGCATTGGAGATCCCTCATTACGTTCGGGATGACGTTTTTCCTTAACTTAATGGCATTGAGGGGAGGAGAGAAGGCCTTTCATCTTGCCTGGAGGCTATAGATATCTTAAGCAAGACCATTAGCTGCTTGCAACCAGACTACATTGACTCATCATCTGCTTTATTTTAGCATCATCCCCACTTCAGACAACTGGAAAGCAACGAATGCTCATCCATAAAAAAATCGATGCACAAGGCAATTACCTAGAATTTCCTGGGATTACCGTCATTGCCGATGTGGGTAATAAGGATAAAGACTTCTGGTTACACGTCTATGAGTTCCTAAATGGAACCAAAAATTTACGGGGCTATTATGCTCCCTTGCCTTACTCTAGTTATCATATGACTACTAATAACTTATATACTCAAAGTGACGACGCTAATAATTGGCCGACATTGCTCAATGACGAGCGATTCCAACACCTTCATGCCAAATTAATGGCTAATTCCTTTACTCCTACAGCAAAGATCGTAGCGATTAAAGCATCTTATGCCTTGCAGTTAAATCTAATACTTCCTCAATCCCAATATGAATTGCTTAAGGTCATAGCTGATGAATTCGGCATACAAAACAAAATTCCTAAAACATTCCATGTTACTTTAGCTTATGCATACAAGGAACTAAGTGATACGCAAATAATTTCCACTGAAATTGAACAGCTCGCGTCTTTGTGCCTTAAAAAGGCGCTTACATTGCAACCCGCCAGACTGTGTTTTTTCCACGACATGCAGCAATTTTTTTCTTGGGATGGGAAAAGTAACCCGTTTAAATGAACGCATAACTGTAGCCTTGATGCAGCGTAACGTAATCAAGGCTACAGAAAACTCATTAACGCGATTAAAGATGAGATGCCCGTTGAATACCATGACCAACATGGGTCACGTCTTTGCCAAAGCCCCTAACTGTACCACATGCAGTTAGCATCCCTACTGTGGTTAAAAAAACACAAACCATTATTATTTTTTTCGCACTGTTCATGATTTTCCTCTCTTCTTGAGTTTCGTTTCTTTACTTATTTTAGTCCACATTATGATGACCCGCCAAAAAATAATCACTATGCACCTTATTAACCCTTAAAAAATGATCGTTCCTGCAAATGGAGAAAAAGGAGGTGCCAGAAAGGTATATTTTCCATAAAAATATTGATAAATTAAGGGTCTTATAAGAATGTACAGGGATTTAAATTTGCGCTCGCTCTTATTAACAGGTCTTTGCTGTGCATCCGTATTAACAGGTTGTAAACTTCAGAGCGTAACCTCAAGTCATACGCCTCAAATTAATGCACACAATTTAGCAGTACCCCATGTTTATAAGATCCCAAGTACCAATCAAACCAAGAACTGCCTTACCCGATTTAAGGATCCCCAACTACATCAGCTAATTGCCGTAGCGCTAACGGATGGACCTGATATGCGTAGTGCATGGGCACGTATTGATCGCGCCCGGCAAATTGCCAAAGGAACCTTCTCAGCACTTTGGCCTTCAGCGGATCTCAAAGGCTCAATTGCCAAAGACCATTTTTCCTTTCACGGAGTAGTTCCCCCGCCATTCACTGAAATAGTAGCGAATCAAGCTCGTATCGAAAACCTGGCGTTAAATTTTAACTACGAACTGGATCTGTGGGGCAAAAATCGGGAAACCTTCGCCAGCAGTGTCAATGAAAGTTTTGCGACACATATGGATATGGAGGAAACACGGTTAATTTTAAGTTCGACCATTGCTTCGGTTTATTTTGACCTACAAAATAATCTGATGCAGCAACAATTAGCAAAAGAAAATGTTCGCATTTTAGAAGAGCTTGAAGAAATTGTTACGGATCGCGCCAAACAAGGTGTTGAATCGGACATTCCGGTAAAAACAGCCATCTCAAGCACCCAAGCAGCACGCCTGTCGGTTGATGACTACCACCGCGCAGAAATGCAGGCACGTCATCAATTAGCGGCATTAATGGGTAAAAATCCGTTTAATACCGAGATAGAAACCACCAAATTTATTTATAATAAACATGAATTAGCATTACCTAAAATGATTCCTGCTAATTTACTGGGCCGCCGACCGGATATTGTTGCCACACGCGCTCGCGCCCAAGCTGCAGCACATTTGATTAAAGTAGCCAAGGCGGCCTTTTTCCCCAATATTAATTTAAGTGGCGTGCTTAGCTTGCAATCATTTTACTTTAGCAAACTGTTCCATATAGCTCTGCAAACTGAAGGGGTTAAAGCCGCACTCGAATTACCTATTTTTGACGCAGGAGCCCGTCGAGCTAACCTAGGCGTAAAGCGCGCGGAATATGAGCTTGCGGTGAATCAATACAATCAAACGATTTTAAATGCCTTACGTGAAGTTAGCGATCAAATGACCGCGCTACAAACACTCAATAAACAGGTTAATTCTCAGGAAAAAGCAGTGCATGCTATCGAAACCAATTACCGATTATTTCGGTCACGTTATGCCAGTGGCGTCATTGATTACGTGCAGCTTCTTGAAATAAAACAATTAGTAGTGCAACAAAAATCGCTACTCATTAGTTTACAAACCCGTCAAAAACAAGCTTTTGTAGGCTTATTAGCAGCCCTTGGTGGCGAGGTATCATTATGACCCAAAAAGAAGAAAGTGGTGGCGCAACCCCAGAAACTCTACACAAACGTAAGGTGGCGATGCTAGCCCTTGGAGGCCTATTTTTATTTATTGCACTTGTCTGGCTTATCTATTGGCTTATTTGGGGACAATTTGAAGAATATACCGATGATGCTTATGTCAGTGGCAATTTGGTCCAGCTGATGGCGCAAATACCGGGAACCGTTGTTGAAGTTCATACCGAAGACACGCAACTAGTAAAAGAAGGACAGGTCATTATTAAAATGGATCCTGCTGACTATGCTATCGCCTTGCAAAAAGCCCAAGCCGATCTAGCCCAAACAGTACGCCAAGTCCGCCAATATTTTGAAAATGCTGCCCAGACACGACAAAATGTAATCTTAGATAAAGCAAATCTGGTCAAAGCACAGCTGGACCTAAAACGCCGCAAAGGATTGGTAGGTAACCGAGCCGTATCACGTGAAGAAATGCAACACTTCCAAACGTCATTAGATGCAGCTCAAGCGAGCTATAATGCCTCCTTACGCCAATTAGATGCAGCAAATGCTTTAGTTGAAAACACCAATCTCTACCACCATCCACTCGTTGAAACTGCCAAAGCGAATCTAAAAAATGCTTATCTAAATTTCCACAGAACAACCATTGTCGCTCCAGTCACAGGATTCATTGCTAAACGTAATATTCACCCAGGACAACAAATCGCTCGTGACACCGCGATGCTAGCGATTGTCCCTTTACATGATACTTGGGTTGATGCCAACTATAAGGAATCTTCGCTGGAGCATATTCGCGTAGGCCAACCGGTTATCCTTTATGCAGATGCCTATCCAGGCATAACCTATCATGGAAAAGTGCTTGGACTCAATGCCGGAACTGGCTCCGCATTTTCCTTGTTACCACCACAAAATGCGACAGGTAACTGGATTAAAATCGTGCAACGATTGCCTGTACGTATTCAACTTGATGAAAAAGAAGTGGAAAAGAACCCGTTACAAATAGGTCTCTCAATGCGGGTTACGGTAGATACGAGCAACCGCGATGGCAGTAGAATGCCGACTACCAATAAGGCGCTCTTTAAATATAAAACTACGGTCTTTGCTGACCAGTTAGCTAAAGTAGATGCGCTTATTGATTCCATATTAAAAGCAAACTCCCCGGACATGTCTTTACCCAAGGCAGATCAGCATGACTGAGTTTCCTCCACTAACCGGCAGTCGACTGGGATTAATGACCTTTTCCTTGTCATTAGCCATTTTTATGAATGTTCTTGATGTATCCATTGCGAATGTGGCGATTCCAACCATTGCCGGAGATCTCGGTGTAAGTCCAGATAATGGTACTTGGGTCATTACTTCTTTTGCCGTAAGCCAAGCCATTATGTTGCCGCTTACCGGATGGCTTGCGCGCCGTTTTGGTGAAGTCCGCCTATTTCTATTTTCTACAGCCTTATTTACTATTGCCTCCGTTCTCTGTGGTTTATCATTTAATCTGCCCATGCTGATTTTTTTCCGAGTAGTGCAAGGAGCTGTTTCTGGTCCCATGATTCCTTTATCGCAAAGTATCTTGTTAGCAAACTATCCACCGGAGAAAAGAGGCTTGGCTACGGGAATATGGGCGATGACTGCGGTAGTTGGCCCCATACTTGGCCCTATTCTCGGCGGCTATATTACCGATAATTACACCTGGCCCTGGATTTTCTATATTAATGTCCCTGTTGGCATTTTTTCAGTGATTTTTACCATGATCACGCTCTCAGGAAGAGAAACCCCCATCGTCAAACGCCCAATCGATTATGTCGGTTTAATCTTATTAATTCTTGGTATTGGCTGTTTACAAGTTTTATTAGATAAAGGCCATGACTTAGATTGGTTTCATTCGAATATCATTATTGCCTTAGGTATTATTTCTTTAATCGCGCTAAGCTTTTTAGTGGTTTGGTTACTTACGCAGTGCGATCCGATTATTGACCTGTACTTATTTAAAAACAGGAATTTTACCATTGGTGTTATTTGTCTGACTTTAGGCTTTTTAGTCTATTTTTCTAACGTTGTTATTTTCCCATTGTGGTTACAAACTCAAATGGGTTATACCCCAACTTGGGCAGGTCTTGCCGTAGCACCTGTGGGGATTATCCCATTTATTCTTACTCCTATTGTAGGCAATTACATGGGCAGATTTGATTTGCGCCTGGTAACAAGCATTGGCTTTGTAGTGTTTGCCTTGACCTCCTACTGGCAATCCTTATTCTATACTGATATCGGATTTATCCAACTTATTGAACCACGCTTTGTACAAGGATTCGGCCTTGCCTTTTTCTTTACTCCGCTCGTTGCCATGATTTTAGCTGACCTTCCTCCTGAAAAAATGGCAAGTGCTCTGGGTCTGGGTAATTTCTTCCGAATCCTCGGGGGAAGTTTTGGAACATCAATTAGTGTCACTCTATGGAATGATAGGGAGGCCTTACATCAAAGCCATCTCGTCGAATACGTCAATGCGTTTAGCCCCTTCACTCAGCAAGCACTTGACCAATTACACGCTTTGGGAATCCAGGGTTTAAAACGTTTTGGTGTACTCTATGAAACCATCATAAATCAAGCATTCATGCTGGCTACGAATGATATATTCAGAGCATCAGCCTGGGTATTCACTTTTTTACTGATACTGGTTTGGCTGGCTAAACCAACTTATGCGAAATCTGGTGGGCCTGTTGCTGCAGAATGATTGTTTATAAAGCAATTTTTCTCTATAATCCGTTTCGATTTTAAACAATAAGGTGCTTTAAAATGAAGAAATGGATAGTATTAGCAGCATCAAGTTTTATGGTAATGAATGCCCATGCAAGCGATTTTTACTGTGGCTATAAAGATTACTTTCGTTTAAGCGATGACACACATCCAGAAATTCATATTGTCAATGGATTTAGCGATCAAGATATTATTCTGCAAATGATTGGCCCTCGCAGCTTTCTAATCAGAGATTCTTATCAATGCAAAAGCGGATATGCACACGTTACTGTTGCCTATGATGCAGAAAACTGGTGTGTACTCGACATCAAAGATGGTCCTTACATGAATCACCCTAAAGTCAATGCATCATGTAATGGTATTCGTTATCTTGAAACCGAATATGATGGCTGGGGTAGCTATTCATATACAATTAAACTCGATTAAAAATTCGTAGGTATAGACGTCATCCCGAACGCGGTGAGGAATCTTCTGAACGAGGCTTAAGAGTTATGTCTAATGCCACATTCAGGAGATCCTTCGTCGTAAACTCCTCAGGATGACGTACATAGTTGCCCCCCTCACTTCCTAGCTTATACTTGACAAATCCTGCGCAATTTAATACCATATCAGTCCAAATTTAATCATGAGAAACAACAGATGACTGACTTTTTCCGTAGCCGCTCAACAACGCAATTAATAGGCGATGTTGGGATTGGCGCACTTAATACTGCAAAAAATGGTGTTTTTGGCGGGCTTTTAATTGGTGCTACTGTTCCAACTATTGGCTCTCTTGTTATGACCGCAAGCGCGGCGGCTCTTGGTGGCGCATTTTTAGTTATTCCAGCTATGATGGCCTATAAAGCATTCATTAATACTGACTATTTTGATAAATCTTTTCTTGCCTACATGGAAAATACAGGATTCAAAGCGGCCTTTGCTTTTACTGCAGGTTGCCTGGGAGCGGCTATTTTAGGAACCGCAATCCTCCAAGTGGGGGTAGCTTGCCTCGCAGCTTCCCTAACGTTCAGCCTGCTTGCCAAAATGACTCAAATGATTATTGGAGCAACAACTGATAGTTTTTCTACAGAGCCACTGTTAGCGGCAAGAGTAACGGTATAATCCGTCACTTACTCGTGGTAATGTAACCTGGTTGCTTGCAACCAGGTTTTCCTTTTATGAGTTTTTAGTTCCCTTGGGCTTAGTCACATCAAAAGACCATCCACCACCTAAGGCTTTAATCAACTGCACACTGGCAATTTGTCGACGCGTGCGAACATTTACCGAAGCAAGTTCTGCCTGCAATGCTGTATTTTCAGCAACCACAACTTGTAAGAAGGTTACTAAGCCCCCCTTATATCGATATTGCTCTTGGACCCAGGCACGCATTGCCGCTCGAGTTGCAGCATCCTGCGTGATGTGTTCCTTATCCAATTGTTTCATCGCAATAAGATTATCTTCAACATCCTGGAATCCTGTTAAAACCGACTTCCTATAAACTGCTACGGCAGCAAAATAATCGGCTTTAGCCTGATTCAATAGACTGCGTAACCGCCCCCCATCAAAAACCGTAACTTCGGCAATGGGCTGAATTAGCGTTAGCAAACTCAACGGACCAATAGACCAAAACACACTGGGCTTGGAAATTAGGTTAGCTAAAGAGCGGCTTTGAAAACCACCACTTCCGGTTAAATTAAATTGAGGGAAAAACGCAGCTCGGGCAACGCCGATGCTGGCATTAGCCGATTGTACTCGATGTTCTGCAGCAACAATATCCGGCCTACGCTCTAATAAGGTTGATGGCATATTCGGCGCAATAGCTAAGAACTTTTGCGGTAGTTTCGCTGGAGCTAAAGAGAAATTAGAAGGAATCTCGCCGACTAATACAGCAATGGCATGTTCCAACTGCGCCCGATTTAAGCGCATGTCTTCCGCCATAGTCTTGGCGTTTTCAAGTTGCGTTTCCGCCTCATCAACATCAGCAATAGGAGCAGCCCCACCTTTATGACGTTGTTGAGTTAAATAAAGCGCTTTTTTATAGGCAGCAACGGTTTGATCTAAAATACGTTGCTGTTCATCACTACCCCTTAACGCAAAATAATCGCTGGCAAGCTCCGCGTGTAAGCTTAGATGAATCGCAGCTACATCAGCAGCACTAGCCTTCGCCGTCTGAGCGGTTGCTACGATTTGATTACGAACAGCCCCCCAGGCATCAAGCTCATAACTTAGATAACCTCCCGCTAAAAATTGATTATAAACAAAGACCGTAGGCGGATTCGCAACCGTACGTGAATTTTGCTGCCTGTCTCCATTAAATAAGGCCTGCAATGTAGGGAAAAGTGCTGCGCGCGCAACTTGTGCTAAAGCATAGGCATCTTGATAGTGGGCAAATGCTATTCTTAAATCCTGATTAGCAATCGTCAAGCGCGCTTCCAAGTCATTAAGAATCGGATCATTAAAGGCTTGCCACCAAGCATCCGGCTTAACCAGTCGCGGTTTAGCCGTTACTTTTTTCCAAGTTCCTGCCTCTTTAAAATGCTCAGGAATGGGCATGAACGGACGTTCATATTTTGGTGCCAGTGAGCAGCCTGCTAAAACAAAAACCATTAAACCAGAAATGCTCAGTTTTTTCATGAGGCTACCCGTACCGTTTCACCATTGGAAATTGAATCAGGAGGATTCAATACAACACGTTCCCCAGGGGTCACGCCTGTGGCAATTTCCACTTCGGCGCCAAAATCGCGACTGATGGTTACTGATTTTAATTGAATCTTATTGTTTTTATCGACCACCGCAACCTGCAATCCTGCCGCTTGGAAAATTAAGGTATTAACGGGTAAACGTACGGTATTGGGGGGTAACGGAAATATAAACCAAACTTCGGTATAACTGCCAGATAACATCAGTTCCTCTTTATTTTCCGCCGTAAATTGTGCAAGCAACGTGCGCGTGTTCGGATCAATCGCTCTGGCCGTATCAAACAATTTAGCAGTAAACACTTTGTTGGGATGTTCTGCAAAATGTAAACTTACCTGCATGTCTGAAGTTAAGCGTGTTGATAAATTTTGCGGAACCTTGACATACACGCGTAGAGGATTTGTTTGAGCAATACGAAATAAAGGTCTGGCTGTAGTACTGCTACCCTCATTAATCAAATCGCCTATATCGGTAGCACGAGCAGTAATTACCCCATCAAAGGGAGCGATTACTCGCTGAAATCCAACTAATTGATTTAAACGTGCAAGATTTTCTTTGGCAGAAATCATTGCCGCTTGCAGCGCCTTCGCGCTACTCACTTTCTCATCGGTTTCTTGCTTGGAAACTGAATCTGTTTTTAATAAATTCAACCAACGCTTCGCGGTAGATTGAGCAAGATTATTATTAGCAATTGCTGTATTTAAATCAGCAGCGGCCTGACGCTGTTGTGCATCAAGTTCTGGTGTTTCGATTTCAGCGAGTAAATCACCAGCCTTAACATGACTACCAATATCAACATACCATTTTCTTACGTACCCATTCGTACGCGCAAAAATGGGAGCCTCATGCCAAGCCAAAACATTTCCTGGCAAAATAATTTTATCCGTTCCTTTAGCCGCTGTTGCCTTAAGAACCCGCACAACGGTTACGGCCTCCGCAATAGTACGGTTGCGTAAAACAATGGCTGCATGCATGCGAAATATAATCATCAACAGCACAATAAGTAAGAAAATAGAAATACCAATCACATAATGACGATGCCGTTTGTCTTTAAGGTGTAATTGCATTTTTTCAAACATTTTTGTTCCTTTGCTTCGTCTTCGCGTTCAATTTACGCTCGTGAATTACATAAAAAACCGCCGGTACAAAAAAGAGCGTGGCAATGGTCGCAAACGATAAACCACCGATTACCGCCCTTCCTAATGGAGCATTCTGCTCACCACCATCACCTAAGCCCAAAGCCATAGGTAACATGCCAATCACCATGGCAGAAGCGGTCATTAATACGGGACGCAGGCGTGCTCTTCCTGCTTCAAGGGCGGCGGCAAAAGGATTGGGCGTCGTTGCCAGATGATCTCTGGCAAAACTAATGATCAAAATACTGTTTGCGGTGGCCACCCCCATACACATAATTGCCCCTGTCAGTGCAGGTACACTTAAAGGGGTATGGGTTAAAAACAGCATCCAGGCAATCCCTGCTAACGCGGCGGGTAATGCGGTAATAATAATAAAAGGATCCAACCATGATTGGAAATTAATAACAATCAACAGATACACGAGTAAAATAGAAAATGCTAAGCCCCAATAAAGACCTGAAAAGGCATGCTGTTGTGTTTCAATTTGCCCACGAATCGCTACCGAAGAACCTTTAGGTAAATCCTTTTTGGTCTCATTCAATATCTTTTGAATGTCTTTAGCTACGGCGCCAAGATCACGGTCTTGTATTGATGCAAAAATATCAATTACCGGCTGAACATTATAATGGGATTCAACCGCTGAGGTCCAAGCGCGCTTCACCTGGCTCACCGCCCCTAAAATTTGTACTTGGCTTGGCAGTGTTAAGGTTCCAATAGGAAGATTTTTCAAGGCTTGTAGAGAATTCATCACATATTGTGGTGCTTGCGTAACTATTGGATAAGAAACACCATTACGGGGATCTAACCAAAAAGTCGGAGAAGTTTGGAAGCTTCCGGATAAACTAATTAATAAATCAGATGCAATATCCAATTGAGTAAAACCAATTTCTTTAGAAAGGATACGATCTACATCAACAAATAAGACTGGATAATTATCTGCTTGTCGAGTACGCACATCAGCAAGCCCAGGAATCAATTTAAGTTTACGCATCAACTGACTCGCATATTGAGCATTCTCTTTTCTTTTTAAACCAATAACTTGAATATTAATTGGTGAGGGTAAACCAAAGTTAATAATTTGATTCACAATATCGGCAGGCAAAAATGCAATGGATACTGAGGGAAACTCATTATTTAAAACCGTTCTTAATTTACGAACGTAGTCAGGACTAGGACGATGGCCCTTTTTTAAAGAAATTAAAATATCCGCATCTTCAGGCCCAATAGTTGCCGAGTTACTGTAAGACAAGTTAATACCACTTACTGGCAAGCCAATATTATCAACAATACTATCCAGTTCATCAGACGGAATAATACGACGAATTACGGTATCCACTTTATCAACCAGACGCGCCGTATCCTCAACCCGAGTCCCTGTGGGTGCTCGAATATGCAACTTAATTTGTCCAGCATCTACATTAGGGAAAAAATCAGAGCCTAACCAGGGCCATAGCAAAAATAAGGATACCAAGACAAGGACTAAAAAGCAGGGAATAAAAAACGTCGCGCTTTTTAAGACCGAAGAAAGCAAATCACAATATCGGAGACGAAGCTCTGCGAATTTATGCTCAAATGCCTCATGCATACGCACAAAACGATTCGTGCTTTCAGACTTATCCGCGGATAAATCATGCTTCTTTAATAAGTATTTAGCCAAGGTAGCAACTAAGGTCCGTGACAAAATATAAGACATCAACATAGCAAAGACTACGGCCTCAGCCAGTGGAACAAATAAATACTGCGCAACGCCCCCCAAGAAAAACATCGGCACAAACACAATACAAATACATAACGTTGATACTAGTGCGGGGATGGCAATTTGTTTAGCACCATCCAAAATCGATTGCTCTACTTCTTTGCCTTGCTCCAAATTCCAATTAATATTTTCAATCGCAACCGTCGCATCATCAACCAAGATTCCTACAGCAAGTGCCAACCCGCCGAGGGTCATAATGTTAATTGTTTCCCCCAACGCAGAAAGAATAGTAATTGAGGCAATGATTGATAAAGGAATCGAGATCGTAATAATAAAGGTACTACGAATGCTACCAAGGAAGAGCAAAATCATCAGTCCAGTTAAGGCCGCAGCAATGATCCCTTCTGTAATTACCCCTTTAATCGCCGACGTAACAAAGATTGATTGATCGGCGAATTGAGACAAATTTAACCCTTCAGGTAAAATCTCTTTAATCTTAGGCAACAATTCTTTGATCTGATTAATAATATCTAACGTGGATGCACTACCGGTTTTTTGAATAGACATCATTACCGCCCGCTGCCCATCCACCCGAACAATATTGGTCTGTGGTGCAAATCCATCTCGCACATGGGCAACGTCACGAATAAAAAGTACTCGCCCCGGAGTCGATGCAACAGGAAAATCATTCATTTGCTCAACAACAAGTGGGCTCCCATTTAGTTTGACAATGTACTCATAAGTACCAATCTTTTGGGTTCCAGCAGGAACGATTAAGTTTTGTGATCCAATTACCGCATTAATTTGCTGTGCTGATATGCCATAGGTTTGCATAGCCTTGGGATCAAGATCGACTTGAATTTGCCGTGTTTTCCCGCCATAGGGAAATGGGATTGCTGCCCCCTGCACTGTAGCAAGCTGCGATCGTAAAAAGTTATTCGCCAAGTCATTCAGGTTTTGCTCGGGAATGGTGGCGCTGGATAATACTAATTGTAATACAGGCACCGTTGATGCCTTATAATTTAGAATCAATGGCGGTAATGATCCAGGCGGCAGGTTTTTCAATATGGTTTGGGAAATCGCCGTTACCTGGCTTAGAGCCACATCAATATTAACCCCTGGATGGAAAAACAATTTGATAACACTGACGCCGATCAACGACTCCGATTCAATATGTTCAATGTCATTAACCGTTGTGGTTACGGCACGTTCAAAAACACTGGTGATCCGATTCCCCATTTCATCCGGAGGCAACCCCGTGTAATTCCACACAACACTAACCACAGGAATATTAATATCTGGAAAAATATCGGTAGGAGTACGCATTATTGTCAATGGGCCAATGATAAGTAACATCAGCGCCAAAACAATAAAGGTGTAAGGTCGCGACAGTGCAATCCATACAATCCACATAACTAACGGTCCCTGTCACATCGAGTAAATAGCTCAGCAGTATAACAATAAAATACGGACAAAATAAGGTTTTATTAGCATTTTAACCAGCAAAATCAAGACATTATTAACTTAAGTCAATAATCTGTCCACAACGAACAAAGCCTCGGAATCCATGGGGGCTCGTATCGGGCAAGGCCCCATCATTATAGTGATAAAGCCACATTTTAGACCTTATTTCAGGAGCTAAAGTGCTTAACTGATCAAAATGAGCATGCACGCCACTGGGTGTCAGTAAGGTTTCACAATCATGAAACACGATGGTGGCTTCTTCATAGTATTGTTTAAAACTGTCAGGAGTAAATTGCGTGTCCGCGGTGATAAAAAATTTCTTCCCTTGATAGGCGATATCCAAACCATAACATGGCATTAAACAGCCATTAGAATGCACGTGGACGGTTTTAATTAAATTTATGCGTAAACCCTCCCATTCAAAGCCTTGCCCATTAGCAACCGTTTGCACCGAAAAGAAATCACTCAATGTTGCATCAACCTCATTCAGAGTTTTTAAACCACCACTGAGCGAATGCTCCCAAAGCATAACCGCCAATTCTTCATGAACAATTAATGTAGGTTTTCCCTTGTGCGAAACAAACTTGCGTTGTAGCGCAAACCACTCCATGCCGCCAACATGATCCGCATGCAAATGACTAATATATACCGCGTCAATTTCTTCCGCCATGTAATTGGCTTTCGCTAATGAAAAGCGAATATCTGTACCGCAATCAATTAATAGCTTTTTGCCATTATCAGTAAGAAGCAGCATATTGGATTGATAATTCAAAGGATCACTACCCAATCCACTTGCGGTACCTAAAAATAATAATTTCATTAAATAATCCTATTAATACTGCTTGTCCTAAATGAAAAAATACAAATACTTACTCTTAAAGAATAGCATTTAAAATTAGTTATTAAAAATACCCCGATTAGTGCAAAATAGTCTATCTTTTTAAATAAGAACTAGGTATTTACCAATGGTTACTGTGCATGAAATTAAATTTGAAAAATACCCGGCTTATCAACTGCTTTTTTTCCTTTTTGGCAATCACGCTAATTTGCCTAATTTATTGTTTATTTGAGTTAAAATACTACTCAGCACAAGAAATGCTCACGGAGCTGGATCGCCACAAAGCCTATTCAATTGCTGATGAATTACGCCAAAGCTCTGACGATTTAACCACCATGGCTCGTCTTTATGTGACTACCAGCAATAAAAAATACCGAAATTATTATGATCAAGTCTTGGCAATACGTAATGGAATAGCACCCCGCCCAGTGAAATATGACGAACCCTACTGGGATTTAATTATCGCCAACAAAAGCCCAAAAGATTATCAAACACCTAAATCCCTGACAGAAATGATGTTAGAGAATCATTTCACCTTAAAAGAGTTTGCCCTTCTGGCTAAGGCTGAAAATAAAAGTAACGCATTAACTCAAATAGAAATAAAGGCAATGAATGCAGTAGATGGAAAATTTCAAGACAGCTCTGGACATTACACTATCCAAGGAAAACCAGATCCAGAACTGGCGCAAAAACTGTTATTTAATGATGAGTACATGAATACCAAAACAGAGGTTATGCAACCTATCAGGGAATTTTTTGAGCAAGTAAACTCACGAGTACAACGCACCATTCTCAGCATTGAGGCACAAGTACAACATACCATTTCCATCGCCTTGGGACTTGCATTTCTATCAACAATCATCATGATATTTTCTATAGTACAGACCTTAAGCTCTTTATCCAAAGCCAATGAAGAAAATGACTTGTTGCTACTCAACATCTTACCCGAGTCAATCGCGTCTCGCCTTAAGTTAGGTGAACAAAACATTGCGGATGAGTATCCTCAAGCAAGTGTGATGTTTGCGGACATTATTAATTTCAGTGAACTAACAGAACAATTAGGCCCGAAAAAAACAGTCACCATTTTGAATAAGTTGTTTGCAGAGCTTGATGGTATCACCGAGAAATACCATGTAGAAAAAGTGAAAACGATTGGTGACAACTACATGGCAGTTTCCGGCGTTCCCGTGCAAACAACACGACATGCCATAAATATGGCAAATTATTCTCTTGCTGTTTTAGAGCGCATGCATGCCTTTAACAAATCGCAGCAGATGAATCTGCAATTTCGCATTGGAATGACTTATGGGACGGTAATTGCTGGAGTAATTGGGCATAAGAAATTTTTATATGATGTCTGGGGCAATGTAGTCAACTTAGCCAGTCGCTTAGAAAAAAGCGCTCTGCCTAATAAAATTCATATCTCGGAAAAGATGGCTTTTATGTTGGAAGAAGAGTTCATTATTGAACCTTATGATACCATTACAGTGAAAGGATTTGGACCTATAAAAACTTATTTTCTGTTGGGTAAAAGGGAAGAGGTTTTGGGCGAAAAATAGCTACGTGAACACACCCTATTCTCAATGGCGTGTAGATTGGGCGCTTGCTTATGGAAAAATTATAGTTAGGCGTAGGCTGGGTTGAAAAGCCCATCCTACATTAAGCAGACCAACCGAAGAAGTAATCAATAAGTTAATGGCAACGCCGGCAGATCCCATAAATATTTAATTCGTGATCGGTCATCTTAAAATTAGCACGTTCAGCAATCTCTTTTTGTCGTTGTTCAATCACTTCATCAACAAATTCTTCGACATAACCACACTTCACACAAACTAAATGATCATGATGGGCACCTTGGCTTAATTCAAAGACCGAATGGCCCCCTTCAAAATTATGGCGAGTAACTAAGCCAGCATTTTCAAATTGGGTTAGTACGCGATATACCGTCGCCAGGCCGACGTCTTCACCAGTTTCTAATAATGCCTTATAAACCCCTTCAGCGCTTAAATGATGATTACTAGACTGTTCTAAAATCTGCAATACTTTTAAACGTGGTAAGGTTATTTTTAATCCGGCATTTTTTAATTGCTTACTTTCATCCATCGATGCTCCTGGTTTGACTATTTTCTCTAAGATATGAAGTTCTACATACCTTGCAGGTGTCTTTCAGTAAATGACGTGCTATTATGGCGAAATTTTTCACGGTAGGCAAAAAAATGAGAATAATAGCTTTACTCCTCGGTATTTTATGTACCTTAACTCTAACTCAATGCACCTCTTTTGACTTTGCTCGTCGAGTAGCTCAGCAAGGAAACTTGTTACCTGAATCCAAGCTAAAACGCTTAAAAGTCGGCATGAGCAAAAATGATGTTGCTATCCTGATGGGAACCAGTTTATTAAGTCCTACCTTTAATAATGACCGTTGGGATTATGCCTATACTTGGCGCCGTGGTCATGGAAATATTACGATCATCACTGTGAGTTTATATTTCTCTAATGGAATCTTAAAACGGGTTGAGCGAATCTAGTTTTATTAATGCGCCTAGGTCGGGCCCATGGCCTGAGGTATCGACTCGTTTTTAAAAATGTGGACTTGCATCGTATAACGTGATCTCATTGATTCCGATCAAAGACTCATAGAGGAAGTACGATGCAAGTAAGCGCCATTTTACACGAACTATTAT
>JARLJR010000055.1 GCA_031291095.1 Legionella sp. | reverse complement strand
GCCGCCAGCGTTCAATCTGAGCCAGGATCAAACTCTTCAGTTCAATTCCTGTCGTCAGTTTTCACTAACGTATCTTTACTTCTTTTTATCTAGTCACAAGCACTCAAGTTATTTCAAAGTGCCCACACAGTTTGTCTTCTATCTTATTAATGAACTTGCCCCCGAGGCGTGCTGCGTATTCTACTGATTTCGACTTCTATGTCAAACACTTTTTGCAAATTTTTTGAATTTTTTGCTTATTCTTATTTTTGCTTCTTATGTATGACATATATTAATGTATAGGCGAAATGATGAATATCAATAGCTAAACCCTAATTACCTTAGTCAAAAGGGTTCGCTTCATAGAATACGTCTATTTGGCCCACACGGCTAATTGTCATAATCTATATTGCCGTGGAGCTTTTTAGTGTAGACCAGTTTTTTCATATTTCCTGAAAAGAACCTTTTAACACAAATATTTTTTTAAACAGCTCTGGCTATCCCCACATTTTTTTGATAACCTCTGCTATTCAACTATGGTGGCTCTATTGGTCCCTTCGCGGCGATAGATTGTGAACCCCGTCAGGCCCGGAAGGGAGCAGCGGTAACAATTGATTCGAGCGCCGAGGTGTGGCTCTTAGAGCTGCCGCCCAACTTATAAACCATATATGAGCTATCTAGCACTTGCCCGTAAATGGCGACCACGAACATTCTCACAACTTGTTGGCCAAGAACATATTAATAAGGCTCTTATTAATGCGCTGAATCAACAACGCTTACATCATGCCTATCTTTTTACTGGCACCCGTGGCGTAGGGAAAACAAGTGTAGCCAGAATATTAGCTAAATCATTAAATTGCGAAACAGGAATCAGTTCTGAACCCTGTCTACAATGCAATACCTGTATTTCCATTGAGCAAGGTCGGTTTATTGACCTCATTGAAATTGATGGCGCCTCCAAAACGCGTGTAGAAGACACACGAGATCTATTAGATAACGTGCAATATGCACCTGCCACTGGCCGTTTTAAAATTTATCTAATCGATGAGGTGCACATGCTGTCACAACACAGCTTTAATGCACTGCTAAAAACATTAGAAGAACCACCTGCTCATGTGAAATTTATTTTAGCAACCACTGACCCACAAAAATTACCAGTTACTGTTTTATCCCGATGCTTGCAATTTAATCTGAAGCATTTAGCAGCAGAACTAATTAGCCAACATTTACAATTAATACTTAAGGACGAGCAATTAGATTTTGAACCTCAAGCACTAAATATCTTAGCCCGTGCTGCGCGCGGAAGTATGCGTGATGCACTCAGTTTATTAGATCAAGCCATTACGAGCTGCGATAATCAATTAACGGCAACTGACGTAAAAATGATCTTAGGCTATACCCAACAAGATTATGCCTTACAACTGCTGCAAGCACTTGCAAATCAAGATGCGCCAAAGATATTAACTCTTAGTCAAAATATTGCTAATGAAGGAGGACATTTTCAATATGTCCTTGATGAACTACTTAATTATTTGCATCAAATGGCAGTCTATCACGCAATCGGGGATCATAATGCCTTAATCAGCCCTTCTGCTGAAGTAAAAAGCTTAAGTGTTTTGTTGTCTGCAGAGGATGTGCAATTATTTTATCAAATTAGTTTAAAAGGCCGCGAGGAAATTCATTTAGCGCCAACCTTGGCCATAGGCTTTAACATGGCCTTATTGCGAATGCTAACATTTAGACCCGCTCCTAAAGTGACCTCTGTTGCGCTAACACAAGTTCAATCACCAGAAGCAACAACAAAAGTTATTGAAGCGCGTCCTGCGACTCAGGTTCCTGCCCCTATCTTAGAAACTAACAAGATAAGCCCAGCCCCAGCGCATTCAGAAACAATAGCGACACCTAGGCCAACTCTAAGTCCGGTGAATTCGGTGATAGCGGCGACTCCAATTGCAGAACAATATTCTGCGGTAACAACAGAAGTCACTGGCGAAGTAGTGAATCACAGCAGCCCTCAAGTAGCTGAAAAACCAGCGATGACCTTCACTACACCAGAACAACAAAGCTGGGCAGCCATTATCCCTCAGCTTAGACTAACCGGCCTAGCCCTTACTGCGGTAGAAAATGCGGAACTGGTTTCTAGAGACGGACGAGAGCTGGTTTTGCGGGTTGCTCGTGGACATCAATCTTTATTTACCCCAACCGTGCTAGCACGAGTAGAAACTGCACTAGGTAACTATTATCAAACTACGATAAAGGTTACACTAAATAGTGATCAATCGGTTCAAGCATCACCTGCGCAACAAAAAGAGCAGGCTACGCAGCAAAAACAACAAAACGCAGAACTTGCGTTGCAAAATGACCCGATGTTCCAGCAGCTGCAGCAAGATTTTTCAGCAGAATTGGTCAAAAATTCTATTGTGCCACTAAAAGATGACTTATAATATAATACGTTTAAATTTCTCAGGCTAAAGTCTGTTTATAGTTCACTAGCTTGGGACTCTTACCTAACCCTAAACAAAAGAGGCTTTAAATAATGGATATGAATCAAAATCTTAGCAACCTGATGAAAGAAGCGCAAAAAATGCAACAACGTATGCAAGAAGCGCAACAACAATTAAGCCAATTAGTCGTTACAGGCGAAGCGGGTGGTGGCATGGTTACAATTCAGATGAATGGGCGCCATGATGCCGTTGCAGTTAAAATCAAACCAACTATGTTGGAAGAAGATCCAGAAATGTTAGAAGACTTAGTTGCAGCAGCGATTAACGATGCCGTACGTAAAATTGAAAAAGCCTCTAAAGAAAAAATCAGTCAATTAACTGCTGGATTGAATATCCCAACTGATTTAATGGGCGGCGATAAAGAGGAATAATCCTAATAATGGATATGTTAAACCGCCTGGTCGAAGCGCTACGTTGCCTTCCCGGGGTAGGACCAAAATCAGCACAGCGCATGGTGTTTCACTTGCTTCAACATCAAAGACAGCGAGGTTTACACCTCGCCTCTTGTTTAGAGCAGGCAATGTCTCAAATCAAGCATTGCCAGCGCTGTATGAATTACACAGAACAAAGTCTTTGCACATTGTGTCAAAATTCCAATCGGGATTCCTCTTTACTTTGTGTTGTAGAAAGCCCAGCTGATGTATCAGCAATTGAACAGAGCAATTCATTCCAAGGTAAATATTTTGTCCTTATGGGTAAAATATCTCCGCTCGATGGATTAGGCCCAGATGATATTGGATTACCTAAGCTTAAGAATCTGATTCTTGAGGAAGGAATTAAAGAAGTAATCCTGGCTTTAAGCCCTAGTGTGGAAGGACAAACCACCATTCATTTTATTCATCAACTCCTACGAGAACAGCCAGTCCATATTACTCAACTAGCCCATGGCATACCCTCTGGGGGTGAGCTAGAGTTTTTAGATGGCAATACCATTGGAAATGCTCTTCGCAATAGAGCGCTAATTAATGTTTAAAACCATAATACGTAATCAATTTTTTGTCCTGATATTATTACTCTTAACGGGACTCACCCACGCTTCTTTTTATAAAAGCTTATGGCCACAATGGGAAGTGAATAATCCCTTATCTAAAGAAATTATTTCTCATCAACTATGGCAAGACTTTTTAAATCGCCGAATAATTACTAGTCCCGAAAATATTAATTTGGTTGATTATGAACATTTCTCACAGACTGATCTGAATTTGCTAAAAGATTATCTAAGAGATATGGCCCAAATTAATATTGATAACTACAATCGAGCAGAACAATTAGCCTATTGGATTAATGTCTATAATGCACTCACAGTGCAAACAATTGTTAATTATTATCCAATATCAACTGTTCAGGAAATTAATATTTCTCCCGGCCTATTCAGCGTTGGCCCTTGGGGAGCTAATTTAATTACGATAAAAAAGACAACACTCTCCCTGGATGATATTAATAACCGCATTATTCGCCCTATTTGGAATGATCCCCGAACTCACTATGCATTGAATAATGCCAGTATTGGCGCGCCGAATCTAAATAAAAATGCCTATCATGGATATAATTTGGAAGAACAATTAAATAAGGCTGCTCTTACTTATGTAAACTCATTAAGAGGGGTTAGCGTTATTGAAGGAAGGCTGATTATTTCAAAACTCTACGATTGGTATGAAGAGGATTTCGGCGGGACCAAACAAGACGTGATTACCCATTTATTACAATTCGCCAAAGAGCCGTTACAAAGCCAGTTAAAACATACTAATACCATAGATAGTTATGTTTATAATTGGCATCTCAATAGTCCTTCATCAGATCCTGCGTTACATGAGAAGGATGTTAAATAGATTTTATCTCGAATAAAAACCGTCAATGCGCACATAATGAAGCCACCCAGAAAAATACGTCGTTAGAATTTAGGACTGGGGTGCTTCATTATGTGCGCAATGACGAAATTTATATACCCCGGAAACGGATATTTACAATTAGATCAATAGGAGTAATAAGTTTATGAATCGTGGTGGATTTTCATGGAAACGGTTTCTTGGTATTTCAGCTCTTAAAGCAAAAATTTCGCGAAAAATTGGCATCCCCTTAACAAAATCAGGAAGACAACGAAAGCTTGGGGCATTCATCATGAAAATTGTTTATTCGTTTGCCATGAAGTTAATAAAAGGAAAGCCATAAATCGAGGTAATTTTCACTTTCCTTGCTGATATTTTACGTGGCACAAGGGAAGTCCTGGTTGCAAGCAACCAGGCTTTTAATCTTCTTCTACAAGCCGAAACAATTGTTCTACTGAATCATGGTTAATAGGTTTTTTATGGGAATAAATTGCGATAACTCGCAGCACTGCATCACGATTACGATGGCCAATTTGGGGATAGGGCTTCGCTAACTTATAGTGATACGCCTCCGTAAGCACATGCCGGTTTTTTAACTCATCGCGTAACGCTTGCATCACAGCCAACAACGTATCAAACACGTCTTGAAACACTCTTTTCTCTCCTTCGCTGAACTGAGGTAACCAATCAAAAAACGCTCCTTGCTCCAGGATGAAAAAGGTATGCAACAAATGGCGAGTATCATTGTTGGCAAAATAGCCGTAGAGATCTAAGCATTCAGTCGTAGGAAGCTGGGCGAATAAAAACATCATCTCCGACTGAAAAGCGTCTACTTGATGCGCTTCAGAAAAAAGGGTTTGTCGTAAAACCATTACCGTATCAATTAAGCGGTTGGGGTTAAACCAAAACTTATACGCTCTGCCTAAATCACGTAACAGCTCTACCGTGATCTGCTGTTGATATTGCGATGAAATGGCTATCCGCAATTGTTTCACGGCAGCCCATATCATTGATTTAAAGCTATCATTTACCTCAATCATGATTCCCTGGGGTAATTCATTGCCATGCAATAAATAATCAACCTCAGGTATTAAACCATTTTGCAACGCGGCATTATGAAGTTGTTGTTGAATTGACTCTATTGAATAATGTAAAACAGCCAAACGAGCACGAACAGAAATCAGCTTTTCAGGATGAACCGTATAGGGAAGTAATTTGTCTGGGAATAACTTATAGAAAAAAATTGCATTTACTAAATCAACAAATTGTTCCTGAGCAAAAAAATCTAAGGCATCTTTTTGTTCTGCCCTACTCCACTCATGAAACCACATTGCCAATTCAAGAGTGGTTGCCTCATGATGGCTCCAAAAGTTAGCAATGCCCACTAACCAGCGATCCAATTGCCGTTTAGCAAATAATCGCTTGAGTCGCGTTGCGTATTCAGCCATCTGTTGCAAATAATGCAACGATTGAATTGATACCACTTGTTGATAAAGAGCGACTATTTGCAGTATTAATTCCTTCCTTACTTCCAAAGAATTACTTTGAACTAATCTTTGCTCTAAATTAAAAATAGATTCAAAATGCTCCAAACGACAAGGCAGCGTAGGTAATTGTTCGGAATTAATAACCAAACCCTCCTGAAACAAACATAAATAATCTAAATAGTTTGTTGCAATAGAACGACATAAATCGATAATGTTATCCGCATAGCAAGTTAAATGCTTTGGATGATTAAGATAAGAACGTAAACGACACTTTAAATGACTTAACTCATATTTAACCCGTGCTTTAGTCCGATCCGCGTCCGTAATTTCCCAGTTCAATTTTTGAGTCATCCAGCCTCCTCAAACAGCCTCCGTGCTGAATCTCGCTTTCTTATACTTACAATAGCATCGAAAATAATTGCAAGTCGACAGTAATCTTGCCAAAATCTGATTGATTGTCGTATTAAAATCCAGGAAGAAACAAATGCCGAAACCCAGCTATTTGCTGTTTATTGATCAGAGCCCTGTAAGTGAAGAGATTAAAAGTTACTTTGCTCAATTCAATATCGCAATAGTAGAACAACAAAATTTGCACTCAATTCCTATTGAGCAAGGGATACCGGTAGCTATTTTAATTCACTGGTCTATTTTAAAAAACGAGCTATCAATGGTACATCAATTTTACACAAACTACCCCGTGCCATTATTAGTTATTCATGATCAACCTGATGAAGATGCCTGTATTAAGGTGCTGGAAGCGGGTGCAGATGATTTTATCATTAAACCCATTTATCCAAGAGAACTGCATGCCCGAGTTAGTGCAATTAGCAGACGGGTATCTCGAATTCAACAACAATCAGAGTCTGATAAAGAGCTACTCACATTTGGTAGTTGGCGCTTGGACCCTGCCGCACGTCGAGTTTTTAATATTGAAAACAATCATGAACTGTCCTTAAGTGCAGGAGAATACGATTTGTTGCTTACTTTTGTACAGCAGCCACTGCAAGTATTAGATCGAGAACAGTTATTACAAACAACTAAGAATAGTGATTTGAATCCCTTTGATCGCCGAATTGATGTACAGATAAGCCGTTTAAGACAAAAAATAGAAATTGATGCTAAAAAGCCCATCTTAATTAAAACGATTCGTAATGGTGGTTATATGTTTACTGCTGAGGTGGGTATCATTAAAGAGCATAACGATAAATAGCTTTAAAACTACGTCATCCTGAGAAGATTACGACGAAGGATGACGTAGCCGTTTGATTAACTATGCCTATCTAATGGCATAATATCCCCTATTGTATAGATTGGTCCATGATCACCCGGTTCATAAGCGTCCGGATTTTGATTGTCTAAAACCTCTAATTGCACACTGATACCTGCAAGAGGGAAATTTCTCATTAAATCTTTTCCTATTTGCTGAGCAATAATCTCCCAAAATACATTTTCAGGTAATTCAGCTGATGGCTCCATATAGTTTAACGCTATAGAACGTAATAAGCGGTAATCAGGATACTCTGTTATTGGTAAATCCCTTGTGTATGCATAACGTATATAGATATTTAGTATTTGCCCAGACTGACGTATTGTATGATGTTTAGGAACCATAAATTGAAAATAATTGCGCTCCTCATTCATTTGTATATGAGCTCCCGCCAATAGCTGGTTAGGCCAGTACATGAGGGTAAACGTAAAGATAGCAATCTTTAAATAATTCATTAATTTCTCCAATAGAAATAACTATGCCAAAATGTTGGCATCAATTAGGTTATAAATAGTTAAATAAACAATGGAGAATAGCGCGGGGGTTTATAAATGCCTGCTTGTGCGCCAATAGAACATGTTAAAAGATAAGTAAAAGAAATTAATGCGATTAATAATGATGGTATTAATGGTTCTACCAAATGTGTTTCTACGTAAGTTTGTCCCGTATTACACTGCCCTTTCAGATTAATGGGCGCTTTGTGTGAACAAGGACTAACATCCATTTTGGTCAGCGCAATAACAGACTGCACAGGTACAAGCTGACTGCTAGCCATAAGTGGCGTCAGCGAGAAAACAAATATGAGAAAGAAATTTAGCCATTTTTTCATGAGCAATATCATATCACATTGAGCAACAGAAACACATGGGTTAAATGGCCTCGCCTAACACTGTGGGCCGCTGAGAAGAGGTTTATTTTCGCTTCTTACTTAGTTTAAACATTTTGACACTTTTAATGGTGTTATCACTAACCTTTAAAATTTCAATGCGATAATTATCGATGGTTAAACATGAATCAGCAGGGGGAATATATCCCAGGTGCTCGACAATTAAACCGCTTAAGGTTTTAGGTCCAATCATTGGGAGTTGCCAACCCATTAAACGATTTAAATTGCGCAGCGTTAAACTGGCATCAATAATTACAGAGTTATCACTTTGCGGCATAATATCGCGACTTAAGGCTGCAATATCCGTGGTAAATTCGCCTACGATTTCTTCAAGAATATCTTCCATGGTTACTAGACCTAAAATATTTCCATATTCATCGACCACAAATGAACTTCGTCTTTTCATTTTTCTAAAATTAAGAATCTGGACATTAAGTGGTGTGGCTTCGGGGATAAAATAAGGTGTATCAGCAGTACTCAATAAGCTATTTAAATTTAATTTGTTCTCTAAGGCTAGGTTTAGAACATCGCGCACATGAATCATACCTTCTAAATTATCCATGGTGTCACGATATAAAGGCAAACGCGTATGTTGTGCTGTTTCTAATTGTTCTAACAGTTGGGTCCATGGCTGCTCCAAATCAATTCCCACAATTTCAGCTTTGGGAATCATGATGTCTTCAACAGTCGCCGTTTCCAAGTCCAACAAGCTGATCAGCATACTTTTATGCTCAACGGGCATTAAGCCACCAGCCTCATGTACCACCGAACGTAATTCTTCGCCGGTTAATGCTTCCTTTTGCGCACGATCAATGGAAACATGAAACAAACGTAAAATGCTGTTCGACATAAAGCTACAGGTCCATACTAATGGAGCAAAGAGCTTTTGGATTATCTTAAGTGGCAAGGAGGTCGCAAACGCAACTTTCTGGGGGTAAATAGCTGCAAAGGTTTTGGGAATCATTTCCGCAAATACCATAATGATTAAGGTTAAGAGTGCCGTTGCAATTACCACACCTAAGTCACCGTATAAGCGCTGACCAATTAATGTCGCAATCATTGAAGCAACGATATTGGCTACGGTATTTCCAATTAAAACCACACTAAGTAGCAAATCAGGTCGCGCGAGAATTTTATTAACCCGTATTGCTTGAATGTCGTTCTTTTTGACTAAATGTTTAAGCTTGTAACGATTTAGAGACATCATGCCAATTTCCGTGGCCGAAAAAAAAGCAGCTAGAACAATTAAAAAAACTACTATGGCAAACAGTGTAGAGAGATGGGGAGCCACCAAATATCCTTTAAGCTTTGCATGCGAGAAAATAAGGTATCATATGGCGCAAAAGAAAGCGAGATGAGTGCGGCATGATTTGCTCTGGGTCATGAGTAGAGACCAAGATTTGTAGCCCATATTACGCTGTGCTAATACGGGCTGCATTTCTGTGTTAACCTTCAAAACGATCAATGCTTGCAACAATTTCTGCCAAAGCAGCATCAGGTCCTTCCCAGCCATCAACTTTAACCCATTTACCTGCTTCTAAGTCTTTGTAATGTTCAAAAAAGTGCTTTATTGAATTTAATAAATACTCAGGCAAGTCTTTATATGATTCTACTGATTCATAAATTTTCGTTAGCTTGTTGGTTGGAACCGCTAATAACTTAGCATCAACACCTGATTCATCAGTCATTTTCAATACTCCTACAACGCGGCAAGGAATAACTGAACCGTTAATTAAAGGAACTGGGGTGATAACTAACACATCTACTGGGTCACCATCTTCAGATAAGGTATTGGGAATATAGCCATAGTTAGCAGGATAAAACATTGGCGTTGATAAAAAACGGTCAACAAATAATACGCCAGAGTCTTTATTAACCTCATATTTTACTGGTCCACTGTTCATGGGAATTTCAATAATTACGTTAATTTCATTTGGGATATCACGCCCACTACTAACTTTCTTTAAACCCATTTATGTCCCCTATTGGAATTAATATAGTTACTCGCCATCGACTTATATGAGTATGGCTTAGAAATACAAAATTTCTATCGAAATAAAGAGGGCTATTATGCGAAAAATCGCATCAAAAGGCAAAGAGAAGCTGTCAGAATATACGTGAGAAATGTATAATAGCGTTTTTTAATTAATTATTAGGGTTGCTTATGGATTGCTTGTTTTGCAAAATTGCCGGAGGTGCAATTCCTGCTACAGTAGTTTTTGAAGATGATGAGCTGATGGCTTTTCGTGATCTTCACCCACAAGCACCAACCCATTTGTTAATTATACCAAAGCAGCATATTGCGACAATTAATGATGCTACTGCTGAAGACCAGGCCCTATTGGGAAAAATGATTTTAAGAGCAAAACAACTTGCTCAAGCTGAGGGATTCAGTGATTCAGGTTATCGATTAGTTTTTAATGTTAATCCCCATGGCGGTCAGACTGTTTTCCATATTCATTTACATTTACTAGGTGGCCGTTGCATGACGTGGCCTCCAGGTTAGGAATTTTTATTATGAAAGAACTTTATGAACAGCTGCTAACGGAACTAGGAGAGGATATAACCCGCGAAGGATTGGTAGATACCCCAGAACGTGCAGCAAATGCGATGCGTTATTTAACTAAAGGTTACCATGAAGATCTTGATGAGATAATTAATGGTGCGCTTTTTGACTCAGAAATGAGCGAAATGGTTATTGTTAAAGATGTTGAGATGTATTCGATGTGTGAGCATCATCTGTTGCCATTTTTGGGAAAGTGCCATGTTGGTTATATTCCAAATGGAAAAGTAATTGGTCTATCAAAAATTGCGCGCGTCGTTGATTTTTTTGCACGTCGTCTGCAAATCCAAGAACGCCTAACTTCAGAAATTGCTCATTGTATTGAGTCAATTACTGGGGCACGAGGGGTTGCTGTTGTTGTTGAAGCAAAACATCTGTGCATGATGATGCGTGGAGTTGAAAAGCAAAATTCGGTGATGAGCACCTCTGTGATGCTCGGTGAGATGCGTACTAGTGCCTCTAGCCGTGCTGAATTCTTAAAGCTAATTCATAAAACGAATTAAAATCATACGTATTTGACTCCCTTGCTGTACTCATTTTGTAAATGTTCACGATGTAGGCAAATTTCGTCATTGCGAAGAACGTGGTGACGAATCAACCCAGGAGTTATATACATGCAGCCTGGGTTGATTCGCTGCGATCACAATGACGACTGTTTTTATTTAATTCAAAAATATCACACCCAATGAAAATGCTTATCTCTTTTTTGCCATAAAAAAACCCGTATTACGAATTCGTTAATACGGGTTTCTAATTGCTCGATGCAAAGAAGAAGAAGATTATTCTTCTTCAGACTCATCGGTACTAAGATTAGCTACTTCAGCATTTTCTTCTGCAGCAACAGGAGCGGCAGCTGCAGCAACAGGAGCGGCAGCTGCGGCTTCAGGAGCTTGAGGCTTGTCTTTCCACTCCAACTTAACGCGACCTTGCTTATCAATACCAGCAACAAATACGGAGATTTCTTGACCTTCTTGCAGAACGTCTTCAACTTTTTGTGCTCTATCAGCACAAATCTGTGAAATATGCAGTAGGCCGTCTTTTCCAGGTAACAGATTAATGAAGGCACCAAAATCAACGATCTTGCTCACTTTACCGTGATACGTTTCCCCAACTTCAACCTCTGCAATTAACGCTTTAATTTGCTTTTGAGCTTCTTCTAAAGCCAGCATGTCAGGAGAGAATAATTGTACTAAACCTGTATCATCGATATCAATAGAAACACCTGTGCTCTCAATTAAGCCTTTGATTGTTGCGCCACCTTTACCAATAATGGTGCGAATTTTATCTTCCGCAACTTTCATGGTCGTGATTCGTGGAGCATGTTGGGATAGTTCATCGCGATGCTCTGCTAAAGCATTATTCATTACCCCTAAAATATGGATACGTCCAGCCAAAGCCTGCTCAAGAGCTTGTTCCATAATTTCATTGGTGATACCCGTAATTTTGATATCCATTTGTAATGCAGTAATACCTTGTTCTGTACCAGCGACTTTGAAATCCATGTCACCTAAGTGATCTTCATCACCTAAGATATCGGTTAATACAGCAAAACGATCGCCATCTTTAATTAAGCCCATCGCAACACCTGCAACTGGAGCTTTTAAAGGAACGCCGGCATCCATCAAGGCTAAACTGGTTCCACAAACAGTTGCCATAGAGCTTGAACCGTTAGACTCAGTAATTTCAGATACTACGCGTAAAACGTAAGGGAATTCACTTGCTGCAGGCAATACAGCCATTAAAGCACGTTTTGCTAAACGGCCATGGCCAATTTCACGACGCTTCGGACTGCCAACCATGCCTGTTTCACCAACAGAATAAGGAGGGAAGTTATAGTGCAGCATAAAGCGATCTTTAGATTCGACATTAATACCATCAAGCATCTGCGCGTCACGCTCATTACCTAAAGTAGCCACTACAATCGCCTGTGTTTCACCGCGAGTAAATAAAGCAGAACCATGCGTTCTATCCAAGAATTTTGTGCGAATTGAGATAGGACGTACAGTCTTTTGATCGCGGCCATCAATACGTGGCTCACCATCAAGAATACGATTACGCACTGTTGCGCGTTCTAAATCACCAAGCATATTTCCGATAACAGAAGCATTTAATTCTTCATTTTCAGCTAATAAGGCATTGATGGTTTGTTCTTTTAACTCATCTAAGCGTGCGTAACGAGCTTGCTTGTCTTTAATCAGATAAGCGCCTTCAACATCATTTTTCGCTATATCAGTAACGCGAGCCAGCAGATTAGCATCCACTTCTGGAGCACTCCAATCCCAACGTGCTTTGCCAGCTTCTTGAGCTAGCTCTTCAATCGCTTTAATCACGCCTTTCATCATTTCATGGCCAAACATAATCGCACCACGCATGATGTCTTCACTCAATTCTTTCGCTTCAGACTCTACCATTAAAATAGCATCTTTAGTTCCAGCAACTACTAAATCTAATTGAGATTCTTCTAAAGCTTTACGGCTTGGATTTAACAAGTAAACCCCATCTTTATAACCAACACGTGCAGCACCAATGGGACCATTAAAAGGCACACCTGAAATAGACAACGCCGCTGAAGCGCCAATCATTGCAAGAATATCGGAAGATACTTCTGGATTTAAAGAAAGAACGGTAGCGATTATTTGTACTTCATTGGTAAACGCATCTGGGAATAGAGGACGAATTGGTCTATCAATCAGACGAGAAATTAAGGTTTCATTGTCACTTGGTCTGCCTTCGCGCTTATTAAAGCCTCCAGGAATTTTCCCTACAGCATAAAATTTCTCTTGATAATTTACTGTAAGAGGGAAAAAACTATTTTTTTCACCGCCCTCTTTTTTACCAACCGCGGTAACTAAAACTTGAGTACCATTCATACTAACTAATACAGCACCATCAGCTTGTCGTGCAATTTCACCGGTTTCAAGAACTAGGGTATGGTCACCAAGCGCCATCTCTTTTCTAATTTTAGCCACGGAATATTCCTCTTTAATGTTTATAACGAAAAAAAGGCGCATAAATGTGCGCCTTTAATTACTAACTGTTCTGGTTAAATACACCTCTAGTAAGGTGCTTCGATTCAATAATCAATAAGAATCTCTTAACTCTAATTTTTGAATCAGTGTTTGGTAACGACCTTGATCATTACTTTTCAGATACTTCAATAGCTTACGACGTTTGTTTACTAATGCTTGTAATCCACGACGAGAATGAAAATCTTTCTTATGTTCTTTAAAGTGTTCAGTCAAATACTTGATACGACTTGTAATTAAAGAAACTTGAACTTCTGGCGAACCTGTATCTTTATCGGCACGCTTGAATTCATTAACGATTGCTGCTTTATCCGCGCTGTTTAGCGACATTATACACTCCTGGGACCACTAAATATTCTTTTAAAGGCGAACATTCTACCAAGGCATACTAAACGAAACAAGTGTTGTAAATTATTTTGTGCAAAAAAAACCATGATTAGGCATGAATTTTTACAATCAATCTAAAAAGACAACAACCTTTTCGCTCTCAACTCACCTTCAGCATTGAACTCGCCTAAACCAATAAATTGTGATTGCTCATCATAAAGACGAACACAATTTACACCATTTACATCTAATTGCTTACTTACTACCCGACCTTGTCGGATGGCTAGAATTTCATTTTCTGAAAGCGTTACTTGCTTTAAATAATCTACCGCTCTATCTAGAGGAATAAGACAAGCTTTTCGCTCGTCCATGGACATCTGCTCCAATTCCTCTAAAGTATACATTGGCATCTCATCGAGACCAGATGTATAAAGGCGATGCAAACGTGTTACATGTGCACCAACCCCTAATGCATCACCTATATCCTCAACTAAATTACGAATATAGGTCCCCTTACTGCAGTTAACAGTCAAGGAAAACTGTGCGCCATCAAAAGCATCCAATTGCAAATGACTGATAAAAATAGTACGCTGCTTACGTTCAACTTCTATCCCCTCTCGCGCTAAACGATATAAAGGTCTGCCCTGATGTTTTAAGGCAGAATACATGGAGGGAGTCTGTTTTATATGCCCTATATATCGTGCTAATACGGTCGTAAGCTGGGCTTGCGACACACTACACATATCGGTATACGCAATAACACGCCCAGTCGAATCAGACGTATCGGTTTTAATTCCGAGCATCGCAGTTGTTTCATAACATTTATCTGCGTCAAGCAGAAATTGACAAACCTTTGTCGCCTCACCGAAGCATAATGGTAACATACCAGTTGCCAAAGGATCTAAGCTACCGGTATGCCCCGCTTTTTTGGCTCCCAATAAATGTTTAGCCTTTTGCAAAGCCTTATTGGAAGACATTCCTCCTGATTTATTAAGTAATAAAATTCCATTGATTACCGGAGTCAACTCAGTTTTCTTCATCATCATCAGTGGAAGGAGAGTTTGCTTCATCAATTAGACGGCTTAGGCGCTGTCCATATTCTATTGATTCATCATAAATAAAATGTAACTGGGGTACCGTGCGTAAGGTAATACTACGCGCCAAAGCACTACGGAGATAACTTGCCGCTGCATTGAGTATGCTTTCAACAAGCTTTTTATCATTATTCAACACCGTGAAATAAACTTTAGCGTGCGCCAAATCTGCAGCAACCTTTACTGCAGAAATAGTCACGATACCATTTAAGCGTGGATCTTTTACCTCTAAAGGAATGATCTGAGCTAATTTTCGCTGAATCATTTCAGCAACCCGATCTGTACGTTTAAAATTTTGACCCATAATTATAAATCACGCTTAATTTCAACAGTTTCATATACTTCAATAAGGTCGCCAGGTTTCACGTCATTGTAGTTCTTAACACCAATACCACACTCAAAACCTTGACGAACTTCTAATACATCATCTTTAAAACGTCTTAATGACTCTAAAGTTCCTTCATAAATCACTACGTTGGAGCGAAGTACACGGATTGGGTTATTACGCTTAATAACGCCTTCAACTACCATACAACCGGCAATAGCACCGATTTTAGGTGACTTGAACACATCACGCACTTCGGCAGTACCAATAATCTCTTCTTTGAATTGTGGGGCTAACATTCCGGTTAACGCGCCTTTAATTTGGTCCACAATATCGTAAATAACACTGTAATAATGAAGAGTTAGTGATTCTTGTTCCGCTAAACGCTTCGCAGTTGCATCAGCACGGACGTTAAAGCCAATCAATAAGGCACTTGATGCAATTGCCAAATGCACATCCGATTCTGTAATACCACCTACGCCATTAGAAATAACAACTACTTTAACTTCATCATTCGATAATTTAACCAAGGCATCAGAAATAGCTTCCACAGAACCTTGTACGTCAGCCTTAAGTACAATATTTAATACTTTAGACTCAGCAGCAGTCATGTTTTCCATGATGCCTTCTAGAGTAGACTTTTGACGTCGTGCAAGTTTCACATCACGGAATTTACCTTGACGGAATAAAGCCACTTCACGTGCTTTCTTCTCATCTGGGACCACTACAGCCTCATCCCCTGCATGAGGAATCGCGGAGAGACCCAATACTTCAACAGGAATTGAAGGACCAGCACTATTAACCATATCGCCATTATCACCAACTAATGCACGTACACGACCGTATTGGAAGCCCGCAAGAATAATATCACCCTTGTGTAACGTTCCGCTTTGTACTAATACCGTAGCAACTGGGCCACGTCCCTTATCTAAACGGGACTCAATGACCACACCTTTAGCTGCGCCATCAGTTAAAGCAGTTAACTCTAAAACTTCTGATTGCAATAGAATTGCATCAAGTAACGCGTCAATACCAGTACCTGCTTTAGCAGAGATATTCATAAACATGGTATCGCCACCCCATGCCTCAGGAATTACGTCATGAACAGATAATTCGTTCATAACACGATCCGGATCGGCACCTGGTTTATCGATTTTATTAACCGCAACAATAATAGGCACTTTAGCGGCCTTAGCATGTTGGATTGCCTCAATAGTTTGTGGCTTAACGCCGTCATCCGCTGCAACAATCAGAATAACAATATCAGTGACTTGAGCTCCACGCGCACGCATCGCAGTAAATGCAGCGTGACCTGGGGTATCCAAGAAAGTAATATCTCCTTTCGGTGTGCTTACGTGATATGCACCAATGTGCTGAGTGATACCGCCGGCTTCGCCAGAAGCAACTTTGGTTCGACGAATGTAGTCAAGTAGCGACGTTTTACCATGGTCAACGTGACCCATAATAGTTACTACTGGGGCACGGGCTTCAGTATTGCTACCTTTAGTGATTGCTTCACCCAGGCCAACTTCAATCGCATCTTCATTAATTACACGAGCTTTATGCCCCATTTCTTCTACCACGATTACTGCCGTTTCTTGGTCAATAACTTGGTTGATGGTTGCCATAGCCCCTAAAGTCATCATGATTTTAATCACTTCAGCAGCTTTCACTGACATACGTTTTGCCAGTTCGGCAACAGTAATGGTCTCTGGAATTAATACTTCACGTACTACTGGTGCTGTTGGTAAAGCAAAACCATGGGTTAAGGTTTCTTCTGCCTCACGGTATTTATCTGATTTTTCAGAACCTTTACGTTTTTTAAATTTACTACGCCCACCGCGTCGATGTGCATCTTCTTCATCATCGCTAACACGCTCGTAAGCAGATTGATATTTAGGTTTCTTCTTAGCTTTCTTGTAATCAGATGTTTCGGTATCCGTACTTGTTGGTTCAGGATGTTTCTTTTTAATAGACTTATCGCCTTTGATTTCTTCTTTTATCACAACTTCTGCAATTTTTTCCAGTTCAGTAGGAGCATCTAATACAGCTGCAGGCACTTCAGTAAGTTCTTCAGCTTGAGGTGCTTCCACAGCAACATCAGCCTCGGCCTGGCTTTTTTCTTGAGCTTCTAGTTCAGTGTGTACAACTTCAGGTATCGATTCAACAATAGGAGTCTCTGTAATTGCTTCGCTAGAGACTGATTCATCAGTGCTAGCTATTTCAATTGGCTCTTCAGTATCTGGTTGCTCAACAAGAGTGCTTCGTTTAACAAAAACCTTTTTCTTGCGAACTTCAACATGAACTGTTTTACCACTATGAGTATCGTGGCCAACAGTAACTTGAGACGTGCTTTTACGCCTTAAAGTAATACGCTCTGGCGCAACATTCGTATCACGCACGGAGCTACTCTTTAAATGATTAAGTAAGATACGCTTTTGTTCCTCATTCACAGTCTGTTGATCATCAGTAAAAGATAATCCTGCTTCCTGTAACTGGTTCAATAAGCGTTCAACCGGAATACCAACGACTTGAGCTAATTGTTTAACCGTCACATCCGCCATATTTTAATCCCCTTTCAGCAGCCTATGATGTATTCATTAAGAATGAACATAACTGCGTTCTGAAACACGTTAGTTTATTAATGCTTTGCCAAATGGTCCAAAGCATAGGTTTATACCCAAGATACTTGGGTATAAATGGTTTTATAAAAACCATGGTTCTCTGGCTTTCATAATTAAAGCGCCAGCTTTTTCTTCCGTCATCCCTTCAATTTCTAATAATTCATCTACAGATTGTTCCGCCAAATCTTCCATAGAAGTAATTCCTCTCTCTGCTAATTTGTTAGCAAGCTCTTCAGACATACCTTCCATATTTAATAAAGACTCATCTGGAGTACCCGCCAAACCCTTACCAGAAGAAAGCGCCATAGTCAGCAAATTATCATTTGCTCTATTTCTTAGCTCTTCAACGATTTCCTCGTCGAACGCATCAATCGCCAAGAGCTCTTCTTTAGGTACATAAGCAACCTCTTCAAGAGATGAGAAACCATGTGCTACTAGTAATGTAGCAATTTCTTCATCTATTTCCAGCGCGGAAGTAAATAATTTTACAATCTTGCCAGACTCTTCCAAATTCTTATTTTCGAATTCGTCAGTAGTCATCACGTTTAAAGTCCAGCCAGTTAATTGACTGGCCAAACGTACGTTTTGGCCATTTCGACCAATGGCTTGCGATAATTGATCTTTCTCTACTGCCAAGTCCATAGTGTGGGTATCTTCATCAACAACAATTGAAGAGATATCCGCAGGAGCCATGGCATTAATCACTAATTGAGCAGGATTATCATCCCAAAGAATAATATCAACACGCTCACCACCTAGCTCACTGGAAACTGCTTGTACTCGCGCACCACGCATGCCAACGCATGCACCAATAGGATCAATACGACCGTCATTTGTCTTAACAGCGATTTTTGCTCTATTTCCTATATCACGAGCTGCGGCCTTAACTTCAATCACATTTTCGCCAATTTCTGGGACTTCGATGCGGAATAATTCGATTAGCATTTCATTACGAGCACGGCTAACGTACAGCTGTGGGCCTCGTGCTTGTGGAGTAATTTCATATAAATAAGCACGTACTCTATCGTTAGGACGAAACATTTCATGAGGTAACATTTCAGAACGAGGCAAGAAGGCTTCTGCTTTACCACCTAAATCGATAATTATATTATCGCGAGTTACTTTTTTAACGGTGCCATAAATCAATTGACCTAATTTGCTTTTAAACTGGTCAATGACTAAATCACGCTCAGCTTCTCTAACTTTTTGCATAATGACTTGGCGAGCTGCTTGTGCTTCAATCCGCCCAAATTCAATCGATGGAATAACTTCTTCGATTCGCCCACCAACAGTAACCTCTGGATTACGTGTTTGTGCGTCTTCTAAGGTTAACTGATGTTCAGGGAATTCTAAGTCTTCAGGTTCTACTACATCCCAGTATCTAAAAGTTTCATATTCACCAGTACGAGGATCTAGCTTAATTCTAACGCCTATATCTAATCCAAAGATTTTTCGAGTAGCAGACTCCAATGCGGCCTGAATGGCAAGGATGATAACGTCTTTACTTACGCCTCTTTCGTTTGATAACGCCTCAGCAACTAATAACAATTCTTTGCTCATTGTTCGCCTCTCTATACTGTCAAATATGCCTTTACAATATTTGAAAAAAGTAACTCATGCTCTTCGCCATCGATATTCAGTACGACTGAATTGTCAGACACTGAAATGATTGTACCTAGCAATTTGCGCTTTTTACTAACTGGTTTAAATGTTTTCACCTGGACAGGCTGTCCTATATATCGTTGATACTGCCAACCTTTAAACAAAGGTCTAGGTATGCCGGGTGATGATACTTCTAAGCTATAGTTACCGGGAATAGGATCTTCTACATCGAGCAAGGCACTCACTTGGTGACTTATATCTTGGCAGTCTTCGATTCCAATCCCTTCTGCTTTATCTATGTAAATGCGTAATAAGGAATGCTTACCCTGAGAAAGGTATTCACATCCCCACAGTTCATAACCCATATCATTTACAGTAGGAGCTAGTAGTTGTTCGAGTTCGTCTTGAATCATAATATTAACAAACAAAAAAAAAGGGCGCATACGCCCAAGTCTGTTAATTATTAACCTGGATTCGCACAGTAGCCCGAATTAAACATATCCCTAAGAAAAGCAGTTGCACTGATTGCAAGTTACTGCTACAGAGGACTTTAAAGCTTTTTCTAGGGTAATAAAAAACCCCATAAATGGGGTTCCAAAAAGTGGTAGCGGGGGCAGGATTTGAACCTACGACCTTCGGGTTATGAGCCCGACGAGCTACCAGGCTGCTCCACCCCGCGTCAACTGAAAAGAAGTATACCGATAATTTGCTCTCTTAGCAAGTACTTTTAATAAAGTTTGTGAATTAATTAACAAATGCATTAATACAGCTAACAATTAACGCCCCAGGGAAAATACCCAAATACAGTAAAGACAAACAATTCACAGACAATACTGTAGCATTTCCTTTATTAATAATTAGTGGTTCAGCATGTAAAGGCTTATCAAAATACATCAGCTTCACGATACGAATATAATAGTATGCGCCTACCACAGCAAAGATTAAACCCAGAATCGCAACCCAAGTCATATGCACATCAACTAAAGCTTTCAATACCAGTAGCTTGGTGATGAAACCAACCGTTGGTGGCACACCTGCCATTGAGAACATGGTGATTAACATCATAAAGGCTAACCAGGGATTTCTTTTATTTAAGCCTTTTAGATCCTCAACATTATCAATTTCCATCCCATTACTTGACATTAAAACAATTAAGCCAAATGCTGCAGCAGAGGTAATTGAGTAAACTAAAATATAATAAAGTGCTGCAGAATAGCCTGCGGCACTAGCCGCTAAAATACCAAACAAGGCGTAACCGATGTGTGATATTGCGGAATAAGACAGCAGACGTTTTAAACTTGTTTGTACCACAGCAAATAGATTTCCTAACCCCGTAGAGAGTAATGCAACCACCAACAGGATTTGTTGCCATTGTGCAGTAATATCCACAAAGCTAATCGTTAAAAACCGGAATGCCATTCCTAAAGCAGCAACCTTGGGTGCGGCACTAATAAATAAGGTTACTGAAGTTGGTGCGCCTTGATAAACATCTGGAGCCCACATGTGGAAAGGAACTGCTGCGAGTTTAAAACAAACACCAGCTAAAATGAAAACCAGAGCAAAGGCTAATAAGGCCTCTTGGTGCTGCCAGTTTGCAGCGATCTCATTTGCTACCTCTAATAAATCCAGTTTACCAGTCGCTCCATAAATTAGCGAAATACCATAGAGCAACATAGCTGATGCAATTGCTCCCATGACAAAATACTTCATTGCAGCCTCAGAGGCATCGCTATCGGTGCGGCGGATCGCAGTCATTGCATAAAGTGGCAGTGACATTAACTCTAAACCAAGGTAAATCGATAAAAGTGAATGAGCTGAGACTAAGATCATCATTCCTAAAGTTGAAAATAACCCTAGAACATAATAATCGCCTGAGGGCATTTGCCGTTCATCAATATAGTTACGCGAATAAATAAAGCTCAATAAAACCGTGAGGTAAATAAAGAACTTCATTAAATGAGCGACATCATCACTGATAAACATCCCATTTAAGGTAATTACTTTATTTGCACCTATATAAAGGAAACTAACTCCTGCAGCGAGAATTAACCCAATGCAGGAAATAATAAAAGCTACAGAGCGAATTTTATGCCGTAAAAATAAGTCAGCAAGCAATGCAAGGCCCGCTGTGGCTAATATAACCATCTCTGGTAGCGCGACATGAATATTTTCAAATAATGCGATCATATTAATTAACCTTGCGTATTACAATTTTGTTTGGCTGGCTAGTGCCAGAGTATGACTTACCGTCTGGTGTATGTATTCAAGCATCGGCTTAGGATACACCCCCATAGCAATAACCATCAGAGCTAATAACACGTATGCACTTAACTCATAAATTGACAGGTCTTTTAATGCCGCAACTTTATCATTAGCTACCTTGCCAAAAATAACGCGCTTATACATCCAAAGATTGTATGCTGCAGCTGTCATTAAGGTAGTTGCTGCCCAGAAAGTAATCCAGAATCCGGCTTTCATCGAACCAACAATGATCATAAATTCACCAACAAACCCTGAAGTTCCTGGTAAACCTGCATTGGCCATGCAAAACAGCATAAAGAATGAAGCAAATATTGGCATGGTATTTACGATACCCCCAAAGTCTACTAAGCGACGAGTATGCATGCGGTCATAAATAAAACCAACCCCAGCAAACATTCCGCTAGAAACAAAGGCATGCGAAATCATTACTACAATCGCACCTTCTAAAATCAGCCCAGCATTACTTAAGCCAGTTTGTTTGGCAATGCTGAAAATTGCAAAGCAGCCCAAGGTTACAAAACCCATATGTGAAATTGATGAGTATGCAATCAAACGCTTCATATCCTTTTGCACAATTGCAACTAAGGCAATATACACCACGGCAATCAAGGATAAGACAATCATCACACAAGAATACTTATTACATGCATCAGGAACGATTGGCAATGAAAAACGAATGAATCCGTATGCCCCTAGTTTCAGTAGGATTGCAGCTAAAACAATAGAGCCCCCCGCTGGTGCTTCGGTATGTGCATCCGGTAACCAGGTATGGACTGGGAACATAGGAATTTTAATCGCAAAACCGAGGAAAAACGCAATGAAAATCAAGGTTTGTGCAGTCATGCTCAGTTTAATTGCATAGAATGCTTCTATATTAAAGGTTCCAGCAATATACCCCATGTATAAGAAACTACCGAGCATCAATACTGAACCAAAGAAGGTATATAGGAAGAATTTAATCGCAGCATACACGCGATTGTCCGAACCCCAAATACCTATGATTAAGTACATAGGAATCAGAGTTGCTTCCCAGAATATGTAGAATAAAATTGAATCCAGAGCAGAGAATACACCGACTAATAAGCCCTGCATAATCAAAAATGCAGCTAAATACTGAGACACTCTGCTGGTAATGCTTTCCCAAGTAGCAAGAATCACCACCAAATTAGTGAAAATACTTAGTACAATTAATAATAATGACAAACCATCAATACCAAGGCTGTAGCTAATGCCAAGAGAAGGCATCCAAGGAAACTCTTCCAAATATTGCATCCCTAAAGCTTTAGTATCAAAGCCGCCAACTAAAGGCACACAAAGCAGTAGACAGAGCACCACTGTGAATAAAGCCAAATAGCGTGCATTGTTAGGGTTACGATCATCTCCTGCGAGAAGAACAAAAACACCGCCTAATATTGGCAACCAAACTAGCAAATTGAGCAAATAATGCATACCCTCACCTTATATTCAGCCTAGTATCAACCAGCACAAGAATCCGAGTAATCCAAGAACCATAACTGTTGCATAGTGATTTAGATAACCACTTTGTATGGTTCGACCTTTACTGGAAAACCATCTAATCAGTCGACTACTACCATTAACTACCATTCCATCAATTAATCCTTGATCACCAACGCTATAAAAAGCATTGCCAAGACCTTTGGTACCTTTTACAAAGACCAGGTTATTAAAGGCATCAAATCCATATTTATTCATAAGAAGCTTATAAATGAGTTTCAAATGACGAGCCATGTAACCAGGAATTGATGGAACAGCAATATAGCAAACCCAGGCAATAGCAATACCTGTTAATGTAATCCAGAAAGTAAGTGATGAAACTGAGTGAATCATACTTTCAAAAGGAGATGTAATTTCATGAGCTAGCTCTGCCATAACATTATGATCAGGAAGCACAAACAGCGATGAACCTAATAAAGTTGGCTTATCAAATAACATAGGCATATACAACACGTAGCCTAAAATTACCGAGGGAACGGCTAAGATTACTAAAGGTAACCATACAACCCATGGAGACTCATGCACGTGATCCAAGGTATGTTGATCCATACGTGGTTTACCATGGAAGGTCATAAAGAGCGACCTAAAGCTGTAAATTGCGGTAACCATTGCGCCGACAACAACACAGAAATAAGCATAACTACTGCCCGGTATTTGTGAAAGTTGTGCCGCCTCAATAATAGTATCCTTTGAGTAGAAACCAGCAAAAGGAGGAATAGCACATAATGCTAAAGTTCCAATAACAAAAGTAACATAAGTGATGGGCATTTTACTCCACAAGCCACCCATTTTACGCATGTCTTGCTCATGATGCATCCCGATAATTACAGAACCAGCACCAAGGAATAATAAGGCTTTAAAGCAAGCATGAGTGATCAGGTGGAACATTCCTGCGCTGTATGCAGAAGCACCGATACCGACCATCATATATCCCAACTGAGATAAAGTTGAATAAGCCACTACACGCTTAATATCATTCATCACTAAGGCAAGAATACCGGTGAAGAGAGCACCAGTAGCACCAATCACCAACACAACAGACAAAGCAGTTGTTGATAATTCAAGTAGTGGTGAAATCCGTGCCAGCATAAATACCCCAGCTGTAACCATTGTTGCAGCATGGATTAATGCAGAAATTGGAGTAGGACCTTCCATTGACTCCGGTAACCACACATGTAAAGGTACCTGAGCTGATTTACCCATAGCACCAACATATAAAGCCAAACAAGTAACTGTCATTACTGACCAAGAATGGCCACCGAATAACTCAATATTTTGACTCGCTAAATAATTTGCACTTTGAAATACCGTTGCGTAGTCAATGCTTCCTGTGTAAGCAAAAACCAAGGCGATACCGATAACAAAACCAAAATCACCTACGCGATTAACCAAGAATGCTTTAAGGCTTCCTTCAATTGCCGACTCCTTTTGATACCAGAAGCCGATAAGTAGGTAAGAAACCAGACCGACACCTTCCCAACCGAAGAATAACTGTAAAAAGTTATTTGACGTAACGAGCATCAACATCATGAAGGTAAAGAGTGAAATATAGCTAAAGAAACGTTGATAGCCGTCGTCATCCGACATGTAACCAATACTATAAATATGTACTAATAAGGATACAAAATTTACCGTTATCAGCATGATTGCCGTTAGCGGATCAATTAAGAACCCTAGATTAAACTCATAAGGAATTAATGCACCACCAGTCGCCCAATGATATAGGACCGTATTTTCTGAAGGCATCGCGCCCGAAAAAATCTGACAAGCAATGTACAGTGACGCAATAAAGGAAATGCTAACACCCAGAATTGTAACTGAGTGCGCTCCAACACGTCCTATTTGGTTTCGAAAGAAACCAGCGATGACCGAGCCTGCAAGAGGAGCTAAAACAATTATCAAACAAAGTTGTTGTATACTCACAATGTTAACCTTTTAAATGATTCATCTTATCTACGTCGATGTTGCCTCTATTTCTATAAAGCAACATTACTATGGCCAAACCAATCGCAGCTTCCGCAGCAGCAACGGTCAAAATGAAAAAGACAAAAACCTGTCCTCCAATCTCATTAAAATAATGAGAAAACGCAATAAAATTCGTGTTTACTGCAAGTAACATCAGTTCAACACAGATAAGGAGTAAAATGATATTTTTGCGATTTATCATCATTCCAACAAGGCCTAAGCCAAACAAAATCGCACCCAATATCAGGTAATTATTAACCGGTATCATATGGTATTCCCCAATACTTATTTTTCTGCCTTCATAGTAACTAACTCAACTCGATCACTTCTGCGAGTCATAATCTGCTGCTTAATATCTTGTCTCTTCGAGTATCTTGCGCCACGGTGTACTAGGGTAATTGCAGAAACAATCGCAACTAATAAAAGTACGGCTGCAAGCTCAAAAGCCAGGAAATAATCAGTATAAAGAACCATACCCAATGCTTCAGTGTTTGAAGCCTCAACTATAATTGGCCTAGATTGTTGCTGAGATGCATCACCAGGCTGCAGCGTAGAAGACGCAACCACGGGCTTAGTCTCAACATTGCTCTTAAGCGAACCTTCTGGAATAGCTTTCATTAAAAGTGCAAGGAATAGTGCAACGATAATGAAGCCAAATGGAAGATAGCGTTTTAGTTGACCTTTTACCGATTCAACATCAATGTTAAGCATCATGACCACGAACAAGAATAAGGTCATTACCGCACCGACATAAACCAGTACTAGAATTAAAGCCAAAAACTCAGCTTCTGCCAATATCCACAGTACTGAACTCGTAAAGAAGGTAAATACGAGAAACAGAACACAACGAACGGGGTTACTTTGAGTAACCGCCAATAATGCAGAACCAACGGTTAAGGCTGCAAAAACATAAAAAATAGCTTGAATTAATAAGTCATGCATACATTACCCCATTATCGGTACTTTTCATCAGCAGCGCGATCTGCTGCAAGTTTTGGTTCCATTAAATCACCCAGAGCCAAAAGTTTTTCTTTTGTCATGATATTCTGACCACGTTCGCTCACATGATAATGCTGTATTGGAGTAACAACTATGGAGTCAACTGGACAAGACTCTTCACATAGACCACAGTTAATGCACTTAAATACATCAATATCATAGCGTGTAGTGCGACGTGAACCATCGTCACGCGGCTCAGACTCAATGGTGATTGCCAATGCAGGACATACAGCTTCACATAATTTACATGCGATGCAGCGTTCTTCCCCATTAGGATAGCGACGAAGTGCTAGTAACCCCCTAAAGCGAGGAGATGTCGGCGTTTGTTCCTCAGGAAACTGCACGGTTATTTTTTTCTTGAAGAAATACCGTCCCGTCAGCTTTAAACCAGCCAAAAGCTCTATTAAAAGAAAACTTCGTAGGTAATACTTAATATTTTGATATACTTTTTTCATCGGCTTCTCTTTTAACCATCAAAACCAAGGTTTAACCTGAGCAACAACCATTACGGCCGTTACTATAATCCAAACAATGGTAACCGGGATGAGTACTTTCCAACCTAAACGCATAAGTTGGTCATAACGATACCGTGGAAATGTCGCTCTTACCCATAGATAAACAAAGAGGAAAAAGCTGATCTTCACGAGCAACCATACAAAGCCAGGTACAACGAAGAATATATCTTCTAAAACAGGGATCCCTTCAAATGGAGACATCCACCCGCCTAAGAACAGAATACTCAACATGACCGAAATCAGAATCATGCTCGCGTATTCTGATAAGAAGAATAACGCAAACCCTATTCCTGAATACTCAACATGGAATCCCGCAACAATTTCTGACTCACCCTCAGCAAGGTCAAAAGGTGCTCTATTCGTTTCTGCAATACCTGCAATCCAAAACACTAAAAATAATGGAAGCAACGGTACAAACCACCAATGGAGCATTCCGCCTTTTTGTGAGTTAACAATGTCAGTAAGGTTCATGCTGTTAGCGGCTAATAAAACACCGACTAATGCAAATCCCATGGCAATTTCATACGACACTGTCTGTGCTGTACTTCTCAATGCCCCAAACATTGCATATTTCGAGTTAGATGCCCAACCTGCGATAAGCACTCCATAAACGCCCAGGGAGCTCATTGCAAAAACGTAAAGTACTCCCGCGTTAATGTTCGCAAGAACCACTCCTTCCTGAAAAGGAACCACTGCCCAACCAGCCAAGGCAGGAACTAAAGCAAAAAGTGGTGCGATAATAAAAAGATACTTATTTGACCGTGTTGGAATAATAATTTCTTTCGTGATCAATTTAATCAAGTCAGCTATAGGCTGTAGTAAGCCTTTAACCCCAACTCGGTTAGGACCAATACGTGATTGAATGTAACCAATAACCTTACGCTCAGCATAAATTAAATACGCAACACATAATAGTAATGGAACTACAATTACGAGTATCTTAAGAACAACCCAAATTAATATGCTAATATCATGCAGCATTTTCTTACCTGCCTAGCGCTTAATAGTTATTGCAGCAAATGAATGGCCTAAATCAACTGTCTCAGGCATCGCGTTTGCTACCCATACAACATCTGCCGCAATTCGCTCATCACGTTTAAGCGGCAATGTTATCTCAATATCTCCCTGAGATACAGTAGCAATTTCATCTAATTGCAATCGATCTGCCGTTGTAGGATTCATCCGTATGCATGCAGTATCAGCAGAAGCACACAATTGCAGCTCTTTAGCATTTCTTACAATTGAATCAACACGATACAAAGGCCACTCACCTACACGAATCAAGGACTCATTAATCAGCGGTAAGCTCTCAGGATAATAAGGGGTATAGTCTTGCTCTACAGTGATTGCAGCAACCGCTTTAATCTCAGATAAAATATCTTCTGTTGAGGTATATTCAAAATCTTTGCACTGGAACAAGTTACCTAAAACGCGTAACACTTTCCACGCAGGGCGTGCTTGATCGTGAGGAGGCAATGCTCCTTTCACGCTTTGCCAAACATTATCAATATTGATGTAGGTCCCTGAAGTTTCAGCATAAGGTGCAATCGGTAAAATTACATCGGCATAATCGTGCATTGATTCATGATTATAAGCAGACATTAAAACTACAAACTCAGCCGCAAGCATTGATTGTCGCGCGCCATAAGGATTTGCAAAATCAAAGCCTGGCTCAACCCCCATTAATACGTATGCTTTTAACTTAGCATTCAATGCTGCTTGTACATCTAAACCCGCCTTTGCATCAGCCTTGCCAGCAACGGTTCTATGAGGAACCATACCAGCCATCCATGCACCAGCGGTATTAGCACCGTGAGTTAATCGAACTACTTTGGCACCACTTAATTTTTCAATCAAATGAACCATAGTACGTATTAAAGCTGCTTCAGGATGATTTTCACAAAGAGCCCCCGTAATTAAGCAAGCCTTTTCTTCTTTAAGTGACTTGGCCACACCTTCTACGGCTGCGTCGGTATTCAGACCAATTAATAATTTTTGTACTTCTTCAGGCAATGCTTTTGCATCATCGGCAAGCGCTTTAATCAGTTTAGCCAATTGCATTGGCATTTCTAATGGAGAAACAATAAAGCGCTCTTGAACGTCAAAATGATAATCATAATCAACCGAGTTAATGGCATAAACTTTAGCACCATTACGGAATGCCTTACGCAGTCTCACCCCAGCTAGCGGAACTTCGCGTTCAATGTTAGAACCAATTAATACGATCGTTTGTTGATTTTCAATTTCAGCATAAGTTAACGAACTCACTGGAGTCGTTGCTTGAGTTTCTTGATCTTTAAAATCAACTTGCTGTAAACGATGATCCAAATTATGTACATCAAGTTCGCGCATTAATTTTTGTAATAAATAGAGCTCTTCTAATGAAGAGGAACTGGATGCAAATGCAGCAACTTGTTCGCCACCATTTTGTTTAATTACTCGACTTAAACCATCAGCAGTAAATTTTAAGGCAGTTTCCCAATCAACTTCTTCCCATTGGCCATTGCGCTTAATTTGTGGTTTGCTTGCTCTGTGCTTGCTTTTTAGTCCTAAATAACTAAATCGATCACGGTCAGATAACCAGGTTTCATTAATTGATTCGTTTTCTTTAGGAACAACACGCATCAATTCGTTTCTACGTGTATGAATAAATACGTTAGAACCTAAACAATCGTGGGGGGCTAAACTATCATGCTGGGACATTTCCCAGGCTCTTGCAGTAAAACGGTAAGGTTTTGACGTTAATGCACCTACAGGACATAAATCAATAATATTACCGGAAACCTCTGACTTCATACTGTGCTGCACGTAGGTTCCAATTTGCATTTTTTCACCACGACCAGTGGCACCCAGTTCGCGTACTCCGGCGATTTCATCACCAAAACGGACACAGCGAGTACAGTGAATGCAACGAGTCATTTCAGTTGCAATCAAAGCACCGAGATCATCATCATTTACTGAACGCTTTGCTTCTGTGTAGGTTGATTCATCTGCACCAAATCCCATAGAGACATCTTGCAATTCACATTCACCGCCTTGGTCACATATTGGGCAATCCAAAGGATGGTTGATCAGTAAAAACTCCATTACTGCTTTTTGCGAATAAAGAGCTTCTTCTGATTTGGTAAATACTTTCATGCCATTAGTAATTGGCGTAGCACAAGCTGGAACTGGCTTTCTGCCATTTTCCACTTCAACTAAGCACATACGGCAGTTTGCGGCTACAGAAAGTTTTTTATGATAGCAAAAACGGGGAATATGAATACCGGCTTCATCAGCAACTTCGATGATCATTTTACCGTTTTCTGCTTCAAATGTTTTACCGTCGATTTCAATAGTAGTTGTCATGGCTAAAACCTTCTAATTATGCTGCGACGATCGAGCGTTTATGCTTAATGAAGTAATCAAATTCATGATAAAAGTGCTTAACGAAACTTTGTACAGGCCAAGCAGCTGCTTCACCTAATGCACAAATGGTTCGTCCTTCGATGTTATCCGCAACATTGACTAATTTCTCTATATCACCTGGCTCTCCATGGCCATCTTTGATTCGATGTAATAAGCGTACCAACCACCCCGTACCTTCACGGCAAGGAGTACACTGACCACAAGACTCATCCATATAAAACTCTGAAATTCGATATAACGCGTCAACCATACAGGTTGTTTCATCCATAATGATCACAGCACCGGAACCCAGTCCAGAGCCTGCTTTTTGGATGCTGTCGTAATCCATATCAAGCCCCATCATTACATCGCCAGGTAGAACTGGCATGGATGTACCACCAGGGATCACTGCTTTGATTTTGCGGTCATGAAGCACACCACCGGCAAGTTCCAATAGTGTTTTAAATGGAGTGCCTAATGGGATTTCAAAGTTGCCAGGTTTATTAACATGGCCGCTGACGCTAAAGCATTTAGCACCCCCATTATTGGGCCTGCCAAGTTTTAAGAACCATTCGCCACCTTTTTCCAGAATTACTGGAACAGAAGCAAAGGTTTCTGTGTTGTTAATCGTTGTAGGTTTCCCATATAAACCATAGTTCGCAGGGAACGGTGGTTTAAAGCGTGGTTGTCCTTTCTTACCCTCTAATGAATTAAGTAGGGCAGTTTCTTCACCACAAATATATGCGCCAGCGCCTAAATGATTGTATAAATCAAAATCGACACCCGAACCTAAAATATTTTTCCCTAATAAGCCAGCGGCATAAGCTTCTTTTAATGCAGATTCAGTGTGCTCATAAGGTAACCAGAACTCACCGCGGATGTAGTTATAACCAACCGTTGCACCCATCACATATCCGGCAATAGCCATACCTTCAATTAGCTGATGAGGATTTAAAGTTAATATTTCGCGGTCTTTACAAGTACCAGGCTCACCTTCGTCCGAATTACATACAACATATTTTTGTACGGGAGAATTACGATTCATAAAACTCCACTTTAATCCGGTAGGGAAACCTGCACCACCACGACCTCGCAATGCAGAGGTTTTTAATTCATCAATAATTAATTGGGGAGAAGTTTGCTCTTTTAATATCTTTCTCCAGGCACTGTATCCACCAATACTTTCATAAGCAGATAGAGTCCAAGGCTCTGGTAAATGAACTGTTCGGTAACAAACTTGATTTAATTCGACCACGGCAACCACCTCTATCTTTTATTCGTATTGGCCCAACACTTTATCTATCGATTCAGGAGTTAGATTCTCGTGATAATCTTTGTCTACCTGCATCATTGGTGCATTAACGCAAGCACCTAAGCATTCAACAGACCGTAAAGTAAAACGTCCATCATCTGTAGTTTCACCTAACTTGATCCCTAATTTTTTCTCTAGGTGGTCAACCACACCAGCAGAACCACGTAACAAACAGGAGATGTTGGTGCAAACATTCAGTAAATGTTTTCCAACAGGCTTATGTTCATACATCGTATAGAAACTTGCTACTTCGTATACAGCAATGGCTGGCATTTCAAGATAATTAGCTACAGCATCCATCAATTCTGGAGTTAAATGATTATGCTCTTCTTGAACAATTCTTAAAGCACTCATTACTGCAGACTGCTTCTGATCTTGAGGATATTTTGCTACCCAATGATCAATATCCTGCATACGCTCTTTCGATATCAATTGATTTAATATTTTTGCTGAATTATCAGACATATCTAAACCTTTATCTCATGTGTACAAACAATAAATCCTGGTCGCAGCTCTCTTGCTTCCAGGTTATGTTTAATACATTACACTAGTGTAAATTCGATATAATGTTTTTATATCGAACTGAATTTATGTTGATCTAACGATCAATTTCACCAAACACGATATCTTGACTTGCCAAAATTGCCACACCATCTGCAAGCATATGCCCTCTTGCCATTTCATCAAAACTTGATAAATGCGCGAATCCGGGAGCACGAATTTTCAATCGGTACGGTTTATTAGCGCCATCTGATACCATATAAATACCAAACTCGCCTTTTGGCGCTTCAACAGCGCTATAAACTTCGCCACGAGGTAAACAAAAGCCTTCCGTAAATAATTTAAAATGATGGATTAAGGCTTCCATGTCGTGCTTCATTTCAACACGTCGTGGTGGTGTAATCTTATGATCATCAAGACGAACTGGCCCTGGATTTTTTCTTAGCCATTCGACACATTGTCTAATAATTCGATTTGATTGTCTTAACTCTTCAACACGAACCAAATAGCGGTCGTAACAATCTCCAGTTTTACCCACTGGAACATCAAAATCAACTTGATCATAAGCAGCATAGCTTTGCTTTTTACGTAGATCCCAGGCAATACCTGAACCGCGTAACATTGGACCGGTAAAGCCCCATTGCAATGCTTGCTCTGGAGAAACAACACCGATATCTACCGTACGTTGTTTCCAAATTCTATTGTCGGTTAATAAAGTTTCATATTCATCAACACAACGTGGGAAGCGCTCTGTAAAAGCCCAGATGAAATCAAGTAACGTGCCGCTACGATCTTCATTGAGTTTTTCCACTTCACGATCGCTGTGCCATCTTGAAGCCTTATATTGCGGCATGGTATCAGGTAAGTCCCGAGCAACCCCACCAGGTCTATAGTAGGTGGCATGCATACGAGCTCCGGATACGGCCTCATAGCAGTCAAATAAATCTTCGCGCTCTCTAAAGCAATACAAAAATACGGTCATTGCACCAATATCCAGGGCAATCGCTCCTAGCCATAAAAGGTGATTTAACACGCGCGTGATTTCATCAAACAGGGTACGGATGTATTGCGCTCGCAGGGGGGGTTCCACACCTAAAAACTTTTCTATCGCGCGAACATAAGCATGTTCATTACACATCATGGATACGTAATCTAAGCGATCCATATATCCGATGCTTTGTATGTATGGTTTTGTTTCCACTAATTTTTCAGTTGCACGGTGCAATAAGCCAATGTGTGGATCAGCACGAACAATAGTTTCACCTTCCAACTCAAGAACCAAACGCAAAACCCCATGGGCTGCGGGATGTTGTGGACCAAAATTTAACGTGTAATTCTTTAATTCAATCATTATTCGCCGCCCTTCTCATTAACTGTATAACGGTTATCATTACGAATAACCTTAGGCACCAATACTCTGGGCACTATATCAACAGGTGCGTAAATAACTTTTTGTAATTTTGCATCGTAGCGCATTTCAACCTCGCCACTTAGAGGGAAATCTTTACGGAATGGATGTCCAATAAAACCATAATCGGTCAAAATACGTCTTAAATCCGGATGTCCATCAAATAAAACGCCATACAAATCGTAGGCTTCACGCTCAAACCAATTAGCGCCTTTCCATAGATGATGCACCGAAGGAATAATTAGATGTTTTTCATCCAGGAACACTTTAACGCGCAAGCGATGATTTTTTTGTGTTGAAAGCAGATGGTAAACTACAGCAAAACGTGGTTTATCCAGTGCATAGGCTTTAGAGTCTTGGCGTTCTACTCCGCGAGAAAACCCTTTTTCTGTAGCAGAATCAGTTTCCCAATCGTACTCGCCGTAAAGCAGATAATCCACCGCGCAAAGGTCGATAAGTTGATCAAATGAAAAAGCAGGAACCTCACGCAATTCCATCATTAATGTTTTTACGTTAGCCACATCACATTCAACGGTTACTTCGTCAAATGCAACACTTACGTCGTTGATATGACTCGCTAACTCAGTCTTTAGTCTTTCGACCAAATAATCATTTTTTGTCATCTAATTTGCACCTTTGATGATCTTACGCTTCTAATATGTTTTTACGTCTGATTTTATTCTGTAATTGAATAATACCGTAAAGCAGTGCTTCAGCGGTTGGCGGACATCCTGGAACATAAACGTCAACAGGAACAATCCGATCGCACCCACGAACGACTGAATAAGAATAGTGATAATAACCACCACCATTGGCACATGAACCCATGGAAATAACCCAACGTGGTTCAGGCATTTGATCATAAACTTTGCGTAAAGCAGGAGCCATCTTATTACATAAGGTACCCGCAACAATCATGACGTCTGATTGACGTGGACTTGGACGGAAAATGATACCAAACCGGTCCAAATCGTAACGCGCAGCGCCAACATGCATCATCTCGACTGCACAGCACGCTAAACCAAAAGTCATAGGCCACATAGAACCACTACGTGCCCATCCAACAAGTTTGTCGACCGAAGTCGTCACAAAGCCACTTTTTTGCAATTCTGCAACCGCCATAGCTAGCCTCTAAGCAGTTAAATATTAATAAAAAACATTCGTAACGTCTCAATAGCTTTTTTGATTTAGTAAGTAATCTCAAAAATTAAAACACATATTTATTGAGGTTCTTACCTTAATCAAACAACAAAAGAGAAGTTACGATTCGTTAAACTATTTGTCACGCTTCTAAAATTATTCCCACTCTAACGCGCCACGCTTCCACTCATAAATAAAGCCAATGACCAATAAACCGAGAAATAACATCATTCCGGAAAAACCAAACCAGCCAATTTTGCGTAAGACTAAAGCCCAAGGAAAGAAAAATGCGGTTTCTAAATCAAAAATGATAAATAGTATTGCTACTAGATAAAAACGCACGTCAAAAGGCAAATGAGAGTTTTCGAATGCACCAAAGCCACACTCGTAAGGTGCGTTTTTAGCGGCATCAGGACTATGTTTTGAAAGCAGGGCACCAGCTCCCAACATCACCAGGCCTAGAACTAATCCGATGATTATGAATACAAGAACGGGTAAGTATTGAGATAGCATTATGTCACCTTGCTCGATTAAATGGTGCCGAAGGCCGGACTCGAACCGGCACGGCTTACGCCACCGCCCCCTCAAGACGGCGTGTCTACCAATTCCACCACTTCGGCAATTCTTATTATTAGGCTTTGTCCACCATCCATTTAATGAATGGTAAACACCCCTAGTGCTTTATTCTTTTTTATCACCTTGGCTATTATCAACAGGTACTGGAATTGAATTCGTAGGTACGCTTGTTTGTTGAGGAGCCGCGAGCTGATCTACTTTGTGGTATTGTACAGATACCATATAAGACAGCAATAGACTAGTGACAAAAAATGTTAGCGCTAAACCACCAGTTAATTTAAATAAAAAGCTACCGGTTCCCTGACTACCAAATAATGTATTTGATGCACCAGAACCAAAAGCTGCGCCAATATCAGCACCTTTACCATGTTGAATAAGAACTAAGCCGATTAAGACCATAGCTACTAGCACATGTATAACTAATATCAATTGATACATTTCACAATTTCCACAAACTGTTTCGCATTTAACGATGCTCCACCTACTAAGCCGCCATCAACATCAGGCATAGCAAATAAAGCCGCGGCATTATTTTCATTTACACTACCTCCGTAGAGGATAGATAAACGCTCTGCATCATCACGATTAATTTCGCCAACCAGTTTCCTGATAAACTGGTGCACTGCCTGTGCTTCATCAGGTGATGCAGTTTTTCCTGTGCCTATAGCCCAAACAGGTTCATAAGCTATAACACAGTTTTGAAAGCAATTATTATCATTTTCACTTACAGCCAGAATTTGTCTGGCAATTACTTGTTCAGTGTGTCCTTTTTCCCGCTCTTCTAGCGTTTCACCGACGCAAAGAACAGGTATCATACCATGTTCTTTAACATGGTGGAATTTTTGTGCCACAAATTTTTCATCTTCTTGAAAAATATGTCTTCTTTCAGAATGGCCAACTAAAACATAGTGGCAATTAAATTCTTTTAACATGGGCCCTGACAATTCGCCTGTGAATGCTCCAAAGTCCTTTGGATAAACATTCTGAGCTCCGAGTTTAATGCTACTCATCGCCAGTAATTCGTTGACTTGAGGGATATAAATAGCGGGAGGCATAATTGTTACATGAAGCGTGTCGTTCATGCTTAACATTTCATTGAGCTGATTCGTTAATTGAATCACTTGCTGCAATTGGCCATTCATTTTCCAATTACCAGCAACTATTTTGTGCCTCATGTGCTGTCCTCTCGCGTTCAACCCCGCGACTATACCCAAACTTGCTTCAGATGTGTAGTTTTATTATTGATTTTTTGTGAAAAAAGCATTGTCTTACTTATTTAGTATTGATCTCACTTCATATTGCATCATTCTTTACCCAAAACACAAACCCCAAAAACGACCAAGTTGGTTTATTTTGGAAAAAATGGTATTATTGTGAACCTATTTGCGCAGGAGATTCATATGCCTATAGTAAAAACCAATGAGACCCTTATATTTACTATCAATAAACAGCTGGTCATCCTAAATATTGAACAAATCGATTCTCCTCACTATATGCTTAAAAGCGATGAAGTTAGAAATCTATCTTCTCATCCGGTGAAAACATTTTACCTCTCATATCATAATCAAAAGAAGAAACAATATTTCCTTGGTGAAGATAACAAATTATATGCATTAAACCAAAGCAATAGTTCAAGTGTATTAAGTTGGTTTTATTCTCCAGCGCTTAAATCCGAACTGCCAGAGGAAGTCACTGATATGAAAATATCCTCGCTTCAACATGAAGTATGCCTGAGCAGGAAAGGAGAGGCTTATGGTCGTGGCTTCAATGGATTTAATCAATTAGGAAACACCGTATTATCTGACCGCGCCACATTCACAAAATTAAATTTATCTCCTGATCTTAACGAACGAATAGCGCAAATAGCCTGTGGTGATAATCACACCTTACTGCTATCCGTCACTGGGGAACTTTACAGCTGTGGAAACAATAATGAGGGCCAATTAGGGAGTAACAATACCGAATCCTCTTCAAGTTACAAAGTTGTATTACCTTGTCAATCAGCAATTAAGAAAATTGGGGCACATGGACATTTAAGTATGTTCCTGACAGAGAATGGTGAAATATATGGATGCGGCCAATTTTACAATGGCTTCTCAGAACCAACTTTTATAAAATTTACTAAAGTAGATTTCGAAAAAAATGTACCAATAGTCGACTTTATACTGGAGTCTGGAAAAATCATTAGCCTCGATGCTACAGGAAATGTATATGCTATGGGTCGGCTCAATGCACAACCTCAACAAATTGCGACGAATATAATCCAGATATCATCTGGATTTCTCTTTTTGAATAAGGATTTTCAGGTTGAATCCCCGTACTGCGATATGAAACATCATAAGATCTTGATTGAAGATGTTTTAAATAAGCAATTTATAGAATCAAAGACTAAGGAAGTGAAGAGGATGCCCTCTTTTCATGATGTACGCTTTGCTTTTGCAAGTGAATCAAATCAGCAATCGGCTGAAAAACAAGAGCTTCAAAAGCAAGTGTTTGATGCCCAAGAAGATTCCCGAGCTTCTTGTCTAATCATGTAGTAACGCATGATTTAAATATGTGTGCGTGCATCAGGCTTGTACGCGTTCACGAGATATCTAAATTTCGTCATTGCTGCGAAGAGCATAGTGACGAAGCAACCCGGGAGTTCGGAGCACAGAACCCTGGGTTGCTTCACTTCGTTCGCAATGACGGCAATTTTTTTATTTAATTTAAGGAAACAGCATACACTGTAACAACTCCCTTGCTTACGCTGTGCTGCATCAAGGCTACTGAACTATTCAAACTACTTCCGTGGGAAAGTAATTTAATGATGTAAGCTTTTCTCAATTTGGCTAATGTCATCACATAGTTTTTGCGCTTGCTGAACAACCAAAGACTGATCTAGTCCTTCTACCATAACTCGCAATAAAGGCTCGGTGCCTGAAGGGCGTAATAAGACTCGGCCCTCTCCGTGCAAACTAGTTTCCAAGTTTTTTACCACTCGAATTACTTCTGAATTATTAGCAAGTAATGAGGCATGTGTGGTTTTTAAATTAACCAAGCTTTGTGGTAACAACGAAATGCCTCCAGTTAATTGCTGTAAGCTCTTTCCTTGTTTCACCATAATGGATAAGACTTGTAGAGCAGCCACAATACCATCACCGGTTGTGGTTTTATCAAGACAAACGATATGACCTGATGTTTCTCCACCAATCTTCCAATTATTTTCTCGTAGTGCCTCTAGGACGTAACGATCTCCCACATTGGAGCGAATAAAAGGAATACCCAATTCGCTAATAGCCATTTCGAGGCCATAATTACTCATGATGGTACCAACAACCCCGCCATGTAAAACACCACGCTCATGACGATCTTTAGCAATGATATAGAGAATTTGATCGCCATCAACCACATTACCTTTTGCATCGACTAACAGTACGCGGTCACCATCACCATCTAAACCAATACCAATATCAGCGCCAGTGCTGAGGACCTTTTGAATCAGATGTGCAGGAGAAGTTGAACCGCAATCCTGATTGATATTAAAACCATCAGGCTTATTTCCAATTGCAGTAACATTAGCTCCTAATTCGGCAAAAACATTAGGGGCAATGTGATAGGTAGCGCCATTAGCACAATCAACCACGATTTTTAGACCGGATAAGCGAGTCATCGATGGGATGGTTGATTTACAAAACTCAATGTAACGACCGGTTGCGTCATTGATACGCGTAGCCTTACCTAATTGTTCTGAAGGAACCGTTTCCATTTTTTTATCTAATTCTGCTTCAATAGCAAGCTCGACACTGTCAGGGATCTTACCCCCTTCTGCAGAAAAGAACTTGATGCCATTATCTTCAAATAAATTATGTGAGGCACTAATCACAATCCCGGCATTAGCTCGAAGTGTTTGCGTTAAATAAGCAATTGCCGGGGTCGGCATTGGGCCCAATAAAGCCACGTCAACACCTGCCGCAGATAAACCTGCCTCTAATGCAGATTCCAGCATATAACCAGACACTCGAGTGTCTTTACCTATAACGACCTTTTTCCGATAGCCATTTGCCAGCACGCGTCCTACGGCCCAACCTAATTTTAAAACAAATTCAGGATTAATATTTGATAATCCTACGTGTCCACGTATACCATCGGTACCAAAATATTTACGTTGACTCATCCTTTCCTACCTTATTATTTAAACTATTGCGCTCGTTCCACTAAATCGATCATTTTTAACGCCTGATGGGTTTCATCGACATCATGCGTTCTTATAATTCCTATGCCCTTTAACGTCGCATACACGGTCAGGGTAATACTTCCTATTAAACGACCATCCACCTCTTTGTTGAGCACGGCTCCAATTGAACTCTTGCGTGAAACACCTAAAAGAAATGGCATTTCAAATTCAGCAAAATGATCAAGCATATTTATTAAATATAAGTTATTTTGCGTTTGTTTGCCAAAACCAAAACCAAAATCCAAAATTAAATGTTGTTTTTCAATGCCAGCATTCAGACACGCATTAATACGTTCAATAAAAAACCGCCTCACTGTTTCATAAACCCCATCAGGATAATGGGGGTTTTGCTGCATTGTGCGGGGCTCGCCCTGCATGTGCATCAAGCACACAGGAACCGCTAACTCTGCGGCCATCTCCAGTGCGCCTTCAGCACGTAATGCATTAATATCATTAATTATATTAGCCCCAGCCTTAACTGCTGCAGCCATTACTTCCGGTTTCGTTGTATCAATTGAAATACAAACATCGGAATGAGCACGAATTTTTTCAATAACAGGTATCACCCTATTCAGCTCATCCTCAACGGATACCGGCTCCGCTCCAGGCTTAGTCGACTCACCGCCGATATCAATTAAATCAGCTCCTAAGCCAATTAAATGAAAAGCATGCTCACAGGCTCTTTCCTGAGATAAAAATTTACCACCATCAGAAAAAGAATTGGGGGTGACATTCAAGATTCCCATAATCAATGGTTTTTCAGAATAACACCCGGTGGGAAGCTGGCTGCGACGTGCAAGCCAGCTTAAAAATTGCTCTGCATTCACCTGTTGCTCTCACTCAAACCTACTAGTGTTCCTCAGCAGGATTAACACTTACCTCAGTATCACCTGACTTTGGAGGAGCATCATTGACTACATCAGATTTATCCAAAGGCTTGGCGGTCGTTCCCCAATCTTGCGGTGGAGAAGGCTCTTTGCCAGACATAATTTCCTTAATTTGTTGCGCATCAATGGTTTCATACTTGATCAGGCTTTGTGCCATAAGATGTAATTTATCCATATTGGCAACCAGAATTTCTTTTGCTCTTTGATAATTTCTATCAATAATAACTCGAACTTCATCATCAATTTGCTGAGCAGTTCTATCAGACATTTCTTTATGTTTATTCATAGAACGTCCTAGGAATACCTCTTCCTCTTCTTCACCAAAAGTAAGTGGCCCAAGAGAAGATAATCCCCACGAAGTAACCATTTTACGCGCAATTTCAGTTGAACGCATAATGTCATTCGATGCACCAGTAGTAACACTTTCTAGTCCAAAAATCAGTTCTTCAGCTATTCGACCACCAAACAAACTAGATAGTTGGCTTTCCAAACGTCGTTTGCTATGGCTGTAGCGATCTTGTTCGGGCAAGAACATCGTAACACCTAACGCTCGTCCGCGTGGAATAATAGACACTTTGTATACTGGATCATGTTCTGGAACAGATAAACCAACAATAGCATGTCCTGCCTCATGATATGCCGTTAATTTCTTCTCATTATCATCCATCACCATGGAGCGGCGTTCAGCCCCCATCATAATCTTATCTTTAGCTTTCTCTAATTCAATCATGCTGACTTTGCGCTTATTTGCACGTGCGGCAAACAATGCAGCTTCATTCACTAGATTTGCCAAATCAGCTCCAGAAAACCCTGGGGTACCACGTGCAATATCCATTACTTCAATACCACTATCTACTGGAACTTTCTGTAGATGTACTCTTAAGATTTGCTCACGACCACGAATATCAGGTAACGGTACAACAACCTGACGGTCAAAGCGGCCTGGACGCAATAATGCAGGATCTAAAACATCTGGACGGTTAGTCGCTGCAACAACAATAACCCCTTCGCTTCCTTCAAAGCCATCCATTTCGACTAGTAATTGGTTCAATGTTTGTTCACGTTCATCATGGCCGCCGCCAAGGCCTGCCCCACGGTGTCTACCTACAGCATCGATTTCATCAATAAAAATAATGCATGGAGCGTGCTTCTTCGCTTGCTCAAACATATCGCGTACACGAGATGCGCCGACACCAACAAACATTTCAACGAAATCAGAACCCGAGATCGTGAAAAAAGGTACTTTCGCTTCACCAGCAACAGCTCTAGCCAATAAGGTCTTACCAGTTCCGGGAGAACCCACAAGTAAAACGCCGCGGGGAATACGACCACCAAGATTTTGGAATTTGGTTGGATCACGTAAGAAATCAACCAATTCTTTCACTTCGTCTTTGGCTTCATCAACCCCTGCAACATCAGCAAAAGTTACTTTAACTTGATCTTCACCTAATAGGCGAGCACGTGAACGACCGAAAGACATGGCTCCACGACCGCCCCCGCCTTGCATTTGGCGCATAAAGAATACCCAAACACCAATTAATAAGAGCATGGGGAACCAGTTTACAAACAGGTGCAATAAAAAGCTCTCTTGTTGCTTTTCTTGCCCGCTGACGTCTACCTTGCTCTTTAACAGCTCGCCAAGCAATGCATTGTCTTGCATCGGCATGTAGGTAACAAAGCGTTTGTTATTTTTAGTTATCCCTTTGATGATTTTATCATCTTCAATGGTCACCGTATTGACCATACCCTGATCGACTTCTTTCAGAAATTGGCTATAGGAAATTTTCTCTGCAGCAGAGTTTCGAGGCCCGAAGTTACTGAAAACAGAAACCAGCACGATCGCTATAATCAGCCATAAAAACAAATTCTTAACCATGTCGTTCAAAGTATTAACCTCGTTAGTGCGTAAAGCTTTATATTTTTAAGAGGACAAAATTCTTAATATATAAAGTTACTATAAATTATATCCCTTTGCCAGCAAATAGGTTTCTTTTGAACGAGCTCGTGAAGCAGCCGGTTTACGAATGACCACTTTATCAAAAGAAGCTTTTGCCTGTTTTACCAAATCATCAAAACCTGAGCCATGAAATATCTTAACTAACATAGAGCCACCAGGCTTTAACATTTTATCTGCGAAATCAAAGGCTAACTCCACTAAATACATCGCTCGTGGAATATCAATCGCAGTGGTACCACTCATATTTGGGGCCATATCCGATAAAACCAAGTCCACACTGCGCTCAGGAATTAAATTCATGAGTTGTTGTAAAACCTCATCTTCACGAAAATCGCCAAGAATAATATCTACATCAGGAAGAGAATCCATGGGCAAAATATCTAAGGCCACAATCCGTCCCCGTCCTTGCAGACGTTCAGAAACATATTGAGTCCAGCCTCCTGGAGCAGCTCCCAAATCAACCACCGTCATGCCTGGCTTAAGCAAAGACTCTTTTTCATCGACTTCTTTAAGTTTATATATGGCACGGCTGCGGTATCCTTCAGCCTGGGCTTTTTTCACATAAATATCATCAAAATGCTCTTGCAACCAGCGTTTACTGCTTTTGGTACGACTCATAATTAGTACTATACTGTTTATAATTTTATATCAATTTAACTTATGATACTGAATTTCACTACCTATTCCCAGCAAAACGTGCAATAATTTGCCATTTTATTATTTAGTTTTAAGGAATCCTTTGTAGTGGACACATCATTTAAACGCTCACTTAAAGCCCAAGCCCATCATTTAAAGCCCGTAGTTCTTATTGGCGCAAAAGGTTTAACTGAAGCGGTAGCTGCAGAAACTGAGGTTGCATTACTTGCTCATGAGTTAATTAAAGTCAAAATTAATGGCGCAGAGCGAGAAGACCGCATACTCATGGCTAATGAGCTATGCCAACAGTTAAGTGCCGAGTTGGTACAGTTAATCGGAAATACGGCTATTATTTACCGTAAGAATAAAGATAAATAATCTAAGTTAAATGATTAAAGCGGCCTCGTGTTAATTTTTCAGTGCTATTACCGGGGTGACCTGCTTACAGGCTACCCCGGCTAAAAGACAAGATAATGCACGAGAAGTCTATTTATTTGCCAAGACATACACAATGTTACTATCTAAGACCTTCGTCAACTTGCAGCAGCGGATTGTTCAGGTGTATCATTTAAGGCAATATATTTTCTTTGGCAACCAATCTAGGGTCTGTAAACAGCCCTAAAATAAAGGGTACTAATTTATTGTCTGGCCTATGATACTAAAACACTTACCTAATATATTAACCTTATTTCGATTAGGACTGATCGTTCCTTTTCTAATGTTTTTGTATCGTCATGAATACGTTAATTCTTTTTACACGTTTATTCTTGCGGGACTAACAGATGGATTGGATGGACTTCTTGCCAGGCGTTTTAATTGGCAAAGTTTTTTTGGTTCTTTTGTTGACCCCTTAGCCGATAAATTACTAATTGCTTCAAGCTTTATTGCTTTAGCAGTAATGAATGTGCTCCCCTGGTGGCTGGTAGCGCTGGTTTTCCTGCGTGACTTAACGATTTCTATGGGCGTTCTTGCCTGGTATCACTTCATTCGCCGTAAATTAGATTTTAAACCCACTTTATTAAGTAAAATTAATACAGCACTCCAATTAGCGTTAGTCACATTGTGTTTATTTGAATTAGCCTATTTTCAATTCCCTAATTACATTTTGAATACCCTCATCGGCTTAACCACGTTCACCACAGCCACAACTTATGTGGACTACATTTGGACTTGGAGCAGAAAAGCCTGGCCTAAAAAAGAATTGTCTCAATGAATAAGCAGTTAGCCTTAGCGATTAAATTAAATGATGAAGCAACCCTGTCTGACTTTAACTGGGGTGAGAATAAGCTATTGCAACAACAATTACAGCGCATGTTCACACTCAAAGAAGATCGTTTGCTGTATCTCTGGGGCTGTAATGGCAGTGGTAAATCTCATTTATTACAAGCGTCTTGCCAGGCAGTTAACTCCACTGAATCTGCAATTTATCTCCCCTTGAATTTGCTTAAAGAATGGGGACCTCAAGTAATTGAAGGTTTAGAAGAGCAAACCCTAATTTGTATTGATGATATCGATGCGATTGCTGGAGATTCTGCCTGGGAAGAAGCACTTTTCCATTTGTACAATAAAATCAAGGACATGGAAAAAAGTCTTTTAATTATTTCGGGTAATCAATCTCCGACTACTTTACCGATTAAATTGCCCGATTTACGTTCTCGGCTAAGTTGGGGCTTAGTAATTCAACTGATGGAACTGAGTGACGAGGATAAAATTAATACCTTAAAACTGCATGCTGCGCGTCGTGGTTTTGATTTACCTGAAAGTGTGGGACAGTTCCTGATTAGTCGCTGTTCACGTAATATGCATGACCTGCATCAATTGCTTAATCGTCTGGATGATGCCTCTCTGGCAGCACAACGCAAAATTACCATTCCTTTTGTTAAGAATATTTTGGGAATTTAAAACGAAAATGCCGTTGTTTGACCTGTTGGTATTGCAATTGAAGGACTAGCCATCTCACGTTCAATAGGTTGTCTATCTCTCATGAATGAATAACGATTAATACTTGCTTTTACTGTGGTAGTGACTCGCGGCTCCTCTGCCTCTACGTTTTGCTTTAGCATAGCCAATTGCTGTTTTGCACCAGCTGCATCATGGATCTGTTCTTTTAAATTTCCTAATTTTTCTTGTTCACTCGTCAAGGAATCACGATTACATAAAGCAGCAATTTTTGTCTCATCAAGCCCCAACCAATTACTAACCACAGATTCCAAGCCTGGAAACTCAACATACCAGTATAAGCTCAAGGCGGCCAAGCCAACCAAAGTACTACATAATAATATGGGTAAGGATGCAGGTGTAACCGTTGTCATAATCAGACCGAAAAGGCACAAAGAAGCGGTTTGTGCGGCGCAAAAACTACCCCCAAAAAGCAATGCCGCAGAAATTGTTGATAAGGCTAATTTGGCTGAATGCATCTGGCCACTATGAAGAACCTGCTCGAATTGATCGCCTGCAGTCCTCAGTTGGGTAAAACGTTGCTCCAGCAAGGTAACAATCTGTGCCAAGTGCTGCAATTCGTCTTCAGGAAGTCTTAATAAAGAATATTTTGCTATTTTTTTTCTTATGTTTTTTATTTCATCATATTGTTGTAAATAGACATCGAGCAGCTTGTATGCATCAGTAAGTTTAATCTCTAAACTATCAGATAACTTAGCCAGCTCCAAACCACAAAAGGCAATAATGGATAAGGTTGAGAAAATAAAGCCGCTGGCAAGAATAACTGCAGAAGGCAAAGCAAAAATGCTCATAATCGTGACCACACAATCAAAACCTTCACACGCAGCAACTAAAATACCTGCCGTCGTGAGTAATCCCAATTTTACTGTGTTATGCCATGACAAATCATTTTTAGCTTTATTACCAATGTTCACATCGCCATTCATCGCCCAACATAAGTCATGGAGAAGTTCCGTACGTAATGAAAGGAGAAGAAATTCAATTTCTTGTTGCGAATGCGTTGGCGAATCAATCACAGTCGACCGCTCATGAAACCATGATAAAAACGAAGTCAGCTCAAGGGAGCTCGGTATTGATTCCTGTTGTCCCAAGCCGCAAGCAATCTGAAATTTACTGAGTAATTCCTGAGAATGCGAACTGAGATCTACATAAATATTAACCAATGTCTAATCCCCACTAATTTGTTAACGAGGCAATTATACACTACCAACCGCTAAACTGTACATAGTTTGAACATGTTTTATTGAAATAATTAACTGCTTGTTTAATAACTTTACCATTTACCCCCGAGAAAACCATCCCTCAATCAAGCTTCATTAGGGGGGTAGTCCTTAGCTCAATATCATAGAATAGCTTAACTTTAATCCATCAGCAGAGCCCTGCAATGAATTCAACTACTGGATTTGAGTTTCTGCACAAGAGCACAATTTAGATATGGTGATTAGCATAATCTATTTTTTATCTTTTTGCTCAAATACAAATCATGTCATATAATTAAAAGACGAACATTGAGCAAGGATGGCGAACATGAGGAAAACAATTATCGCATTATTAGTGTTTGTGCCCACTCTCTTCTTAAGTGGCTGTTATGTCACAACCACCACTCCGAATAATTACTATTATTCAGGCTATACAGGTTATTATCCAGGCTGGAATACTACCTACTATGGTGGGTATGGTCGCGGCTGGGGTGGTTATCGTAATGCCTGGTACAGAAATAGTGCCTGGAGAGGCGGATGGGGACATCATGGTGGCTGGGGTTATCATGGTGGTTTTCATCGCGGCGGCGGTTGGCACGGTGGTGGTTTTCATCGTGGCGGTGGTTTCCGACATCGCTAAGAGATTATATAAAGCTAGATTGCAAAATGGTACTGGAATGCAAGCAGAGGTTCCAGTACCATTTTTATTAGATTGCTGAATACTCTGCATTATCCATTTCAGCATTCACCTGTTCCTTTTTTATTACAATAAAACGGCTTAAATAAGGTGATACTAGCCACATTAAAAAGGCTATTGCCAGAGCAACCAAGCCGATACAAGCAAAAACGTCGGTATAAAGCATAAGTGATTGCACTCCAGGCTTAATATGTTCCGGCAAGGCGGTGTACGATGCGACACTGGCTCCGATGAAACCCGAAATAGAGGTAGCTAAAAACCAAAGCCCCATGACAAAGCCCGTCATGCTCACCGGTACTAACTCAGCAACCATGGCCACCCCCAAAGCAGAAACCAAAAGCTCGCCAAGACTTTGAAATAAATAACTAATAATGAGCCACCAGGAAGATACCATGCCATTCTCAGTATAAAAATAGCGCGCAAAATACAATACTAAAAAGCTTATAGCGCACATGGTCATACCTAGAGCAAATTTATAGGGGGTAAAAAATGGAATCCCTTTTTGATTCAGTCGGGAATAAAAAGATGCTAAAACAGGACTCATTAAAATAATCCAAATTGGATTTAAGGCCTGAAAGCTTTGGGCATCGATAGTAATTCCAAAAAAATCTGGAACCACATTATTCACTGCAAATAAATTAAGTGATGTAGGCATTTGTTGATATAAAACAAAGAAAATAAGCGCTTCGATCATCAGTACCAACGCCACGATCATCCGAAGCATCGCCGCTCTGTTTTCTTTGCAAGCTAAATACCCATAGTACACCATAACCAGACAAGTAATGGCCCAGAATAAATTTTTTGCTAAAGAAACATGTTGTAATAAATACGCGGAAAACTCGGTAAGCAGATAAATGCCAATTAAGAGTACAAGCCATTGCACTAAAGAGATCCGACGTTGATCGGCAAGGGTATTGATATGAGCAATATGCTTGCGCTGCAACCAATAATTACCTAAACCTAATACGAGTCCTATTGCGCTCATTAAATAGGCATAAGAATAACCATAGCGACTGGCAATCACCGGCCCGACAACTAAAGCAATCATACTGCCTAAGTTAATGGCCATGTAATACAAGGTAAATCCACTATGTAATCGTGAGTCTTGGGGCTTATAACACTTAGCCAATAGGTTAGATGGGTTTGCTTTGAATAAGCCATTACCGACGCAAACCAATCCTAAAGCCAGAAATACATGATCTTTATCAGTGATTGCCAAGGCAAAATATCCAGCCGATAAAACCACTAATCCCAGCACAATGGTACGTTTGGTGCCTAAGATGGAATCACCTAAATAGCCGCCAATCACAATCATTCCGTAGACTAAGGCCGAAAAAGCGCCAAACGTATAATAGGAATCTACATCGCTATAACCTAAATAACGAATGAAATACAACGTTAAAATCCCTTGAACTGTATAAAACCCAAACCGCTCCCATAACTCTAACAAAAAAATCATGTGAAAAGCACGTGGCTGTTCACGAAGTAGGTTCAGCATGAGTCTTCCTTCCCTAGAGGATAATCTTTAAACTTAAAATAATTTTTTGCTTTTTGCAATGCGTCTTATTGCAAGACCCAAACCAGGATTTGGAAACAGGCTCTAAAAAGAGGCAAATCGGTTTTCTTCTTCTTCGCTATTTGAATCATCCCTTCCATCGGAGTCGCCATCACGATTAGAGTCTCCTTCTCGCTCAGTATCCTCCGTGTCTTCCTGAGGTTCACCAACATGAGCGCTATGCTCTATAACATGTTCATCAATAGCAATATCCTCTTCAGCATCAAATAAATCATCAGTCACCGCCGTTGTTTGCTCATGGCTCAAGCTGGCAATAACCGCTTCTCTCGTCCCTAAAAGATGCTCCAACATCGCGCCCGTTGAATTTAATTCCGCATGTGCGGTTTCACTACGATCTAGGCGCACCTGCTCCTGCATGCTTTCTGTTGCCTGCGCCGTATTTGCATTGGTATGTTCCAATGTATTTTCTAAACCATCCGCTTCTGTTTTTTCTGCTTCATTCTTCCCAAAGACGTTGCGTAACTTATCAATCACCCAGTTTCCTGCATCACGAAGCAGAGGACCAAAGATGCGGGCGGAAAGATAAGCCGCACTCGCCACCCCAACCCCTGCCAATATTGGAAAACCAATTGCAGGAAAAAATAAAGACAGAACTAAACCTACCATAGCCAGGGATGCAAAACCAACGCCAAGACCTTTATCCAAAATATGGATGAATTCCAGTTTTTTAATTTTTTCATTGACAAGCGCTTCTCGTTCTTTTAGCCCAGTTATTTTATTTTTTTGTTCATCATATTGCTTTTTCAAGACATTAACCTGTGCACAAAGCGCTTGTTGTTCTTCCTTAGTTGTGGCTCGAGCAAGAGATTCCTGCACTATTTTCGCCTGCTCTTGAAGTAGAGACATTTCCCCTTCAGCCTTGACGATTTCCGTAGCCAGCGCTTTTCTTTCTTTTCCTAAGTGGTAGCGTTCGTAAATGGCTTTACCCAATAAAAAAGAGCTTAAGCCTATACTTACCCCACCAAGAACAAGGCCAATTGGTGCTGCTGCAGGGACTAAAATAGAGGTAAGGGTAAGACCGAGCAATACGCCTGAATACATCCAACGCGCATTATTATTTAGTGTAAAGGGAACTTTCTCGCCATAAATATAGGATGATAAATAAATCATGGGAATAAGAAGAAAATCCAGCGCGGCTAAAGCAGCCCCTCCCCAATGAAATCCATGGCCAAGATGACTAGGTGTCTTCAGACCTGGTATTTCAGTAAATGAATTCCCTACATGTATTGCCTGCTCGCCTAATTCACTAGCATTTTTAACAAATTGTGAGACAAAAGGTATCCTTTTCAACAGAGGCACAGAGCCTGTCGGCTTTTTTATATCGTAAAGTATCGGTGCTTGCATTTGCATTAACAAGTCGTTTGCTTGTTCGACCGAAATAACAACATTGCTCTCCTCAGCTCCCATAGCTCACCTAAAAATAACTTTATTCATTTTTAATATAGCAATAAAAGCTTAAGAAAGTCTGATGATGCTTGCTAATCAGCTACGATCTCAACTATATTTTCTCTTAGAAATCATTAACAGTAGTAAAAATAATATGACGGCTAAAAAAGCCCTTTATCTAGCAGGTGGTGGTGCCCGTGGTGCATATCAAGCGGGTGTTCTTAAAGCTATTGGCCATATTTTACAAGTTAAAAAACTGCCGTTTAATCTAGTCAGTGGTGTTAGCGTGGGCAGTATTAATGCGGTTGTTCTTGCGGAAAATGCGGACGACTTCCCCAGAGCCCTAGACAAATTAGAGATGCTTTGGAGTGAAATCCATTGCCAGCAAATCTATAAAGCCAGCAATTACGAGCTGGGTAAATCGGTGATGCGTAATGTCAGTACTTTAATTATAAAACAGCGTGAAACAGGGCATTTACTGGATACCACACCGTTAAAAGAACTCATTGAGGAAACAATGGATTTTTCTCGCATTGCGAAAAACATCAGTGAGGGGCATCTTAATACCTTGGAAATCATTAGCAATTGCTATCAAACCAACCAGACTATTTCTTTTTATGCACACAATGGTCCGGATTTTACCGACTGGCATTATCCACGACACAGCAGTCAACGGACAGAAATTAAAGCAGAACACATATTAGCATCCAGTGCCTTGCCTTTATTCTTTCCAACCATACCTTTGGATGGATTTCATTATGGTGATGGCAGTATTGGCTTAGTATCACCACTACGTGGGGCAATTCGCTTTGAAGTGGATAAAATTATGATTTTAGGTACGCGGGCATTGCCGACTTTTGCAGATGCCGATGAGACATCTAATCATAGTGACATTCCCTTTGCGAGTATTCTGGGTAGTATGTTGAATGGTTTGTTTTTGGATAACCTGGATCGTGATATTGAAATGGTTAATCGCATGAATGAAATCGCCATGCTCTTATCCATGTGGAAGAAACGCCACTCTCCTTGGAGACCAATCAATACGGTGCATTTACGTCCAAGTAAAGATGTGGCTTCGATTGCACAGGCGCATTTTACTTCATTGCCTGTATTACTGCGTTATTTGCTTAATATTTTAGGTGCTAAAAATCATTCAGGTGATCTCTTAAGCTTTCTGTTATTTGAGCGTGAATTTACGCGGGAACTGCTTGAATTAGGTTTTCAAGATACGATTAGTAATGCAAAGACGGTGGTTAATTTTTTTGAGTAACATGGAACATCATGTTGCCGTTTAAGGAAAACCTGGTTACGAGCAACCAGGCTGCATTATTTTTATGTTCTTAATAGTTTTAAAACCGCTTGGGTTTCTGGTTTAAATCCATGCCAAATAAGGAATGCTTCTGCGGCTTGCTCGACTAGCATTCCTAAGCCATCTATCGCCTCACATCCCGCCTCTTTTGCATAATGCACAAAAGCGGTATTTTCTTGTTTTTTATAGGATAAATCATAGCAGAATGGTTTTTCTGCAAGGCATTCTTGAGGCAAGGACGGTAGCTCTCCGGCTAAACTTGCAGAAGTTGCATTGATAATTAAATCAAAGGCTCCGCTTAACTCATTTATACTCAGCACTTGGATTTGTGGGAATATTTGTTGTAATTCTAGGCCTTTGGCTGGGGTGCGATTTACAATAACCAATTCAGCCAGCTTATTTTGCAATAAGGGGTGAATAATCCCACGGGCGGCGCCCCCGGCTCCTAAGATGGCTACACGCTTGCCTAGCAAGTTAATATAATGGTGCAAATCACGAATTAAGCCCACCCCATCGGTATTATCCGCATGCAATTGATGATCATTCATCCATAGAGTATTGGCCGCTCCTGCTTGTTTACAGCGTTCTGTAGCCTGCTGAGCCATCACAAAAGCGCGCTGTTTAAACGGTAAAGTTACGTTAACACCCCGCCCTTGCTGGTGAAAAAAATCCGTTAGCAGCTGTTCAAAGGACTGTTCATCTGCTTTAATTTTTGCATAAGTAAGTTGAATACCGGCTTGCTTTGCGAAATACTGATGAATTATTGGAGATAAACTATGGTCTATAGGATTACCCATCACTGCAAAATGCTGAAGCACTACATCCTCCTCTTAATCTGTTCTTTTATTGCCAGTACATCCATCGCGGGCAGCCAATCAATTAATGTTTATCTTAAATTGAAGCCAGACAATGATGTAGCAGCACTGATTAAAGACTTTAACCAATTTTTAGCCCAGGAACAGGTTTTTGATACATATCAAATCACGCCTCATATTGAAAAAAGCCCTTTGCATATCACCTTATACATGGCTAATTATAATGATGCCCAAATTCCTAATATTATTAAACGTGCGGCAAATTTGGCTAAACAAGAAAAGCAAATTCCTCTTCTTACCTCACGCCTGGTCCCGTCTACTAATGGCTATGTTATGCTTTCAGTAACCAATGTTCCACAAATACAAGGGTTAAGCAACAAAGCTTTAGAGGCATTATCGCACTTACGCGATAAGCAAGCCCCTATACCTGCTTGGGCAACTCGAGACGTAGAGCGACAAATCCTATTTAATCAATACGGTAGCCCTACGGTTTTAAATTATTATAACCCTCATTTTTCCGTGCTTACTGCGGATCATTTGAATAAATATGAAAGTGGGCAATTATACAATCAATTGCAAAAATTAATCTCTCAATTTGCTAAAAATCATCAGCTTCAGGTGCGTGCTACGGCATTTGCCATTGGGGTGGGAATTGCTGATTCACAAGGACAGATTGTGAAAGAGTTAAAATCGTTTACTTTAGAGTAGGTAACAGGGGAAGACTCCGCTCACTACGATTAATAATTGCTCTCTTAGCTGGTCCGCTTAATGTAGACTGGACTGTCAAGCCCAGCATTGAGCGTGGTAGAAACTGTGTTTGCTGGGCTTTTCAGCCCAGCCTACGCTTTACTGATTTAGTGGCCGGTTACATTATTTCATTTCTGCCACTAAGCTTTTAGATACTACCTCTGCCAAATCGCGAGATAAAGACTGCTTAGCTAATTGCTCTAGCTGTTGACGCATTAGCATTTGGCGTGGCTTATCGTAGCGTTGCCAGCGAGTGAAGGGACTGGCCATCCGAGCGGCAACTTGTGGATTAAGCTTATCCAACGTCATCAACATTTCAGCTAAAAATTGATAGCCGCTGCCATCGGGAGCATGGAAATTACGGGGATTAGCCATACAAAATGCGCCAATTACTGAGCGTGCTTTATTGGGATTCTTAATGCTAAAATCTGGGTGCTTTAATAATTTTCGCACTTGTTCTAAAGCATCTGGAAGCTCACTGGCTGCCTGGATAGCAAACCATTTATCCAAGACGAGCTCGTCCTTAGACCATTGCTGATAAAAATCATTAACCGCTTGCTCACGCATTTTTTGGTTAGAACAATTAGCCAATAGTGCAAAGCTTGCGATTTGATCCGTCATGGTTTTGGCATGAATAAATTGTTGCTGGCAGGCATCAATCGCGGCCGCTTCATTTGCCTTCATCATTAACCACAAACATACATTGCGTAACTTCCTACCGCCATAGGCTGGGCCATTCATACGATGGTCTTCAGCCTGCCACAATTGTTGATATAGCGATTGGATTTCAGCATATAAATGCGTTCCCAATTGCGTGCGGAAATAGTCACGAACGGCTTCTACTCTACTCACGTCCACTGCCTCTAATAGAGCAGCAACCTCTTCAAAACCAGGAGGAGTGAGTAATTCAGCGCGTAAATCGGCATCTAAAGAGTCATCCAATAACACATACCTCAATGCAGCAATTAAAGCCTCTGATATCTGCCACTTATCTTCAGGTGAGTTTAAGCACTCGCTCATACAATTCAGCACTAAACGTTGTGCGGCATCCCATTTTGCATAGCCATCGGTTTCATAGCGCACTAAGAAAATCAGTTCATCGCAGCTGAGTTCATGTTTCAACTTAATGGGTGCAGAAAATTCACGCAACAAGGAAATTACTGGCTTTTCACGCAATCCGGTAAAGCTAAAGCTTTGCTCTGCCTCTTTTAACTCGAGGATTTCCTGCTCAATCGGCATTAACTGCCCTGCAGCATCAAAGAGAGCCATGCGAATAGGGATATGGAAGGGCTTTTTATCCTTGCATTCTGGAGTTGCAGGGCAAGTTTGCACCATTTTAAGGGTCAATTGTCCTTGCTCGTAATGACTACTTACTTTAACTTCTGGTGTTCCAGCTTGACTATACCAGCGTTTGAATTGCGTTAAATCAACACCATTGGCATCTTCCATTGCCGCAACAAAATCATCAATCGTTACCGCCTGACCATCATGACGTTCAAAATATAAATCCATACCTTTGCGATAACGCTCTTTACCTAATAAGGTATGCTGCATGCGGATGACTTCCGCCCCCTTATTATAAACTGTGGCGGTATAAAAATTATTGATTTCCTGGTAAGACTCCGGTCTTACCGGATGAGCCATGGAGCTGGCATCTTCTGGAAATTGGCTGCTACGTAAGACCTTCACATCGGTAATTCGGTTCACATCACGTGAATTCATATCGCGAGAAAACTCTTGATCGCGAAAAACCGTCAGTCCTTCTTTCAAACTTAATTGGAACCAGTCACGGCAGGTAACACGATTCCCGGTCCAGTTATGAAAATACTCGTGCGCAACAACTCCTTCAACACCGGCAAAATCTTGATCGGTTGCCGTATCAGGGCGAGCTAAGATGTATTTAGAATTAAATATATTTAAGCCCTTATTCTCCATCGCCCCCATATTAAAATCGCTTACCGCCACGATCATGAAAATATCTAGATCGTATTCACGGCCATAAACGTCCTCATCCCAACGCATGGATTTCTTTAACGACTCCATTGCGTGTCCACATTTATCTTCATTACCAGGCTCAACATAAATATGTAAGTCAATGGTTCTTCCAGAACAGGTAACAAATTGATCGCTAGTCTGCGCTAAATTGCCAGCAACCAATGCAAATAGATAAGAAGGCTTCTTAAAGGGATCCTGCCATACCACCCAATGCCGTCCATTATCCTCATCCCCGGAATCAATTAAATTTCCATTGGACAATAATGTTGGATACTGCTTTTTATCGGCAGAAATACGGGTGGTATACGTGGCTAATACATCAGGACGGTCAAGGAAATAGGTAATACGGCGAAAACCTTCTGCCTCACATTGGGTACAAAATAGATGATTGGAACGATAAAGTCCGGATAATTGCGTATTATTTTGTGGGTAAATACGGGTAACAATCTTTAGTGTCACTTCATCAGGACAATGTTCTATGGTTAACCCATCCTCGGTTAACTTATACGCAGATGCATCCAATTGCTGGCCATTCAGGTGTAAGCTCACTAATTCAAGCTCTTCACCATATAAATGCAAGGCGCCTGCGTGCTGGCGCGTTAATTTAAGTTCACTGCTCACTAAAGCATGATCATCATATAAATCGAAATTTAAATTTACCGTATCAACTGCAAACAAAGGTGCCTGATAGTTTTTTAAATAAATGGTACGGTCTGGAGTGGTCATCATTTTCCCTTATAACGCGAATGGTGGATAAGAATCACCTAAAGTTTTCTATAAATCAATGAGTACATGGTAAAAAAACGTTGAGCAACAATAGAAATATTTGTCAATTATAGGCCAGGGAATGCAAAAATCGATTGCTGTATTAAGATAGTTAGCATTGCCAACATAAAAAAACATTTAAGTTTATTGAGTTATCTGGAAAACTACTTAAATTAGTGCCTATACTTGATGTAAGAAGTTTCTTTGCAAAATAAATAAAAAGAAGCAGAGATACAGGAAATCACGTTATATCCTGCTGAGGGATAAGTTAAAGGGGATGGCTCATGAACACTCAAGATTTTTTGGCCGGCTATACCAAGCGCTTCGTCGATAATAAAGAAGAAGAAATGGGCTTGGATGAGTATCTGGAATTGTGTAAAAACGATCCGTCAGCTTATGCTAATCCAGCGGAACGCTTATTAATGGCTATAGGCGAGCCTGAAATGGTTGATACGCGGCATGACCCTATATTATCACGTATTTTTTCCAATAAAATTATTCCACGATATACCGTTTTTAAAGAATTTTATGGCATGGAAGAACCAATCGAACAAATCGTTGGCTTCTTAAAACATGCGGCCCAAGGCTTGGAAGAAACCAAACAAGTACTTTATCTACTTGGACCTGTGGGTGGTGGTAAATCATCTATTGCAGAAAAACTAAAAGATTTAATGGAAAATATTCCTTTTTATGCGATTAAAGGCTCTCCCGTATTTGAATCACCCTTATCCTTATTTAATCCAGTGGAAGATGCCGAATTACTGCTAGAACGCTTTGGTATTCCCTCACGCCATTTACGCTACCTGATGTCCCCTTGGGCCGTAAAACGCTTGCATGAATTCAATGGCGACATTAGCAAGTTCAGAGTGGTTAAAGTCAAACCTTCTCGTTTGAAGCAAATTGCGGTGGCAAAAACCGAGCCTGGTGATGAGAACAACCAAGATATTTCATCGCTCGTAGGAAAAGTAGATATTCGTAAATTAGAAGAGTTTTCCCAAGATGACCCCGATGCATACAGCTTCTCTGGGGGCTTATGTCGAGCCAACCGCGGTCTTTTAGAGTTTGTGGAAATGTTTAAAGCACCAATTAAAGTGCTGCATCCTTTGCTTACAGCAACACAGGAAGGGAACTACAATGCCACCGAGGGCTTATCCTCCATACCCTTTGAAGGAATTATTTTAGCTCACTCGAATGAATCTGAGTGGCAAACCTTTAGAAACAATAAAAACAATGAGGCATTTATTGACCGTATCAATATTGTAAAAGTACCTTATTGTTTACGAGTAACCGAAGAAACACGAATTTATCAAAAACTTATTGATAACAGCTCATTAACCCAAGCTCATTGTGCTCCAGGCACCTTGGACATGTTAGCTCAATTTTCGGTATTAACCCGTTTGAAAGAACCACAAAACTCCAGTATTTATTCAAAAATGCGTGTCTATAATGGCGAAAGCTTGAAAGACACTGATCCTAAAGCAAAATCCTATCAGGAATATCGTGATTTTGCTGGTGTTGATGAAGGAATGAGCGGGGTTTCCACACGGTTTGCCTTCAAAATACTGTCCAAAGTATTCAACTTTGATCACAGCGAAGTTGCAGCCAACCCAGTTCATTTAATGTACGTATTGGAACGTCAAATTGAACAAGAGCAATTCCCTCAAGAAATTCAAGAAAACTATTTGGGCTTCATTAAAGAATACTTAGCTGCGAAGTATGTTGAGTTTATCGGTAAAGAAATTCAAACCGCCTACTTAGAGTCTTATTCTGAGTACGGACAAAACATTTTCGATCGCTACATTACTTATGCTGATTTCTGGATACAGGACCAGGATTATCGCGATCCAGACACTGGCGAAATTTTTGACCGCAGCTTGCTCAATTTAGAGCTGGAAAAAATTGAAAAACCTGCAGGCATCTCTAATCCTAAAGACTTCCGTAATGAAGTGGTGAACTTTGTTTTACGTGCACGGGCAAATAACCGCGGTAAAAACCCTGTGTGGAACAGTTATGAAAAATTAAGATCCGTCATTGAAAAGAAAATGTTTACCAACACAGAGGATTTACTGCCCGTCATTTCCTTCAATGCCAAAGCATCTGAAGATGACAAGAAAAAACATGAGGAGTTTATTTCTCGGATGATAGAGAAAGGCTATACACGCAAACAGGTTCGCCTGCTTTGTGAATGGTATTTACGAGTACGTAAATCACAATAATAAAACGACTCAATAATCCTCCTCTCTTTACCCCGCAGTAAATGCGGGGGCTCAATGACAATGGCCAATGCCTGCTCTATCGAGCAGAACATTGAAGCAGAGGCGAGAACAATTTGGCACCTAGGTCGCGGAGTTTAAATCATGTCGCAATTGATTGATAGACGACAAAATGCGGGGAAGAAAAGCACGGTAAATCGCCAACGCTTCCTTCGTCGTTATAAAAACCAAATAAAAAGAGCCGTCTCCGATGCCGTGGGCAAACGCAGCATTACGGAAATTGATCAAGGCGAACAGATTTCCATTCCTGCTAAAGACATTTCCGAACCCAGATTCCATCAAGGAAGAGGTGGGCACGTAGAACGTGTTTTACCAGGTAACGATAATTTTATTAGCGGCGACCGCATTAAAAGACCTAGTGGGAACGGTAGTGGTGATGGCGGCGGGGATGGCGATGCCAGTAACAGTGGTGAAGGCGAAGATGATTTTGTTTTTGAATTATCACGCGAAGAATTCCTCGATTTGTATTTTGAAGATCTGGAATTACCCGATTTAGTGAAAAAGGAATTAGCTCGTATCAGCACATTTAAAACCGTTCGAGCGGGAGTAACCACTAGTGGTATTCCTAATAATATCAATGTATTGCGTTCTATGAAGCAGGCCAGCAGTCGTCGAATTGCCTTAGCCTCTCCTTATAAACGCCAATTAAAAGCTGCTGAAACACGATTAGAGTTATTACTCGAGGAGCCAGTTCCCGATACAATGGCTATTAAAGAATTAAAACTTGAGATTGAACATTTAAAAAAGAAAATACAGGCAGTACCCTTTATTGACACGATTGATCTACGCTACAACTATCGCCTACGGGTTCCCTCTCCTTCCACGCAGGCCGTGATGTTCTGCGTTATGGACGTATCAGGCTCTATGGATGAGGCAAAAAAGGATATAGCCAAGCGGTTTTTTATTTTGCTGTATATGTTTCTCACCAAAAATTATGAAAAAATCGAATTGGTCTTTATCCGCCATCATACCTCCGCAAAAGAAGTCAATGAGGAAGAGTTTTTTTATTCAAGGGAAACAGGGGGCACGGTGGTTTCTAGCGCCCTGGAATTACTGAATAACATCATTGAAGCACGCTACCCACCGGAAGCCTGGAACATTTATGTGGCCCAAGCCTCTGATGGTGATAACTGGAATGCTGATTCACCTTATTGCCAAGAATTGCTACAAGATAAAATCATGCCTTTACTACAGTATTTTGCGTATATTGAAATTATGCCACGCCATCATCAAAGTTTATGGGAAGTCTATCAATTGGTTAAAGAACAATACCCTAATTTTGCGATGGAAAACATAGATACTGTTGCAGATATTTATCCTGTGTTTCATGAATTATTTAAAAGGAAAACGGCATGAGAAAGAAAAAGCCTCTATCCACCGGTGCTGAGTGGACCTTTGAATTAATCCAGGATTATGATCGTGAAATTGCACGTATCGCTAAAGATTTTGGCCTGGATACGTATCCAAATCAAATTGAGGTTATTACTGCAGAACAAATGATGGATGCCTACTCCTCAGTGGGCATGCCAATAGGATACAACCATTGGTCTTTTGGCAAACACTTCGTTGGTGTAGAAAAAAGTTATAAGCGTGGACAAATGGGTTTGGCCTATGAAATGGTCATTAATTCAAATCCCTGTATTTCTTATTTAATGGAAGAAAATACCATTGCCATGCAAGCATTGGTTATTGCGCATGCCTGTTATGGTCATAATTCCTTTTTTAAAAATAATTATCTTTTTAAAATGTGGACCTCTGCTGATGCCATTATTGATTATTTAGTCTTTGCGAAAAAATACATCGCTGATTGCGAAGAACGTTATGGCATTGATGAGGTTGAATCCATATTGGATGCGTGCCATGCGGTCATGAATTACGGGGTCGACCGCTACAAACACCCGGCCCCATTATCCATCCAAGAAGAAAAAATTCGCCAACAAAACCGCGAAATTTACATGCAATCGCAAATCAATGAATTATGGCGAACCATCCCGCAAAGCAAACAAGCAGTGGAAAAGAGCAAAAAAAGGCGCTTCCCCAGTGAGCCACAGGAAAATATTTTATACTTCTTCGAAAAAAATGCACCACTTCTTGAGCCCTGGCAACGAGAAATCGTACGCATTGTTCGTAAGATGGCGCAATATTTTTATCCTCAAGGGCAAACTAAAGTAATGAATGAAGGCTGGGCTTGTTTTTGGCATTACACCCTGCTGCATGCTCTGTATGATGAAGGCTTAGTCACCGATGAGTTTATGCTGGAAGTGTTACAAAGCCATACGAATGTCATCATGCAACCCTCTTATAACAGCCCTTATTATAGTGGGATTAACCCCTATACTTTGGGATATCATATGATGCAAGACATCAAGCGCATTTGTGAAAATCCGACCGATGAAGATAAAGCCTGGTTCCCCTATCTGGCAAATACTGACTGGCTAAAAAGCCTAGATACCGCCATGCGTAACTACAAAGATGAAAGTTTTATTGCGCAATATTTATCACCCAAATTAATTCGCGATTTAAAATTGTTTCATATTGTTGATGATGACAGAAGCCCTGAGCTCTACGTCAATGCCATCCATGATGATGGCGGCTATCAAAAAATCAGAGAGGCCTTGTCCAGACAATATAATCTCGGTACTTTTGAACCGGATATTCAAGTGTATTCTGTTGATTTACAAGGGGATCGCTCCCTGACCTTAAGATACACCCAACAAAATCGCATTCCCTTAGGAGAAACAACACCGGCAGTATTAAAACATCTTCACACTTTATGGCAATTCCCGGTAATCCTGCAAGCGGTTGATAATGACAATAAAACTTCTGCAGAATATCATTGCCCGCCAATAAATCAGTCTAGACCTGAAGGTTATGAAAAATAAATTATTCTAATAAGTTGGTGCTGCGTGCAGCACCCAACCTACAGCCCTTAATAAAATCCCATCAAATAATGCCCATTTAATGTTCAGTTAAGCTTTTCATGTTATATTTACAGTAATCCAATTAGATAAAAGTGATGCCATTATGCCTAAAGTTAGAAAACTCACGGGAAATTACATAGACATGCTGAAAGCAATCTATCCTGTAATGTCTTCAGCTTATGCCTCACCAGAGGCCTGTGTTGAGAATTTTACTACTGCGAGTACAGAGATCTCCACCCAATTGCTCAAAGACTTGGAACGTGACCAATTTTTATCTACAAATAACAGAACCTATGAAGAGTTTGTAGCTCACTGGATGGACCCAGCGGTTTCCGTTGCATATAATCAAGGCAATTTAACCAGCTCATTCTTCAGCTTGCTGTTAAGCATGTATATGCTGCAAGATCCTCGCTTTGAAAAACAGAAGACAGCCAAAGATGCTCCTGAGCGTACAGATCGCCAAGAATACTATCACCGAGACAAGAAAAGCGATATTGCCCTAGGCTATTTTGATGATGAAGGTGTTGCATGTGGGATATCCATTGATTACTCTCTTGTAGATCCTAATTTATGGACTATAACTATTATACGTAATACCACCGCAGCTCCTGAAGACAGACAAGTGTTATTAACTTCATCTGCAGAAATGCTTCCTGCGGGAAACAAGGGATTAGTCAATATTAATGATGCGCAAAAGGCTATTCTGGATTTTTTGAAATCCAAAACTCTAAGTCAACAAATAAAGGATTGCGGCCTATTCGCTAAGGATGGAACACTCAATCTTGCTAACGTAGAGAAGCTCCATGCTCAATATCACACAGGCTCATATCCTTATAGTACAAAGATAGTTACGAAGTTAGTACAACAAGAGATGAAGATAAAACAGTGGCAACTAACTGAACAACAGTTCAGCTTAGTTAAAGCAGCTTTAGACGCAAAACGACAAAAGAACATTGAAAAATTAGATGAATGGTATCCTGAATGGTATGCTAAGCAAAAAGAGAATATAACCTCACCAGCATTAGACGTGGCTGGTAAGCAGTCGTTTCTCCGCAGAAACAGTAGCAATATTTTTGCAGCGGTAGCAGCTGCAGTTACCTTAATCGGCTTTGCGTTAGTACTCTCCGGTGTGCTTGCTCCATTTGGTATTGCCTTGATTGGCACTACAGAGTTAATTTTAGGTGCAGTTGGTGCAGGTTTGGCGTTCGCCGCAACCTTAGCAAGCGCTATAAAAATGGGATTTAATGAACAGCGTTTATCAGCTTATCAAACTGAACTAGAGCACGTAGATTCAATTTCGAAAGAAATTTATAACGAGAAATTAAGCAGCATAACAGCGCTCACAGCTGTTGAGCAGTTACCAGAACACGACGCGATTCAAACTGAAAATTTCCGAGACCAGCTTTTACGAGCGATCCTTCATGTAAATTTCAGTGAAGAAGAATTCGCAGAGCTTGCTGAACAAATAACACCAGCTCTACCACCTGTAGTGAATCAAGATGATGAGCTGGTTGTAGATGTATCATTTGAAGAGCAAATGCAATTAGTCATAGAAATTGGTACTGGAGATGAGTCTCTTAATAGAGTCGTTGATAGGGCGATTCAGCAAGAAGAACATGCACACGAGATTGTAGTTCAAGAAGAGTATCAATCTGATGTACCACAAACCGTGGAACAAGCTGATTCCTCTACTCTCAATAATCTTATCACCGTACGCTAAAAATTTGGGAGGCAGAAATGACTATTTTTTTTGATGACAAAAAAAATACTTTTGCCTCCCAAAAGTTAATACAACACAATGAGCATGTTACACGCAGGAAGCGTGTAACTCATGCTGAAGCAACCCTCCAGAAGTTAAAAGAAGATATTGATTACCGAGTGAATAAGCTCCAGGGAGTTAGTACTTTTTTAAGCCAACAGCATGCTCTTTATGAGCAGCTCACCCAAGAATATGAAAGCAGCCCTTCCCCTGTATTAGCTCAACGGTTAGAAAAGCTAAAACTGGGAATCAGTCAATTAGAGACGCAATTACAGCAACATCAACCCGAAAAACTCATTGCAAAGTTAACTGCAAAGTATGAGAAATTGAAGGGGTTGTTGAAGCGACCTTCGGAATAGCAGACTGTCCCCATGCTGCTTAGATATCTGCACTTACTTGTAGGTTGGGGCCATGGGCCTGAGGTATCGACTCGTTTTTAAAAATGTGGACTTGCATCGTATAACGTGATCTCATTGATTCCGACCAAAGACTCATAGAGGAAGTACGATGCAAGTAAGCGCCATTTTACACGAACTATTATCTTCAT
>JARLJR010000054.1 GCA_031291095.1 Legionella sp. | reverse complement strand
TCCTTTGCCAAATCGATACCTAATACTTTAATATTGTTCATATGGACCCTCTCTTTTTATGAATGACGTTATTACACCTTCATTCTGGCTCGATTCGAAGCCTTTTTAAAGGGTAGGGTCCATACTATTAACCCAGGAGTTCACGGCACAGGGGCGTTGCCTTGGATGGCACTTCTCTTCGCCAGGCTAAAATTTGGTTATAACTCTTCCAGTGAAAAATCATTCGCGCATAAGACTGCGTTTTGACCATAAAAGGCACTGATTGCCTCGCGAAATCGCTTGGCGCGCTCAGAGAGTCCGTGCGTGCAATAATGTTTTACTTGTTCATACACCGCGTGTTTAAATGCCTCGGTATCTGATTGTTCGCCATCTAAATTATCAATACTTATACGAAACTTATGCCCTGCAGCCTTAGAAAGTATCCATTCGATTGCTTGCGGCTTTACTTCAACTTGTTGGAATAAAACTTGTTGTTCCGCTGTACGTCCATCTGGAGCATACCAATAGCCAAAATCAACCTGTTTCCTTCGCTCTTCCCCTGCAATTAGCCAATGTGAACATTCATGCAATGCGCTGCTAAAAAAGCCATGGGCAAAGAAAATAGCGTGGAAATCGCATTGTTCATCGGCCGGTAAATAAATGGGCTCATTGTCACCTTTTACCAATCTGGTGTTATAATCCGCGCCGAAACAAGCGTGAAAAATGGTTATCAAATCCTCGTAGTGATGCACAAATACCTTTTCAATGGCTAAAACAAAACAATAATGCTTAATTTATACTAATATGATTAAAGAGTCATCGTTTTTTTGGGGTTTTATTTTGCAAATTCGCAAATAAATTAAGCACTTTGCGCTGTAACTTTACTTTAATTTCTGCTAAATAATGAGAAGAATATATGGTTTTTTACCAAGTAGGAAAATTTATTAATCGATTTCGTTGGCCTGTTATTATCCTATGGATAGTGCTTATTTTAGGATGTATCCCCTTTTTACCTAAAATTATGGATCCCTTTAAAACAACTGGTTTTGTCGATTTGTTTTCTGACAGCACCCGTACGCAAAGCTTTCTGAACAAGGAATTTGGTTACAACAATAATAATAAATTTATTATCATGTACCACAGTTCCAGACTGAAAGCGACTGATGATGAATTCATGTCCAAGATTAAAAAATCATTGTCTGGCCTGGATGATTATCCTATTAAGCATGAAACTCTTCTGCCTTATAAAAAACAACAAGTTTCTAAGGACAAGCATACAGCTTATGCAGTAGTAGTCATAAAAAGCAAAAAAACAATTAATGATGAACAATTAAAAGAGTTTAAGGCTGCCATCAAAAAACCTGCCAATATGACCATGCAGATTGGGGGAGAGCCTGAATTTGTTGAACAGGTAACGCATCAAACGCAAATCGACCTTTATAAAGCAGATTTTGTTGCTACCCCCATTGCAATTATTACCTTACTTTTTGTATTTGGTTCGATTGTTGCTGCTTTTCTTCCTATTATTTTAGGTGGAGGATGTGCTCTAATTATTTTAACCAGTCTCTATTTTCTTGGGCATTACTTCACGCTCTCTGTATTTACCATCAACATCGCCCTATTATTAGGGCTTTGCTTATGCTTGGATTATTCCTTATTTTTTATCAGCCGTTTTCGTGATGAATTAAAGAGTGGATTAAGTAGCGGTGAAGCTTTGGCCGTAACACAAGCCAGTGCAGGGAAAGCGATTTTCTTTAGTGGTTTAGCGGTATTTGTAAGCTTAAGTGCCCTGTTCTTATTTCCTATTAACATTTTGATTTCTGTTGCTGTTGGTGGACTTATGGCAGTATTTTATGCCGTTCTTATATCGACCATACTGTTACCCGCAATCCTCGCTGTTCTGAAAGGGAGAATTAATCGGTTTTCAATTCGTTTTTTCCGAAGAAAGAACGAAGACTTCAGCTATTGGAGATGGGTAGCTGAGCGGGTGGTAAAGCGTCCTTATATCTTTTTCTTTACGATACTAACGCTCTTACTCGTGTTGGGATACCCATTCTTATCCGTAAAATTCGGTATTTCAGACTATCGAATTTTCCCTGAAAACTCTGCAAAACGTAGTTTTTATGATACCTATGCAGAGAAATTTAATATTGAAGAATTAAACCCTATTCAATTAGTGATAACGTCCCATACTTCGATTTTATCACAGAATAACTTGTCTAAGATTTATAATCTAGTGGATAAATTGAAAGACAACTCCCGCATTAAAAAGATTACGGGTATCATCAGCAGTGACTCTGACCTGACTAAAAACCAATACTATACCTTATATCATGACAAACGTAGTCTATCAGATGCTCATGTGAAGCAGTTGTTGGCGAATACCACATTAAAGCATTTAACCGTGCTCAATATCGTCAGCAAATACCCACTCAACTCCCCTGAAACCAAAAAACTGATTACTGAATTACGTGATCTCGATCCAATTTCAGGTTTAACAATGCAATTAACAGGAACGGCTGTAAGCAATATCGATGTATTACATACAATTTATCGTGTCCTGCCTCATGCAATTTTATGGATAATGATATTTTCCTACCTGATACTCTTAGTTCTACTCAGATCGGTTTTCTTACCATTAAAAGCCATTTTAATGAACTTACTAAGTCTATCTGCTTCTTATGGTGCTTTAGTATTTGTATTCCAAAAAGGGTACCTCGCTAATCTGCTTAATTTTGAACCTCAGGGCATGCTGGATGTTAGCTTATTAGTCATTATCTTTTGCGCTCTATTTGGTTTTTCAATGGACTATGAAGTGTTCCTGTTATCGCGAATTAAAGAGGCTCATCAATTAACTGGAGATAATAACAAAAGTATTATTTTTGGAATTGAAAAAAGCAGCCGTATCATCACCAGCGCAGCCCTTATTGTCATTGTGATTTGCGGCTCATTTTTGGTCGCTGACGTATTGATGGTTAAAGCCTTTGGATTAGGTATTGCCGTTGCTATTTTTATGGACGCCTTTTTAATAAGAAGCTTTTTAGTCCCTGCAACAATGGCTCTTTTTAAATCATGGAATTGGTATTTGCCGCAGTGGCTTAATCGTTTATTACCGAGACTATAACAATAACAATGTAGGTACAAAACATGGGAATTCAAAATACAATACCAAGTTTATTTGAGGAACAAGCTTGCAAATTTCCAGAGTATGTTGCGGCCCTGCATGGAAAGAAAACACTAACGTACGCTGAGTTAAATAACAGAGCGAATCAACTCGCTCACTATTTACAAGAAAAAGGAGTAACGGCAGATACGCCAATTGCGCTGTGTCTGCCTCGCTCCTTTGATTTTCTTATCGCTATTATTGCTATTTTAAAGGCGGGGGGCGCTTATCTACCCTTAGATGCGTATCAACCTGAAGAGCGTTTATTGTTTTTGCTACAAAACAGTAAAACACCCATTTTAATTAGCAAATCAATGTTTAACGACAAATTTACTCAATATCAAGGCAATTTGATTCTTCTCGATAAAGAAGACAAACACATCAGCCAGCAAGCTACTGACAATGTGTGTGCCCCGCTCTCTTCTGAGCAATTAGCTTATATTATTTATACCTCAGGCTCTACTGGACTGCCTAAAGGAGTATTAATCGAACATCGTTCAGTAATTAATTATTGCCAATGGCTTGGGGACTATACCGGATGCCAACCTCAGCAACGTATTGATTTTTCTTCCAGCGCAATTTTTGATATGGCGGTATCCGCCTCATTGGCACCATTGCTGCTTGGATTAACTGTTGTTATTTGCCAGGATGATGTCAAAAAAAATATAAGTCATTATCTTAAATATTTAGTACGAGCACAAATCGACATCATCAAAACAACACCCAGTTATTTTAAAACGCTGCAACATGAAGCTCAAAATAATTATCTTGAGCTGCCCCACTTAAAATCAATTATCTTAGGCGGAGAAAATTTAACTGCAACAGAATGTAAAGCCTGGCTTTCACTCTATCCAAATCATGTCTTATTCAATGAATATGGCCCTACAGAAACTACTGTTGCGATTTCCGTATATCCAATCGATGCACACAGTTTTTCTGACTTTGAAATTAATGTTCCTATTGGCACAACAGGCCCAGAGATCAACTGCATTATTGTCAACGAGCATGGAGCTCTAGTTTCTGATGAAGAAACAGGCGAGTTACTGATTAGTGGCTTATGCCTGGCTCGGGGGTATCTAAATCAACCCAAATTAACTCAACAAAAATTTATTACACTTCCCGTCAATAACCAGGAAAGCAAACGCTTCTACAAAACTGGCGACTTGTGTCGCAGACGAGCTGATGGAGTCCTGGAATATTTTGGTCGTCAGGATGATCAAGTTAAAATCCGTGGTTTTCGTGTTGAACCAGGAGAAATTGAGGCTTGCTTAAAAACGCACTCCATGATTAAAAATATTGCCGTGGTTGCACAAAAAGATGAGCAACATGGGTTGCGACTAATTGCTTACTATATTCTAAAAGATAATGAGGCACACCTGTCCCCCAGCACGAACCAAATACGACAGTTTCTGCAAAATCATGTTCCTGAATACATGATTCCAGCAGCATTCGTACGCGTTGACTCATTACCTCTCACCGCGAATGGTAAGCTTGATAAAGCAGCTTTACCGATACCTCATATAGAAGTCAGCCAACATTATGTGGAGCCCTCAACCACCCTAGAGAAGCAATTGGTACAAATGTGGTCTGAGGAATTAGGTGTTAAGTTAATTGGATTAAATGATAATTTCTTTGAGTTAGGCGGCCACTCCTTATCAGCAGCACGCTTAGTATCTAAAATTAATCATCAGTTACATAAAAGTATTACGTTAAAAGACTTTTATAAAGCCTCATCTATCGCGAAGTTAATCCCTACGATTAAGAATGCTAAAAAATCGGAGCTCCATGCTCATCATGAAGAGCAATACCCTGGGGTTACGCAAATTCCCTTAACTGAATTCCAATTTGTATTATGGATGGCAGACACCTTCGAACCCAGAGCAAAAAATTTAAACATTGTTGCCAGAAAACAGTTCCAAGGACAATTAGATCAAAAAGCCTTGGAATATGCGTTCCAAGCTATTTTAAAGAAGCATGAAACTCTAACCTATCGCATATTAAAACTTAGTCCTAAACAGCAAATACAAAAAAATGTGGCCTTGCCACTTCTTGTGGAAGATCTGAGTTCTTTATCAAAACAGGATGCAGAAAAAGAACTCCTTTTGTCCAGGGAGCAATTAAGCAGTTCTCACCATTGGCCACAAGATTATCCGTCCATTATCATCAAACTATTTCATCTAAAAGATGGCTTTAGCGAACTACAAATTAGCATGCCTCATATCACTTCAGATGATGCATCAATTGCAATTCTCTTTGCTGATTTATCTAAATATTATCTGCTCTATCACACTAATCCAACCTCAATAGATATCATTGAAACCGACTTTAATTTTAAAAAGTATGTCTATACTGACCAACATGTAATTACTGTATCATTAGATGAAAACATTAAATTCTGGGAGCAGTATTTACACGACGCTTCATTTTTTTCATTCCCCAAACAACATGTGGTGGATGATATGAGTGCAGCAAATCACAGCTATTCAACTTATGAAAAAATCCCCATTCGTACTTTGAGTAACTTAAAACTGTTCTGCAAAAAAAAGCATATCAGTCTGAATAATGGGCTTTGTGCCATACTAGCCCTCGCCTTACGTAATTGCTGCAACAGTGCGCCAGCTGATACACCGTATACCGTCATGAACATTATTAAGTCAACGCGAGATAATCCCATCTATGATCATTCTCTGGGTTCTTTTTTACGGATCGAGCCCGTTAAAATAGCCTTGAATGCGCATGCCACGGTAACCACATTGGCCAAACAAATATGCGCGGCAACAATTGAGACCAGTAACCATCAACATTGTTCTAATCTCATTAAGCTCGGTGCCACCCATACCTTGCGATTTAAAGGTAAAAAAATCAGAGCTGCATTAATCAAATTATTAATGCCTGTTGCAGCAAAACTATTAAAAATTTCACCGATTTACCATAAAATTTTACAACATTCTATTGCACGATTAATGTTCTTTAAACGAAACACTCATTTCATTATAAACGTTAATGTTAGAAATGATTTTATTGCAAATATTGATCATCTTGACGAGAAACCCGAGCTCTTTGGGTTAAAATCTCATCCCATAAAAAACTATCAAGAAGATCTATTAGTAATTGATTATGTTTTTGAAGCATGCTTTTTTTATGACCATGAGCAATGTATTCATTATCTAGTGGTTTCGGCAAATCTAACCCCAGAACTCCGCAAGAAAATTACTAAAGAAGCGGTTAATATTATGGATTCCCTGGTGGTAGAAAAAAATATAGGTCAATCGGAACGAACTCGTTATCCCATAGTGTAAACAACCTATAGCCTTGATGCAGCGCAGCATAATCAAGGCTACCAATACGTTATTCATTCTAAATCTTACTTTTTAAACCCATCTCTTTTGCAGCCTTTCCATTTTTCTGATACATTACTGCGATTCTTTTTCTCCCCTAACCTAAGGTCTCAAAAATGATACGAAAAATTTTTGCTGTGCTGATGTGTTTTTTTAGTATATCTGCCTTTGCCTGCACTAATGCAGTTCCTACGGACAACCCCGGTTTTTGTCCTTCATTTAAAACTGCTGCAATCTGTTATTGCATCGCTTCAGGCTTACCCGCAGGAATGTGCCAAGACATGAAAATGCTCTATGCACGATTAATCAGCGTGTTTGGATCATTACAAAAAGCGTGTGAGTATCAAAAATACACTTCTGTACAAGATTGTCTGGACAACTGGAACTGCTATCGTTCTGGCGGTGCTGATTCTCGTGGAAGAATTTGTAGTTCTACTGGTAAAGCCTGTCAATAATTGCACTGAAACGAGTTGGGCAAATGGCCCAACTTTCCACTTGATTTAGATCTGATTTAGTAAAAAGAGTATTACATTGTGATAAATAAAAAATCAATATTACCTCTGGTTTCGCTTTTATTTTTTTCAACTACCGGGTGCCACGCAAATATAAATAACCAAGTAAAACATCCCTTTTACGCGGGTGTTATTGCCGGTTATGGATCTACCACTTGGCATGCACTGATCCCTACCAACAAAAAACAGAAAACTGCTCTGCTAATGTCTACACCTGTAGATGTTCAAGAAGGCGGGACAACCTGGGGAGCATTGCTTGGGTATGAATTTACCCCTTATTTTGCCGTTGAAGCAAATTACATGCGTTATCCTAACTCAACCGTATATTTCACATCTTATAGCTTATTCAGTTATGAACATGATGGAAAATTGAGTTTAACTACTAAAACAGACAGTATCAGTGTCCTGGGTAAAATTATGCTGCAGATCCCTCGCACTGAGTTTAGAGTATTTTCTAGTGCCGGAATAGCTGCCCTCTATCGTGAAGATTTGATTATTGATGACTGGCGCGCATCCCCTACTTTTGGCGTTGGAGTCAATTATAATTTTACAGACCGTATAATGGGTGAAGTTGTAGCAAACTATACTGCGGGTTTTGGAGAGTCTCAACTAAGCCCAGCTGATGCCTATTATCCCTTCCTTTATTCCATTACTGCGCGTTTAGCTTATCGTTTTTAAGTTAGAATCGTTTACCTTGTAGGTTGGGCCCATGGCCCAATGGCACTACCTTAAGCAGCTAGTGCCTCTTTTTCTATCATTTTAATTATTTTATTAGCTTTTTTCTGTAGCTTAATTTGCTCTGTTTTTCTTGATTTTTTTAGAACAGAAAAGGTTTTT
>JARLJR010000007.1 GCA_031291095.1 Legionella sp. | reverse complement strand
CACCCCATCTGCCTTGGTGGTGGAACTGGTAGACACCCGGGACTTAAAATCCCGTTTCCGAAAGGAAGTGTCGGTTCGAATCCGACCCGAGGCACCAAATAAAAACAGGCACTTAATGATTAATCCTCTTTCGTGCCTGTTTTCTTGTTGTTATTTATTCCCCATTTTGTCCCGCTCCTGTCCCGCCTTTTAATTTTCCAAGGATAAAAAAAGCCGATACAGCGTGAACCGCACCGGCTATGAAACCATTCAATACTGTGGTATTAGCATAAACCTTTCTTCTTTTATTTTCAGAAGAACTCAAATTGTTGGTGTCATATTTAGAATAAATCCAGAAAAAAGGAATTTTTTTACAAGAAACAGGAAATTATTGATTTACTATATAGCATTGAAAAATTATGTACCTGATATGTACAGTTTATTTATAACAGAAAATGGAACGAAAAGTGCATAGTTTTTAGACAGAGTATGTGAGATTTTTAACGAAATAAATACGAGGGGTGATTGTATGAAAAAGAAAATAGTAACCAGTTTAGCTATTGGTCTGCTAACTATTGGCGTGGTTGGGACTGCATCCGCATCTAGCGTTGTAACATTAAATGAGAATTTCCTTTCAGGAGCAACATTTACCGGTCAGCTGACATTTTCAGATAATACCTTAACCAGTTTGATAGGTGTTAACGGTACGCTTAGTGGTGGTGGTTATGGAGTAGATTCAATAGACTGGGCTTGGTATCATGGTCTAGGATCTTCTACGCAGGTTTCCAGTGGGGTATATAGAGATTGGTTGATGGATGGAATATCTCCAAGCAGTTACACCAATTTCATTGGGATTGATTGGACAGTTAATGGGGGGAATATTGTAGAAAACAACTCTGGTCCATACACAAACGAAATAAACTATAAAGATCCAGTCGTATCTTATAATACGTCCATGGTTCCCGAGCCGGCAACCATGGTACTTTTTGGAACTGGTTTAATAGGTCTTGTTGGATTGGTACGGAGAAGGAAGAACGCCTGATTTCTCTTCATCAATATATCAACTGTAAGGGCATGGTTATTGAAATTACCATGCCCTTTTTTGTCCTTG
>JARLJR010000053.1 GCA_031291095.1 Legionella sp. | reverse complement strand
TTTCTTTGTATGGCGGTTCTTCGCAAAACAATCATACATAAAAAAGGAAACTGATTTCATTTAAATTCATGTTATTAAACAAGTTATTTCTGCGGGTACTCGCTTAAGGTAGTGCCATTGGGCCATGGGCCCAACCTACAAATTCCTACAATTTATTTTCTTCAATAACCCCACCATAAACCTGCACTTGCAGTGATTTCATATACCCTGCCATGAAAAAAAGCTCCGCAACCAGAAACAAAGGTGCAATCAACAGTTGGGATAAATTATCCATAAATGCAGGTTTTTTACCTTCGATGTAGTGACCATAAAGTTGGAGTCCCCAACCGGCAACAAAAGTAATGATGAACGCCCAAATACCCAGTGTTGTTGGGCCATAGGCACTAAACCAATGTGCTATCCATAATAAAAATAACATAATCGGTGTAATGGCCAAAGCCAACTGCCAATTTAAGAGGAAATAGTAAACTAAAATGGCTATAGTCGCGAACCAGGCAAGGTTGCTGGCGAATACTCCAGGAATGATAATTTGGATGAAGCCTAATAAAATCATCAAAGAAAGAACAATCAGTGGCACCCCGGCAAAATGTGTATAACGAGTAGTGGCGTTTTGATGATAAGTTGCATAAAACTGTGCTTGTTCAACAAAGGATTTCATTTTTAAGTGTCCTAGTAGTTTTACTCTTAAAAACATAGCACATAATCATGAAAAGCAGTAATAAATTAGGGCCTGTTTACATTTCTACTATCTTGGCCCTAGCTAGTCAAAAGTATAAGTTCCTACTACGTAAAGCACATTGCCATTGCTTGAGGAGCCTGGAATATACGCAGCCTTTAGGGATACTTTATGGATAAATAAGCCAGCCCAAGGAACCGCGCCTGGGAATGGAATATTATGCATGATATCTGGGCGCGAAGTGATCAGTACCGAATAGCCTAATCCCGCCTTAATGTTTTTGTTGAGAGAGGCCACAAATAAGTGAGCATAGCCAATCACTGGCTCTACATTTTTATGAGAGTCAAGAAATGCAAAAGCATAAAGACCGTGCCAATTGCCGCGCTCATCAAAAAAGCCTTTGCCTAATCCGCCACCCCATGCCAATTCATTATATTTTTTCTCACGTATGCGCTCACGGCTATAAGTATAGCGGTTGTGCCATGCGTATCCTGAAATGTAAAGGTCAGTTTTACCTTCGGTCCATATTTGGTGAAATCGTTGACAAACGGGCTTAAAGAATGTGAGCCAATGGCTGCAATTTTCTGTTTCTTCGGCAGAAAATGCATTTAAGGAAAACAGCATTAATACGCCGATAACGAACTTTCTCATTTAATTTTTAACCTATAACCAGGCTTTCAACTAGAATTAAAAGCATAGTTCTTAATGCAATGTGTAACAATAAAATTATAAAACAGGGCGCATACTACCATGGACTTGTTTCGCAAAAAAGAGATTAGTAGCTCATTGGAGAGTGAATCGCATTTAAACAGGTGTTTGACAACGTTTGATCTCCTCTTTTTTGGGGTTGGGGCAGTTATTGGTGCCGGGATTTTTATTTTAACCGGGGTTGTTGCGGCAACCAAAGCTGGGCCGGCAATCGTTTTTTCCTATGTGCTTGCGGGTGGAGCCTGTATTTTTTCCGCCTTGTCTTATGCGGAACTGGCTGCAATGATTGGTGGCTGCGGAAGTGCTTATGGTTATGCTTACGCTGGTTTTGGCGAGTTAATTGCGTGGATTGTGGGCTGGGATTTGCTGTTGGAATATGCCATTTCGGTATCCGCCGTTTCTGTCGGCTGGGGAAGTTATGCAAATGACCTCCTAATGGCCATTAAAATACATCTTTCTCCCTTACTTTTGCATGGGCCAGCTTATGGGGGCATTTTAAATTTACCACCCGTGTTTATCATTGCCTGCTTAACCGCATTATTAATTGCAGGAGTAAAATCCAGTTCGCGAATAAATAATATTATTGTAACGGTGAAATTATTGGTGGTTCTTTTATTTATCATCATCGCCACTAAAGAGGTACGCGTCGAAAATTGGTCACCTTTTTTGCCTTTTGGCTGGACTGGTGTGATTGACGGAGCTGCATTAATATTTTTTGCCTATATTGGCTTTGATGCGGTATCTACTGCTGCCGAAGAGGCGGTTAATCCACAACGCGATATGCCGCGCGGTATCATTGGTTCTTTGGTGATTTGTACGGTCTTATACATCATTGTTGCAGGTTTGCTCACAGGGATCGCCCCTTACTCCACCTTAAATGTAGCCTCCCCCATTAGTCATGCATTATTACAGCTCGGCTACAAAACTGCTGCTGGGCTTATTAGTGTGGGGGCTATTGCGGGCTTGACCACCGTGATGTTGGTGTTGTTTTATGGCTTAACGCGAGTTATTTTAGCAATGTCGCGTGATGGTTTATTACCGAAAGCTATTGCCAGCACCGCAGGATATCATCATACCCCGGCACGTATTATTTTGTTGTGCGGTTGTATCATGGCTACTTTATCCGCTTTTGTCCCTATTGATGTTTTAGCTGAATTAGTGAACATTGGTACCTTATTTGCCTTTATTATTGTTTGTATTGGCGTGTTGTATTTACGTTATAAGCGCCCAGAATTAGAACGGCCGTTTAAAACCCCGGGAATGCCTTATGTGCCGATTTTGGGTGTATGCAGTTGTTTGTATTTAGTAATTCATCTGCCCTGGGTGACCTTGGCGCGGTTTCTCATTTGGATGGCTATTGGCTTGGTCGTTTATTTTATTTATAGCCATAAGAATAGTGTCTTAGCAAAGAAGAGCTTGTCATCTTGAGTGCCTCGCTTTGATTTATTTTTGGACAAAAGCTAAAATTTAAAGATAAGGATATTTTTTGGAGTATATCATGGCTACTCAACTCCAGACTTTTGTACTTGGAAGTAATGGCAATTTGTGGCTTGAAACAGGCCCTTTTGGCGACACCGCACGTACCATAGCGACACGTCAACAAATCGATGCCAATGTCACGAATCTTTATTCTCAGGTAGGCGAAAATCATGTCTGGCGTACAGGATTTCAGGCTTTAAATCCAGGTGAGATTTATGTATTGGGAACCGATAATAATCTGTGGTTGGAACATGCGCCTTTTAATAGCATACCACCATCACGCATTCAAATTGACGCGAATGTAGAAACCTTTCAAGCCATTGATTTGGGAACGGTATTTGTGCTTGGCACTGATGGTAATCTCTGGCTAGAACATGGCCCTTTTGACAAAATTCCCCCTCCACGCCAACAAGTTGATGGTAATGTTCTTGGTTTTCAGGTTTTAGATTTGAATACGGTTTTTGTCTTAGGAACCGATGGTAATCTATGGTTGGAGTATGGCCCCTTTGGTCAAGAAATACCTCCGCGCCGCGATCAAGTCGATGCAAACGTCATTCAGTTTTGGGCCATGGATCAAGGGACCGTTTATGTTTTAGGCAATGACCTTACTTTTTGGTATGAACCAGGACCCTTCGGTGATCTGAATATTGTGACTTCTAATCGTACGCAGATTGATGCAAATGTGAATGATTTTCAACCTTTGCGCCTTTCTAATGATGAGGGAGGGGACTCACGCTCTGGTGGTATTGGTGATGTGGTTTTTATTTTGGGTCATGATGGCAATTTATGGCTAGCCCAAGGTCCCTATGCCGGTGTTGACCATACCGTACAAACACGACAATTTGTGAGTGGAAATGTCATTTCCTTTGGGGCTGGCGATCCTGCTAACTTGTTTATGATTGATGGAAATTTAAATCTGTGGCAAATGACGGCTCCCTTTGGACCAGAAAATACCATTCCTGTGGATGGCAACGTGGTTGCGTGCCAACCTTTATTCCCTCCCCAGCAGTTAATTGCCATGCAACGACCAATTATGGCAAAAATACGTCACTGACTTATGCGCAGTCCTTGCTTGGCGCGAAAGGCGCTAAGTTTTTTTTATTTCGTTTACATGACATCTAGAGGCTGTTTCCATTTTGCTTCAAGCTAGCGAAATGGAAATAACCCCTAAAATCTTTAATTGAAAAAGCATCCAAAAGGGTACAAACTAGGGCCCTCTTTGGTTAAAGACGACAGGAGTTGGTAACGAAATGGAACAGTTACAATCAGTGCATGTTCAAGATAAGCTTAATGCAAGTGGCCGAAGCAAAGCGGATAAGACGTTGATTACCATTGGCAATGGATGTCGGTTGACGATTGCGTCGTCCCAGCTTTTAACACAACAGGCGACATCGATCGCTTTATCCTTAGCGGCTGCTCAATCTGTTGAGGCGGCATATCAATTTTTAAAGGTTCATGTTGACTCTCGCGTCCCTATTTATGGCGTCAATACCAATTTTGGCGATCAAGTTCGTTATATTGATGCGGCCATTAAAGATACGGAAGCCATGGATTACCACAGTGAGATTAATGAGCGTCAAGAAAACATTATACGCTCCTTATCCTGTGGTTTGGGTACCATTGTGTCACCCCATATCGTGCGGGCAACTATGATGCTGCGCGCACATTGTTTGGCCCAAGGTTATTCCGGAGTTCACCCTGAATTAATTAATGCGCTGTTGGATTTTATTAACGCGGGAATTACACCAATCGTACGTTGTTATGGTTCTATTGGTGCTAGTGGCGATCTCATCCCTTTGGCGATGATTGCTGCTGCATTAATCGGAGAAGAGGTTGCGGTAAGCTATCAGGGCAAGATGATGATGGCACCGGAAGCAATTCAACACGCGGGGCTTAAGGCGTATAAGCCGGTAATGCGTGATGGTTTGGCGTTGATCAATGGCACCTCATTTATGACGGCAATTGCCAGTTTAGCCATGTATGATTTACAACGTCTCTTCCAGCAAATGCTCGCAGCGATCGCGATGACTTTAGAAGCCCTACTAGTGATTAATAGTGCCTATCACCCTATGGTGCATCAATTAAAACAACAAGTAGGGGAATGCGACATCAATCAGTTTTTTATTGATTTTTGGCAAGGCAGTCAATTATTAACTGATTTAGATGAGTTACGGGCAACTGATTACACGCATAAGCCAGTACAAGATTATTATTCAATTCGTTCGGTCCCCCAAGGTTTTGGCCCCTTCCAGGAAAATCTGCAACGAGCCATTGTCTGGATTGAAAATGAAATGAATTCGGTCAACGACAATCCGGTTATTGATGTGACCGAACAAAATATCCATCATAGTGCTAATTTTATGGGCTACTATGTGACTGATGCCTGTGATATTTTGAAAATGAATATTGCACAAGCCTCAACTTGGATCCATGCATTACTGGCCAATTTAGTTCATCCGCGTAAAAATCATGACTTACCGGTGAATCTAGTTCCTAATCCCAGCAAGCATAATGGGTTTCGTTCCATGCAGCTTTTATCTGCAGCTTTAGCGGTACAAAATCGTAAATTGGCGCAATCGCATCAAGCCTATACCTTACCCACCGAAGGGGATAATCAAGATGTGAATAGCTTGGGGACCCATGCGGCCTTGGATTTTCAAGAGTCAGTTGCGAATTTAGAGCGGCTTACCGCAATTTTATTCCTCGCAGCAAGCCAGGCATTGGAGCTGCGGGGTGTTGAAAAAGCCAGTAAGAAGGCGCAATCCATTTATCAGGTAATTCGCCAATATTCGCCAACTGTAGAACATTGCCGCCCCATGTCTGAGGAAATCGCAGTTATTATTAAGCTGTTAAAGGATGGAGTTATCTAATGCTGGCTTATATGTTTCCTGGGCAAGGTTCACAAAAACGGGGAATGGGTCAGGGCTTATTTGAGCAATTTCCTGAATGCACGGCTCAAGCGGATGCTTTATTGGGTTATTCTCTGCGTGCTTTATGCCTGGAGGATGCCCAACAACAGCTCAATAATACCCAATATACCCAGCCCGCGCTTTATGTCGTTAATGCCTTTTCTTATTTAAAGGCATTAGCGGATGGTCAATCCAAGCCTGATTATGTCATTGGGCATAGTTTGGGCGAATATAATGCACTATTTGCAGCCGGTGTTTTTGACTTTGTCACCGGTTTGGCTTTGGTTAAAAAGCGTGGGGAGTTAATGAGTCAAATGCACGGTGGGGGAATGGCTGCTGTGGTTGGACTATCAAGCCAAGAACTGACCGATTTACTTGAAGAGCAAGGACTATCAGGAATTAGGATCGCTAATTATAACTCTTATCAGCAAATGGTTATTTCAGGCCCTCAGGCGGATATTCAACAGGCGCAGCCTCTGTTTAGGGGTATGGACAAGGTTTCCTTTATTCCGCTTTCAGTAAGTGGTGCTTTTCATTCGCTTTATATGTTGAGTGCGCAACAAGCCTTTGCTGAGTTTGTGCACGATATTGAATTCGCTACACCACGTATCCCGGTAATCGCCAATGTTGATGCAGCTCCCTATCATCCGGCCGTAGTTAAAAGCAATTTAATTCAACAGATAGCCCAACCGGTATTATGGACTAAAACAATAGAATATTTGCAGACTAAGCCTAATATCCACTTTCAGGAAATTGGTCCAGGAACGGTATTAAGCGGTTTGCTACGACGTATTAATAATAAGGCGTAACCCGTCATTTTTTCTATAAAATCAACCAATTGCCCATAGCCGTAACATTAGATACAATGATTTGGAACAGTTTAAAAGGACGTTATCGTGCGACAATTATCTCATTTATCCTTAGCCATTGCTTCGTTGTGTTGTGCCTCCCAGACTATGGCGTCTGACTTTAGTTTACCTTTTGTTAACTCAGCAGGCTTAGGTGTTGCTTATGCGGATTGGGCTACCGCTGCAGATGATGCCAGTACGGCATACACGAATCCGGCAGGAATGGTGAAATTACCGCATCAACAGGTTGTTGTTAATGCCTTGGGGATTACGGGAACTGCTAATTTTACCGGTACGGTACGTACTCCCGCTTTTCCATTTCCTGCACCCATCGTGCAGTCTGGTGTTGCTCACAGTGGAATTAATGCCTTCATACCTTCCTTTTATTACACAGCGCCACTGAGCAATCGTGTGAGTGCGGGCGTTCATTTTACGACCCCATTTGGATTAGGCACGAATTATGGTTCCACACCGGATGTCATCACTCGCTATGCTGCAACGCGCTCACAGGTGGTGGGCATGGATATGGGACCAAGCCTTGCGGTTAAAATTAACGAGCGTTTTTCGGTTGGCGCCGGCTTTGATGCCTTACGTTTAGCCTTTACTTTAAACAATAAATATGGCCCACCGCTGTCATTTATGGGGGATTCCACCTTAAAAAATCATTTAACCGGCTGGGGTTATGGTTGGAATGCCGGCGCCTTGTTTGATGTAACCGAACAAACGCGTATTGGTTTTAGTTATAATTCCTTGATTTCTATTCACACTACCGGGCATAGTACGGTTTATGCCCCTGATAATGGGCCCGCACTATTTCGCACCTCGGCGCAAAAAACCGACGCAGCGCTTCCCGCCCGCGCTCAGTTAAGCCTGCAACATGATTTCACTGCACGCTGGACAGGAATGTTTACCGCATTTTACACCAATTGGAAAACATTTAATAAAATCACCATGAAGCACACGGAGACTCCATTTGGAGTGCCCACGTCCGTGACTATTCCTTTTAATTACCATAACTGCTTCGATTATTCTGTTGGGACGACCTTTAAGGCAACGAATAAGTGGTTATTGCGTGGGGGGCTGCAATTTATGAATACGCCCTCTAATAATCAAGACCGAGGGGTTGCCGATCCAATAGGTAGTGCTACGGTTGCGGCAGTTGGCGCGCATTTCCAAGCGACGGAAATGCTAGGTTTTGATTTTGGTGTGGGGCATTCCTTCTTTAAGCAAATGCCAATTAACTATGTTTCCCAATTGACGGCTCTTAAAGGACATACAAACACCCAAACAACAGTGATCGGCGGCCAGGTTAATTGGAATATTGCTTAGAGATTTTGACCCAGAAGGTTAGTTTATTTTTTGAACTATAATTAATTATAATCTTTATAAGTATTCTAAAGAACCGAGGAGTAATTATCATGGATCTAAATAATCTGATGAGTCAAAGTCCCAAGGTCGTGACTGTAGTTGAAGCCATAAAAAATGATCCTAACTTTTTAGAAGAATTAAAAGCAAGCCCTCAAGAGGCATTGAGTAAGATTGGTGTTGAGCTCAATGAAGAAGAATTAAGTATGGTGCAAAAACTAGAAAGTTTTGAAGAAGAACTCAAAGGTTTTGAACAAGAAGCCGAAGGGTTTTTCGATAAAATAAAAGGTTTATTTGGTTTTAAAGATACTCACTAAAATTCATAATGCGTGGCGGAACTGCCGTCATTGCGAACGAAGTGAAGCAATCCAGCACCGAATTAAAATGAAGCGTTGATCTGGATTGCTTTGCCTATGCTTGTAATTGGTGAAATGTATCTTTCTTGTGAAAACCTAATTGCAAGAAACTCCCTCTTTTACATATCTCTGTAAACCCTGGTTTCATGATGACGGGAGAGCCGCGATGAAGATACAGTCGCAAGCAATCAGGCTATTAAAGGTTCTTTTCTTTCATCCCTGAAAATGCAACCACGGTATTACGGCCTTTTTTCTTGGCCGCATATAAGGCTTTATCGGCTAATTCGATAAGTTTTTCTGTGTCCTCACTGTCGGTTGGATACATGGCGATGCCTATGGAAATGCTTATGGGGCCAATGGGTTGAGCGCCATATTTGAGACGTATTTTTGTTACCGCAAGTCTTATTTGCTCTGCCCTTATTTTGGCGTTTTCTATATCTATGTTATGAAGGATGAGAACGAACTCTTCTCCACCAAATCTGGAAGCCAAATCTCCGGTTCTAGTGGCATGCTCTAAGAGTGAGCCCACCTCTTTTAACGCCATGTCTCCCGCATCATGGCCAAAGGAATCATTAATTTTTTTAAAGTGATCTAAATCAAGCATCAAGATGGCAAAAGAGCTTTTTTCACCTTTTGCCCGGAGTTTTTGTTTGAATAGCCCATCCTCTAGGAAACGTCGGTTAAATAAGCCGGTTAATGGGTCGCGGATGGATTGATGGCGTAGGTTATCTCGTAAGCGCACATTGGCCAAGGATAACGCCGTTAGCTCTGCAAAGGCGGTGATAAGGAGCTGTTGATCATTGCTTAATGTGAACGATTCTTTCGCAATTTCCATATACAGTAGGCCATAAATATCGTTTTGTGCCATCAAGGGCACGCACATTATGGTTTTCATTAGGTCATCTTCAAAATGGAAATGGTCACAAACTAATTCATTATGTGATTTAACGATTTTATGTGGGCGCCCCAGTCTGATTGCCCAACATTGCTCTGGGTTAAAAATAGCTTCCTGAGTGGTAGGAGTTCCCCAGCGGCCCACCATTTCTAAGTAGTTTTTGGAGGGATGCATGACATAAAGATAGCCGCTGCAAAAAGTGAGCAGCTGTTGGGCGTATTTGCCCATAATACTGCTTAATTCCTCCAGTGAATTGGTTGCAAGCATAATATCGCTCATATCAATCATTAAGGTTATTTGTTCATTTTTTATCTCTAATTCTTTGATGCTGGCGGTTAGTTTTTTATAGGATTCTTCAAGCTCGGTATGTTCGCGTACGCGACTGGTAATGTCGCTAACATTATGCACTAAGCCATTGATTTCATTGCGCTCATTGATAATGGGGCTGGAACTTAACTCAAAAATATTCTTTTTCCCTTCGTGCTCAAACTCAAGAACCGTAATTTCTTTATCGTAACGTAATGAGTTAAGCCAGGATTGGGTTAGGTTATGTTTGTTTTCAGGAACATTGGCAAAGGCCTTTTCGAACGTCATACCTTGGTTTAGAGAGCAATCAAATATTTTTTTGAATTGGGTTTGATACAGCTCATTAAAAATTTGCACTTGATGGCCTTTATCCAAAGCGGCAATACCATCGCTAGTACTTTCAAGAATTTGTTTTAAATAATTTCGTATATCGCGGTTTTTATATTCGATAATTTTACGGTTAATTAATTCAACGTTAGCCAGTACGAACGGCACGATTAACAGGACCATACTGAAAAGACTACCAAAAATGATGAAGAGTTCACTGGCATACACGCCTTGCATTAAGGTTTCATCCCTCGCTTTAAGCAAGACTTGTTCTATTGCTTTGATTTCTCCCCCTAAGCTTTTTGCCTGCTCAGAAACTTCATTATTTTCATAAAAATTTGCCAGGCTCTCAGGAGTATTAAATTGCTCTTTGCTTTTCAGCTCGGCTACTTGCGTGAGCATCGCAACTCGAGCCTCAGCTAACTTGGTAAATTGAAGTACTCGCTCATTTTGTTCTGCATAGTCGTGGGTGAGGGATTTGAGGTTGTTTAAATGGTCATTCAGGGTTGGTTTTAATGTTTTTACGTCCTTTAAAAAATTGGTATTCTCGGTAATTAGATAGGCTCGTTGGGCTGATTCCATTGCGGTTAAGGTATATAAGGCACTATCCACCTGTTGAATTACTTTATAGGTGTGAATAACCCAGTGATTGGCTTCTGTTAATGATCTGAGTTGCCAATAGGATTTACCGCTAATCATCGCGAGAATTAATAAGGCGATAATGAATAAACTATTCAACAAGAATTTGTTTAACTTAATTGGCCTTATTTTCCAAAGGAAACTTTGTTTTCTTTGTTTGTTATCCTGGCTATCCATTGCGTGGCTCACAAATTTATGTGTACACGTTAAATTATAGCCGCCTTTGATGAGATTCTCGAACATTAAGGGGGGCTTGCTGCGGGAGGCGGGGTCAAAAAAGTGCCCCTGGCTGCAGGAGGCCAAGGTTCCTAAAATCCTAAATATTGGGCAAAATTATCGACAAGATAAGCTATTTCCTCTAAATTGCGTTTTTTGTCGAGTACTAAAAGGTTCTAATGCCAATATCTATGAATCATCTAAAAATTTGGTTTGCTAAAAAAGGAACGCATCCACTTGGTGGCATCGTCAATGAATTCAGGCTTATTGAGCAAAGCATGTCTTATCAAAAGCGTGGAGAGAAGCTAATTTTATTAACAGATTTTAGCAGCAACGGCGATAGGGATGTTCAGTACGTGACTTCTTTTTGCAATAAATATGGTATTTCCTTAATAACATCAGACTCTATTAAAGAGGAATTAGTTAATGGCAGTTGGAAGGATAAGAAAATACAACTGAAATTATTTGAAATGGCGATGTTAGAACTAACCCATCCTGCAGGTCATCCCGTTATTGCTTCAGATATTTTCAGATTATTATCACCCGTATTAAAATTGGGGGCCTATTCAGATCTTGATAAAAAGATTAACTATGGGCCAGAACAAGCATCTACAAGTTCTCTCCCGGATTTAGTTTTAAATTTAAGTTTGGATATGATGGTGGCTCCTATAGAAATAGAGTACCTGAATACAGACTTTATCTATGCAAAGAATACGGAGCATAGTTTTCTGGTGGACCATCGTAAAACTATTTATACGAATTATTTAAGCGTTGATTATACTGCTAATATTACCCTGAATTATATTGTCACCATTTTTGGAAAAGCGGTCGCTTTAGAGGATACGGCCATCAATGATTATCGGCAATTTACGCAAAACTATTTTGCCGCGAAGCCAGCAAGAACCGCGAATAATGTTTTAGATTTTAGACAGGCATTGAAAGAAGCTTTTCCTCAGCATTTTGAACAGTATTTTTATTTTTATGTTGTGGCTATCTCGGGTCCTGGGGCTTTTCTTGAGACGCTGAAGAGCCAGGTTCTGAGAAGGATTAAAGAAATTGCTGGTTTTAGTGTTGCTAAAACGCCTATTTGTTTGGTAAATGAAGCGTCAAAAGGGGCTAGCGACCTTTCATGGATGGAGGTAGGACATGGGCAGCTAAGGGATCAAGCTGATAAAATAACCCAGGCGACTCAGACCCTTCAACGATTTTGGCATCGCCATAAAAAAAAGCCTGCAGAAGTGGAGACAAGTTCTTGTGCGCCATGTGGGATACCTTAGGAAAAGGCTGCCCGCTTTTTCCCAGCGACACGTCATTCTGAACGTAGTGAGGGATCTCCTGAATGAGCATCATGCTACTCTCAGGAGATCCTTCGTCGTAAACTTCTCAGGATGACGTATTTATCAGTAAACGCATACCAAAATTATTCTAATGGCAACTTACGAAAACTTACAGACAAGCGATTCCAGCCATTAATGGCGATGATGGCCATAGTCAGATCAACCGCTTCATGCTCACCAAAATGAGCGCGCATTTCTTGGTACACTTCATCGGGCACGTGAGTTGTTGATAATAAGGTCACGGCTTCTGCCCATGCTAGGGCCGCTCGTTCACGTTCGGTAAAAAATGGGGCTTCACGCCATACTGCAACAGTGTTTAAGCGTCTTTGTGATTCTCCTGCTTTAATCGCATCAGAGCAATGCATGTCGACACAGAAGGTACAGCCGTTGATTTGTGAAACTCGCAATTTTATCAGTTCGAGTAATAATTTATCCAAGTTGGAACTGTTAACATATTTTTCAACGCCCATCATTGCTTTAAGTGCTTCTGGAGAAGTTTTATAAAAATCGATCCGTGTATTGGTCATTCTAGGCTCCGTCTGAATTGTTGATTCCCTTCGCTGTTTTACTCCTCAGAGTGGCTGGAAGAGGCTAAGCTTTATATTTTACAAATAAGGTTGCTAATGAAAAAAATAGACGCGATTCTGCAAAAAATAAAGAAAAAATATCGTTCACGGGCGCCGATAAACCATGAACATGCAGTAGGTTTAGAAGAAAACCCTGAAGGGGAGGCTTCTAGGATTAAACCTGAGTCGGAAACATATTTAGTGAGTTTGCTTCTTGAGTTTGGCTGGAATGCCAATGATCGTTCTCGGGTGCACTATATGGCGGCTATTTATCATTTAGCGACTAACCAATTAGGCGAATATAATAAACTGGCGTTAGAGCATCTGATGGCGGAGCTGGATGAATGTAACGCGTCTACCTTGATACTATTTGGGATTGCTTGTTTAAAATCTGTAGTGGCTGAATATGAACATTATGTGGTGCAAATAAAAGATAAGCTGGAGCAGTATTTGGAGGTGCAGCCTTTCTCGGAGGAGGAGCAAGAATTATTTACGGTTTTTTTGCAGGATATTCGTGATAAAAAGAGTATCAGTTGTTTTCGGGGGCGGTTATTTGCTCATGCAGGGGAGCCTCATTGTGGGAAAAGCATATTCGAAGATGTTAGCATCCAGACGGGAAATCATTTGCTTAGATAATAAGTATTGCAACTAATTTTAGTTGCAAAATTAAAACAATTTTCTATAATTTAAATAAAATAGTTTGAGTTGTTTTTAACAATGACAAAAATAGATAAGCTCAGAAAGAGGTTTCTTAGTAAACCCAAAGATTTCACGTGGGATGAATTAAAATCCTTGTTAATTAGTATGGGTTTTAATGAGTTTAATTCAGGAAAAACTAGCGGGTCTCGTGTAAGATTTGTTCATAATCAATATAATGATATTATTTTACATAAACCTCATCCAAACCCTGTATTAAAAGGGTATCAGATTAAACAAATTATTTCGCAATTAAAAATGGAAGGGCTATTATGAAACATATGCTGAAATATAAAGGCTACTATGGCTCCATTGAATTTGATGCAGATGATCTTCTATTATACGGAAAATTAGAGTTTATTAATTCATTAATAAGCTATGAAGGGGAAACAACTATACAAATTGATGCTGCCTTCAAAGAAGCTGTGGATGATTATCTTTTAACTTGCAAAGAGCGTGGGGTAGAACCTGAAAAACCATTTAAAGGGTCGTTAAATGTTCGAATAGGGCCAGAGAGACATGCACGAGCAGCTTTTGTTGCAAAAGAATTGGGCTCCAGTTTAAATGAATTTTTCAACATGGCTTTAGATCATGAATTTGAAAGACATAAATTAGTTTAATTATAATAAAAGCAAGTTATTCATTGCATCAAGGAAAACCTGGTTGTAAGCATTGCAAGCAACCAGGCTACGTCTAATTAAGAAACTAATACTACAATTTTGCCGATTTGTTCATTAGATTCCATGTATTGATGGGCTTCGACAATTTGGTCTAATTTAAATGTACGGGCAATTTTCGGCTTAAAAATTTTATTTTTAAGATGCTCATAAACATAATGCACGCCTTCGGCCAGTAGATGTGGGGTGCTTGTCAGTTCGAACAAGGTATAACCACGAATGGAACAGCCTTTTGTTAAGGCGGTGAATAGGGGATAGGGAGTGGGCTCACTGGATAAGGCGCCGTATTCAAAGATTATCCCTTGATTTGCTACTGCTGCAGCAAGTTTTTCAATTCCTGGTCCGCCAATGGGGTCGAAAACAATACGAGCCCCTTTGCCTTGGGTAATTTCTTGTACGCGCGTTGGTAAATCTTCAATATCCGTGACAATAACATGATCCGCGCCGAGTGCTTTTAAAGCGGACTCTTTCTTAGCTGTACGTGTGGTTGCGATGCTAATTGCTCCTTGTGCCTTGGCAATTTCAATAGCGGCAACTCCCACGCTACTGCTGGCGGCAGTAATGAGGACATAGTCTCCTTTGCTCAGTTTGCCATAGTGAACCAGCGCACCATAGGCGGTTAGGTATTGCATCCAAATAGCGGTTCCTTCCGCAAAAGAAAATTCTTCAGGGTACGCGGCAAGAGCGTATGCAGGCACAATGGCTACCTCACCATACACTCCGTATTTGCTCATATTAAAGCAGGGAATCGTACTGAATTTTTTACCAACCATTTCCGAGTCCACACCCATGCCTACCGCCTCAACAATCCCTGAGGCTTCATACCCTATTTTGGAAGGGAGCTGTGGATCTGTTAAATACCGCCCTCTGCGAAACATGACTTCTGCTCGATTTAAACCAATGGCATGTACTCTTAGACGTACTTCACCAGGAGCGGGATTGGGCAGAGGATGCTCTTCGAGTTTCAATACCTTAGCCTCTCCCGTTTCATGAAAGCGAACAACTTTAGCCTTTTCCGTCATAATTTTTCCTTATTATTTATTGGTGTTGCTAAACAGTCCCTAGTTCATATGCTACTTCATTAAAATGACCTAGTGCTTCAGTAATTTTGTGTATCACCTGCGTTCTTATTTCCTTTTCTCTGATGAACAGATGCCCGCTATTAAACGATTTAAATTCACAACCTAATAGGGAGTGCGTGCTCCAGCCTTGATGGTCTTCCGGGCTCACCCAGGTATCCTGCTGCCCTAAAAATACGGTAGTGGCTAACTGCAGTGGTGGCTCAGGAATATAAGTATAGCTCTTTACAATATTCATATCGCCGACAAAAATGGGCAGTAAAACTTGAATAATGCTCTTATTCATTCGCTCATCACTGTAATCAACGATGCCATTATCTTTAAATACCATGGCTAAAGTACTTAATTGTTGCTCATCTAATTGCCCTAAGCGCTCCTGATCTAGAGCAAATAAGTCCACCTGCATGTGCTTTAAGGTACGTAGTAGATTATCCAGGCTCTTGGAGGGGAGGCGTGGATCGGGGTAGGCCGATGCAAAAAGATGTACTGGCAGGTCTAGATGATGGCGACGTAAATAGCGTGTGAGTTCAAAGCCAATGAGTGAACCAAAGCTATGGCCAAAAAAGGCAAAAGGCAAATCAAAATAAGGATGTAACTGGGTGGCCAGTAAAGGAATCAACGTGTCAATATTGGTGATGGGTGCCTCTTCCATGCGATTTTCTCGACCCGGCAATTGGATTGGGCAAACCTCAATAAAATCAGGGAATTCTTGTTGCCATTCGCGATAAATAGAAGCACCTCCGCCCCCATAAGGAAAGCAAAATAAACGTAGCTTTGCCTCAGGTTTTATTTTGCGGCTGGTTAACCAAAGAGTGTTGCTCTTGATTGCTGCTGGGGCTGTTAGTGGTTTGATGCCTTTATCTGCCAATATTTGCTCGGCGATTTCTTGAATTGAGGGGCCTTGCATAATGAAGGGCAATGAATAATTAATCCCTAGGTTCGCCTCAATAACCCGAATTACTGCTAAGGCCATCAATGAATCCATGCCTAAATCATGCAAGGAAAGCTGCACATTTACATCAGGAACCGGCATTGCGAAAATAATGGCGAATTGTTCCGTTAAATACTGGATAAGTTGCGTTTTGCACTCCGCATAGGGTAATGATACATCCCATTGAAATTGCGCCTGAATCTGCATCATCTTATCGATTTGCATGGTGTCGTTTAGCTGCGTCATGCATAAATCGGTACATTTCATCAGCACTTGATATTGCTCATCCAATAAATACCAGTCACCCATAATGGTTTTGCCCTCAGGGTGTAATTCTTTTAAGACGGTGTAGATATATTTTGGTATGGCATGACGATGAACTTCAATTTGTCCTATCTGTGATGCAATATAAGGCTTCATTAGCTGTTGCGGTAAGAGCAAAAAGAGTGTTTGAATACAGGCATCAATAATTCCAGGATGCATCTGCAGCATAAATTGCTCACTGCGGTCAGCCGTTTTGGGGGCACGTAATTCACTCAGGATTTTCATGTCTTTTGTCCAGAACTGCTGAGTCCAACGAATGCTGTCGCCAGCAGGCATGCCCATATTGGTAATGCGTTGATAAAAAGACTCCGCAGTCCCGTGGAACTGGTGGGGTAATTCCTGGTCTTTTAGTGCCTGTGGCGATGATTCTGGCTGTAGACTCAGGGTGCCAACCGCATGTTTTATCCAATTCTTTTGGCTATCACTACTATAAAAACTAAAGGCTACCGGCTGGCTGTTGCTGGTTGATTCAATAATAAGTTGAACCCATACGGTTTTACCGGCGAGTACGAGTAAAGGGGATGAGAAACTTAACTCCTGGATGTGCAATTGCGCTGGCGCAGCAAGTTGTTTGGCAGCATAGCCCAGCATTTCCAAGTAATAGCCGGCATGTAAGACATAATATGAGTCTTGAATTTCGGGCAGCGCTTGATGGTCAAAGACAAATTCAAATTGATGAGTGGATAAAGGGGAAGCTAGCATTTTGCCACGCAGGGGGTAGTTTATTACTGCCTCATGTTTCGCTCCCTGTCCTAGGCGTGGCCAATATTTTTTATGTTGCCAGGGGTATAAAGGCAAATCTATTGCCGCATAAGAACGCTGTTCCTCATATTTGCCCCAATCGATGTTTGCCTGATTCACATAGTTAGTTGCTAAAGCGGTTAAATCGGAAAATTCGCTGATTTTTACTGCATTATTATTCTTTTTCGCTTCCAGATTAATAAAAACGCCCTCAATGGGGTGCTGTGGATTGGTGCTCAGCGTGGTTAGTTTTTGCGCTAAATCGGTAATGGAATTACTAATAATAGCCAGTCGTAGTGGATAGTGGGTACGGCGTAAATGTACGTTATAGCAAAGTTGGCCTAAGTTGATGCCCGCATTATTTTTTAAGTAGGTTTGCCATAAGCTAATTAAATCATTTAAGGCCGCGGCATCTTTTGCTGAGAGGGTAAATAATTCATGGTGGCCACTGATTTCAGGGGCTGGTACAAATTGCTCACTTAACGACAACTCATGCAACACGATATGGGCATTGGCTCCGCCAAAACCAAAGCCGCTTACTCCGGCAACCGCAACCTCCCCGTAGCGTGGTAATGGTTCAGGTTTTTGCGGAATGGATAAATGATATTTAGCAAAAGAAATATGAGGGTTTGCTTGCTGAAAATTGAGATGCGGTGGTATGACCCCATTTTTTAAGATGAGGGCCGTTTTGATCATGCTGATGATACCTGCCGCCGGCTCTAAGTGTCCCACATTAGTTTTCACCGAACTAATCCAGCAAGGTTTTTGCTCGTCATGTTTTTTGCCGATGACTTCACCTAAGGCTTGGGCCTCTATGGGGTCGCCAAGAAAGGTCCCGGTACCATGGCATTCGATATAAGAAATATGGGCAGGATCTGTTTGTGCATTGCGATACGCATCGCGCAATAATTGTTCTTGCTGTAGGCCATTGGGTGCTGTAAGGCCATTGGTTTTTCCATCTTGATTCACGGCACTACCGGTAATGACCGCATAGATTTTATCCTTATCCTGCAAGGCGCGTGACAGTGGTTTTAATACAATAGCGCCAGCACCTTCTCCTTGGACATAGCCATCAGCTTGCGCATCAAAGGTGTGGCATTGCCCTGTGGGGGACAGCATGGTGGCTTTCGCTAATACCGCATGAATCGAAGGTAACAGATTAATATTAACGGCACTTACCAAGGCTTGATCACAGAGTTTGGCTTGCAAGTTTAAGCAGGCTAATTGTACGGCAATAAGGGATGAAGAGCAGGCCGTATCTAATACCATACTCGGCCCATGTAAATCTAAAATGTAGGAAAGCCGATTAGCTCCCATGCTGATAGCACTTCCCGTGGGAATCAGTAAGGCATCCATATCGGAGTCGAGCTGTTGTAAATGGCTAAACTGGCTGGCATATAAACTGGAAAAAACGCCGGTATTAGAGCCGCTTAAGTTATCCAGCGTTAACCCGGCATCTTCCAGCGATTCATAAGCAACCTCTAGGAGCAGGCGTTGTTGTGGGTCCATACGCAAGGCTTCACGGGGGCTAATGCCAAAAAAATAAGCATCAAAGGCATCGATATCCGCTAAATAACCGCCCCAATAGGCTAAGTTGGGATTACGTTGAGCTTTTTCCTGGGTTTCTTTGAGTAATTCCCAACGCTCATCTGGGATGGGGGTAATAATGTTTTTACCTTGATTTAATAAATCCCAAAACTCATGGAGGTTCTGCGCTTGTGGCAGACGGCAACTCATGCCAATAATGGCAATCGGATCAAATAGCTTTTCCTGCTGCTCTTGCAGTTTCTTTTTCAGCTTTTTGATCATCAGCAATGCATTTTTTAAGGTCGTCGTATCAGTCATAAGCCAACTCCAGCTCTTTTAATTCTGCTTCGAGAAGTTCATTTAATTGGGCATAATCCAGCTGATCCAGGTTTAACTCCTCTTCATCTGCCAAAGCCGGGGGGGGCGTTGATGAGGTATCAAGCTGTACGCGTTGCATGATGTACGCGGTTAATTGCTTCAGCGTAGGATAGCGATATAAATCCATCGGTGAGACTACATCCGGGAAATGAGCGCCTAATTGTTCGGTGTAACTAATGCCGGTAATGGAGTCCATGCCGTACTGCTCAAAAGGAGCTTCGGCATCGATTTCATCCTGCTCCAGCGCTAAAACGTTGGCAAAGAGTTGCAGAACCAAGGCCGCGATTTGTTCTGGATTGAGGTTAGAAACCACGGCTGTTTGATTGCTTGGCGCATATTCAGCTGCAAAAGGAGCAAAAAAGTCCAATTGCTTCGCGGTCGCATTCACTTGGAAAAACTTTTTCCACTGCATCTTACATACGGTGACTTCCGCAGGATTACTTCGTAGCAGCGTATCCAGAAGGCTTATGCCATCTTTAATACTTAAGGAAGCCATGCCCACCGCATCTAAAAAGGCATCATGATTATGACGATGGCTCATGCCCTTTTCTGACCAGGCGACCCAGTTAATGCTTAAGGCGGGTAATTGCAGGCTGCGGCGATAGAGTGCCAGACCGCTGAGAAACTCATTGGCAACGGCATAGGCGCTAAGCCCGGCCATGCCAAAATGAGGTACTGCGGCAATCGACGAAAATAACACAAAGCTTGATAAGGGAGCCTGCATGAATAGTTCATGTAAAACCAGGGCGCCTTGAACCTTAACCTTGAGTACTTCACGCCACAGGCTTTCTTCCATCTCCGCAATTGGTACATTATCAGTAGTGACGCCGGCTAAATGAAACACGCCATCAATTTGCTGCTGCCAGGCTTTTTCCGTTTCCTGGATAAGTTGGTACATTTTTTCTTGATCAGCCACATCGACGGCAGCATATTTCACCTGGACTCCCTTGGCTGCCAATTGCTGCAGCAAGGTATTTTTTTCGGTAGTTTGTGCCGACAATTTGGTTGCTCCTGTCAGTAAGACAAAGCGTGTTCCTTGCGCCACAACATATTCGGCTACTTCATAACCCAGAGCTCCCAATCCACCGGTAATTAAGGCTGCGACCGGTGGGGTCCATGCCGGCAAGTGAGCGGGCAATGATTCGGTGCTAAAACGAATGCTATAACGCTCCTGCTCGCGATAGGCAATATGGTTTTGATTGGCTTGCAGTACACTAAGTTCTTTAACCAGGCTCTGCGCATTTTGGCGGAGGCTGGCTTTGGCATCCAGGTCTAAGAGGAGCACCTGATAATTTGCTTGTTCGGCGGCAAAAATGCGAGTCATGGACCAGAGTGGATGCTGCCACATATCGACACGGTCGGAGTCGTTTACTTGCTGTGCTTCTTGAGAGGCCAGGGTGAATATTAATTGGGCCGACCAAGTATGCTGAATCATCGCTTTAAATAAATAGAATAAGGCCAAAGTCGGGTCGCTTGAGGCTCGATTATTCAAATAAATAACCCCTTGCAATTGCTGGGCATGTTCTTGATGAATGGCCGCAAAAAGGAGCTCGTACTCTGCTTTTTGCTCCGGGTTAATGTAATACACTTGTTCGCTGTGTTTACTATATTGTTCGCCGGGAAAACAATAAATACAGCTCGTAGCCCCTAGTTCTTCTTGCAAGAGCAAACCTAACTCTTGATCGCTAAAGATTAACCATTTTCCCGCAGGAATCTTGCTGTCCTTCGTTGCTGCAAGGGGATTTTTTTCCCAATGGGTGGCGTAGAGCCACTCTTGCGCATCGAACGTTGAAGGCGCTGTAATTACGGGGGCTGCAATGGAAGGAGCCGTTACGGGCGCAATAGCAGGCGCTTCAACCTCACGGGTAGGAATCCAGCAACGACGTTTAGTAAAGGGATAGGTTGGCAAAGAAACGATTTGTCGGCATTCTTGAACATACAGCTGCTGCCAATCGATTTTAACACCTGCAACCCAATGTTGGGCTAATTCCGCATGGCGCGCCTCTTGCATTAAAGCCACTAGGTCGGCAGGCGGCATGCTATTGGCGGCTTGCAGATTGATCCACATATTAGGAGCTGTTTGTGGATAATGCGCCAGGGCGGCAAGCAACTCGGTCTTGGTCGCGGCAACAATGGCAAGTCGAGCGGTCATCGCTTCACGGCCTACTTGTAAGGTGTAGCACGCATTTTGCAGCCATCCGGGCGCATCCGTATGAGGATTGTTTTGCAAATACTGTTGCATTTGTTGTACACGTGCATTGAGTCGATCTGCATTTAATGCCGAGAGTACAAAAAGGTAGGGCCCGGTATTGGTAGTGGTTGGCGGAGTGTTCGCTTGGTATTCCTCAACAATCATATGCACATTGGCACCACCCGCACCAAAGGAGCTTAATCCCGCCCGACGTGCCATATTATTCTCGGGTGTCCAGTCTTTAAGCTCACGTTGCACATAGAAGGGGGAGTTTTGGAAATCGATAAAGGGATTTAATTGCTCTGCATGCAGACTGGGTGCCAATTGTTGATGGCGCATTTGCAGTAATACTTTTGCTAATTGGGAAATTCCTGCTGCAGACTCCAAGTGACCAATATTCGATTTAACCGAACCAATAGCGCAATATTGTGTGTCTTGGCTAAAGGTTTCAAAGGCGTCTTGTAAGCCGCGAATCTCGATTGGGTCACCTAAGGAGGTTCCTGTACCATGCGCTTCAATATAGGAGATGGTACGTGGGTTAATATTGGCTGTCTTTAGGGCTTGCAAAATCACCGCGGCCTGGGCATTGGGATTGGGTACCGTATAGCCACTGGTTTTCCCACCATGATTCATGCTGCTGCCTTTAATGACGCCATAAATCGTATCATTATCAGCAAGGGCCTCATCCAAAGGTTTTAGCAAGACGGAGCCTACCCCTTCGGAAGGCACATAGCCGGTGCCGCCTTCGGCAAAGCTGGTGCAACGCCCTTCTTCAGACATAAAATTGAAGCTGCCCAAGAAATGATATTTACTTGGATGTAAGGATAAATTTACCCCGCCGGCAAGGGCCATTGCACATTCACCGCGTAAAATACTTTCACAGGCTAAATGAATGGCTGCAAGTGACGACGAACAGGCAGTATCTACCACAAAGCTAGGGCCATTGATGTCCAGGAAGTAGGAAATGCGATTGGCAATCGAGAAGGATTGAATATCTAAGGGAACTTGATTGCCCTTTTGCCATTCTTCGGCAATAAATAAAGGATAGAAATTATAGGTAACCCCGGCAAAGACACCCACTGCACTGTTGGTGCGGTACTTTAACCTCTCCCGGGTATAACCGGCATCCTCTAGGGTTGACCAAACAGACTGCATGAATAAACGTTCTTGCGGATCCATTAATCCTGCATCACGAGGGGAAATATTAAAGAATAAGGGGTCAAATTTATCCACATCGGGGATGAATCCGCCATGGGGGAGGTATTGTTCTTTACCACCAATCAGCACCGGATATTGTTTATAATCCCAACGATCGCTAGGTACTTCACCCACGCAATCACGTCCGGAACTTAAATTTTGCCAAAATTCATCCATGGTGTTTGCCATGGGGAAGGTACCACTTAAACCAATGATGGCAATATCGCGCGAGCTGGTTGTTGGTGTTACCGGCGTGCTTATAGGGGCCTGGGCAATTGGAGCTGCTGGTATTTCTACAGTCAGTGCTGCGGTTTCACTCGCTCCTAAGGCAATTAGTTGCTCGCGGTGTTTTTTTACAAAATAGGTAGCCAAATCCTTAAGACGATTGCGCTCATACAGTAAGGTTTTAGGCAGGCTGCCAAAGTCTTTTTCCAAGCGGTTGGTAATTTCCAAACCAATAAGTGAATCAACCCCATAAACCTCATAGGTTTCATTTGCATCGATGAGTTCGGGATTGGTACGTAGTTTTTCTGCAAATATTTGGCTTAAGTAGCTCAGTGCCCAGCTGTTAAGGTCGCTAGCGGCTAAATTATTTACCACCAGAGGCCGGGTTTGGCTGACCGTTGTTGCTGGCTGCAATTCCAAATCATACCAATAGCGTTGTTTCACAAAAGGATAGGCGGGCAAGGAGGCAATACGTTGTTTGGGCTCCCCGGCATAGAGGATGGACCAATCAATGGGGTAATGCTTCGTATATAAGTCCGCTAAAATAAATAGCTTATGGCGATATTGACTTGGATCATCCATGTGCTGCAAGGCGTTGAGAGTGGCTTGATAAACCTCATGTAAGACCGGGCCCTGCATGGAGTAGGTTTGTCCTTCATTTAATAGGCAAAACTCAGGAACTTCCTCATTATTTAAGCTGTTGAGAGCGGCTAATAACTCCTCCACAGAAGCCACGACTAAGGCACAACGATGCAAGAAATGCGCTCTACCTAGATTGAGGGTAAAACTTAATGCACTTAAGGATACTGGGTTTTGCTGTTGCTCCAGCCAGTGTTTTAACGCCTTGATCTTGTGTTGTAAGCTTGGCGCCTGTTTTGCTGATAAGGTCAGCAAGTAATAAGGTTTTGCTTGGTGTAGCTCGATAACTTGTTGATGAGGACGGCCTTCCTCCAATACCACATGGGCATTCGTGCCACCAAACCCAAAAGAGCTAACCCCTGCGCGCAGTGGTATTTCCTGACCAGCAGCATTTTGGCTGCGTGACCAGCGCTGTGCCTCTTGAGCAATGTAGAATGGGCTATCCGCCAAATTAATAAAGGGATTTAATTCGTGTAAGTGCAAGAGACCTGGCAATTGCTCATGGGTCATCGCCAGAATTAATTTCATCAAGCCGGCAATTCCTGAGGCAGGTTCCAAATGGCCAATATTCGTTTTTACCGAGCCCAGCCCAATACTGCCTGGCTTTGTTTGCGGGCCTAACAGGCTTGCGAATGCCAGTTTGAGCCCTTCAATCTCTGCCGGATCGCCCAAGGCGGTACCGGTGCCATGGGTTTCAATATAGCTGATGGTTTCGGGACTAATATTGGCCTGGGTGTAGGCATTGATCAGTAATTCACTTTGCGCCTTAGCATTAGGGGCAGTTAAGGATTGCGCTTTGCCGCCATGATTCACCGCCGAAGCCTTGATTACTGCATAAATATGGTCCCCATCTCGTCGTGCTTGCGCTAAGGGTTTAAGTAAAATACTGCCAACTCCTTCGCCTTTGACATAACCATTGGCTGATTTATCAAAGGTTTTGCAACGACCATCGGCAGAAAGTGCCCCTAGTTGGCTGGTTACCACCAGGGTATCGGGGTTGAGCATTAAACTCACCCCACCGGCAACAGCGACCTCGCATTCGCCATAACGGATGGCTTGTACGGCACGATGAATGGCTACTAGTGAGCTAGAACAGGCAGTATCCACCGCCTCACTAGGGCCTTGGAAATTAAAGAAGTAGGAAACCCGATTGGCCAGCATGCTGTGGGAGTTTCCAGTAGCAATAAAACCGTGGAAGTCTTTTTGTTGTTTGGCAATTAGGGTTTGATATTCGCTAAATTCAACCCCAGCAAAAACTCCAACCTTAGCTGAGCCAAGCTCGAGTGGGTTGTAGCCCGCATCTTCAATGGTTTTCCACACGCTTTCTAAGAAGAGGCGGTGTTGTGGATCCATCAGGTTTGCTTCACGTGCGGAAAGGTTAAAGAAGGCGGCATCAAATTGATCCATATCCTTGATAAAACCACCCCATTTGGAATTGCTTTTATTGGGATGCTGGGTGCTATCCCCATAATGAGTACGCCAATCCCAACGTTCTTGCGGTACTTCCGTGACCAGATCGTGGCCATCGAGCAAATGTTGCCAAAAACTGGCTAAATCTGCAGATTGCGGGAAGAGACCATGGATCCCAATAATGGCGATGTCATGGCTGGGTTCTTGCTTGAATTGGCGAGCTTTAGGCGTATAGACCTTACTGGGTAAGGGGGCGACGCTTTGATGCGCTTGCGTGGCCGTTTCGGGAAATTGCGCCATGATGTATTGGCCAATTTCCAGGATACTGCTGTGGGTATAAAAGACTGCCGGGGTAAATTCGGCGTTATAGTGCTCGGAAATGCGTTTGGCTAATTCAATAAAGTGTACTGAATCCATGCCATATTCACCGAGGCTTTTTTCTGTAACTAAGCGCTGGGGTGCAATGTTTAAGAGCTGTGAGACCTGCCGTATTAAAAAGGCATGTACTTTCTCGTTTAAGGTTTCTGAATAAAGGACTGCCTGAGGTTCTGCCAGTACGGCTAATTGTTCGGCATCGCTATACCAATAACGTTCTTTAGCAAAAGGATAGGTGGGCAAGGCGATTTTTTGTCGTGCTTCATGCGCATGCACTTGTTGCCAATCAAGCGCATAGCCGTCAACGTAAAATTTGGCTAAGGCGAGTAAGTTGTCTTGATACTGTTGGCCTGAGGCTAATTGCTGCATCAGCATGGGGATTATGGTGTTGCCGATTACTTCTGTTTTCGATTTGCCCTGCAGTTGCATGAATAAATGAGTTGGCAGCGTTGGCGCATCTATTTGTTGCAGCAATTGCATGGCTTCGTTAACCGAGCTGGCTACTAAAGCGCAGCGGCAATCAAAATGGCTTCTACCGGCATTTAAGGTATAGCTAACCTGCTCCAGATGGGCTGCAGGATTGTGTTCCAACCAATGCCCCAGATCGGTGATACGTTGTTTTAAGGCGGCTTCTGTTTTTGCCGATAGAGTTAACAAATAGTGTGATTTTGCTTTTGAGGCGGATGTGGGCTTGCTTGGTGCTTCAGCAAGAATCAGATGCGCATTGGCACCACCGGCACCAAAAGAGCTAATGCCTGCGATGCGCGGTCCTTGTTGTGCAGCAGGCCATTCACTTAGGCTTTGTTGTACGGTAAAGGGGGTGCTCGACCAGTCAATATTGCTATTTAAGCTTTTTGATAAAATTGAAGGTACCAGGCGTTGATGCTGTAATTGCAGTACTACTTTAGCAAGTGCTGCAATACCTGCAGCTGCTTCGCAGTGACCAATGTTCGCTTTGACCGAACCAAGGGCATATTGGGAGTGCTCATCGTGTTTAAAGACTTTATTTAATCCCGCAATTTCAATGGGATCACCTAAGGATGTTCCGGTACCATGTGCTTCTACATAACTAACCATGGAGGGTTGAATATTGGCTTGCTGATAGGTTGCTGCAATTAACTCTGCCTGTGCATTTGGATTAGGCACGGTATAGCCATTGGTCTTGCCGCCATGATTCAGTTGGCTGCCTTTAATTACCGCATAAATGGCATCACCGTCTTGCAGGGCCAGGGATAATGGCTTTAATAGAACTGCACCCACGGCCTCGCCCGGGACATAACCATCACCACCCTCACCAAAGCTGCGGCAATGCCCATCACTGGCTAAAAACTTCCCATGACTTAGTAATAAGTATTTGTTGGGATGCAAGGACAGATTTACCCCGCCGGCCAGCGCTAATTGGCATTCGCCTTCACGTAGACTTTGACAGGCTAAATGAATGGCGGTGAGTGATGAGGAGCACATGGTATCTAAGGCGATGCTGGGGCCATGAAAATCAAAGAAGTAGGAGACGCGATTGGCAATGGAGGCGAATACGGAGTTCGTTGGGGCAAATTGCTGTGTTTCCTGGTATTCAGCGGCAAATAACTGATATTCACCATACATGACGCCTACGTAGACGCCCACTTTGCTACCAGCCAATTGCTCGCGCACATAGCCGGCATCTTCGATGGTTTGCCAGGCCGTTTCTAAAAACAGCCGCTCTTGCGGATCCATGATTGCCGCTTCCCGGGGCGAAATATTAAAAAATAAAGGGTCGAATTTATCGACATCACTTAAAAACCCACCCCATTTACTGTAGGTTTTACCTAGCGCTTCTTTATCGGTATCAAAATAATTCAATAAATCCCAGCGTTCGCTAGGAATTTCCGTAATACAATCTTTTCCTGCTTGTAAATTTTCCCAGAATTCTGCCAGGTTCTGCGCTTGGGGAAAACGGCCGCTAATGCCGATGATGGCAATATCATCCTTGGCAATGGAGGTTGCTGCTTTTTTGCCGCTCGCAAGCTGCAGGCGTTTGGTGGGGATTGCTAAAGAAGCACCCTGCGTTTTCTCTTGGATTAGGGGGCTAGTCGTATTAAGGCGCTGCGCTAATTGCTGCGCATGATGCGTAACAAAATAATCAGTTAAGGCAGCTAAGTTTTGGTATTCAAAGAATAAGGTTTTCGGTAAGGCACTAAATTCCCGCTCTAAGCGTTGATTCAATTGAATAATCATCAATGAATCAATCCCATAATGCTCAAAAGCCAAGTCTTTATCTAATTGCTCTGGGGCTAATTTTAAGGTTTCTGCAATGAGTGTTTTTAACAAGGCTTCAGTCTGCGTATGGAGCTCTGGGCTAGTCGCGGCAGTAGACTTCGCGCTCGTTTTTGCTATGCGGGCATGACTTTGTAATGCCTGTATTAATTGGTTTTGATATCCAGGCAATACGATGCATTGAGTATCTGTATGCTCTAAGGCATGCACAAAGGCTGCTAAGCCTTGCGCACTGCTCAGGCTGACGATTCCCAAGCTGCGTTCTAGCTCATGCAGGTATTCGGGGGCGAGTGTCATCCCGCCTTCTTCCCAGAAGGGCCAATTGATGCTCAGGCTAAGTCCAGAACAATGACCATGGCTTTTTTGTTGCTCGCGTTCGTGGACAAATTCATCGAGAAAGCAATTTGCATAGGCATAGTCACTTTGCCCGGCATTACCAAAGATGGAGGCGACTGAGGAAAATACGGCAAAAAAGTCTAAAGATTCTTTGCTGGTTGCTGCATGTAAATAGCATGCTCCTTGTACTTTGGGCGCTAAAACGGCAGCCATTTCTTCCGTAGTTTTTTGACTAATAAAGCCATCCTGAGTTATGCCGGCGGCATGAATGATGCCATTAATGGCGCCAAAATGCTGTTTTGCCTGACGAATCAGCGCTTGCGCCTCATCAGCGCGCGATACATCCGCTTGCACATAGAGTACGGAGGCACCCTGTTGTTCTAATTCGGTGATTTGTTTTAGTTGCGCACTTACTAGTGAGGAGCGTCCACTTAACACAAGTCTTGCTTGATAGTGGATAGCCAAATGTTGCGCCAATAAATAACCCAGTCCACCCATACCGCCGGTAATTAAATAAACACCAGCCTGTTTTAGTTGTGGTACCGGTGCTGCCTCTATTGGTGCAGGCAGGGGCGCATAGGTATTGATATAACGGCGATTTTGTTGATCATAGCGCACTTGAATTGCATCTTGCCCCAATTCCTGGGCAAGCATCTGGAAATCATGCATCTCAATGATACGGCAAGCAATACGGGGCTGCTCCAAGTACAGGCTTTTGGCTAAGCCCGCTAAGGCTCGCGCAAAAATAGATCCTCCCTTGCTGATGCACAGGATTTGTACTTGATGTTCGGGTTTTAATTTGACTACTTCCGCGACTAAAGAATGCAGCAAATAATAGGTTTGTGCCAAATGTTTTTGAATCATCATGGCGATGGGTAAGTTCGTCTCATCATGTTCTTCCAAGGCCAACAGAATGTATTCAGGTAGGGGCTCGGCGTTCCCTTTAATTTTTGATACATGATAATTTTCAATAAGTTGGCTGCTTGTTTGCTGCGCAAATTGCGTTTGGATTGATTTTATGGTCGCTTGATTGCTGCCCAAAATAAGGATGGACTTAACGGCCGTGGCTGCAGCGGCCGTTAGAGGTGCCTCCTGCCATACGGGTTGATAATAGCCTAGAGTAGCTTCGGATTTTTTCGTATCCAAGGCGCAGAGTGTGAAGCCTGTAATTACCAATAATAAAGCTCCATCGCGGTCTGTTACTTGCAACTCAAAACTTGGGAATTGCTCTTCGTTCGCCTCTGAGGTCAAATGGGCATAGACATAACAGGTTTCGGGTAAGTTGGCATAAATGTCCATTTGCTCCAGGGCAAAAGGCAGATATAGGGCATGACGATTTTTCAGCAATGCCTGAGTGCTGTGGAAGATGCCATCGAATAAGCTGGGGTATAAGCCTAATTCGGCAGTTTTTGCGTTGGGCAGCGATAACTTGGCGAGTAAATGATCTTCATCATAATGCAGCGATTGAATCACTTGAAACTCAGGGCCATAGACCAAACCGGACTGTTTAAAGTAGGTGTAAATTTCTTCCGTACTTTGCTGTTTTGGCAAGGTGAGTAGCAGCTGTTGCAGGTCCAAAGTGGAAATCGGCGGCAGTGGTTTTTCGGCTTGATAATGAATTTGCCCGCTGACATATTCCTGAGTTTTTTCCGGGTTGCTCAGCACAAAGGAAATTCCCTCATCTTCCGGAGTTAAATGGATTTGTAGTGATTGCGCCAAATCGGTCGCTTTTATGGGTTTTTTCCAGAAAATCTGGCTTAAACTGGTCACTACGCCCTGATTAATTAAGATCAGGTCTGCAGCAACGCGTGCCATTTCCAAACAGACTACACCCGGTAGCACCGATTCATTATGCACTTGATGATTGCTTAGGTAAAATTCATTGCCGGTAAATTGCTTGCTAAATGCGGGGGCATTTAAGGTAGAAATATTTTCATCAATGAGCGGATGTAAGCCCGGGCGTGCTTTGCTTTTTTTCTCAACCCAATGGCTTTCTTTCGCAAAGGGATAGCTAGGCAGGGAAATCCGCTCTTGATAAGCACCATAAAGTTGCTGCCAATCAATGGACGTTCCTCGCAAGTACGCATCACGCTGTTCTACTAAGGTAGGGGGGTGTTTGCTTACCGATAAATTATGGGTCGCATCGGTGTCGGAGAGAATAAATTGCAAGAGCTCAGTTAATTCTGCAACATGCTCCACAATGACGGCAAAACGTTTGTCGAAATGCTGTCTGCCTACATTTAAAGTGTAGCTTAAAGCGGCCATACACGGGGGGATGGATTGGCGTTGCAACCAGTTGAGTAAATCGGCCATGCGTTGTTGCAAGGCGACGCTGGTCATCGCGGATAAGGTAATCAAATACGGCGCTACAGGTTTGGCAGCAGCACTATTTTTCCTGGGTGGACTTTCTTCCAAAATCACATGGGCATTAGCGCCGCCAAAACCAAAGGAGCTGACTCCTGCGCGTCTTGGGCTCTGGTCTGGTGTTTTCGGCCAGGGCATGGGTTGCTCTAGAATGTAAAAAGGACTGTCTTTAATTTCAATGTAGGGGTTTAATTCTTGCAAATGGAGGTTGGCAGGCACCAGTTGATGATGCATGGACAGTAAAATTTTAATGACGCCAGTGACTCCCGCAGCCGATTCCAGATGACCAATATGCGTTTTTACGGAGCCTAAACCACAATAGCCTTGAGGTAGTTCTGCAAGCTGTTGTTCTTTGGCCAGTTGTTGAAATGCTTTTTTTAAGCCATTGATTTCAATGGGATCACCTAATGGCGTTCCCGTGCCATGGGTTTCGATGTAATTGATGCTGTTAACGGGCACTTGAGCTCGTTGGCAAGCGGCTACAATCACCTCCGCTTGGGCATTGGGGTTAGGTGCGGTTAAACTGTTAGCATGGCCGCCGTGATTAATGGCGGTTCCTTTAATCACGCCATAAATATGATCTCCATCTGCAAGAGCATTCGTGAGTTTTTTCAATAAAATAGCGCCCACCCCCTCACCACGCACATAGCCGTTGGCGTGCTTGTCGAAGGTTTTGCAGCGTCCATCCTCACTGAGCATGCCCGCTTTATGGGCAGAAATAAAGGATGTTGGGGTCAGAAGGGTATTAACCCCTCCGGCAATGGCCAGTTCACAATCGCCTTGCAGAATGGCATTAACCGCTTGATGAATAGCGACTAACGAACTGGAGCAGGCAGTATCAATGGCTTCACTGGGGCCCCGTAAATTTAAAAAGTAGGAGATGCGATTAGCAATCATGCTGTTCATGGTGCCGGTAGTCAGGTAGGCATCCATGACCTCATTTTGCTGTAATAATTCCGCATAATCATGATTAAAGACCCCGACAAATAACCCGGTCTTTATGGCGGCAATTGCGCTGCTGTTATAGCCTGCATCCTCAATGGTTTTCCATACGGTTTGTAAAAAAAGTCGCTGCTGCGGGTCAATTAATTCAGCTTCACGTGGGGAAATGTTAAAGAAGCTGGCATCAAATTGGTCCACGCTTTCCATAAAGCCGCCCCACTGCACGGTTAAATTACGCCAATCCCAGCGTGAGGCCGGCACCTCACTAATGCAATCTTTAGCTTGGTATAAATTATTCCATAGCGCATCTACATCAGAAGCTTTAGGGAAGGTGCCACTCATTCCAATAATGGCAATGTCTGTGGATGCGTCTGGTTGGTGTTGGCTGGTATTTACTGCTGGGGCTTCCGCTTGGTTTGCTAAGACATCGGCAAAAAACTCAGCCAAAGTGGCATATTCATAGAGGGCTGCAGGGGATAGGTTTAATTTATAGTGTTCATTAAGCTGTGAAACTAGTTGGATAATATTAATGGAATCAAAGGCATAGCGACTTAGGGGTTTATGCAAGTCGATTTGGTCTGAAGTAAGCTGCAACACTTTAGCGACTAGGGAGCTAAAGTGGGTTTTTAAAAGGTCATCATTTTGCTCAATGACGTTTTGGGGACGGTTATTCGTATGAAGCTTGGTTAAGGTTTTTGCGTCAAAGGCTTGCTGGCATTTTCTACGTTGCAATTTGCCACTCCCGGTTCGAGGGATTGCTCCCTGGGGGGTTAAGAGAACCTCATGGACATCGACCCCATGGTGGCGCATCAGGCTATGATGAATGGCATCTTGAATGCTTTGACCCAATGCTGAATCGCTATTTGCATCCAGTTCTTGCACCACAATAATTTTTTCTTGTCCTGCAATGTCCGTGGAGAAGACGATTTGCGGTAAGTTTAACTGGAATTTTTTGAGTGTTTCGGCAATGGTGATTTCAAAATCTAAGGGGTAATATTTTTTTCCATGAATCACCATCACTTCTTTTAATCTGCCCGTCAGATAAAGTTCATTCCCACTAATAAATCCTAAATCGCCGGTTTTGAAATAATGGAGTTTGTCTCCGGGAACTTGAGCATTAAAGACATCACTGGTTTCATCTGGGCGGCGCCAATAGCCAGGGACTACGGATTTCCCTGATAACCAGATTTCGCCTATTTCTCCTGCAGCAACCGGAAGCCCATTTTCTGGATCTACGGCGATGGCGTGTAATCCGCCTAATAATTTCCCACTACTTACACGTTGTTGCCCATTAGTGGGTTTTTGTCCATAAGTAACCGCAATTGCCCCGCTCACTTCAGACATCCCATAGGCGGATGAAAACTGGGTTAAAGAAAAACCACAGGCTTGGAATTTAGCTGCGAAGGCGCTTAGTGTTTTTTGTTGAACAATTTCACCGCCATTGACCGCGACGTTCCACTGTTTTAAATCGAGTTCGGCAAGCTCAGTTTCGCTAATATCCCTAATGCATAAATCATAGCCAAAATTAGGTCCGCCACCATGAGAAGCGCGGTATTTGCTGATGGCTTTGAGCCAGAGCGCTGGTTTTTGAATAAAGGCTGCGGGTGCCATGATAATTGCCGGACTACCGTGATATAAGGGGACCAGTAAGCCGCAAACCAGGCCATAGACATGCGTGTGGGGGGCCCAATTGAGGGTGACACTTTTATTGGTGTAATGCCAGGCTTTGATTGTTTGGCTTAAACTATGTTTTAAATTGCCATGGGTAATGATTGCTGCTTTGGGTGCCGAAGTTGAGCCGGAGGTGTACTGTAGATAGGCAATGCTTTCGTCGGTAAGGGGGAAGGTTTGATAATTGGCGGCAGTGTTTAGGTCGAGGGTATCGCTAGCTAGGACCAGGACTTCTTTGTTTACCACCGCTTCCAGGGCTTGACGATAGGTTTCGGTGGTCAAGACAATGGTGGCTTCGGCATCGTCTGCAATACTATGAAACAAGGCCAGGTGCTTGTCCAAGTCCTCCACTTTAGGGCAGGGGACCGGAACGGCTATGGCTCCTGCGTACCAACAGCCAATAAGACTGGCCGTAAATTCGGTGCCGGTGGGGAATAATAAAATAACGCGATTTTCGGCTCTATTTTGAGTTTGTAAATAGGCGGCTATTGCTCTGGCGCGTTGGTCTAGTTCGCCATAGGAGAGCCATGGGGTTTCATATTGACCATCTTCTAAATAAAGAAGTGCATTCTGGGTAGGAGATTTTTGTGCTCGGTTTTTGAGCACAGTAACAATATTGTGCATAAACAATTTCCATTTGCAAAACGATCCCTTTTGATAGCGCCATGCTACCAATACTGTTAAATAAAGTCATCCAGAATTTTATATATTGAGGTCACGTCATCAGGGATCTTCGGCATCTGGCTCGTACTGGCATGGAGATCCCCCGGGGAACAAGAAGTTTTTTCAATCAAAAATTCCTATAATAAATACAGGCACACAATAAATTTTTTGCTAATACCGAATGCCTATTAAAAATTTTCACTAAATATTGGATTATTTTAATTATTTTGCCTACGCTAAAACAGCAATGCTCACTACTATTTAAGGTGTTTTTTATCAAAGGGATTGATAAGGAATAGATGATGAATATTTTGAAAATACAAGTAATGCGCGGTCCTAATTACTGGTCAAACTACCGTAAGCAATTGATTGTAATGACGCTTGATTTAAAACAATATGAAGAATTACCTACTAATTGTTTACCCGGATTTAAAGATAAATTACTGAGTTATTTACCTGGCTTAAGAAAAGATTTTTGCTCTCCAGGCTATGAAGGTGGCTTTGTTGAGCGTATGGAAGAAGGTACCTGGCTAGGACATGTTATTGAACATGTTGCTTTAGTCATGCAATGCGAAGCCGGCATGAATTGTGGCTTTGGCAGAACTTATGGGACCGACAGTCACGGAGTTTATGAGGTCATATTCGCTTATGAACTGGAAAAAGCGGGTCTTTATGCTGCCTACGCAGCGGTGAATTTGGTGAGTGCTTTGGCTGAAGGCAAAGAATATCCATCTTTTGCAGACGACATTGCTCATTTAAAAGAAATAAAAAGAACCGAAGGATTTGGCCCCAGTACACAAGCCATTATTGATGAGGTGCGTAAAAGAAAAATTCCTTATAAGCGCCATAATAATTCTTCTTTAATTACATTAGGCTATGGGCGGAAGCAGCAAAAAATATGGACAGCTCTTACCTCAAAAACCAGTTCCATTGGCGTGGATATTGCCGCTGATAAAGAATTCACGAAACGAATCCTTGTGGAGCATTTTGTTCCTGTACCACCAGGTATTACCATCGAATCAGAGGATGAGTTACCCGGAGCTATCGAGCAATTAGGTTATCCTTTAGTGATCAAGCCTTATGATGGCAATCATGGCCGCGGAGTAACTACTAAGATTCAGAATTACGAAAAAGCTGTTTTTGGTTTTGAATTGGCTAAGGATATTTCCGATAAAATCATTATTGAACGCTACATTGCAGGCAATGATTATCGATTTTTAGTGGTCAATCATAAAGTAGTTGCTGTGGCACAAAGGACGCCTGCGATGGTCATTGGTGATGGACTATCCACCATTGAGCAACTTATTCATCTCGCGAATATGGATCCTAATCGTGGTGATGAACATGAAATGCCATTAACCAAAATTACGATTGATGAAAGTACTCTTTTGATTCTTTGCCAGAATAATTTAACCTTGCGCACTGTTTTAGCACCAGGACAAATTGCTTATTTAAAAGAAACCGCGAATTTAAGCGCTGGCGGTACGGCGACTGATGTGACTGATAGAGTGCATCCGCAAAATTTATTTTTTGCCGAACGTGCGGCAAAACTACTTAATTTAGATATTTGCGGCATCGATGTGGTTTCTGCAAACATTCAAATTCCGCTTAATGAGAATCATGGCGCCGTAATTGAGGTTAATGCTGGTCCTGGTTTACGCATGCACTTGGCCCCTACTTATGGCAAAGCAAGAAATGTAGCCGAACCCATTTTGGATATGCTTTATCCTTCGCCTGCTGAGGCAACCATCCCCATCGTAGCAGTCACAGGAACTAATGGTAAAACGACCGTAGTGCGTTTAATTGAGCATATGGCTTATCGTGCGAATCATGCAACTGGGGCAACGACAACCGAGGGAATTTATTTAAATACTAAATTGGTTTACCAGGGTGATTGCAGTGGGCCTCTAAGTGCTGACGCGGTTTTACGTGATCCCTGTGTTGATTTTGCGGTTTTAGAATGTGCGCGTGGGGGTATTTTGCGCTCAGGTTTGGGCTTTGATGAGTGTGATGTCAGCATTATTACCAATGTTGGCAATGATCATTTGGGGCTCAATGGTATCAATACGCTAGAAGAATTAGCTGAGGTTAAAGCTGTAGTTGCTTTAAGCACTAAGAAAAACGGATGTGCAATTTTAAATGCGGATGATCCTATGGTTTATGCCTTGCGTGCTGATTTGAACTGTAAGATTGCTTTATTTGCTTTATCTGAAAACGCAGCGATCCAAGCGCATTGCGATGCAGGTGGCTTAGCTGCTTATATTAAAAATGGCTACATTGTGATTCGTACCGGTCATAAGCGAGAAATTTTAGCCGAAGTGAAAGAAATCCCGATTAGTTTTAAGGGGATGGCAACAAGCATGATTCAGAATATCTTGCCCGCAGTTCTTGCTGGGATTATTTGTCGATTTTCTTTAGAAATGATCCGCGATACCGTATTTAACTTTCACCCTACGCCGGAAAATCTGCCCGGCAGAATGAACCTGTTCCATTTGCCTAATAATTGCGATGTTTTAGTGGATTATGCGCATAATGAAGGAGCATTCCTAGAGTTAAAAAATTATCTAGATACTATTTATTGTAAGAAAAAAATAGGAATTATCGGTATGGCAGGGGATCGCCGCTCAGAGGATTTTCATGCCATTGGTTGTCATGTAGCAGGGATGTTTGATGAAATTATTATTCGTCATGATGTCGATGGCCGTGGACGAACGAACGATGAAATTACCGAATTGTTATTAGCGGGAATCAAGCGTTCTAAATCCAAGCCGGCAATTAAGATCATTTCGGATGAAGTCGATGCTTTGGAAGCGGTATTGGATGGTAATTGCTCTGACACCTTTATATTTTGTGCTGCTGAAGATGTATTTAGTGTGACTGGCGTCATGCGAGAAAAAGTAAAAGACGCGTATGTGCAAAGTGAGGCTTATGATGATACCCAAAGGTAAATTGCTTATTATCGGAGGGGCTGAAAATAAAGGTGATGCCCCACCTGATGTTTCTGAGCAAAAAAAAGAATTTAGACGTTATGAAATTTTGAGTGAATTATTGCCTCCCTCAAATAAAAAGATAGAAATCATTACTACGGGTTCGGAAATTCAAAATGAAGTAAAAAAAGATTATGAGCTGGTCTTTCAAAATATGGGGTATGGCAATATTGATTTTCTCCCTATTAAAAAAAGAGCCGAAGCTCGGGGTAAAGAGTACCTGAAGCGGGTTGAAGACGCTGGGGCCATTTTTTTTACCGGGGGCGATCAGTTTCGTTTATCGACTATTTTAGGGGGAACACCAATAGTTGATCTCATTAGAGAGCGTTATTATAAAGACAGTGATGTCATTATCGGAGGAACTAGCGCCGGAGCCATGGTGATGTCTTCAGTTATGATTATGGGAGGCGGTTTGTCGGAAGCCTTAATTTATCGTAATTTATCTACCTGCTCCGGACTAGGTTTTTTACAATCATGCATCATTGACACGCATTTTATTAAGCGGGGGCGATTTAGCCGTCTTGCGCATGCCATTATTATGAACCCAGAACAATTAGGGATTGGTTTGGGGGAGGATACTGCCTTGGTAATAAAGCATGGCTCTGATGCAGAATGTTATGGTTCGGGAATGGTTGTTATCATCGATGGCAGAGATATTAATCAAACAAATATTACCGACGTTTATGAAGGCGGGGCGGTATTTGTTGAGAATCTCAAGGTGCATCTTTTAGTCAAAGGATGCCAATTTTCCATTAGTAATCGGGCGTTGAAAAATCCGGCAATTCCTGCGAAAAAAGAATAAGGTTCGAGGTACATTATGAACAAGATTGCGATCGCGGTACATGGTGGTGCAAGCGAAGACAGTAGCTTTTTGCGTGAAAATCAGCGAGACATTGAGCAGGCCTTATCCCAAGCGGTGGAGCAAGCTTATGTCGTTCTCGAAAAACGAGGGAGCTCATTAGATGCCGTCGTCGCTGCGGTGCAAACGCTTGAGGATAATCCATTATTCAATGCAGGCTGTGGCTCTGCTTTGAATTGTCGAGGTGAGGTAGAAATGGATGCTTCCATTATGGAGGGAAGTTCGCTGCAGGCTGGAGCGGTATCAATGGTTGAGTGCGTTAAAAACCCAATCAGCCTTGCTCGTTTGGTGATGGAAAAAACCGCACATGTATTTCTTTCCGGTTATGGCGCATTAGAGTTGGCCACGGACTATCAGCTTCCTTTAGAACCTAAATCTTATTTTATCAAACCCCATCAATATGACGCTTTTCAACGCTTGTTTTTAAGCGAAACCAAGGAAGAGCGACGTAATAAAAAATTGACTGGTACCGTCGGTGCGGTTGCCTTAGATATGTATGGGAATATTGCGGCTGGAACCTCAACTGGTGGGGTAAGTAATAGCCTTCCGGGGCGAATTGGGGATAGTTGTATTCTTGGTGCCGGCTGTTATGCTAATAATGAAACCTGCGCGGTTTCTGGTACGGGAGTAGGAGAATATTTAATTCGCGGGGTGGTTGCCCATACTATTTCGATGATGATGGAATTTAATATGCCATTACAACAAGCTTGCGATCATGTGGTTCATGAACGTAATCAGCGATTAAAGGGGGAAATGGGCGTAATTGCTTTAAATCGTCAGGGTGACTTTGGTTTTTCTTTTAACTCTGAAATTATGAAAAGAGCATGGAAAAGTACTACAGAAGCATTGCATGTAAAAATTGATAAATAGGTCACGTAGAAGGTCACTTAACCAAAAGGAGAATAGCTATGGGGTATATTATTGGATGGTTGCTTGGTATTCCTGTTAGTATTTTGATATTAATCTGGCTTGTTTCTCACCTTTAATCACAATAAGGATATTCATTATGATGACGGATCATTCGGTAAATGTAGTTGAGGGTCATAAAATGACCGGCATGTGTTGGACGGCGGTTATTACTGGGGCCTTGGTTGGTTTAGGCATCGGATTTTTACTCAATCTGTTTGGGGCTGCAATTGGTTTAAGCGCATATAAAATGAACCAAAGTGAAGCCGTAGTTGCCATTGGCGGGGTGATCGGACTGTTAATTGGTGTGATTGTCGCTATGGGGGCGTCTGGCTTTGTTGCGGGTTATTTGGGACGTTTTCACCATTGTTATTGCCATGGCGGGGTAATCTATGGCTTTGTCACCTGGTGCCTGGCACTGATATTAAGTACCGTACTGGTAATTCCTATGATTCATTATGTGGGTTTTTATGCGGACAATATTAATTCTGCATTGATTGCGTCTGAGCTTTCTAATGCGAACGCTAACCCAGTTACTAAGGCCCCAACTAATGGGAATGTAGCGCCAACTCCTGCGAATCCTACGGGTACTAAGGGGCAAGTTTCCGCTCCTTCTCAACCAATTAAATATCCGGCATGGACTAGTTGGATTTTGTTTATTCTATTCTTCGTTGGCGCGCTTTCTAGCTGTATAGGGGCTTGTTATGGCATGCGTAGTAAGGGATGTCATGCTGTTAATAGCTAAAACACAATGAAACATTAATAATACGTGTCGTCTTGTGCGTTAAAAGGCACGTCATCCTGAGGAGTTTACGACGAAGGATCTTTTGAATGTGGTACGATAGTATGCATGGCATTTATGCCACATTCAGGAGATCCCTCACTGCGTTCGGGATGACGCCTATCTGCTTTATGAAAGAACGGTCCTATCAAATAATAGACATCTAGCGCATGCACGCTTATACTCTGCGCAAAAAATGAAAATGCAGTTACGCTAAGGTTTTACATGCTTGATCATTTGCAACTCGCAATGCTTAGTAAACAGGTATATTACAAAAAAGAGATAAAACTAGGGGATTGGCAACGCGTTTTTTGGAGTAGTGCCGATGGGTTAGGGGTTGCTGTTTACCAGAATAATAAAAATGAAATGGTTATTGCATTTCGTGGTCCAGATGCAAGTACGCTAACCAATCTCATGTCCAATATTAAAACGATTATTCCTATGCTTTGGGGAAGCAAACCGAATACCCTGACCTCAGCCAAACAGCTGGTGGAGGAGGCACGTAATCAACGCGGGGTGTTCATACGATTGTGCGAATTTATCCGTACCCAATCGCAGAATCAACTGTATTTAACTGGCTATTCTTTGGGTGGAGTTTTAGCAGGGCTTGTTGGTTATGAATTACTTAAAGAGAAAGGCAAAACCTATGTAGTCGTAACCTTTGAAAACCCAGGTTATGCCCAATATATTGAGCAGGAAGATAGAGCACGTTACGCTCAGGATTTCCAGGCGCGCTATTTTACTTACCTAACTAATCCAAATTTAGTTAATACCTTTAATGATCATCTAGGCACTATTTATCGTGTTAAGCTCAAAGCGTGTAACAATGATTTATGGTCGCAAGGAAATTATTATATGCGCCGAGGCATGGAATGTGTCATTGATGATTTCTTGCGGTTTATGTTGCTCGCCTGTGCTTTAAATGCGCTGGGTATCGTATTTTATGGTCAAGAGATAATTCCACTTAGTTTTTTTTATGTGCTCAATAAATTGATTGAAAACAGCGGTAAATTCTTATCTGTTTCTGAATTTGATACCCATAATTTTTTGGCGCTATTTGTAAGCGTGTTGGGTGCGGTGAGTTATCGCGCTGGAATGCAGCTTATCGATAAAATGGTCATGGGGATTTTAAAAAAACATCCTCTGGATGGAATTATTCAGGAGTTAGCTAAGGTACAAGGAAAAAATAATATTTACGCCATCGAGCAATGGCCTCGAAGCGGACAATACATGAGGCATCAGGCACAACATCTTTTAACTTGGTTAAATCCACAAGGACATTCTAGCGTGTTGAACCTACCCAATCTTGACCGAGTCGACGAGGAAAATATTCTAGGCATGCCAGGCTATAAGCAGAAATAAATATTTGGTATTGCAGGTAGTGCCATTGGGCCAGGGTGTATAGCACAGGGGCCCAACCTACAATTCATTTAGCATTAGCCAGCTTTACATGAACTGTTTTCGAGTATTTTTTTAATAGCTTATAAAATTCTTTAGCCTCTAGGGGCTCACTGAAATAAAATCCTTGCATGATATGGCAGCCGTTTTCTTTCAAAAACGTCACTTGGTCCATGGTTTCCACTCCCTCGGCCAGGCATTTAATTTCCATACTGTTGGCTAAGGCTATGGTGTTGCACACGATATTACGGCTGTCGACGCTGACATCAATATCTTGAATAAAGGATCTATCAATTTTAATCTGATCTACTTTAAACAGTTTCAGATTGCTAAATTCAGAATAGCCTGTGCCAAAGTCATCAATAGCCAAGGAAATACCCATCTCTCTGAATTTATTAACAATGGGTATCGCCTCATTTTTAAAGGCTTCTGATTCGGTTAATTCTAATTCCAGATATTTTGGATCTAAGTCTTGAGTGGCTAATATTTCTGCAATGCACTCGACGAGATTCTGCTGAGCTAATTGTCTTGCCGATAAGTTAACCGACATTTTGAAGTTTTTAAAACCGCTCTTGTGCCATTTTTTTAATTGAAGACAGGCAGAACGCAATACCCACTCGCCAATGGGTATGATCATATTATTCATTTCCGCAATGGGGATAAATTCTACCGGCGAGACTTTGCCTAATATTGGGTTCTTCCACCGCAGTAAGGCTTCAGCACCGCAGATGGTTCCGGTCTCCAAGTCAATAAAAGGCTGATAGTTTAAGGTTAATTCATTTTTCTCAATCGCACGATAGAGTTGATTTTCTATATTGAGTTGTCTGGTGGCATTTGCATTAATCATGGTGCTGTAAATACGCACACTATTCCCTCCGCTTTGGGCGGCTAATACGCGAGCTGCTTCGGCATTGGTGATCAATGTGTCTGCATCACGGCCATTGAGGGGAAAGATACTCACGCCAATGCTCGCGGTTAATTTCAATTCTTGTTTGGCAACATACACGGGATCTTTGATTACCGCAAAAAAATCTTGCACGCTGGTGCTTATATCCAGTTCATCGGAAATCGCATCGATTAAGATTACAAAGACATCTTGGCGTAGTAATGAAATGAAATATTGGTTATTTTTGCCAAATAGCAGTGCAAATCGTTGGGCAATGCGATGAATAATGGTCGCGGCAGCTTGATGGCCAATACTGTCATTAATTTTTACCATTCCATTAAGGGAAAAGCAGGCGATCGCAAAACTATAATGATTGCTTATGGCATTTTCAGTAGCGAGATGTATTTGCTCATAGAGTAAGCGTTCATTAGGCAATTCGGTTAACAAATCATGGGTTGCCTGGTACGTGACTAATTTTAATGAAGTTTCTAGTTCCTCGGTCCGTTCTTTTACTCGCTGTTCCAGAAAGGCGTTCATGCTGGCCAATTTTTCCATCAATAATTCATTTTCATAACCCAGACGAACGACTTGGCGAATGATTTTATTTCCAATAAAGCAGGCAATGGTCATGAATAGACCCAGTATCAAAAAGGCGGCGGTAATGGGCATATTAATATGATGACTGTCTGCAATACCTGGAGCTATTGCCAGATGATAAAGAATCGTGGGGGCTAGTAAGCAGACAATACTGAAAAGCCCCATAGTCAAATCCATTGCCGTTGAGAACACAAAGCAAATTAAGACGGCGGACAAAAAGATAATCGTAGTGAGTTGTTGTTGGGGGCCATCCATAAATAAGATGCCTATACTACCCCAGATCAAACAGATTGCTATGAGCAAATAGAGGAATCCTTTGCGGCATTTACGGATTTCAGTGGGAGTAATATGACTGTATTCAAAACGAAGTCCCCACATGACATTGAGTAAATTTGCAGCGACTAGAGTTAAGTACCAATAGATACTTAATCGCGACTCAGTGGAATTATACAGCGCGAGAACATACAGGAAGGCTCCTATTATATTGGCAAAGGCACCAAGTTTAACCATACTATGAAAAGAGAGAGACGTTTTAAACGCTATTTTTTTATCAATTTCTCGTTGTTCACTTAATGTTAACGGCGGTGTTTTTGTAAATTTATTTATATTAAGGGGCTTAGACATTTGTGATCCTTGCCTCATACGAAAAAAATCCATGAGCGCTGTTGGTTTAATCAACATAAAATAATTTATGCGTATTAAATCGCTTTTTTTAAGTATAGCGTAATCGGCAAAAAAGAAAGGAATTTTAAAAAACACGTTATTTTGAGGGCGGTTATGGCGAAGGATTTTTAATTACCCTTGAGCGGGGAGCCACTCATTTTAGTGTCATTCGGGCGGCTATAAGCCAAACAAAATTTAGAATGAACTAGAAGCGTTTACGCTCCTGTTTACGAGCCGCTTAACCCTTAAATTCCTTGCAATATCAACACAGCAGCAACCAACCCCGCGGCAGGAATAGTCAATAACCAAGAAAAGAAAATTCGACGTATCACGTTCCAATGAGCGCCCTTGAAACCTCGAGTTAGGCCCACACCGGTTATGGCTCCGGTTACGGTATGTGTTGTGGAAACAGGCACCCCAAAATGAGTGGCGATAAATAAGGAAACTGCCGCCCCACTCTCCGCAGCACAGCCTCTCATCGCATTAAGACGGGTAATTTTAGTACCCATAGTATGGACAATGCGCCATCCCCCAAACAAGGTGCCCAGGCTAATTACGGCCTGGCATGAAATGACTACCCACAGGGGAACATAAAAAGGACCTTCAAGCCAAGCGCTTGAAAATAATAATACAGCAATAATGCCCATAGTTTTTTGGGCGTCATTACTACCGTGCGTCAAACTGAGCAAGGCTGAAGTACATAGCTGGGCTCCGTTAAACAGCCGTTTCAAACCCATTTTGCGGCGGCGTGGGAAAATTTTTTTCAAGCTATAAGTAATGAGCAGGCCTAGTATTAAACCTAAGGCTGGGGAAATAAAAATACCCGCGATGACCTTAGTAAATCCCGCTATTTTCAACGAAGTAAAACCGCTTTTGGCAATGGCGGCTCCTGCCAGCCCACCGATAAGTGCATGGGATGAGCTTGAGGGTAGGCCATAATACCAGGTGACTAAATTCCAAAATATAGCGCCCAATAAGGCAGCTAAAATCACATGTGAATCAATAATCTGAGGATCAATCAGCTCTTGGCCAATGGTTTTCGCCACCGTTAAATTAAAGACTAAGAAGGCAATAAAGTTAAAAAATGCGGCCCAGACAACGGCTTGCCGAGGGCTAAGCACTTTGGTCGTCACAATAGTTGCTATCGAGTTTGCTGCATCATGAAAGCCATTGATAAAGTCAAAGCAAAACGCAACAAAAATTACGACGAGTGTAAGCACGGTGGTATGGTCCATATACAATGACACTCCTGTCTTTTTGATGCGGTTATATATGGTAGCTGCTATGCGTCATCAACTTAGATACCAGACTCATTATCTGTTTAATTGGCGTGGGAAGCTCAATACCTCCAGACTCTATTGCCGCTGTTGCGTGCTGCTCTTCATCGGTTTGCATTTGCTTTAGTATGGCTTGCGATTTTTTATCTTGTGCCGGCAACTTTTGCAAATGATGTTTTAAATGTGCGGTCACCTGGCGCTCGGTTTCTGCAACAAAACCTAGACTGACCTTGTCTCCGGCAAATCCCGCCAGGGCACCGAGCAAAATGGAGCCACTGTACCATATTGGATTAAGACGGCTGGGTTTAGAGCCTAATTCATATAGGCGCTCTTCACACCAGGCGAGGTGATCCACCTCTTCGGCGGCTGCATCGCTCATTTGTTGTTTGATGTGCGTCAATTGGGCGGTTAAGGCTTGCCCTTGATAAAGGGCCTGGGCACAGACCTCTCCGGCATGATTAACTCGCATTAAGCCGGCAACATGTTTTTTTTCTCGCAAGCTTAGGGGATTATCTTCGATTTCCACTGCTGGAGAACGTCGAGTACTGACTCGTTTGTTAGGGGGTAATACTGTACGTAGCGCGTTGTCTACTTCAGATATAACGGCATCAAGAAAGCTTATTGTGCGCATAATCGTCTTAGCTAAGAGAAGATTATCATATATTAGCTGAATGAAGTCATCTTTTAAACTATTCTAAAGGATGATGTAGTACGAATGCGGTGTTACACCCTAAAAAGAAAAAACGTCATCCCGAACATAGTGACTACGTTCGGGATGACGTCTTGACTTAATGCAATGGGTCTTACTCCTCCATTATGGTTATTATTGGTACGAACCTTAAGAAAATATTAAGTGTCTTATGGCTGTTTAATTTTAAATCATTTATACTAGGGGATTCCGGATTTCTCGGCATCAGGATTGGCATGTTTTTTTGCGTTTTTTAGATTAAATAGATAAAGGGTTAGTTCAATGAGAAACCTTAAGACCGCTTATAAACATAATATAATCGAACTATTTGAATCACAGGTACAGCTCGTGCCGCAGTACCCGGCAATTAGTGAACGCGACAAACAACTTAGCTATAATTCCCTCAATGAAAAGGCGAATCAGCTCGCAAATTGCTTAAAAAAACACCAGGTGTATGCAGGTGAATTTGTGGGAATCTTATTAGAACCCGGAATCGATTTTATTGTCTGTGTGTTGGCGATAGTGAAACTAGGGGCTGCCTATTTACCCTTAGATGCCTTGGCGCCACAAGGCCGATTGATAGAGTTATTAAATGATGCTCAGCCGAAAATGGTTATTACTAATGAACAATACCTGCCCCTAATTGGTGAAGATAAAGCAGCAGTTCATCTAATCAAAAATTTGAATATGGAATCCATTAGTTTTTCGCGAGAAAACTTGGCTATTCCTATCGCGGCCGATGCGCCTTTATATATGATGTACACTTCGGGCTCTACCGGAAGGCCTAAAGGGGTTATTGTTCCACATCAGGCTGTCGTTAATCTCGTGCGCGAACAAAATGATTTTCGTTTATGTGCGGGGGATGTCATTGCCCAGTTTAGTAATCTTGCCTTTGATGCCAGCCCCTTTGAGGTATGGAGCGCCTTGCTTAATGGCGCGAATCTGGCCATCGTACCTTACGCAATCAGAACGGAGCCTGCCCAGCTTAAACCGTTTTTTGCGGAGAATCAGGTACGCTATTTATGCTTGCCTACCGGTTTCTTTCATCAATTGATTAAATCGGCAGCGACGACCCTTGATGACATTCGCGTCATTGTTTTTGGTGGTGAGCAAGTTAATGTCGGCTTATTAAAAAAATTTTTAGCTTATCGTAAAGAGCGGGCTTTAGCTATTGAACTGATCAATGGTTATGGCCCAACTGAGGCGACTGCTTATGCTTGTCGGCATCGAATAGATGAGCATAGCCTGCGGTCCGATGATTTGCTGTCCAGTATTGGTACCCCCATTAATAATGTAAAGATGTATGTTCTCAATGAAGATAAACAGCCAGTTACCGAGGGGGAGCTGTATGTCAGTGGGATTAATTTAGCGCTAGGTTACCATAATGCGCCAACACAGAATGATGAAAAATTTATTGCCAATCCTTTTTGTCAGACGGAGCCGTTCCAGCGTTTATATAAGACGGGTGATCGCGTGCGTCAACTTGCTTCTGGGGAGTATCTGTTTCTCGAACGTTTTGACGATCAGGTTAAAATTGGTGGTTTTCGTATTCATTTGAATGAAATTGAAACGCAACTTATGCGTTTTCCTGGAATTAGTCTGGCCGCTGTTAACGTTGAGCTAGGTGGTGGCTCGCACAAGATGCTTACCGCCTACATTATTTTATCGACCCAGGAGACGGTGGTTAGTGCAGATGAGATTCGCAATTTTTTAAGTGAGGTATTGCCTCCTTATATGCTGCCGGCCAAGTACGTCATGGTGGATGAGTTGCCGCTGACTTTAGTCGGAAAGGTGGATAAATCCAAATTGGATTCTCTACCTCATACTGATTTGTCATTCCATATTGATACTTCTTCATCCAGCATGATTGAAGAGGCGATCAAAAAAATTTGGCAGCATTTACTGAATCGCAAGGTCATTGATGTCCATAAAAATTTATTTGAATTGGGAGCATGCTCCCTATTAATCGCCGAAGCATGCAGCAAGATTAACAAGGAATTACAATCGGAATTGCAGGTAGCAGATATTTTTTCGCACCCAACCATTTATAAATTAAGCTGCTATCTTGAGGGACAAATCGAGGTACCAACGGTAAAAACAATTAAAGCCGTGGTCAGCAATGAAGTGGCTATTGTGGGTATGGCCTGCCGTTTTCCTGGTGCTAATTCGCTGCAGGAATATTGGGATAATTTGTGTACAGGAAAGGAAAGTTTACAGCGATTTGATAAAGAGCAATTGCCAAACCAAGCCAGCAGCACCGCCGAAAAACATGTTGTTCCAGTACGAGGGATTCTCAAAGGGATTGAGCAATTTGACGCAAACTTTTTTGGTTTTAATCCTGGCGATGCACAAATCGCGGATCCGCAACAACGCGTTTTTCTTGAATGCGCCTGGGAAGCATTAGAGCACGCCGCCATTGCCCCGGAAAAATTAGAGGCGCAATCGATTAGTGTTTTTGCAGGGATGACGGATAGCACTTATTTGCAAGAGAATCTCTTAAAAAGTACTTGGTTTAATAAGGAGCATGATCTTTTACAACAGCGAATTGCTACCAGTGCCAGCATGCTGAGCACGCAAGTTTCCTATCGCCTCAATCTCAAAGGTCGCAGTATTAATGTGAATACCTCCTGTTCTACAGGCTTAGCTACGGTAGACCATGCATGCCAGGACTTAATTCTCGGATATAGTGATATTGCTTTGGCTGGCGCTGCATCAATTGTGGTGCCTCAGACAGATGCTTATGTCTATCAGCATGGGGGTATTGTTTCCCCCGATGGGCATTGTCGTCCGTTTTCTGATGCGGCTAATGGTACGGTTTTTTCCAATGGTGTTGGTGTCGTTATTTTAAAACGCTTAGCGGATGCTCTTGCTGATGGCGATACCATTTATGCCGTAATTAAGGGACGAGGTGTTAATAATGATGGTTCAGATAAGCTAGGATTTACCGCGCCAAGCACCAGCGGGCAAATGTCATGCATACGCGAAGCCTTAGGTCAGGCACAAATAAAGGCAGACGATGTGGGGTATCTTGAGGCCCATGGTACCGCCACTGCCCTGGGGGATGTAGTTGAAATAGGGGCTTTAAGCGCCGTTTATCGCGAACAAACAGAACGAAAACAGTTTTGTTTCTTGGGTTCGGTGAAAGGTAATATTGGCCATACGGATGTAACCTCCGGAATTGCGGGATTAATTAAGACGGCCTTATGTCTGCATCATCGTCAAATCCCCCCTATGTGCGGTTTTCGTAAGCCTAATCCTGATTTATTTTTGCAAGACAGTCCTTTTGTGATTAATACTCAACTGCAGAATTGGGACGTTATGGGGCAGCGGCGTTATGCCGGAGTCAGTTCTTTTGGCATTGGTGGCACCAACATCCATATGGTATTGAGTGAGTATAGCCAAGAGCCCAGCTCGGTGGTCGTCAATAAAGAGCAGCTCTTTATTCTTTCTGCGAAAACCAAACGTGCTTTGCAGCAAAATACGGAAAAACTGCTGCATTATTTAACGGGAGAGGCGCCGGCGATTAATTTGGCTGATGTTGCTTATACCTTGCAAAAAGGACGAGAAGATTTTTCCTGGCGTCGTTTTGCGGTTGGCAAAACCGTAGAGGAATTAATTCACAGCCTAACTCAAAACCCTACCGCTCAATACCATGAGCATAGTCCCAATGTGGTATTTATGTTTCCGGGGCAGGGTACACAATATCATTTCATGGCGATGGAGCTGATGGAGAAAGTGCCCTTCTTTGCTTTGTTGGTTGAGCAAGGGGTAAATCTTGCCAAGAATTACATCAATTGCAATCTGTTGGAATTGATTCGAACTCCAGATGATCCCCGCCTAAATCAGACGCAATATGCCCAACCCATTTTATTTATCATTGAATATGCTTTGGCTCAATTATTAATGAGTTATGGGGTGAAGCCAGATGTGCTCATTGGGCACAGTATTGGTGAATACGTCGCTGCGTGTTTGGCCGGTGTTTTTTCTTTTGAAGATGCGATTATTATCGTATGTGAACGTGGCTTACTAATGGCAAGTGCCGAGCGTGGCGATATGCTGGCTATTGAATGCGGCGCAGAAGAATTTACTGCTTATCAGCAGCTTATTCCTATAGAGTTGGCTCTGCATAATGCCAGCAATCATTGTGTTGCTTCAGGCTCTGCCGCTGAAATTAGTGCCTTGACCCAGCATTTGTCGAGTGTGGGTAAACGTTATCAAAAATTGCAGGTGAGCCACGCGTTTCATAGTCGTTTTATGGAGTCCGTGGAACGACCATTTAAAGAAATGCTGACTAATATTTCTTTGTCTGCGCCAACGATACCGATTATTTCGAATGTGACTGGCACCTGGTTGTCCATGGAGGAAGCCACCGATCCGGACTATTGGTATCGCCATATGCGGCAGACCGTAAAATTTTGTGGTGGTTTGCATACGGCGCTTGCGGATGCGCGCTCATTCTTTATTGAAGTAGGGCCGGGTCGTAGTTTAAGTACTTTTCTCAAAGAAGTAGCCGGGAGCCAGGTGCAGGGCATTTCTATTACCCAGGTTTTAACTCATTACTCTGCTCAGCCACGGGATTATCAACAGTTAATGTCTGCTTTAGGCGCATTGTGGCAGCAGGGCATTCACATTGATTGGAACAGCATTCATGCGAATAAAAAAAGACAGCGTATTCCATTACCTACCTATACATTTCAACGGCAGCGTTATTGGGTTGAGCCGGATAATGTAATGCATGGTGCGGCAGGTAATCAGCAAATCTATGTTCCGGCCTGGTCGCATCAACCGGCATATTTGGAGTCTTTAGCACTTAACATCAATGAGGTAGCGGCCCATACTTGGATTATCGTTTATGATAGGCAAGGATTTGCAGCCCAAATTGTGGATTTTCTTGGTGCACATGGAGTCACTCCGATTGCTGTTGAATTTGCTAAAGAGTATGTGGCTCATTCCTCATCTCATTTTAGTATCAATGCTGCTGAAAAAAACCATTATGAAACATTATTTAAAACGCTAAAAAATAGAGTGCAGCGTCCAATTATCATTCATTTGTCTTCCTGTGATAACGATTCGGTAACCGTACTTCGTAATGATGAAGTCGAGCAGCAATTAGCGCTTAGTTTTCATAGCCTGCTTTATTTAACGCAAGCTTATTTGCAACACATTGGCGAGCAAATCCCTTTGCAATGTGCACTGATAACGCGAGGCACTCAACAGGTACTGGGTACGGAAACCATGGTACCGGCGAATGCCAGTTTAATCGGAGCGTGCCGGGCGGTCATGCACGAACATCCAGCCTTAACGTATCGGGTATTTGATCTTCTCCCTGATGAATTAGCTGCTGATAGCCCCCTGTTAGTAAATGAACTTGTGCATACCTGCATGCAGGGACAATGGGAGCGCCATCGTCCGATTATTGTTTACCGTCATGGTTTTCGCTGGGAGCTGACCTATACTGAAAGCAAATCATCGGTTGCCAAAAATCGTTTTAAAGATGATGGGGTTTACCTGGTTACCGGGGGTATGGGGGGAATTGCTTTAAGTTTGTGTGAAGCTATTGCCAAGAGCGTTGCTCGGCCTACATTTATTCTTTTATCTCGTAGTCCAGTTATTGCACCCTTAACATGGGCCGCTATTTTGCACGATAGCCAGCACCCGTTGTCTGTAAAAGCAGGTCGCTTACACCAATTGCAGGATTTGGGTGCAAGGCTTTTTTGCCATCAGGCCGATGTAAGCCAGGAGGCGCCTTTATGTGAGGCCATTGCCTACTACAAACAGCAGTTAGGTCGCATTGATGGAGTGATTCATGCTGCGGGGATTGCTGGAGGTGGGTTGGTACAGCTAAAAACTAAAGCCAAGGCTGATGCCGTATTAGAGCCTAAGCTGCAAGGCACTTATAATTTAGCACGAGCATTGCAAGGAGTAACGCTGGATTTTGTGGTCTTAACCTCTTCCCTTGCGGCAATTACCGGAGAAAAGGGACAAATTGATTATTGTGCAGCGAATGCAAGTTTGGATGCCTTTGCCAGTTCCAAGCTGTTTTCTACTCGGTTTATGCTGAGTTTGAACTGGAATAGTTGGCGTGAGCTAGGAATGACGGTTGAGACTCAACGTCCGCATGATGTTCATTATTTGGGGCGTGGTAATGATATTTCGCCTCAAGAGGGGCAGCAATTATTTTTGCAGGCAATGGAGCGTTCTCATGCTCAAGTCATTATTTCCAATTATGAACCGGAGCGTTATAGCATGATGTTATTGCAACCTTCCGTGCAAACGCCAATGGCACAGCCGAAAATGACGCGCCATGATTGGAATGTGAGTAGTAATTATGAGGTGCCCGCCAATGAGGTTGAGACGCAATTGGCACAATTATGGCAGGATAACTTGGGTATTGAGGAAGTAGGCATCCATGATGATTTTTTTGCTTTAGGGGGGTATTCCCTAAAGGCATTAGGCTTAATTGAAAAAATAAATAAAACCTTTGTGGTTTCTGTATCGATACATCATTTGTACACAGCGCCTACGATTAGGCAACTCGCTCAACTCATCCAGACGAATCAAGATTGTAGATAAGAAAAGTATTGGGACTAGATAGATGAATATAACTCGACAAGAAATACCAAATTTTGGTAAGGCCTATGATTTACTCAATGTATCTTTTATTATCCTAAATCAACAATTGCATATTGATTATATTAATGATGCGGCACGTAACATTTTGCATTTAACGCCAAAACAAAAGTGTGTCGATCGGTCTTTTTTTGAGTTATGGTCAACTTTAAAACTGCCTTCACTTTTAAATGAGCATGGCAAAATAATTAATCAAAACCCGATTGAAATTAATGGGGTGTTTCTCAGTTGGAAATGCATTGCTGCGCGCGTTGATAATGAGGAAAAACTCTTCCTGGTTGGGAAAGATGTTACTGAAAAGGAGCGAATGTTCCAATCGATGGAAAGTGCTTGTGAGCAGATTTTAGGTTTTAAATTTAAGCAACGATATGCGCTGCCTTATTACATTAGTGAGGTGTACAACTATTTAAACGGGATTATTAATAAGATTCCTTGCTATGTTTATTGGAAAAACCGGGACTTGCAATATATTGGTTGCAACCAGATGGCAGCCAATTTCATTAATTTGCAATCGACCGAAGAAATCATTGGTAAGACTGATTTTGATGTGTTTAATGATTGGGAGTTAGCGAAAGAGTATCGCGCAACGGATGAGCAGATTTTTGCGACCGGAAAAGCGGTAATTAATCAGCCTGGGGAATTAATTAATGATGCCGGAGATGTGATTCATACTTTAGTCAGTAAAGTCCCTATTTTTAATCAGGCTGGCGAGATTATGGGACTTGCAGGTATTTCGGTCGATGTAACGGATTTAACCAAAGCGCAAGTCTCTTCAGAGTTAGCCAACAAAGTTAAAACCGAATTTATTGCCAATATGAGTCATGATATCCGCACCCCTTTAACAGGGGTTGTCGGCATGGCCAAGCTATTAGAAGATAACCTAAGTGATGCCTTGCAAAAGCAATATGCTCACTGGCTTGGTGAAAGTGGTACGCAATTGCTCTCGATGCTGAATGGAATTTTAGATGTAGTGTCTGCAGATAATGTGAATGAAGCAGATGTGCATGAAGAAGCCTTTGATTTGCATCAACTGGTGCACAATATAGAGCAGTTAGAACGCCCGTCGACTCTGATTAAAGGATTGGATTTGGTGGCTCGTATTGATGAGCGGATTCCTGCGTGTTTAAGCAGTGATGCGACTAAAATCCACCGCATTTTACTTAATTTATTGGGCAATGCGATTAAATTCACGCAAGCAGGGCGGGTTGAAATCGCACTAGATCTTTTAGAACAAAATGAAACGCATTCACGGATTCGATTTCATATTGCCGATACTGGCATTGGTATACCAGAAGAGTTACAAGACAAAATATTCGATCGTTTTTACCGGGGAATCCCATCACATAAAGGAACTTATACTGGGCATGGAGTAGGTTTACATATTGCGCAGTCTTATGTGGAGTTGCTGGGTGGAGAAATTCATGTAAGTAGTGAGTTTGGCAAAGGGACAACGTTTTATTTTGATCTTTCATTGAAAATTGGTGAGCCTAGACTTAATATAATGCCCTCTCGCTTATCCGATGGAATGAATGATAAAGTGGCGATAGCCCCTGGAGTTAGTCTAACTACGGAGTCATGTAGATTATTGTTGGTTGAAGACAACAAAATTGCTTTATTTACTCTGGAAAATCTAATTAATCTTGCAGGCTATCAATTTACTAGTGTGATGGATGGGGAAAGTGCCTTACATCTGATAAAAACCCAAAGTTTTGATTTAATTATTACGGATCTCGGTTTACCGGGTTTATCGGGCATTGATTTGACGCGAAAAATTCGTGAGTTTGAACGAGAGCTACACAAAGAACCGGTCCCCATTATTGGCTTAACGGCGCATTCGGAAGGCAAGATAAAAAGAAATTGTTTAGAGGCTGGAATGAATGAAGTGTTCACCAAGCCGATGACCATCGAAGTGCTCGCCGGGATTAAAACGACTTATTTTTCTGAAACAGTTGCCCCTGCGACTATTGCTACTAAACCCAAGGTAAAGGTTGACGTGCGAGGCTCGAACTTGCCAGGCAAGGAAGGGCATTTATTTCAATTAGATGGCTATAAACTTTTTAATGTGCAACGTGCCTTAGAAGATATGGGTGGTGATATTAATCTACTTAAGAGTATTTTAACGTCCATTATTGAAAAGGAAACTCCTGCTGATTTACTTGAGTTGGAGTATGCGTATCGTCAAAACGATTGGCATACGGTGCAAAAATTAGTGCATCGTATAAAGAGTGGTTTTGTGTATTGCGGCGCCGAAAAATTGGTACAAGCCTGCCAGTACTTAGAACGATATCATAAAGCAGGCCATAGTTCTTTGTTAGACGCTTTATATAAACAATTGCTGGCGGTGGTCGAGGAAACCAGGGAGGCGGTGCAATCTTGGTTGTTAATTAATTGATTTACATCAGTAATGCGTGATTTATAGGCGACCGAATTACTACGGCTTGGCCCTGGAAAAACGTCATCCCGAACGTAGTGAGGGATCTCCAATGCACGCACCGAGCCAGATGCTGAAGATCCCTCACTACGTTCGGGATGACGTCGTAACTTAATGGCATTGGGGGCCCTCTGGACTCCCCCAATGCTAAAGATGCATACTCTCCGAATCATCATCGTCTGCTTCTTCACCTTTATTCTTGCCAGCTAACGAAGACAACTTCTCTTTAAAGCTCATCGCTGTAGCCACAATGAAATTAGGGCGTTCAGGCGGCCGAATGGTGCTATTTAATGTCTGCGACATGGTATCGATTTTTTGAATGCTATAAGCAAGCGCATCTTCAGGTTGTTGCCGTAAATAATTAATTACCTGTTGGGTCACTAAATTTAATTCTGCTGCTTGCGTTTTATAAGCCGATTTTAATGATTGACTTTTATCTGGTCTAGTTGCCATAAAATTAATTCTGGCCGCATGCAGATCATCAAGTAGTGTTTTCGCAGCAGGATCGGCGGCATAGTGGGTTAGAGCGTCTGTTGCTTCATGGCACAATGCATTGACTTGTTGGCATACATCATTGCGAGCCGTTTTTGCTTTTATTGCACTTGAACTTGCTCTCTCTTCCTGTTTTGCGGTGTATGCGTCTCTATATTTGGCTCCTTTAGTAAGGAAATCAATACCACCGCGAGTTGCCAAATCTAAAGAACTTTCTAGCTGTTCGCTTTTGGTCTTACTCAGATACGCTGTTGTTTTTTCTGCATATTTTTCTTTAAAGTCCATTATGGCCAGATTTTGCACGCGGTTATCAGCCTCCGGATTTTCTCGTGTAAATCGTTGATTATATTGCTCTAAGGTTTCTCCTTTCCTATTTACTACCGCATCTTGCATATCTTGCTCAAGACCTGCTAATGCGGATAAAGATTGAGTTGATCTAAAAATACTGGCGATTTCTGGTGGGGTATCCTTAAAGGATAATTTATAATGTGTGTAAGGACTTTTTGCCCCCGGATTTATATCTTCAGTCTTTAATTGGCCTTGCTCTTGCTGTAATTGCTGGTGAATTGAGGGCATACGCTGCAGTGCGAATAATTGTTGTAAACCAAAACGAGAACAACTTTCTCCATCTGCCTGGATCATTACCCCTCGCTCTTTGCCATTAACGGTTTTTAGGTCCGGGTAAAAGCGATAAATTTCTGCATTAGGAAATGCATCCCTAATTCGTACTGTTGCATTGGCGGTAGCAGAAGAAAATCCAGCTTCGGGAATAATTACGCTGACATTGCCGCCAGATACCTGCAAATCGATGGGGTACCAGTGCTCACCACTTTGCACCATAAGCTGTATTCTCGTGCCGTCAGGAATCGACTTGATATTTGCTGCAAGCGCATCAACGAAGGTTTTGAATTCGTTTTCATCACGATCAGTATCCGTTTTTAGTGCAAACATATTCATCGTTGCACCTTTCTGATTTTTTTCTTTTTTAACCGCGTCAATTACCGCGGCAACGGTCTCTAAATCCCATAAATCCTCTTGCAGATTGGCTTTAATTTGCTCTTTTTTCTTAGGCATAATAACCTACCAATAACTAAATATATCTTATTTAGAATTATAGTAGAAAATTTAAACAGGATTTTTAATAAAAAAGTGTAGCCTGGTTGCTCACAACCGGGCTACACTTTTTTGACATGAACGCGCTATTTGTGCGCAATAATTACATTCTATATTGAGTATGAGCGACATTTTCATCTGGAGCGGTGGATGAAGATGCTTGGTGGATGCTATTTTGCAATGCATTTTTTTTATTGATTAGCTGCGTAGTAACGACACCAGGTTGTGCGGCTTCTATTAATGAGCTTTTAATCGCGGATATAGGCATGTTTTCCCGGTCTAACTCTAAAAGCGAGAGGGCAACTGCATAAGATGCCTGGGAGTGCATAATCACCTCAAATTTATCCTGGAGCTCGCTATCGGATGGGTCAAGTAGTTCAACAGCCTGAAGTAGCGAATCAGGGTGGGGGTGATTAATCATCTGTTTAAAATTATTTTCTCCCTGCTCACCGGTTAATAAGCTCCACGGAGTAATAAGCTGTATGAGTGCTGCTATAGCCTCCGGATGGGTTGGGTGTTGGATTACCGCATCCCGGTTTTTCGCGTTTAATAACGTCGCTTTATGTAAAGTGATTAGAGCATGGGCTACTTTATCTGGGATGGACATGTGTTGTGCTACTGCAGCAAAATGTTCTTGCCCTGCATTACCATGAAGCATTTTCTGCTCATTAAGTAAGCGGATTGCTGCAAAAAGACGCTTTGGTTCTGGATGGCTTAAAAGAGCCAAGGCATTTTCTTCAGAAAACAGGCCTTTTGCTTTTAATAATTTACAGTTTTTATAAAGAGTGCTTTCCGTGAACTGTATAATGCATGAAAATTTTATTAACTTTGTTGTCTCGATAAGCGTATTAATAAGCTGGAATGCATTTTGTGCCGGGGCTTCCGACGAGGGGTGCTGGGCTAGTAAATCTTTGATTGCTTGTGGAAAAAGTTTCTTCCCCACCACATTTAATTGTTTATAGTTGGTAATAAAATCATTGATTACCTGCGCGTTTTTAGTCGATAGATTGGGCATTGTGTCTTCCCTGCGATTGGTTTGGTTGTAATTCATTCGGCATTTTAGTTTAAATTTAGCGCAAAAAGCAATGTTTTGTTGTTCTTTATTTGTACGTTTACTCAAAACATCGATAAAAAGCATGATCGGCATAATTGAGTAAGGCCATATCATGAACACTATCCCCATAAGCATAAAGCTCGTAGTTTTCCCGAGCAGCATACTGTTTTATAAATTCATCTACCTTTTGTTGTCCGGTACAATAATTATTTCGCATACGGCCAGTGCTTTTATTACTCATGGAATCAAACTCCAGTTCCGTACAAATTAGGTGCTGAAACTGATATTTTTTGGCCAAGGGTTCAAGATAAATATCCCAGCCCCCGCTAATTAAAATACAGCGATGTCCTTGTTGCTGATGAAAATCGAGACGTTCCATCGCTTCTTTACGTAATTTCTTGATAAGTACTTGTTCGATAAACTGCAAGGCTTGCTCATTGAGCTCCTGCTTGTCTCGACCTTTTAGAATAAGGCTATCAAGATAATTATGCCAGCTTAAGCGCCCCTGTGCGGATTGTCCTCTTGTTGAGTAAGCAACACTCGACAAAAGGCTACTAAGCATTTTCGGAAAACCGGCCAAGTAGTTTAAAAAGAGCAGTCTACTTGGCAGGCCCGTAGTTAATGTCCCATCAAAATCAAAGAGTGCAAGTACTTCTTTATCCATAACGTCTCATTAAAAAGGTAAGACCAACGAAGGATTAATGGTCGTAATTAAGTTGCCAAACAAATCTTTAATGTTTTGCATGGCGCTGTGAGTCGTTGCTTCAAAACGCAGCGTTAAATAAGGTCCTGTATTCGAAGGACGAACCAGTCCCCAGGCATCGGCATGTTTTACCCTTAGCCCATCGATATGCACCAGTTCTCCTCCTATGTACCTCGGAGCATGTGTAATTAACTGCTTCATGAACTCTTCTTTGTGCTGTTCCTCAATATCAATTTTTAATTCACTAGTGCTTAACGATTTAGGAAATTGCTCAAAAAAGTTATGGCTATCGTGTAACTGCTCGCTTAACATTTCTAATGCCCGTGCGGCAGCATAAATACCATCATCATATTCTAGCCAGCGATCATTAAAGTAGAAATGCCCGCAATACTCACCGCCGATTGCGGCCTTATGTTCTGACATACTTGACATGATGTGTGCCATACCAGTTCGCGTCATAATCGGACGTCCTTGGTTGGCGAGGATGTACTCGTTTAAATGTTGAGTACATTTAATATCGAATACCACGCCCGCATTAGGTTCTTTTTTCAGTAAGGCATCAGCAAAAGCCAGCAGTAAATAATCTGAAGGAATAATACAGCCTTGGTTATCCACAATGCCTAAACGATCGCCATCTCCATCAAAAGCCACACCTAGGTCTGCACGTTGTTCCACAACCACCTGGCGCAGGCTAGTTAAATTTTCTTCTACTGAAGGATCTGGATGATGATTGGGGAAGCTTGATTGCACGTCACAATATAAGGGAATGACCTCACAGCCTAAGGCGGTTAACAACTGAGGGGCTACATGTCCAGCCACGGCATTACCACAATCAACCACAACGCGAAGTTTTTTAATGGCTCCTGTACGTTCTTTAACCAGGTTAATGTATTTATTAATTATTTGTTCCGAAGGATATTGAACCAGTTTTCCTCGTTCTTCGTGATCAATTAAAAATTTTTCATCCATAATACGTTGGTATAAAGCATGGAGTCTATCCCCATAATAATTCTGGTTTCCCAAGGTGAGTTTTAAGCCATTATAATCTGCTGGATTATGGCTCGCAGTAACCATCAATCCAGAATGGCATTGCAAATTAAACATCGCAAAATGTAATACAGGAGTTGGTAAGCAGCCAATATCGATAACTTGGGTACCGCTTTTTAATAAACCTTTAATTAAGGACTCTGCAAATGCATCGCTACTTTCTCGACTGTCACGAGACAGCAAGAGGGTGTGTAATCCGTGAACTTCCTGTAGCTCACTTCCAATCGCGACACCTAAGGTATAATAAGTATTTTCATTTAAGTCCTCACCAACTTTACTGCGAATATCATATTCTTTGAATATTGATAATGGGGGTTTTATTAGATATGACTTGCTCATAATTAGCTCCACAAATTAGCTAAATTGTCACATGTACTTTCAGGTTTCTCGACAACCTCCTCAATTATCTTCAGAAACTGCGTAGTCAGATGATAAATAGTTTCACGGTCATATAAGTCAACTCGATACTTAAGGTATCCAGTCAATAAGGTTCTATCATAATTAAATTTTAATGATAGTTTGCGCGGGCTAGTGCCCCAAAGAGGTATCTTTGTATCATTCTGAGCTAATGGCTTCAGCTTAAAGCCAGGGTCAACAGGCTTGAGGGTTAAGTGTTGAAAGTCAAAAGACACGTCAGGTACTGGTAAATCAAGTGCTGCAATTTGTTCGGGCTGCATGTATTGATATTCAAAAAACTGAACTAGGTCGTTTTGTACCTGTTTGGCCATATCAATGAAGCTCATTGTAGGGGCAGAATGGATAATCAGAGGCAGTTCATTCGCCACATTACCCATAGTTGTTTGATATTTTTCAGTTTCTCGGCCGGCACAAAGCATGGTAATAAAGGCCTGCTCTGTTTTACTAAATTGCGCTAACACCAATCCATAGGCTGCGAGCAGTAAATTAGGTAGTGTCACTTGACTTTGTTTGGCTAAAGTTTGCAGTTTATTAAGTAATTCTGCAGAAATAGGCACCGATTCTTTCGCTCCAAACGCAGAGGCTTGCTGAGGTAACGGTCTATCTGTAGGCAATATTGGAGGCTTATAGTACTGCAAGGTATCACGCCAAAAAGCAACATATTTTTCATAAGTACCATTAACTACGTTGGTTAATTGCCAATCCACAAAATCCTCATACGCTGTGGCCACGGGCAAAATTTGGGTAGTACGATTTTGATTTTGTGCATAAAAATGCAGAATATCTTCAAACAGAATCAGACTACTACCCCCATCGGTTAATAAATGGCTCACACTGACGGCCCAAACATAGCGCTCGTCAGCTTGTTGAATCAAATAACTTTCCAATAAGGGGGCTTTGCTCAAATCAAAGGTATGAGTGCGTGTTTTTTGCAGTAATTGGTTGATTTTTTGCGTTTGCTCTCCTGTTTCTAAAGTACGAAGATCGATGTAGTGTAATTTAAAATCAACCTGATTATGGCAAAATTGAAAAGGTGTTCCCATTGAAATATGAAAACTGCAACGTAGCATGGGATGTCGCTCAATAACCTGTTGAATGCTTTTTTCCAAAATCGCTACATCCACTGGCCCTTCAAGTTGGAACTGATTAGCCACTACATAAATAGGATTTGTGGGTTGATCCTGAATATGTTTCCAAATACGGGTTTGTTGTACGGACAGTTGTAATAACTGCTGGTGTGCTATTGCCGTTGGCGGTGTTACGACCTCATGTACCTCGGCATCGCCTATTTTTTCATTCAAAAAGTGAACCACATTTTCCAGCGAGCGGTCTTCAAACAGCAAGGCTTGGATGCTTAAATTTTCTAGTGATAATTTGGATTGAAGCTGACGTACTAGTTCCATACCAAGGATTGAATCCATACCCAGTGATAATAAGTTGGTGCTCATTGGCAAGCTATCACTTTCTTTTAAACGAAGAATCGTGCGAACCTCCTTCATGAAGAAACTCGTTAACTCAGTGACCCGTTGCTCAGGTTGTTTGCTCTTTAAGCGAACAATCAGCTCTTGATTCTGTTGATTTGTTGCTCCAGAGCTACGTGCTTGATGGGCTTCTTGAGTTTCAGGAATAATCTCGGCCAATAAGTTTTTATAGGGACGTGGTAAATGAGCTCGTTGTGAAGCCATATTATTAGGCATTAAACACAATTGGGTGAAAGGTCCTGACATTGCACGTTTTAATGAGGCCAGGCCTAGCTCCTCACTAATGTTGTGAATACCGTAAGCCGACCAAGACTGTGCTAAATCACGGGTCATGCCCACTTGTTGCCAAGGACCAAAATTAATCGTTAATGCGGGCAACCCTATTTGTACTCGGTAATGGGCTAAATTATCGAGAAAAGTGTTCGCCGCCGCATAGTTCGCTTGTCCTGGTGTTCCCAATAAAGAACTAATTGATGAAAACATCACAAATTGCTCTAACTCAGGGGTAAGCTCCATACTTAAACAGTGCAAATTATAGGAACCTTGTACTTTTGCAGCGAAGACCTGATTAAACTCCTGCCAAGTTAACTGCGACCATAACCCATCGCTTAAGGTTCCGGCGGCATGAAAAATTCCTTTAATTGCAGGCAGTGTATTTTGGATTTCGGTTAAAGCCAGGCGCATTTGCTGGTAATCACTCACATCCGCTTGAACATAGTGGATGGTGACCCCATCAACACGCAATGGATTAAGTATCGCATTTATTTCATCGTTTAATGGACGTCTTCCAAGTAAAATAATAGAGTTTACTTCTTGCTGAATCAGCCATTTACATAAAACAGCGCCTATTCCGCCGAGTCCACCTGTAATGAGATAAGAGGCATTTTTTACAAATACTTTTTTATTTGCAACTGGAGGCAATACCGCAGGGACGATTCGTGGTACGTATAATAAATCGTTTTGATACGCGAGAATGGCTTCATCTTGATGTTGGCCAAGCAGTTGCTGGAGTTGTAATGCCGTGTTTTGTGTCGTTGTTTCCAATCCAACATCAAAATGATGGTAATCCAGTTCAGGGTATTCAAGCACTAATGTTTTGCCCATACCTACTAATGGTGAAAAAAATGGTAAGGATAGAGGCGGTATTGTTGTTGCACCCCGGGTTACGGTCCAGAGCTTGGTGTGTTGTTTTTTATGTATGAGCGCTTGCACTAGATGGAGTAAGCCTGCACATGAGTTTTTAATTAATTGATTCATGTCATCACAAGTTAATGCTTCTAGTTGTCGCTCTTGGAAAAACTCGGTGCCAACAAAGCCCCATAAATAGAAAATGCCTTGAATTTCTTGATGTTTACTTACCAGGCTTGAAAAATGTTCTGGCTCATAAGGATTTAGCACCGCTACGTCTAGGGACAGCTCAAACGTTCTCCCAGGACGCACTACCACAATCTCGGGTAAATAGGCGGACAAGAAACTTATCATCTTCTGGCTTTCTGAATCTTGATTCGCAAAAATCAACCATTTTCCAGTTAGCTCTTGTGGTCTATTTAGCTGTTGAGGTGCTCCTAATTGTTTCCATTCCATCTGATAAAGCGCCTGGCTTAAACCTTGATTTAGGGCACTGCTCTCTTGAATCTTATGCTCCCCTGCTAGCCAATAGGATTGATGCTGAAACGCATAAGTAGGCAACTCTTTTGCATCGATTAATCGTGCAAATGGAGCATCATAAGCATGCCAATTAAGGGTATGCCCGTTTTCATAGAGTTGGGCGACTGCATCAGCTAAGGTTTGCCAGTCGGGGTGATTTTTCCTAAGTGAAGCAAGCCATAAAACCTGTTGTGATGAACTGGCCTGCTGTCTGGCAAAAGTTAATAAAATAGGTTGTGGTCCCACCTCGATAAAGGTTTGATAGTTTTCTAAAATTAATTCCTTGATTCCTGTACTAAATTGCACCGTAGCCAGGACATGTTCGGCCCAATAATCTGCGTTGATGGCGGAAATCTCCTTACCACTAACATTGGAGATAAGCACGAATTTGGGTGCATGGTACTCAATGGTTGCGGCAATTTGCTTAAATTCAGCAATCATTGGGCGTAAGAGCTCTGAATGAAAGGCATGAGACACTTGCAATTCAGTGGTGCGAATCCCCTGTAGCCGGCACTGTTGATTTAATTGGCGAATAGCCTCCTCTTCGCCAGCAAATACCACTTGGTTCATGCTATTCACTGCCGCAATATTTAAGATCGCCTCAGGTGCCTGTGTTTTAAATTCTTGCATTAAGGCTTGAGCTTGGCTTTCATCTACATTCACACTAAGCATACTGCCTTCTTGTTGGGCTTGCATGAGTTTTGCACGGGCGGCAATAAGTTTTAAACCATCCGCTAAACTCATAACCCCGGCTATGGTTGCCGCGACATACTCGCCCACGCTGTGGCCAATAACCGCCGTAGGCAGAACTCCCCAGCTTATCCATAATTGAGCTAAAGCATACTGCAGAACAAACAAAGCAGGCTGAGTATACTGAGTTTGATTTAATAACGAAGCCTGTTCTGGATCAAACATCACCTTGGTAAGTGGTTCAGGTAAATACTCCGCCAATAATTGGCTGCAATGATCGACCTCCTGCTTGAATAAAGGATGTGTATTATAAAGCTCCGAGCCCATTCCAGAATATTGTGAGCCTTGCCCAGTAAATAAAAAGGCGGTTTTTGCTGTATTTAATTCCGCGGCTTTATTCGTTGGAATTGTAGTGCGTAATTTCTCAATTAATTCGCTATGGGTTTGTACTGGAATAGCCAGGCGATAATCTAGCGCGCTGCGGCCAAGAGCAAGGTTATGACATAAATTGGCTAAATCAAGACCTGCATTGTCTTGAATGAATTCGGCTAATCGTGCTTGTTGTGCCGCTAAAGCTTCTGGGGTATGCCCTGATAAAGTAAAGACATGCACCGGTCTTTCTGGGCTATCCTCAGTGTCAGCCACTGCATCTGCTCTTGGGGCTTCAGTAAGGATTAGGTGTGCATTAGTTCCAGTAAAACCAAAAGAGCTAACACCGGCATAACGTATTTGTTTCTGCGTGTCAGATTCCCAGGTTTGCAAGGTTGTAGGTACTTGCGCAGGAATAGATGCTAAGTCAATTAACGGATTGACTGTTTCAAAATGCAAATTGGCTGGAATTTGTTGATGTTGTAACATCAAAATCGTTTTAATAAGACCTGCCATACCCGCAGCCGCCTCCAAATGGCCGATGTTGCTTTTCACCGAACCTATATATAAGTCCTTTTGGCGTGTGCCAGTGGCAAAAACCTCTTTCAGCGCATTAAACTCAATTGGATCTCCTAAACGTGTACCCGTGCCATGTGTCTCAATATAATCAATTGCATCAGGAGAAATCCCTGCAGCATGGATGGCTTTACTAATTAAGTCATGTTGGGCTTTAGGGCTTGGCGCGGTAATGCCATTACTGTGTCCATCGCTATTTACTACAGCACTTTGAATCACTGCCAAAATAGGGTCTTTATCACGTTGTGCATCAGCCAGGCGTTTTAAGATGAGCACACCGCATCCCTCACTACGGACATAGCCATCCGCTTTTGCATCAAAGACTTGGCATTTGCCATTCGGTGATAACATTCCTGCTTGTGAGAAACTCACACTTAAAGACGGATCAAGAATGCTGTTTACCCCACCCACAATGGCTAAGCTATAGCCTTTTTCATGTAAATCCTGACATGCATTGAATACCGCAACCAATGAAGAAGAACAGGCTGTATCTACGGCGATTGATTCACCATGAGTTCCTAAAAAATAGGCAATGCGCCCAGCTGCTGCACTATGGGCATTACCTATCCCATAATAGGCATCGGTATTATGGTGTGCCGCATCATGGGCTAATTGGCTGTAGTCATTCGAAGCAATCCCAATAAAAATAGCCGCATCAGTATCATCTAACGACAGAGGGGCAATACCTGCTCGCTCAAGTGCTTCCCAGGTTAATTCCAGTAAAAGGCGATGCTGCGGATCCATCGCTTCTGCCTCACGACGACTAATATTAAATAAAGCAGCATCAAACTGATCAATATTATCAATAAACCCACCTTTAGACGCGGCTATTGTTCCTGTAACGCCAGGCTGCGCCGTATAGAGAGCCGAATCCCAACGACTCAGAGGAACATTGCTGATTCCATCTTTAGCGTTTTGTAAGAGATCCCAAAATTCTTGTGGGCTGTTACTGCTGCCAGGAAAGCGACAGCTCATACCGATGATCGCGACCGGTTCAAAGCGTTTTTGGTGGATCTGCTGCTCATTTTGTGGTGTAAGCGAATGATCTTCAGGAAGCAAATAGTTTGCTAAAGCGTCAATTGTGGTAAAGGACCATAATAGACTAGGATTAATTTCTTGATTTATCAATTGTCCGAGGGCCGCGGTAAACTGCACGGCGCTCACGGAATCCATGCCGTAGTAAGAAAAATTCTTATGAATATCAATTTGTTCTAATTGCAGCGATAAATTACTGGCCAGCCATTGTTTCATCCATACGGTTAAGCTGTTTTTTTCATGTGCGTTCGCTAAGCTGGGTACCTGTTGTTCTGGCTGATGAGCTTTCCGCTGCCATTGGGCCAATATGTGCAACTCCTTGGCCAGGAATGACTGCTTGCATCCGCTGCGTTGTACCTTGCCACTTGAGGTTCGGGGCAATGATGATTGTTTGATTAATATAATCTCGCTGGGCAATACGGGCAACTCTTGGGAACAACAATCTAAGATCGCCGAAAAAATTTCATCAAACTGTTTTGCACTGCGATGCACTTCTTGAACCAGGATTAACTCGGGTTCACTATTTTCCTTTTCAATAACAAAGGCAGCTCCGCCATGTTTTATTAACAACGGATGGCTCTTTTCAACACAATGCTCAATGTCTTGAGGATAAAGATTTTGTCCACGAATAATAATTAAATCTTTAAGACGTCCGGTAATAAAAAGCTCCCCGTTGGGGTTTAAAAAGCCTAAATCCCCAGTTCGTAAAAAGGGTTTGTCTTTAGAAGCTAATCTTAAGTTAAAAATTTCTTCATTCAGTTGAGGCTTGTTCCAATATCCCTTGGTAACCGAATCACCTTGAACAACAATTTCTCCAATTCTATTTATAGGCAAAATGTCTAAACTGGATGGATCAATAATTTTTAAGTCGTAGTTGCTATAGGGAGTGCCGCAGCCAACCAAAAGAACATGCTCTTCATCTTCTTGAGCTTCTTTGATGAGGTTATTTTGAAATGCTTGCTTATCAGCTCGCATGAGCACTGTTTTAGTGTCTACTTCTTTGGTTGAGATCAACAAGGTGGTTTCGGCCATACCATAAGAAGGATGGCAGGCATTGGCGCTAAAACCACATTCTGCGAACGCGTCACTAAATTGTTTTAAATGCTCCGCCTTGACCGGCTCAGAACCGTTAACTGCAAAAAGCCATGAGCTTAAATCCAATTCCTTTTTCTCTTCCTCGGTGATGACTCTAGAGCATAAATCGTAAGCAAAATCAGGTGCCGCTGAACATTCAGCGCGAAAATCACTGATAGCTTTTAACCATTTTAATGGGTTTTTCAAAAAATCGGTAGGCGACATGCTGACCACATGACCATTATAGGCTAAAGGAAAAAGTGTACAGCCAATCATGCCCATATCATGAAACGGAGGCAACCAAGAACAGAGGGTGGTCACCCGTCCCTCTAATTTTTCATTGATGCAGTGTGCATTAGCAATGATGTTCTTATGAGTTACCATCACTCCTTTGGGGTTTCCGGTAGAGCCTGAGGTGTACTGTAGAAAGGCTACGTCTTCATCTGAAATCGTAGGAAATTGGGTTAAGGAAGGCGTTGTATTTTGTTCTTCCTCGACAATGAGGACTTGCGTTTTATTATCTTCATTAAAGTCCAGGCGATGAATTACCGCAGAAGAAGTAATAATCACCTGAACAGAAGCATCTTCGATAATCGATAATAATCTAATATTATGTCGGCTATTGGTGGGAGGATATGCAGGAACAGCAATAACTCCGGCAAGTAAACACCCTAAAAAGGAGACCAAATAATCTATTCCGGGATTTAATAAAATAATTGCTCGTGAGCCGGGCTCGGCAAGCTTTAGGATTCGCGTTGCAAAATGCTCTATTTGCTCTAGTAATGCTTTATTGGATAAAGAAATGTTTTCTTTCTGAGTAAGGAACGTTAAAGCAGCTTTATCAGGAGTGTTTTGAGCATTTCTCCTTAATCGGTGGATGATAGTTTCTGCGCTTTCTACATCTGGGCTCATTTTTCATCTCTATTTGAAGCGGTATTGCTTTTTAAAGGTAGCACAAAAATTGAACAATTCCAGGGTATTTTTTAATTTTATTGTGCGCTGCCGTCTTTAGACAAGGTATTTGTTTTTAAATTCAACATTCAGGGTAAATTCAAAAAAAATTACGCAGTATGGTCTATAATTATACAAATGTCGTTTAATTGGTTCCTTAATTAGGATTCACTAAAATTTAGGGTATCGAAAGAGACGTTTAGGAACCGAATATGTGGCTTTTAATGAGGGCTATATTTCGTAATAATAAAAAAGGAAACAATTATGCATCAACCTATTGAATCTGAGCTGGGAGCTTTTTTGCGAGAGCGTCATTTTTTAAACCCCGTTTTAATGAAAGAATCAGAAAACATGTTAGGAGCGCTGTATTTCGCTCGAGAAGAGAGTGGCAAAATAACAACCATAAAAATGATTAATAGAGGTAAATTAGAAGAATTATATCAATTAAATCAAAAAGAGCTGATGAACTTCTTTACGTTGCATACAACTTATGTCAATGAGATAACCAATAAAATAGCATCTCCCAAGTTAATTTCAATGAATGATTCATTTGTACAGGAATACAATGATCTTGTATTTTACATGATGCATTACATTCCCGGCGTAAATAAAGAACCATTTCATCTCGGTCTCGATCAAAAAATCCAAATCGCGCAAGCGCTCTCTACCTTACATCGAACGGAAGTAATTAATTATAATAAGGATTTTTTTAATCTTAAATCACACTTCTTTGCCAGTTGCTGGAAAAATCTCGTAGCTAGTCATGGGTTGGCCTTGGTTGAAAAATTAGCAATCCAATATTTGAATACTCCTTTAAAAAATTTGTTAAGTGGCGTGTATGCAAGGGTAACCCATGATGAAATTTTGCGCCTAGGGCAAGACTCCTCATTAGTTATTTGCCATTCAGACATAAAGCCTAAAAATGTTATTTGGAATGATGCGGGTGAATATTTTCTAATTGATTGGGAAAATTTTTGCTTGATGCGTGCTGAAATCGATTTTATCGATACGGTTACCAGTTGGGTTCTGCAAAAAAATGGTAGCGAACTGTATTTAGATATGGCCGCGGCAAAGCGTTTTAGAGAGGCCTATGCATTACCTTTAGCGATTAATGATGTAGATATTTATATCTCTGCGGCAAAATGGATTTTTTGGGTTTTAACCTGTTATTCCTTGGCAAATGAAGCAATGCTTCGGGATGGTTTATCCATGCTTGCGCTTTTGGAGAATAACCATCAGGAATTACTTGCATTATCTTAGGGATATTTAGGAATGAATAAAAAGCAGTTCTTACAAATTTGGGCAAACCATGGGTTGTTGACGGTTTTATTTAAGGTATTCAATTTTTTTATCTTAAATACCTTATTACAGCAATATATTACGGTGGAAGAGTTTCCGCTCTATGGTGCATTAATTTATTTACCTACAGTGGTTCTGCTTTTTATTGTTCCTAAGTTGCTGGAAAATACGAATGTATTTACCGCATTAAAGCGCTGTCTTGATTTTATTTTAATTTTATTTCTCGGGTTTTGGTTTGTTACTTTAACCGGGAAGGTACCACTGAATAATTTACTCATTATGCTCGCCTGTGTTGCTTTTTTAGCCTCAATGGAGTCCATTTTTTTTGATAAAGTAACCGCAACTTATTGTGCTTATACGGATTTACCTTTTGCCATTACGACTACCAGGCTTGCGAATACGTTGGGGTATATTATTGGCCCACTTATCGGTAGCTTCTTTTTCCATAAATTATCGTTTGCCAATTTATTGGTTACTTCTATGGTAGTTATTTTGATTTACCGCATTTTCTTATTATTAATTCATTGGAATTTACAGAAAAATGCTTCATTGCAGTCGCAATTTCAATCGCAAGGAATCGAACTTAATGTAAGCAGGCAATCGATTTTGTATTTATATAGCCTAAATTTTATGTGGCTTAATTTAGTGGCCATTATGATCATTCCCTTTTATTCTTTGTATTTTTCAGTCTCGCAAATAGGGGTAATTCTTTCCTGTGCAGGAGTAGGCATGCTTGCGGGTAATTTATTCTCAATCTCTCTATTCATGCGTTTTAATTACCGTATTCTTTTTCACTTAACAGCACTGGGTTTGCTATTTAACTTGTGTATGGTTGCTTTGGCGGGGAGCCATTATTTTTGGAGTTGTTTTTTCATTGGACTGGGCAGTTTTTTTAGTTCTATTTGTTATGCGTTGGCTCAATATTTTTCTTTAAGTATTGTGGATTCCGAGTCGTTATCGCATTTTTATGGCATTAGAAATTTTATTAATACACTTATTTCATTAGTGTTATTTATTCTTTTATGGTGTTTGGTCAGCAGCTCGGTAAGTCATTTCCTGCGGGATTTTTTCAATATTCAACAAACGAATTTAATGTCTTTGTTTTTCTTCTTGCTGGCATTTATTTGTATCATTTTTTATGTTTTTAACTTTATTTTCAGCCGTCAACTTAAAGAATGTACGTCATCCTGAACCAAGGCTCATCCAGGCAAAATTTAATGTTGTCTGGATGCACGCAGTGGAGTTTGGGAACGCATACGGCAAATTAGTATGCGCCTGGTATCATCGAAGCAACCACTCCCTTGGGGGGCTGGGTGGGGCTGAAAGGGATATTTATCTCGATTGCGGCTATATCTCCTGCGAGTACTTTTAAAAGCAACGGGGTCGGCGTATAAGAGTGAGGACGCATAATTCGTTCAAATTTATCTTGCAATTTCTCATCCGCTGGATCAAGTAGTTCTATATCCAAGAGCACACTCGCAGGTCTTCGATGATTTATCACTTTTTCAAAATTATTTTCTGCATGCTCACCCGATAATAAACCTAACTGAAAGATAAGGGTTAAGAATTTAGCTGTTGCAGCCGGGTTAACTGGATGAGTTGTTACGGCCATGTTTTCAGCATTTAATAAACCGGCTTTATTTAAAATGGCTAATGCATTGGCGGCTTGGTGGGGGGCTGTCAGGTGTTTGGTTACAGCGGTAAAATACTCTTGTTTTTCAGCACTAGTGAGCAGTTCATGTGTTTGTAGTGTACACAGTGCTGCAAATAGCAGTTTGGGGGTTGGATGACTCAAAATTGCCAACGCATTTTCATCAGTAAAAAGCTGGTTTTCTTTTAATAATTTGCAGCATTGGAACAGATCGCTTTCGATGAATTTGCTAGTGCAGGGAAATTTTAATAATGGTGGCGTATCGAGAAGTTCCTTAATAACCTCTAGTGCAATCATATCCAATGTTTTTGTTGACTTAAATTGAATCTTGGCATTAAACAGCTCTTTAATTTTGGGAGAGAAAAATTTTTTCTCGGCTTCATCCAGGTTTTTATAGCTGGAGATGAACGAAGATATTGTTAATGCGTTTTGAGGTGATATACCACTCATTGTGTCCTGCCTTTGAATTTATTGTTCACAAGTTGGGCATATTTTATGCCAAATAGGCTTAAAAAAGCAATCTTTATTATTACTTTTATTTACTAGGGCATGTGTAGGCTGGGCTGTTAAGCCCAGAGTCGGGATTCATACAATCTATGTGCTGGGGCTTGACTGCCCAGCCTATGCGGCTACATCTCAGACCCAGCTTATTGCGTAAATTGGTTAATAGTTAGCGTTAATCGTTTCACTAATTCATCAATTTCTTCTTCAGTGATGGTGAGCGGAGGTAATAAGCGTACGACGGTATCTGCCGTGACATTAAAAATGAGGCCATTGGTTAAACCTAAATTACGCATGTCCATAGCCGGTCTATCCAGTTCTACACCAATCATATAGCCTTTACCACGAATTGCCTTAACATGTGGATGCTCACCTAAGTTTTGAATGAGCTTATCCATCAATAGGGCACTATTACGGGTAACTAGCTCGCAAATTTTATCCCGCTCAATGACTTCTAATACGGTTAAGGCGGTAGCACAGGCTAGTGGATTACCACCAAAAGTAGATCCATGATTTCCGGGCTTGAATAAATCCGTAGCTTTTTTACTCATAAGGCAAGCACCGATGGGTACGCCATTGCCAAGACCTTTAGCCGTAGTAAGAATATCGGGTTGAATATTATGGTGCATGCATGCATACAGTTTACCAGTACGTCCATTTCCAGTTTGGATTTCATCCAAAATAAGCATCCAATCATGTTGCTCACATAATTTGGCTACTGCGCGCAAATAACCTTCTTCGGCGGCATAAATCCCACCTTCACCTTGAATAGGTTCAAGCATTACTGCGACCACATCCTCACGATTCGCTGCAATCGTGTGTATGGCCTCGATATCATTAAAGGGGGCGCGAATAAATCCGGGGACTAACGGTTCAAAACCTGCTTGTACTTTACGACTGCCTGAGGCGGTTAAGGTGGCCATCGTGCGTCCATGAAATGCACGCTCCATCACAATAATGGAGGGTGTCTCAATGCCTTTTTTATGACCGTAAAGCCGGGTTAATTTAATGGCAGCTTCATTGGCTTCGGCACCTGAGTTGGCAAAAAATACTTGTTCCATTCCCGCCATCGAGGTAAGTTTTTCCGCAAGTAACTCTTGTTGCTTAATGTGAAAGGTATTTGAGGTGTGCAAGAGTTTTGCTGCTTGCTCTTGTATGGTTTTGGTCACATCTGGATGAGCATGTCCTAGCCCACAAACGGCTATCCCACTTAAACCATCAAGATATGCTTTTCCCTGATCGTCATAAAGCCAAACGCCGTCACCATGAGTAAAGGTTATGGGCATGGGATTGTAACTAGTAATTAAAGCCATTATCTATCTTCCTTTTATAATCTCTTTGCCGTTCGGGTGTCCATTAAAAATCATTCATTTAGGTAATGATGGATATACGTCATCCTGAGCAGTTTACGACGAAGGATCTCCTGAATGAGGCATACACTCATTCATAGCAATGATGCCTCATTCAGGAGATCCCTCACGGTGTTCGGATGACGTCGCTATCCCATCATTTACTTCATATTATCAGAGACGAATTCCCAATTCACTAATGACCAAAATGCACTAATGTAATCAGGACGGGCATTACGGTAATCAATATAATAAGCATGTTCCCATACATCGCAGGTTAATAGGGCGGTTAAGCCTTCAGTCATGGGGGTGCCTGCATTACTAGTACTCATAATCTTTAAATCACCAGCCTTATCTTGCACAAGCCATGCCCAGCCTGAGCCAAAAGTAGTCGCTGCTGCTTGGGTAAATTGTTCTTTAAAGGCACTAAAAGAACCAAAATGCTTGTTGATGGCATCAGCAAGTTTACCTGTTGGCTCACCGCCGCCATTAGGACTCAAACAATGCCAATAGAAGGTATGGTTCCAAATTTGAGCCGCATTATTGAATACCCCACCTTTGGATTTCATAATAATCTCATCAAGAGGCATTGATTCAAATTCAGTTCCAGGAATTAACTTATTTAAGTTATTCACATAAGCTTGATGGTGTTTTCCATAATGATATTCAATAGTTTCTTTAGAAATATGTGGTGCTAAAGCATCCATTTCATAGGGCAATTTGGGTAATGTAAAAGTCATAAAATTCTCCTTATTTGTGAGTTGCCCTAAGTGTAGCAGGACAAATATGATATTCAATTAATATTTCCTTAAGATTCCATGCCTATTATTAAAACAATTACTATTTAATTTGGTTGAGGGCGGTATCTGCTTTTATCTTGGTGAGTCAGGGTAGGGATAATGAAATAAGTTGCGGCCGTGCTAGCTTTTCGCCATAATTAGCGTTTTTATCATTTTCAAAGGTACACAGCGTGGATACAATCGAAAAAATTAAAAAACAAATCGCAGAAAATACGATTCTGCTGTACATGAAAGGCTCCCCAAAGATGCCTCAATGTGGTTTTTCTGCGCGTGCAGTTCAATGCATCGAGGCCTGTGGGGTTGATTTTGCTTACGTAGATATTCTTGCTAATCCCGACATTCGTCAAATGTTACCTCAAGTTTCGGATTGGCCGACTTTCCCTCAGTTATATGTTAAGGGTGAATTAATTGGTGGCTCGGACATTATTGCTGAATTATTCCAGCAAGGTGAGCTAGAAACCATGTTACGCGATGCAATTGCCGTATAAAGTCTATTATATTTCGATTATCTTGGCCAAGGTGGCCTGATTTTTGTTTTTGGCTCAAGCTAACGAAATGTAAACAGCCCTCGATAATAATAATCTGCGCAAGGGTCTTTCTTGCGCGCAAATGGAGATCATAGAATGAGTGTACTAGTCGGACGTAAAGCTCCTGATTTTACCGTAGCTGCGGTAATGGGCAATGGTGAGATTGTCGATAAATTTAATTTGCATGAGCACATCAAAGGGAAATATGGATTAGTGTTTTTCTATCCTTTAGATTTCACTTTTGTATGTCCTTCTGAGCTGATTGCTTTAGATCACCGTATGGATGAATTCAAAAGCCGTAATGTTGAAGTTGTTGCAGTGTCTATTGATTCTCATTTTACTCATAATGCATACAGAAATACTCCTGTAGAAAAAGGCGGAATTGGCCCAGTTCGTTACACTATGGCTGCCGATATGACTCATAGCATTTGTCAAGCTTATGGTGTAGAGCATCCTGCTGCCGGTGTTGCATTCCGTGGCGCGTTTATTATCGATACTAAAGGTATGGTGCGTTCACAAGTTGTGAATGATTTACCAATCGGTCGTAATGTTGATGAGCTTTTAAGAACTATTGATGCAGTACAATTCTTCGAAGAAAAAGGTGAAGTTTGTCCTGCTGGTTGGAGAAAAGGCCAGGCAGGTATGACTGCTTCTCCACAAGGTGTTGCAGAATATCTTGCAGAGCACTCTGGTTCATTATAATAATAGCGTCGTCATTGCGAACGAAGCGAAGCAACCCAGAGCGTGGTTTTAACGAAGCTTTGGGTTGCCTCGCCAAGGCAATGGCGAAATTTACATACATTATTCAATGTATATGTGTCCTAGCCATTATTATCTTTATGATTAAGCTGTAATCTTCGCCACGTATTCGTCATCTCACAAAACAAATCTGCCGTTCTTTCTGCATCATAAATTGCCGAATGCGCTTCATGAGGGTTAAAAGGAACACCTGCCGCTTGAGCTGCTTTGGCTAATACGGTTTGTCCATAAATTAATCCGCCTAAGGTGGCTGTATCGAAGCAAGTAAAGGCATGAAAGGGTGATTGCAGTCCCGTTCTTTTGACTGCCTCTTTAACAAACAATAAATCGAACCAGGCGTTATGACCGACCAAAACCGCACGTTGACAGCTCTGCTGCTTAATCGCACTAAAAATAGGTTTAAATAGCTGCTCCAGAGCAATTTTTTCCTCTACCGCAAAACGAAGAGGTTGGTAGGGATCGATTTGGTTGAATTCTAGTGATTTCTGATCCAGCTCGGCCCCTGAAAAGGGTAGAATATGTTCAAAGTGGCTGGTGCTGCGTTGTAAATTTCCTTGTTTATCCATGGTGAGCAAGACAATACACATTTCCAGCAAGGCATTTTTCTGAGGATTTATGCCCGCCGTTTCAACATCGACAACTACGGGCAAGAAGCCACGAAAGCGGCCTTTCATTGTACTACTTAATACATTATCAAGAAGGGACATGAATACTCCATTGGATTGTTTCACCCGCCGCAATCGGTACAACCTGTTCTATACCCAATGGCATTATCTTTGGTAAGGTTTGCGGAGACTTAATCAATTCAACCTGCTCCTGATTGAGGGGTAATTGATAAAATTCAGCGCCATAGTGGCTCATAAAATGATTAAGCTTTGTTAATTGGTTTAACTCATCAAATACTTGGGCATAAAGTGCAAGGGCAAAGGGCGCGGAATAGATCCCCGCGCAACCACAGGCATTTTCTTTATTGTGAATGCTGTGTGGGGCACTGTCCGTACCGGCAAAAAACTTAGGATTGCCACTGCATGCTGCCTGTTGCAATGCTTTTTGGTCACGTTCATGCTTCAAAATGGGGAGGCAGTAATAATGAGGTCTAATACCTCCCGCAAGCAACTGATTACGGTTGTACATTAAATGATGAGGGGTAATGGTGGCGGCCACAGTTTCTGGTGCCTCGCTGACAAAGCTGACCGCGGCTTCGGTGGAAATATGCTCCAGGATGATGCGTAACTTAGGGAAATTAAGGACTAAAGGTTTTAAATATTCATCGATGAATAAGGCCTCACGCTCAAAAATATCGCTATGTGTTACTTCACCATGAATTTGCAGCACTAAATTCTGTTCTTGCATGACTTCAAGCAAAGGATACAGCGCGCTCAGAGACTTGGCCCCGGCTTCGGAGTTAGTTGTTGCTCCGGCTGGATAAAGTTTGGCACCTAATACATAGGGCGTGGCTGCTGCGTGTTCCAACTCCGCTGCGCTGACCGACTCGTTTAAATAGAACGTCATATAGGGATTGAAGCGATGGCCACTGGGCAAGACAGCAAGAATCCTCTCTCTATAAGCACTAATAGCAGACAAACTAGTCAAGGCAGGCTTGAGGTTAGGCATTACTAAGACACGGGCAAAATGCTCTGCACTGGCTGCCACGGTATGTTCTAATAATTCGTTATCCCTAAAATGAACATGCCAGTCATCCGGTTGGCTGATAATTAGTGATTTCATAATTAAAGATTCTTAAAACAGTGTCGATATCTAAGGATAACATGAATTCAATCATGGGGATTATTAATAATGGAATTCAGTAATAATAGATACGCGTTTGTAAAACGTGTTGCAGTCAGCTACGTAATCGCGGTAAGTACAACTTTCGCAATGGCTCCGATTAATTATGCCTTTCCGATGGGAGGGGAAAAAAGTTGGAAGGTAACTGGCAACCCAATTCGTTGTGGTTTATCACTAACTATACCTAATTATGGAATCGGGTATTTCGAACAATTCGCCGCTCAGCCACCGCATTTTGTTTTACGCAAATGGGATGAGGTGAGACGTCCGTTGCCTGCACGGATTATCGCTAGGGCACCTATGTGGAAGCCGGAAGGATCTACGTATTTGGTAGGCTCATTAATGGTTAACCCAGGTGCTTATGGGATTTTTCTAAAGCGAGATTCAACGTTAAAATTATTGACTTATTTATCTCAAGGCTATGAACCCACCTTTAAATATCGCTCGGATATAGGATTTGATGTTTCTGTAGCATTGACGCCACGTGGATTTCAAACGCCTTATTCTCACTACCAGCGATGCATTAGTAATTTATTACCATTTGGTTTTGACCGGGTGAAAGAAAGTGTTTTTCATTTTGCTCCTGATAGCCGCGAATTGACGGATCAGGATAAGGATCAATTGCGTCGAATTGCGCGCTATACCGCAGCAGATCATCAAATTAAAGTGATTCGTATAATTGGTTATGCCGATGAAAGTGGTCGTAAAGGCTATAATAATGCAATCTCGCAATATCGTGCGCAGGCTGTGCAAAATTACCTAATAACGTTAGGGGTTCCTGAAGAGCAATTATCGGTCACTTGGCTAGGAGCATTAAAACCTGTGGCTCGAAATGATACAGATGCCGGTCGAGCGGAAAATAGGAGAGTTGTTGTCAGTCTGATTAAAAAATAGCGGCCGTGCCTAAAAAAAGTATCTTTATGAAAAATATTAAATTTTTTTTTGTAAATTTACTTGATTTATTAATTTTCGAAGCCATACTCATGGAGTTGCATGCTTCGAACCAAAGCGACGAAAGCATGCTGCTGGTAACTTTTAAATTGTAAGTTATCAAGTAAAAACTCAGAATTAATAAAAATAAAAATACAATACGGAGACTTAGCATGTTTAGTTTGAAAAAGACAACAGCAGCAGTACTCGCTTTAGGTAGTAGTGCAGTTTTTGCAGGAACAATGGGACCTGTCTGCACTCCTGGAAATGTGACTGTACCATGTGAGCGTACTGCATGGGATATCGGTGGCCAAGCCATTGATTTACAAGTCGTTAACAACAACGATTTCTTTATTCAAGATGCCGCTGGAAATTACCGCGATCACAGTCGTTGGAATTGGGGTTTCCAATTAGAAGGTTCTTACCACTTCAATACTGGTAACGATGTAACTTTAACTTGGTACCATTTGGATACTAGCAGACACCGTTTTGGTTTCATCGCGGATGTTGATGGTGTGGACGTTGCTGGCTTTGGTCACGTTGGCCGTAAATGGGATGCTGTGAATGGCGAATTAGGTCAATTCGTTGATTTCAGCGCTAACAAAAAAATGCGTTTCCATGGCGGTTTCCAATGGGCTCGTGTTAAGACTAATCACTTCGTAGCTATTGATAACGAGACTACAGTTGATTTCGCTACTTGGGGCAACACTCAGTACAACGGTTTCGGTCCACGTACTGGTCTTGACATGAACTATGTATTCGCTGGCTATGGTTTTGGCGTTTATGCTAAAGCAGCAGCAGCAATTTTAGTTGGTAGCTCCAAGTTTAATTCAGGTGCATCTGAATTTGATCTAGTAGGAACTACCTTCCATGGCTCTAAAACTTCTATCGTTCCTGAGTTAGAAGCTAAATTAGGTGCTAACTACACTTACTCAATGGCTCAAGGCGATATTACGCTGGATGCTGGTTACATGTGGTTTAACTACTTCAATGCATTAAGCAACGTAACTACTGTTGCTGGCGCAAGAACTATGGACTTCGGAGCTTCTGGTCCTTATGTTGGTTTGAAGTACGTAGGTAATGTTTAATTTGTACATGTTACATTTTGCTTAATCTCCCACTTTTTCACCCCATTTCTCGTCAAGGAAATGGGGTGATTTTTTAGAAAATCACGAATTTACTCTCCGCGCAAAATGAATTAATAATCCGCATGTTGGGTCGAATAAATACAGCAACAGAAAAAAAACATCTATAAAACTTAGTTTTTTAACTAATTGTCTTGACTTATTTTCTCTCGATATAGATACTGCTCACCTTTTCATGCTTACGTCAAAAAATGGGCGTGCATGTTTTGTTAATAGCTTCTTTGTGTAAGTTAATAACAAAATGGGAACTTAATAATAACTTATATGGAGACTACGCATGTTTAGTTTGAAAAAAACAGCATTAGCGGTACTCGCTTTAGGCAGCAGTGCAGCAGCATTTGCAGGTACAATGGGCCCAGTTTGCACACCAGGAAACGTAACTGTTCCTTGTGAGCGTACTGCTTGGGATATCAGTGGTCAAGCTATTGATTTGCAAATCGCTAACAACAACCAATTCCTTGGCTTACCGGATGTAAACGGTAACTTCCGCGATCACACTCGTTGGAACTGGGGTTTCCAATTAGAAGGTTCTTACCACTTCAATACTGGTAACGATGTAACTTTAACTTGGTACCATTTAGATACTGGAACTCATCGCTTCGGATTCGACAGTGCGTTTGATGGCTCTGCTTTCGAAGTAGCTGCGGCAACTAGCTACAAGTGGGATGCTGTAAACGGTGAATTAGGTCAATTCGTTGATTTCAGCGCTAACAAAAAAATGCGTTTCCATGGTGGTTTCCAATGGGCTCGTGCTAAGCACAACGCAGGTTGGGCTACAATAGTTGCTCCAGCTACTGTTGCTACTGTTGGTGGAATCAGCACTCAATTCAACGGATTCGGTCCACGTACTGGTTTAGACATGAACTATGTATTCGGAAACGGATTTGGTATTTACGCTAAAACAGCAGCTGCTCTTTTAGTTGGCAATACTAAATTCCAATCTGCTTTCCTTGAGACTGGTGTTCCTGCAGTTGGTTTCCATGGGTCAAAAACTGCAATCATTCCAGAACTTGAAGCTAAATTAGGTGCTAACTACACTTACTCTATGGCTCAAGGCGATGTTACTCTGGACGCTGGTTACATGTGGTTCAACTACTTCAATGGATTTAGCCACGTTTCAGCTGCTAATCTTGCAAGCCATACTACTGACTTTGGTGCTTCTGGCCCATACGTTGGTTTGAAATATGTTGGTAATGTTTAATTACTAGCCTAGTTTCATTACCCACCCCATTGTATCAATGGGGTGGGTTCTCCTTGTTCCATTTCCGCATCACCTCATTCATATTCCTTTCTTGACTTATATTTCTAACAAGGCATGATCCTTCTTGCATTTTATTTGCAGCAGTACTTATCACCATTTGTCGTGATATAGCAGGATGAGATAATAAAATATAAGGAAAGAAGTATATGCTTTGTTTAAAAAAAACAGTATTAGCACTGATGCTAACAGGCAGTAGCACCGTATTTGCAGGAGCCATGGGGCCCGTTTGTACTCCAGGAGATGTAAGCGTTCCTTGCGCGCAAATGGCATGGGAAGTTGGAGGGCAAGCACTGTATCTGCAATCCTTATACAATAAGGATTTTAATTTTGCTCCAAGTGCCTATGGCGAATATCCAAACTTATCAGGGCGCTGGAGTTGGGGGTTTGAGTTAGATGCGGCTTATCATTTCAATACAGGTAATGATGTAAGCTTTAGCTGGTATCATCTGGATACAAGTACGGCACGCTTTTTGGCAAGTGTGCAAGAAGGGACTCGTCCTGCAAACCAGCTGGCTTTATCTACCCAAAATAGATGGGATGCTGTCAATGGTGAATTAGGGCAAGTGGTTGATTTCGGGATGAATAGAACCATGCGCTTCCATGGCGGCTTTCAATTTGCACACATAAAACCGACCATCACCGCCGCCTCAAGAACGGTAGCCTATGAATTAAACTCCCAATACAATGGCTTTGGACCACGCACCGGTCTTGACATGCATTACGAGTTAGGTAGTGGTCTTGGCGTCTATGCTAAGGCTGGAACCGCACTTTTAGTTGGTTCATCTAAATTTGATTTAGAGGTTAGCAGAGCTTCTAGCCTACCTAACGGTGGTTCTAAAACGGCAATTGTTCCTGAACTTGACGCAAAATTAGGCGCCCATTACGTTTATGCTATGGCTCGAGGCAGCGTAACTTTAGACGCGGGCTACATGTGGTTTAATTATTTTAATGCTTTTAGTAACGTTAAAGTTCTTTCTTTATCAAGAACTATTGGTACTTCAGATTATGGTGCTTCAGGACCTTATTTTGGCCTTAAATATGTAGGCTTGGTCTAATACGATTTACTCTAAGAGGCATGTTTATGCCTCTTGAGCCTCAGCAATTAAATGACTATCAGTTTGATTTTCTTGACTTATTTCTGTGCCATGATAGATACTGTGGGCCCTTTAAAAGCAGTGCTTTAAAGATAAGCGCGGCTATCTGTTTATTGTTTGTACAAAGGCGATAAAGAAGATACTTATAATATTTATAAACGTGGAGACCAGGGATGTTTGTTTTAAAAAGAATAATCCTTATTGTACTCACTTTTGTTAGTGGGGTGCTTTCTGCAGGTACCATGGGTCCTGTGTGTTCGCCAGGAACTGTGACCGTGCCATGCAGTCAAACTGCATGGAGTGTTGTGGCCAAGGCGCTGTATTTACAAACTAATTTAAATCAAAGTTTTTCCTATTACCCTCGAGGTGATAATGACATTTATAATAGTCTTGGCGGACAATGGGGATGGGGTTTTCAATTAGGGGCATCTTATTTATTTAACACCGGTAATGATGCAACACTTAATTGGTTTCACTTGGATGGAGCGAGTGGGAATTTAAAATTTAATCCCTTTGGTGAATTTGATCCGCTTAATGTGCGTTTAGCATTGAAAACTCAGTGGGATGCGGTGAACGGTGAATTAGGTCAATTTGCTTCGCTTACACGAGATGTTAATTATCGCGTTCATGGGGGTTTCCAATTTGTCAGGCTGAAAAATACGATGAATGCACGAGTTGCATTTATTGTCCCCGCAGATTTTTTAGACCTGTTTGATGCAGACAGTCTGCCGGCACCAAGAAGTCTTCGCTACAATAGCTCGTTTAGCGGCTTTGGTCCACGTACCGGTATTGATATGAATTACATTCTGGGTAATGGATTTACCATGTATGCTAAGACTGCTACGGCGTTGCTCGTAGGTACAATTAAATCAAATGTTACGGGGTTGGCCGAGCCCTTAACCTCAGTGCACGGCTCTTATTCCGCGATCGTTCCAGAGCTTGAGGCCAGTGTAGGGCTTAACTACAGTTACCCAACAAAACGAGGGGATTTTCTTTTTGATTTAGGCTATTTGTGGGTGAATTATTTTAATCCATTAAGAAATCAAAACATTCTTGAGAATATAGCAAATAATCAGACAGTTACCTCAGAAAATAGATCGACTGATTTAAGTATTTCAGGTCTTTATTTTGGATTAAAGTATGTAGTAAATATTTAAAAATGATCCTTCAAGATATTTCGGGGATTATGTTGACTTTGCTAAAGTTGATCGGGGATAATTTGGCGAGGTGCAGTGTTTTTATAGAGTGAAAACGAACCCTTGCTAAAAAATTTAGTTTCTAGTTAGAATGAGCTATAAATGGAAATTAATAGGCCGTACAAACAGGCCTTAATAAGAACGTGGAGATATGCATGTTAAACTTGAAACAAACAGCGATTGCTGTCTTTGCCTTTGGCAGCAGCGCCGTATTCGCTGGGACCATGGGGCCTGTTTGTACCCCAGGTAATGTTACAGTTCCTTGCGCCAAAACTGCATGGGATATCGGCGGACAAGCACTCTATTTACAAACAGCTGTAAACCACGATTTTGCTTATTATCCAAGTGCCGCTGATTCAAACGAATTCCATGATCAAGGCGGGCAATGGAGCTGGGGTTTTCAGCTCGAAGGCTCATACCACTTTAACACCGGTAACGATTTTACATTATCCTGGTACCATTTAGATTCAAGCAATCATGACATCCAGCTTAATCCACTTCTATTTTCTGCCCTTGACGTTTTTTCAAAAGAAAAAGTGAGATGGGATGCCGTTAACGGTGAGTTAGGGCAATTTACTGATTTTAGTGCGAACAAAAAAATGCGTTTTCATGGTGGTTTCCAATATGCACGAATCAAGTCCACGTCTGATGTGGATATCACTAGATTAGCTGTTTTGGATACGCCAGTTAGCGAGAACTTCCAAGTTGTTTCTGTATATAATGGTTTTGGTCCACGCACAGGTCTTGATATGACCTATGAGTTTGGCAATGGCTTTGGTGTTTATGCCAAGGGGGCAGCAGCTGTTTTAGTTGGTACTGCTAAGTTTAATGATGATGGTTTCCATTCTGTATCTGGACCCATTATTCCCGGAGTTACGGTTACCCCATTTCGTTTTTCTACAACGGCAATTGTTCCAGAGTTAGAAGCTAAATTGGGAGTTAACTATACATACGCAATGGCGCAAGGTGATATTACCCTGGATGCTGGTTATATGTGGTTTAATTATTTTAGCCCAAACAGACAGGTTAGCCCCGCATTGATTGCTGAAAGATCAGATTTTGGTGCTTCAGGTCCGTATTTTGGCTTGAAGTATGTTGGTAATGCTTAATTTCTTAATTGATTAAGATCTTAGGGTTTGTTTGCATGATTACTTTCTTGGACGTAATGACAAGCAAGTGATGTGTAAATAGGCCTAGTGAAGCCCGTCATCAGTTGATGGGCTTTTTTTCAAACGGAGTTTTTATGCTAAAAAAGACAACTATTGCTGTATTGGGATTGGTAGCAAGTGGCTATGCGGCTGCTGGTGCTATGGGGCCTGTATGTACACCTGGAAATGTTACTGTTCCTTGTGAGGCAAGAAAATGGGAATTAGGGGCTGAGGCACTATACATGCGTCCTATCTATAGTGCTCAAAAAAGCCTGCAGTTTGTGCCAAATTTGGCTACTGGTTTAGTTAGTCCAGAGGTTGCCGATGTGCGTGACCAGTGGAGCTGGGGTTTCCGTGTAATGGGATCTTTCTACTTCAATACCGGTAATGACGTTACTGTAAACTGGACGCATTTAAATTCTAAGGCGGATTTCAATAATATTGTAGCTCCTTTGGCGGTTCCTCCTGCTACTATTGTAGAGGTTCCTGCAGATTATGTTAGCCGTGATCAATTTGATCAAGCGAATATCGTGTTAGGCCAACATGTTGATGTAAGCGTCAGAAAGAAAATGCGTTTCTTTGGTGGTATGCAATATGCCAACATCCAGTCTAATGCGACTAGCTATCTAAACTATCCTCTAATTCCTCGTGTGTTTGGTTCAACGGTTTCTGTATTTGATAATACCGACTTTAAAGGTTTTGGTCCTGTTGCAGGAATTGATTACTCTTATGCCTTATTCAATGGTTTAAGCGTAACTGCCAATGGTACTGGTTCAATCCTGGTTGGAACCTCACGTTATCATGAAGGTTTTGTAGTTGATAATCAGCATGCTATTTATGAGCAAGTTTATGCCCGTAAGAAATCGATTGTTCCAAGCTTAGAAGCAAAACTTGGCTTGAATTATGCGCATGACTTCTGGGAAGGTACTATAAACATTGATGCAGGCTATCAAGCGATTAACTACTTCAATGCACTGGCTACGCAAGTGTTCCAACAGCCAACTGCACCAGTTAGCGCAGTTAACTACGGACTCTTTGGTCCTTATTTCGGTCTGAAATACGTAGGTAATGCATAAGTAATCATAATGCGTAGCCCCTATTACGACTTCGTCTAATAGGGGCTACAAATTCCCACTCCTCTAAAAATCCTTCTGTCTATTATTTTTTCAATTAAGTTTTAATTTAGCTCTAGTCATCATTAAATTCACAAGATATACTTTCTGGCCCCACCCTGTGTGGATGTAAAAAATAATAAACAGGAGTAGCCGCATGAAGATTAAAAAACTTGTATTGGCTTTAGTCTGTTTTTCATCGCCACTCTATGCGGAAAATGATCAACAGTTGCAACGTGAAATAGAACGTTTACAAGAGCAAACACAACAACTGCAATCACAATTAATTGCTTTGCAAAAAAAATTAGTAACCCACAAGACAAAACATTCTGCCGCCCGCCCTCAAAGAGTCGCTGCCACTCCGCGCGCGACAAAGGTCATCACGCCGCAAGCTGAAAAAAAACAGCACATAGCGCATAAAAAACCTAAGCTAATTAAGTATCACTCCTCACCCGTTACCATTCATGCCCCGGAGACCAATCCAGCGGCTATCGGTTTTTATCCTACCGCGTTAGTAGCGGATAATCGAGTTGTTACTTATATTGCCGGTACCCCAGTAGTTACTTCCCCATATCTGGGATCGCGACCGGCATTTGATGGGTCGGATTATATTGTTAACATTTCAAGTATTAACCGCGATATTCGCTTAATGCAGCAGCGTCGTCGTTTATATGATGCTTATAAAAGGATTGGTTATCCAATTCCTGAACGTCCTATTATTGCAATTAGTGGTAAAGCAGAACCTATAGGCATGGTTAATTCATCCTACATGGGGGAAACGAATACGGATTTAACATTAGGCTCCAGTGAACTAGCCGTGGCAGCCGCACTGAACCAGAATGTTGAAGCCTATATGTCGATTGCTTATGATGAGAGCCCTCCAGAAATCGGCCCTCGCATCAATAACTCAGCATTTAGCTTGAACTTGGGATTCGTGAATATTGGTAACTTAGATAAAACCCCGTTCTATTTTACTGCCGGACAATTATATGCCCCATTCGGGCGTTACTCGAGTGCGATGGTAAGTGCTCCGCTTACCATGAATTTAGCACGTACCAAAACCCGACCATTTATTTTAGGGTATAAATCACAAACCGATCGCGGACCTTTTGCTGCAGTCTATATTTATCGCAGCGATACTCAGTCAGGGAAATCCGGTGTTGGTGGTGCTAACTTAGGTTATTCTTTTGCTGTAAATAAAATTACCGGAGAAGTTGGTGCGAGCTATATTAGTTCGATAGCCGATTCATCGGGCATGCAAAATACCGCCGCAAATCCTGGAACATTTGGTGGATTTGGGTCCTTATTGCACGGAAGTGAATTTGTACGCAAAACCCAAGCAGTGGATGTTTATGGTAACCTGGGTTTTGACCGCTTTAACTTGACTGCAGAATGGGTAGGGGTAATTCAACCTTTTAGAGCCGAAGATTTAAGCTTCAATGCACGTGGAGCCAGACCCCAAGCATTGGAAACCGAATTTGGTGTGACCTTTAAGAGCTTTAATCGCCCTTCATCCATTGGTATTGGTTATCAATGGACTAAGGATGCTTTAGCGTTGAACTTACCCGAGCAACGTATTATCGGGGTGTATAACATTTCTATTTGGAAAGATACTGTTGAAAGTCTTGAATACCGACACGATATGGATTACGGGAGAAGCAACTTTGCCAATGGTAATGCTCCAGCGGGCGTTATTAATGCGCCTACACTCGGAACAGGGCGTTCTGCAGACACTGTTTCAGCACAAATAGGCGTTTATTTCTAAATAGTCGTAGCTTGGTTGCTCGCAACTAATGTTCCGCTTAATGTAGGCTGGGCTGACAAGCCCAGCATTGAGAGTACAAACTGTGTTCGCGGCTTGTCAGCCCAGTCTACGGCGCACTCTATAATTTATCCTTAAGTAAGCGTCATTAGTTACCAGCAACCAGGTCACACTCTTTGTGCTATCTTTAAACATATAATGCCGCACAAAGGATGGCTATGCGTTATCTGAGTCTAGCTAAAAAAATAATTAACATACTTCTCATTGTTTTTATTTACTCTCAGTCGCTTTATGCTGCAAAAATAGTAGAACTAAGTATTAAAGGTCCTGTTGGTCCTGCCACTGCTGATTACATCCTACGTGATGTAAACCAAGCACAACATGCAGATTTAATCCTGGTGCTGCTTGATACTCCAGGAGGACTTAATGAGTCGATGCGAACCATCGTACAAACCTTTTTAGCCTCTAATGTGCCCATTGTTGTTTATGTAAGTCCTACGGGTGCTCGTGCTGCCAGTGCTGGAACCTATATATTATATGCGGCAACCTTAGCGGCCATGGCGCCTGGAACCCAATTGGGTGCTGCTAGTCCCGTTAATATTAGTACTGAATTTTCAGGAACGCAGCGTTCAGATACCATGGATAAGAAAATAACTAATGATGCGGTGGCCACAATACGCTCTTTGGCACAAGTACGCGGGCGTGATCCCGTATTTGCGCAGAAAGCGGTATTAAATGCAGAAACCCTCACGGCAACAGAAGCCTTAAAACAAAAGGTGATTAATTTTATTGCTCAGGATGAGCAGGATTTATTAGTCCAACTCAACGGGGTGGTCGTCACACAAAATAATCAAAAAATAACCCTGAATACCACCAATCCCCAAATACAACGAGTAAATCCGGATTGGCGCACCTATTTCTTATCTTTAATAACCAACCCTACAGTAGCCTACCTGCTGCTTCTTTTAGGTATCTACGGTATTTTCTTCGAATTAGTTAATCCTGGTTTTGTACTGCCTGGGGTAATCGGGGCGATTGCTTTGCTTATAGCTTTTTATGCCTTGCAGCTCTTGCCGGTGAATTATGCCGGATTTTTACTCATTATTGTGGGCGTTGGATTCATTATTGCCGAAGCCTTTTTGCCTACTTTTGGCTCCCTGGGAGTTGGGGGTACCATTGCTTTTCTCATTGGTTCAATCATGCTCATTGATGGCCCCGAGCATACCCTCCATGTTGCCTGGTCAGCAATTTGGGGAATGGCGGTGGTTAATATTGTTATTTTCATCATTTTTTTAGGCAGTGTGATTAGAGCTCGCCATCAAAAGCTGCGACATGGCGTAGAGGTTTTGATTGGTGGCCAGGGGCAAGCGTTTGGAGATATTAATCTGAAAGGGCAAGTGATGATCCGCGGTGAAATTTGGAGTGCCTCATCACGTCATTTTATTGCTGCAGATAAGCCGGTTATTGTGGTGGGCTCTTCAGGATTAGTGTTGCATGTTGAGGAAGAAACTGGAACACAAGGAGAATGAGATGACACCTTTTTTAGGGGTACTATTTGCAGCCATCCTGCTGCTATTCATATCTGCAGTTAAGGTTTTCCGGGAATATGAGCGTGGTGTAGTGTTCATGCTGGGCCGCTTTTGGCGGGTTAAAGGCCCTGGATTAGTACTAATTATTCCGATGATTCAGCAAGTAGTGCGGGTGGATTTACGTACCATTGTTATGGATATACCGAGCCAGGATGTGATTTCAAAGGATAACGTGTCCGTACGGGTAAATGCGGTACTGTATTTTCGGGTTGTTGCTCCAGAACATGCGATTATTCAAGTGGAAAATTATTATGAAGCCACCAGCCAGCTGGCGCAAACCACCTTGCGTTCCGTCTTGGGACAACATGAACTTGATGAAATGCTTTCTGAGCGTGAGCGTTTGAATAGCGACGTGCAAAAAATACTTGATGCGCAAACGGATAATTGGGGCATCAAAGTGTCCAATGTTGAAATCAAACATGTAGATTTGGATGAAAGCATGATTCGCGCGATTGCCAAACAAGCTGAAGCTGAACGGGAACGTCGTGCCAAAGTAATTCATGCCGAAGGGGAATTACAAGCTTCAGCAAAATTATTGCAAGCATCTCAAGTATTAGCACAACAACCAGAGGCGATGCAGCTACGTTATTTACAAACGTTAGCTGCGATTGCAGGAACGAATAATTCCACGATTGTATTTCCCATGCCCATGGAGCTGGGGGATATTTTAGCGAATATGGCGAAAAAATAAGCGGCAAACTGCAAAGGGATTACTTTGCAGTTTTTTGATGTTTCATTGTTTTTTATAGTTTTCACCTAAACAGGCATGTAGCTTCCCCTTTCGTTTATTTGTTTTTTATGATAGAACTCCTTTTTTGAAAAAATTATGAGGTTTCATCATGTCGATTAAATCAGATAGATGGATTGAAAAAATGGCGCTTGAACATGGAATGATTTCCCCATTCGAGTCGAACCAAGTACGTGAAAATGCGGGCGGACGAATTATTTCTTATGGGGTGTCCAGTTATGGATACGATGTGCGCTGCTCAAGAGAGTTTAAGATTTTTACGAATATTAACTCGTCTATAGTCGATCCGAAGGCATTTGATGAGAACAGTTTTGTCGATGTGGAATCCGATGTATGCATTATCCCACCAAACTCTTTTGCTTTGGCGCGTACCGTCGAGTATTTTCGTATTCCACGTAATGTACTGACTATTTGCCTGGGTAAATCCACTTATGCGCGTTGCGGCATTATTGTTAACGTCACTCCGTTAGAGCCTGAGTGGGAAGGGCATGTTACCTTGGAATTTTCAAATACTACGCCTCTGCCTGCGAAAATTTATGCCCATGAAGGCGTTGCACAAATGCTATTCCTGGAAGCAAGCGAAGTTTGCGCTGTATCCTATCGTGACCGTGGTGGTAAATACCAAGGACAAACTGGCGTGACTTTACCACGCACTTAAGCAAGAAAACTGACACGTCATCCTGAGAAGTTTACGACGAAGGATCTCCTGAATATGGCATTATGCTCATTTATAGCACTTCTGCCTCATTCAGGAGCTCCCTCACTTTATTCGGGATGACTTGTTTCGTGGCCTATTCTTCCTCAGCCGGCAATTCGTATTGTGAACGAGACATATCAACACGCTCACGTAATTCTTTACCTGGTTTAAAGTGTGGGCTGTACTTCGCCTTAGTCACTACTTTTTCTCCAGTTTTTGGATTATGGGCATTACGTGGCGGACGGTAATGTAGCGAAAAGCTACCAAAGCCACGAATTTCAATCCGTTGATTTTTAACGAGTGCATCACTCATTAGTTCTAATATCTTATTAATCCCATCCGCTACTTGTTTTTCAGTAAGATGCGTCATTCGAGCAGCAATGTGTTCTATGAGCTCCGATTTAATCATACCCACCTCTTGATTGTCGCTTGTTCCAAAGTCTGTCACCATTACAGATTTAGGTGCGGACAATGCCCTTGTTCTATAAGTATAGATCGGGTAAAAAATTATTCAATGTTTTCAAGACAGTTAGTATTTACTCTTTTTTCGCACATGTATATAGGCAAAAACCACCCCCCAGCTCATTTCAATTTGTGTTTGCAGAATTACCTTAAAGTGCTTTCCCGGTAAGGTTTTGCTGGTAGTAATGACAGTTTTTAGTTGAGGTAATTGCTCTAGTCGTGCGCAAATTTTTTCCCAGGTTGGATTGAAAAATGAGGTTGAATTAATAAAAATAATAGTCGCCTCATCCAAATTTACTTCAAGAAAATCTCCTAAAATAAATTCAATCTTTTTTGTTTGTTCCGCATAATCGGGTAATTTAGCTAAATAATCTACTTGTCTGCAGGCATTAAAATAGAGTTGTGGCAGAATTTCTATTCCTACACTTTTATATATAGGATAAACCATCGCGCAAGCGAGTACCGCTTTTCCAACCCCGCAGCCGAGATCATAAAATACGGTTTGTTCGTCAGGCTGAGTTAGTGAAAAAAGTGCTAAGAAGGGCAAAAATTTAATTTCACCATAAACATAATCGAGCGAATCACTTTTTTGACGTGCCTGCTGGGACAAGAGGAACCCATTGGCATGGTGGTACAATTGTTGAAAAATTTGCTCATGTTCATCGATATGTAATGATTTTTTCCATTGCTCAATACGTCCTTGTTTGATGCGGCGGGATAGATAGCGGCCACCCAGGGTAAAGATCAGGATTAAACAAATAGCAATAGTAATGGAGAAGGTCAACGCTAGATCCTTAGGATATGTTTTTACGCAGTTAGGAGCGATTAATATAAGTTAACATCTTTGTTTTTTCCTCTTGGCTTAATTTAGGCCATATCTGCAGTAGCATTCTTCCAGCCTGGCGCTCATTTTTGGCAACATGATGCATTTCCCATGGAAGTTCACCGTTAAGATAAAGGACGACAATAAACGCCGTCAAAATAGTAATAAGTACGGCAAAAAAATTAAAGCGTAATTGAAAGCTATGCAATAGTTTATTGCTTTTATGTACTGCATCATTAGCGGTCTGTTTCACGAGCTCGCAGCTTTCGTGGGCAATGCGTTGAAATTGATCCGGAGCATAGGGGCTTAATTGTTTGTTAAGGTGGTGTATCAGTTGATCTCGATGCTGGTTAATTTGGGCTAAGGATTTGTCAGTTAATAGACTGATGGATTCTTGCTGTTGCTGTAGGCGCAGCGCATGGCGCTCAATTTCTTGCCGCCACTCATCCATTTTCGCTTCTGCCAATTCAAAATAGGCAATAAATTCACGGGAGTGCTGTAACAATTCTTGGGTGCGAATCCAATTATCATCCTGATATTGTTCCATATTTTCCTCTTTAGATCCTTTAAATGTCATTAAATTAAGCCAAACTGGGTAAAGCGCAGGCAAATGGTCTAGAATTATGGTGCTGACGTTTATTTTATAATGAATATTTTATTTTGAAAATAATGGCTAATATATGCACAAACAAACCATTAGTTAATATTTCCTTAATTTAGATTCATTAAAATGGACTTAAATTGATAATTAAGGGGCGCGTTATGGTAGCACGCAGTACCAGTGGATTCTTTAGAGCTCCTGTGGAAAATGCACAAAACCAGGGCAAAGAATACGAATACATTAATGTCGGAGGCGAGCAATTTCATGCTGTGGCCGTGGCATTAATTGATTATTTACAAAATAACTCGCCTATTAATGATGCCGCTTTGAAAAAAGTATTAGGTCGTTTTTATCAGTATTTCCCTCAACATGCGGTTAATGACGCCTATCTGACTACGCCAAAAGAGCGTATGACACGATTGCTTAGTAATTCACGTAAATCAGAATTAGTTGAATGTATGGCTTATGTGTTACGTCAATTAACTGTTGATAAATTATATGAAGATCATTTAAATCTGGTTTATCGAGATGTTTTTACTAATTTGCCTACAGATACACCTAAAAGTTATTTACGGGATATGAAAACCGTCTTGCCTCCAGTTGCTTTAAAAGCTTTAGAAGATAGTTTAAATATTGCTATTACCTTATCTTTTAAAGAACCTGAGCACGAGCTTAGAAGACGTAATGGTGTTGCCGATAAAGATCAGCCAGCACTTGGCTTACAAGTACAAGGAAATAAATATTATCCTGAAGTAAAACGAAAAGCTGATTTTACCTTTGTAGGGCAGTTAGCAATTAGCACGAAGCCGACGCTAATGCCAAATGAGCAAGAAGGGAAAATGAATGACATCATGACGGCAATTTCCGCGGAAAATCGTGAACTTTTACATGCTTATGAGCAACAACGTAATGCTTTTTTAAGCATGGTGGCGGCCGGCGAGCTCTCTTCTACTCAACTAAGGGATTTATATATTGGTTTTCTTCCTGAGGAAGAATATAACGCAGGTTTTATTACGCGTTTAGAGCAAGATGCACATCCAGTTATTGCGGCAGTTCCAGTAAGCTCAGAAAAACGAATGGTGCAATTGTTAACTAATGCTTTAGCAAGCTGGATCATTGCTGGTGCGGTGGAGACCGAGGTGTTATTTGACCATATCGATAATATACCAGCCAAAGCTTCGGCTAGAGCTCATTAAACTATATAGACGCGTCATCCCGAACATCGAGAGGGATCTTCTGAACAAGGCATGAGGATTATGGAACAGTACAATGCCCTATTCAGGAGCTCCTTCGTCGTAAACTTCTCAGGATGACGTCCTTGGTCTACAGTACGTCATCAAAGGAACACGTCATCCCGAACATCGAGAGGGATCTTCTGAATGAGGCATGGGGATTATGAAACAGTACAATGCTCTATGCAGGAGATCCTTCGTCGTAAACTCCTCAGGATGACGTCCTTGGTCTACAGTACCTCATCAAAGGAACACGTCATCCCGAACATCGGGAGGGATCTTCTGAATGAGGCATGAGGATTATGGAGCAGTACAATGCCTTATTCAGGAGCTCCCTCGTCGTAAACTCTTCAGGATGACGTCCTTGGTCTACCGTACGTCATCCCAAATCAAAAGCGCTTCTGAAAATTAAAGAAAATTCTGCGCTTTCATCCATTCATCATTTGCAAATTTAGACATGTAGTTACGAATAGAATCTGGCAAGATCACCAAGCATTTTTGTCCTTTTTTTAATGTTTTGGCTGCTTGTAATGCGCCCCACATTGCCGCACCAGAAGACCCGCCGACTAACAAACCTTCATCGCGCATCAGCTGTCTTGCCGTATGGAATGAGTTTTCATCATTGGTTTTGATGTATTGATCAATTAACTTATTGTCTAATACATCAGGGAAGAAATCATAACCAATACCTTCTACTTGATAGGATTTAATTTCAGTACCCCCACCTAAAATAGAGCCTTCTGGATCAATGCCGATAATTTTAATGGCAGGATTGTATTCTTTTAAGCGTTTGGCGATGCCGGTAATTGTACCGCCAGTACCTACACCTGCAACGACCATATGTAAGTCCATACCGAAATCATCGATGATTTCTTGGGCTGTGCCACGATAATGAGCATTAGGGTTATTGGGATTGGCGTATTGATCTAAAATATAGGAGTTGGGAATTTCTGCTTGTAGTTTTTTAGCTAGAGAAATGTGACTTTCTGGAGCATTATAAGCGGCCTCGGTTGGGGTCCGGTATATTTTTGCACCCAAACGTTCCAGGACGGATTGTTTTTCCTGGCTCATTTTTTCGGGCATGGTAATGATTACTTTATACCCTAGAACAGCACCCGCCAGGGCGATACCAATACCGGTATTACCGGAAGTGGGCTCAATCAATGTATAACCTGGTTTAATCAGGCCATCTTTTTCCGCATGAACTACCATTTCATAACCAATTCGGTCTTTAACCGAGCCACCGGGGTTAAAGAATTCACACTTAGCATAAAGCTCACAATCTAATTCGTGACCCAGGCGATTAATTTTTACAACAGGCGTGTTGCCAATGGTATCAAGTATGTTTGGGTAAATCATGAGCGTAATCCTTTAGTAAGTGATAAATCTGTTTGATTATAGGGCGCTTATGTGAAAAAACAAAATCTTCTTACTTTTTGGTGGTGATTTTGATTTTTATCACTTATATTTAATAAGTTAACAAAAAAAGCAGGGAGCAAATAATGATAAACTATAACTTAATTAAATGTGGTTTCTTGGGGGCTGCTTTAACATTCGGTTTAACCGCGTGCAGCTGGGATATGCAACGCCATGATCACGTAGATACTCGTTATGTGCCTATGGAACAAAACAAAAAAGTAGTTCAACAGCATAAGGCAAAACCAGTACAAAAATCTTATGCTTCTAAAGATCCTACTCAAAAAGCAACACCTGGGCCAGTGCGTAAAGCGGCACCCCAGATTCCAGTAATTCAGTAAGACCTAATCAGGGGCGTAATCTTAGCGCCCCTTTTTTTCTCCCTGGAGGTACTGAGCCTCTAACTTAAAAATTCCTTATGTATCTCCTCTGTACTAAACTAATAATTAAATTGTATCAAGGAGCGTGCAATGACGAACGTAGCAGAAGTATTGGTGGATACCCTAAATAATGAAGGCGTCAAACGTATTTATGGGATTGTCGGAGATTCGTTAAACGGAATTACGAATGCTTTGCAAAAATACAAAGAAATACAATGGGTGCATGTTCGTCATGAAGAGGCTGGTGCTTTTGCCGCTGGCGCTGAGGCACAATTAACCGGTGAATTGGCCGTTTGCGCGGGCAGCTGTGGTCCAGGTAATTTGCATTTAATTAATGGGCTTTATGATTGTCATCGTAGCAAAGTTCCGGTCTTGGCAATTGCTGCACACATTCCTAGTGCGGAGGTGGGCGGTGATTATTTCCAGGAAACCCATCCCAATATTTTATTTAAGGAGTGCAGTTGCTTTTGTGAAGTCGTCAATTCTGCAGAGCAAATGCCTCGGTTACTGAATATGGCTATTCAGGCTGCTAAGGCTAAATCAGATGTTGCCGTGTTGGTTATTTCGGGCGATGTTGCCTTGCAACAGGCGCGTTTTGAGGCAAGCAAAAAACGTATCGCTAGCGTACGCCCGAAGGTTACTCCTCCTGAGCCGATATTAAAAGATATTGCGGAGCGCCTCAATGCCGCCAAAAATATTACCATTTTTTGTGGTATTGGCGCGGCAGACGCACATGAAGAATTAATGCTCTTGTGTCATACCCTCAAGGCGCCGGTAATTCATACCGTCCGTGGGAAGCCGTTTATTGAGCCGAATAACCCCTATGATGTGGGAATGACTGGATTTATCGGCTTTTCTTCTGGCTACCATGCTATGGAGGCCTGTGATACCTTACTCTTGTTGGGAACCAGTTTTCCCTACCGCCAATTTTATCCAGCCAAAGCTCAGGTTATCCAAATTGATTTGCATGGTGAGCAATTAGGGAAGCGAGTAGATATCGCCATAGGGGCTGTTGGTGATGTGGCCTGCACCCTAAAAGCCTTGGCTCCTTTACTGGATATCAAAAATGACAGCAGCCATTTAGATAAAGCACGAGCGCATTACCTTAAAGCACGTCAAGGCTTAGATGCTCTGGCAACACCTACACCGGATGATTCCCCCTTACATCCACAATATTTAGCGCATTGTGTGAGTATGATTGCTGAAGACGATACGGTTTTTACTGCTGATGTAGGGACGCCAACCGTTTGGGCTGCGCGCTATTTAACGATGAATGGACAAAGACGTTTGTTAGGCTCGTTTAACCATGGCTCGATGGCGAACGCACTTTCCCAAGCCATAGGTGCTCAAGCAAGTTACCCCGACCGTCAAGTGATTGCGATGTGTGGTGATGGTGGGTTCTCCATGTTGATGGGGGACATTTTAACGTTAGTCCAACATAAACTTCCGATTAAAATCATCATCTTTAACAATGGTGCTTTAGGTTTTGTCGAAATGGAGATGCATGTTGGTGGCATGTTGGATTATGCGACTTCTTTAGTAAATCCTAATTTTGCCGCGATGGCAGAGGCGGTGGGGATTAAGGGAATTCGTGTGGAGAGTGCCGAGACCTTAAATAATGATTTACATACGGCATTTGCTCATGACGGGCCGGTAGTCGTGGATGTGGTGGTGCATCGTAATGAATTAGTCGTGCCTCCTAGTATTGAGGCTGCCCAAGTTAAAGGTTTTAGCTTGTATATGTTAAAAGCCATCATCAATGGCCAAGGGGATACGGTTTTGGATTTGATGAAGACTAATTTGTGGCGTGGTGATTAAATTACATCAGGAATTTTAGCCCGTATTACGCCGCACTAATACGGCTACGTTTTCGTGCCATTCTCACCTGGTTGCAAGCAACCAGGTTACATGGACTACGTAAATAATTACTCAGGAGCAATCATTTTTTCAGGTCGGACCAACTCTGCAAAACGCTCAGCAGTTAAATAACCTAATTTCACCGCTGCTTCTTGTAATGAAGAATTATCCTGGTGTGCCGTTTTTGCAATTTTAGCTGCTTTATCATAGCCAATATGCTGATTCAATGCGGTAACTAACATCAAAGAATGATGCAGGTAGTAATCAATCATCGTACGATTAGGCTCAATACCTTCAGCACAGAATTCCTGGAAGGAATGGCAGGTATCGGCTAATAAATTAAGTGAATGCATGAAGTTAAAAATCATCACTGGCTTAAACACATTCAACTCAAAGTTTCCCTGACTGTCTGCGATGCCAATAGTCGTATCATTCCCCAACACTTGAGTACAGACCATAGTCATGGCTTCAGATTGAGTAGGATTCACTTTACCAGGCATAATCGATGAGCCAGGCTCATTTTCAGGAATAGTGAGTTCACCAATTCCACAACGAGGACCAGAGGCCAACCAACGAATATCATTGGCTATTTTCATCAAAGCGCACGCTAAAGTTTTCATCGCGCCATGAGCAAATACTAAAGGCTCATGTGAGGCAAGCGCTGCGAATTTATTTTCAGCACTGACAAAAGGCAATTTCGTGATTTGCGCGATATGCTGTGCTACTTTAGTGGCAAACTGCGGATGAGTATTTAAACCGGTGCCCACCGCGGTACCACCTGCGGCAAGTTCATATAATTCGGGTAATACTTCTTGCAAGCGTTTAATGCAGGCATCAAGTTGCGCCACATAACCAGAAAATTCTTGGCCTAACGTAATGGGCACCGCATCTTGTAAATGGGTTCGGCCGATTTTCACGATGTCTTTAAAGGCATCCATTTTGGTAGCGAATGCATCGCGCAGGTTTTTAACGGTCGGAATTAATTTTTCGTTCAACGCGACTGCTGCCGCAATATGCATGGCCGTTGGGAAGGTGTCATTAGATGACTGGGACATATTCACATGATCATTAGGATGAACAGGTGCTTTGCTACCCATGACGCCACCTGCCATTTCAATTGCGCGGTTGGAAATAACTTCATTGGCATTCATATTCGATTGCGTGCCACTTCCTGTCTGCCAAACATGCAGTGGAAAATGTGCATCCAATAAGCCTTCACTGACTTCATTCGCGGCTTTAACGATTAAATCCGCCTTATCTTGAGGTAATTTGCCTAAATCCAAATTGGTGAGGGCCGCTGCTTTTTTCAAAATACCAAAAGCATGAGTCACTTCGCGTGGCATAATGTCTTTGCCAATATTAAAGTGGTGTAGCGAACGTTCGGTTTGTGCACCCCAATATTTATCCGCTGGGACTTCAATTTCACCCATACTGTCTGATTCGATACGTATTGTGCTCATGTATTCAGATTCCTCGCATTAAAAAGGAAAAATTTTAACACAGGGTATAATTATTCCGTATGTGGCTCTTGTAAAAAATCGGAAATAAATTAACTTAGGGGGCTTATTAAGCCTTTAGGAAGCTAATCAGAGTGAGAACAGTTCGTATTTATCAACCTGGCGATTATCAATGTGGCCAGTTTTTAGAGTTATCGCCAGAGGCAAGTCAGCACGTTGGGGTGGTTTTGCGCATGCAAGCAGGGGAGACCTTGACCCTTTTTTGCGGAGATAATCGTGAGTTTGCTGCAACCATCCATACGGTGAAAAAAAAGCAGGTTATCGTCACGATTGATGCCATGACGGAGGTGAGTAAAGAATCGCCATTGCACATCCATCTGGCACAAGCTATTTCTAAAGGAGAGCGGATGGAGCTCGTCATGCAAAAGGCCGTTGAGTTAGGCGTAAGCAGCATTACGCCCATTATTACCGCGCGTTGTGTGGTTAAATTAGATAAAGAACGCATGGCGAAAAAGCTACATCAGTGGCAGTCTATAGTCATTGCTGCCTGCGAGCAATCCGGGCGTAATACCGTCCCTCAAGTACATCAACCATTGAGCTTAGCGCAGTATCTCCAGGAAGTGCAGGCAGAATTAAAATTAATTTTGCATCCGGGTACCAATAAAACCTGGCGTGATTATAGCCTTGGCAAAACGAATATTAGTTTATTGATTGGGCCAGAAGGTGGGCTAAGCGAAGATGAAATGACTACGGCCTGTGCCCAAGGATTCCAGCCTTTATCTTTAGGCCCAAGGATATTGCGTACGGAAACTGCAGCGATTACTGTATTAAGTGTGTTGCAAGCTGTGGGCGGTGATCTATAATAGATTGGATTAGGGTTTGTTTTTGATCCTAAAGAATTCCAAATAACTGAGGTTTACACATGAGTGAACATATTAAAACGGTAACTGACGCAAGCTTTGATCAAGATGTGATTAATGCAAATAAGCCAGTATTAGTTGATTTTTGGGCTGAATGGTGTGGCCCTTGCCGTGCGTTAACACCTGTATTAGAAGAGGTAGCTGCAACTCATGGTGCAGATATTTCTTTTGCAAAAATTAATATTGATGAAAATCCACAAGCTCCAGCAAAATTCGGTGTAATGAGCATTCCTACACTGATTATATTTAAAAATGGCCAAGTGGAAGCAGTTAAGATGGGCTATTTATCTAAGTCTCAATTAAGTGCTTTTGTTGAAAGTCACGTTTAAATATTCATTATTCTTTATAAATAATGTTGGATCTTAATTTAAAGCTGTGATACTGTTTGTTTATGTGACATGCTGGAATATAGTCATGTTACATAAGCAGCAGAATCCTTAGCTGCATTCTTAAACTTATAAACTTATAAATTTTCTCGGATAAACCAATCTTAAACAACAAATCAAGTGAGAAGTATGAATCTTAGCGAACTTAAGCAATTGCCTATTGCCGATCTCTTTAACATCGCACAAGAGATAGGTGTCGAAAATCCTTCCCGTATGCGCAAACAAGAAATTATTTTTGCTATTCTTAAGGCTCATGCCTTAAAGGGGGCTGACATCCATGGTGATGGTGTTTTAGAAGTCCTGACTGATGGTTTTGGTTTCTTGCGCTCTGCAGATGGTTCTTATTTGGCCGGTCCAGACGACATCTATGTATCGCCTAGCCAAATTAGACGTTTTGGTCTGCGTTCTGGTGATACGATTTCAGGAAAAATTCGTCCACCTAAAGACAGTGAACGTTATTTTGCCCTGTTGAAAGTTGATGAAATCAACTATGATTCACCTGACAGTGCTAAGCGAAAGATTCTTTTCGAAAACCTTACTCCTTTATTTGCTTCCGAGCGCTTAGTTATGGAGCAGGGCAATGGCAGCACGGAAGATCTGACCGCACGGGTGGTGGATTTATGTGCTCCTTTTGGTCGTGGCCAACGTGGATTGATTGTTTCTCCGCCGAAAGCGGGTAAAACATTAATGTTACAAAACATTGCTCGTTCTATAGAAAAAAATTACCCAGAATGTTACCTCATCGTTTTACTAATTGATGAGCGTCCTGAGGAAGTTACTGAAATGCAACGCTCCGTTAAAGGTGAAGTGGTTGCCAGTACTTTTGATGAACCTGCTAATCGCCATGTTCAAGTTGCGGAAATGGTTATTGAGAAAGCCAAGCGCCTCGTTGAGCATAAGCGTGACGTCGTTATTTTATTAGACTCGATTACTCGTTTAGCACGTGCCTACAACACCGTAATTCCTTCCTCAGGAAAAGTATTAACGGGTGGTGTGGATGCAAACGCATTACAAAGACCTAAGCGTTTATATGGTGCTGCACGTAACATCGAAGAAGGCGGTAGCTTGACTATTATTGCTACAGCTCTGGTTGATACCGGTTCGAAGATGGACGAAGTAATTTATGAAGAATTCAAGGGTACCGGTAACATGGAAATCCACTTGAGTCGTAATATTTCTGAGCGTCGTGTATTCCCTGCGATCAACATTAACCGTTCTGGTACACGTCGTGAAGATCTCTTATTAAGCCCAGAAGACTTACAACGTACTTGGATTCTACGCAAGATTCTCCAGTCTATGGATGAATGTGATGCAATTGAGTTCTTGATTGAGCGCATGAAGAATCACAAGACCAATGCTGAATTCTTTGATGCAATGAAACGTCAAGAGTAATTCATTTTTGTAGGTTGGGTTTTGGTTGAGGGAAATAGTATTTAAGCCCTCTCCCCATTCACTGCCATAAAAACGTCATCCCGAACGTAGTGAGAGACCTCCAGAATTTGGCTTTGTGCCCGCATCGGAGATCCCTCACTACGTTCGGGATGACGTTTTAGCTTAATGGTAGTGCGGGCGGAGAGGGCCCAATCGATATTAGCCCTCCTCCTAGCCTCCCCAAAGCGCCAAGGGATTTTCCATGAAATACTCTGATCTAAGAGACTTTATTACCCAACTTGAATCACGTAATTTATTAAAACGTATTGATTATCCAGTTTCCCCTTATCTTGAAATGACCACGGTAAGCGATCGGGTTTTACGTGTTGGCGGCCCTGCCTTACTCTTCACCAACACCACTCACCATCAGATGCCTGTTTTAACGAATCTATTCGGTACCGTAGAGCGAGTTGCTCTGGGCATGGGCGAAGAAAGTATCAGTGCTTTAAGAGAGGTGGGCCAATTATTAGCAGCCTTAAAAGAGCCGGAGCCACCTAAAGGGTTTAAAGACGCATTTAATAAATTGCCATTGCTCAAGCAGGCACTCCACATGGCCCCCAAAATAGTAAGTGGTGCTGAATGCCAAACGCATGTATGGGAAAAAGATGAGGTGGACTTAACCACTTTACCTATTCAAACCTGTTGGCCTGGAGACGCGGCACCCCTCATTACTTGGGGTTTAGTTACGACTAAGGGCCCACATCAAAGCCGTGAAAATATGGGTATTTATCGGCAGCAATTATTAAATAAAAACCAATTGATTATGCGCTGGCTATCGCATCGTGGCGGTGCCTTGGATTATCAAGCATGGCAACAAGCTTATCCTGGAGAGCGTTTTCCGATTGCGGTGACGCTGGGCGCGGATCCCGCAACGATTTTAGCGGCAGTGACGCCAATCCCAGATACCTTATCCGAATATGCATTTGCAGGCTTATTACGTGGCCAACGAACACGTTTGACCCGTTGTATTGGCAATGACTTACATGTGCCTGCCAGTGCCGAAATTGTTTTGGAAGGCTATTTAGAGCCTGGAGTTGAAGCTCCTGAAGGGCCTTATGGTGATCACACCGGTTATTATAATGAAGTACAATCATTCCCGGTCTTTACGGTCGAACGTATTACGCATCGTGAGCAACCTATTTATCACAGTACCTACACGGGTCGTCCACCGGATGAGCCGGCGATTTTAGGTGTTGCCCTTAATGAGGTTTTCATTCCTTTATTGCAAAAGCAATTTCCTGAAATTGTTGATTTTTATTTGCCGCCAGAAGGCTGTTCTTATCGCTTGGCGGTGGTGACTATTAAGAAGCAATATCCAGGACATGCAAAACGAATTATGATGGCGGTATGGTCTTTCTTACGCCAATTTATGTACACCAAATTTGTTATTGTTTGTGATGATGATGTTGATGCACGTAACTGGCAGGATGTGATTTGGGCAATGACCACCCGTATGGATCCAGCGCGAGATACGGTAATGGTCGAGAATACCCCCATAGACTATCTTGATTTTGCTTCACCTGTTTCGGGTTTGGGCTCTAAAATGGGAATGGATGCTACCAATAAGTGGCCTGGAGAAACCCAGCGTGAGTGGGGCGTTCCAATTGTTATGGATGAAGACATTCTAGAAAAAGTTAATGGTTACTGGTCTTTACTGGGGTTGGGTGAATGAGTAAAAAAAACATCAAGGCCCGGGTTGAGCAAATTACGCCGCTGACGGATAGTATTATGCAGTTGGTGTTAGTCCCCGAAAAATACGTGGATTACTATGCTGGGCAATATTTACAAATTATTCTTGGAACGGAGGCATTTAGTTACTCCATTGCCAATGCGCCTTTAGGTTCGCATCGTTATGAATTACATATTCGCCACAGCCAAGAAAATCCATACAATCAACGTTTATTTGCACATATAAAAGAACACGGAAGTGTTCGCATTAATTTACCGTTCGGAGATTGTTGTATTGAGCGTTTGGATGAGCGACGTCCAATATTATTTATCGCCGGGGGAACAGGTTTTGCTCCGATAAAAGCGATGATCGAGCATCTATTATCTAATGGAGACAAGCGACCCTTTGAGCTTTATTGGGGCGCGCGGATGCAAAATGATTTGTACCTGGATGAAAAAATCAGTAGTTGGCAGGCCCATGTGGAGCGTTTTAACTATTTTTCGGCGCTTTCAGAAGAGAATTCTGATCCACTCGTTTCTTTGGTTTTGTCGCAGCATGCCCAGGATTTAGCTGAGTGGCAAATTGTCATTAGTGGGCCTTTTGATATGGTTTATAGCATTCGGGATACGTTAGTCGAGCGCGGAGCATCCTCAGAGCATTTATTCTCAGATGCATTTGGTTTTGAAGCAAAATAAGGAGAGGTTTCATGCAAACGCTTTATGAAATTTTAGGATTAGTTGGAGCAGGGTTGGTTTTGTTTATTCTTTACCGTTCAATTAAGGGTAACCCTGCTCAGTTCAGTAAAGAAAATTTAAATAACAGCTTCTTTACCATGGGTGTTTTAGCTCTCGTCCTCATCGGCTTTATCGCCGTCTTAGTACTCATGGTACGCCATACGTAACCTTGAATACGCTGTGCTACATTGATTACCCCATACGTAGCCTTGATTACGCTAACGCGGCATCAAGGCCACAGTACAACTAATGCTTGGCATTAAGGTTATGATACTGGCCACCGCGCTCTTTAAGATACATCGCCAGATTCGGATTATTAATAGGCAACTCACTCGTATCCTCCACGAGCATACACTCCTCAACATAAGTCATTTGACTGCTATCATCCACTAGCAAACGATACCAAGGGTTTCGTGTAGTAAATTCACGCTGTGGAGCTTGAGGGTTATAACGTCCCGAAGCTTGGAACAACGGATCCACATCAACAATAATTGCTCGATAACGGCTGTGTTTGTGTATGACTAAATCCCCAATATTAAAGCGAGCGGTTTTATCCATTTGATGTCCTTTTTTGGGCGCCTTACATTAGATATCGGTCAAAGTGAATTTATCTTGAGTGTCGCCTAATCGTTCGCAACGAATGGCATCTGTTTACGTTTCCAGGAAGTCATCTGGTAGGTCGGGCCCATGGGCTGAGGGATCGACTCGTTTTTTTTTTAATTAAGAGGAGCATATATTGTGCTCCTTTAAAATTAAGCCCCACTCACAATTGAACTTTATTTCTTTCCTAATAATCTGACATCCGAGATAGAAAAAAGACAA
>JARLJR010000052.1 GCA_031291095.1 Legionella sp. | reverse complement strand
CCAGAAGCGGTTTGCCCGCCTGGATATCCTTGAGGGCTTGTTGAAAATCGAATTCGTTGTCTTCTTGCATTATGTCAGTTCTCCTTTTATGCTGATTATATCAGCCTTCAGTTAACTGACACGAAATTTTGAACACCCTCATCCAGCCAAAAAATTGCTCTTTTTAAATTCCTTTTTTAACAAAGATTTACAAGAATAAGCCAGTAAATGTTTTTACAATCTATACTGCTTAGTTTTTGCTTTTGAAAGTAGACTCAAAATCTTGAGACGTGGCACACCAACCACACATATCTTTCGGAAATCTTCACAATGAAACCATGTGGACAAATATGGACAAAATGAAATAAACAAGGGGCCAAGCGTAATCGCTTAACCCCTTGTTTTTAATGGTGCGCCCGGCGCGATTCGAACGCGCGGCCTACGGATTAGAAGTCCGTTGCTCTATCCAGCTGAGCTACGGGCGCATTTAATTATTTCAGTAAGTTAGCTACTGATCGGCATGCTCAACTTGTGGCAATGTGCCCAGATTGTGCCCATCGAGGGAATCGAGGTATTTGCTCTGCCTCTGAGCAGCGAGTTTTAGGTCCTGATCATTTACGATGTTGTAGCGATCAAAAACGGATCGTGTTTTGTGACCAGATATCAGCATTGCTACCCTTTCAGGTATCCCGGACCGAACCATATTCCGCACAGCCGTTCGCCTAAAATCGTGAAAAATCTTTACACTAATTCCCGCCTCACTGCAAGCTTTCTTCCAGGTCTTATAGAACATCTTCAACCTGTCATCGCCCTTACGATTCAGAAAAACATATGGAATAATCTTGTTTGCAATTTCGCGTTTTTTCCACAACTCGAGAAAGATTTTCTTGAGTTCATCATCAAGATAAATTGTCCTTCCATCGTCGTTTTTGGTTTCACCAACTTCAAGACGAACTATTCCCTGGTGTCGGTCAACCTGACTCCATTTGAGTCCGGCGATTTCTTCCAAACGCCAACCGTATTTATAGGCGAATGTGACGAACCCCTTGAGGTAGTCCGGCAATTTCTCTCTCAATGACAAGTATTCCCCATGTTCAAAAAAACCTTTACGAGCATTTCTTTCTTGAAGTGAAGGGATGTGTGGCACTTTATCAACGATCGGTGGGGTCTGCTTGGCTCCCAGATTGAACATTCTCTTTAAGGTTGCCAATTCTCGATTGACTGTGGCTTTTGCAGCACCAGCCCCTAAACGAGAAATGACATATTCGTTTATAACTGGAGTTGTAATCTGTGCAGCTTTCAGTCCAGAAAATTTCCCCCTCAAATGCGTGATTGACAGCTCTATTCGATCAAGTGACTTTTTTTCATTGATCTTGTAGTCCTGAAAAATACCATCAGCCAACTGATCAAACGTCGTTTTCTGAAAAAACACCCCAGGCAGTCTCCCCTGAGCAATCTCCCCTTCCCTCCTTTTCAAAAGTTTATCCGCCACCATCTTGCTCTTGCTGTTAGAGCTCTCGCGGATATTTTGACCGTTCCGGTAATATTTGATCCACCAAACATTGCCTCTTTGATATGTCATTCCCATGATAAACCTCCATCTTGTATGACGGGCACAAGATAAGGCGCTTTGGATTCAACTCCTGTCTTTGGCAAAACTTACCCTGTTGGAGACGAGAGAAGCATCCATTGCGCCTTTATCTTACCCACGAATTCTGTCGTTTTTCAAGTCCAAAAATCCTCTGCTCCAAAGAGGATCTGCTGTCAGCCGTTTTGATGCCTATTGCTGGCTATAAAGGCCTCTATGTCATTTCGCTCAACAAACATCTTCTTCCCAACCTGAATGTAAGGCAAAACGCCATCCCAGATCTGCGTCCGCCAAAACCATTCGGTTGCACCTATGTTTGCGACCAACTCCTTTATGGAGTACAGTCGCTTGGTGGGCGCAGTATGGGATTTATTTGCAGTCATTTCGATTCGCTCAGATTCGTTTGACGGTTGTTGTTGGTTATACTTTTTATCAGGCGAAATCACGGTGCCGTTTTTACAGATCAAGGATGTCAATCGTTAAGCCCAGGATTTGGTGCCCCGGACTCCTATTTATTTTCTTCAATAGTCCCTTGAGATTTCTGCCGGAGTCCATCACCTTCGCTACTTTTTTAGCGATTACTCTGGGGACATATCCAACGTACATGGTGCAACAATCAACCCTGACCGCAAACTGGTCGTACGGGTTATCTGGCTCTCGGCAAAAAGTGAAATCTTCTACTCCAGCTTCAAGAACTATCTGCTGGATCACGTCTTGCGCGTTACCTTGGGTCACGCCTGTCAACTTGATATTTTGAAATTCCTTGAGATCCATCTGACTCACCTCTGCATGAATTTTTAATGGTCAATGCCTGAATTATTTTATGCGTTCAAGATTGCTGGTACATGGAGCGTTGTGGGCTCCATGTACCAGGCGTCAGATGTTATGATGGAAGGCTGGGAGAGTAGGTCATGTAGGCCATCTCAGCTTCAGTCATGTTGGTGATGAAGGCCACGTCTTCAGGCTCGGCCTGATCGGTGTCGGGGGTCTGAAGCTTTGTCTGGTCCCGACTCTCTTTGTAATATTCCTGCATGGTAACCGATGGTTTCATTTCGCCGGGTTGATCCTTCGTCAATTCCAGCTTTTTCATGATAACAGGCTTATATTTGAGCTCTCGCTCATAACCAAGGCCGACCCTGTTGAGCTCTCTTGCCACCTTGACGGTGGTGCCGCTCCCAAGCCAGGGATCAAGTACCGTATCTCCCTCATAGGAAAACATCCGGATCAAGCGATCGCAGAGTTCCGCCGGATAAACACAAGGATGACCTTCTAGATTTTGTCCTTGCACATGGTGGATGTTCCAGGCATTTGGGCACCATTTTGTCCGCTGTTCTTTCGACAGGTGTGACCTCAGCATAGTTTCAGCATTTGGTGTTTCCCGTTCGCCCTTTTTCCTCAAGATAAAAATCTGCTCTGTCTGTCTGATAACTCTGTACGAGGTGTGCGGATCTGTGTCTTTGGGAACAGTATTAAGTTTGTGCTGCCATGCCACTGGCTTCACCCACTGAATAACGTCGGTCAGAATGATATTATGTTTTTTGAAGGCCTTCTGCACGAGTGGCCCGGTGAAAAGCCACTCCTTTTGCTCCCCATTTCCTCTCTTGGTCACAAAATCCTGCATGTCGGTGAAATTGATCGCTACAATACCGCCAGGAACCAAAACCCTTCCGCACTCTTTGAATACATCTTCGATTTCATCCCACATCGTGCTAAAGGTATAATCTTTTTCGAACTCATAACCGAAGGTATAAGGCGGACTCCCCATGATAAAATGCACCGCTTTCTCGGGAATCTCCGACATATCCCTCGAGTCTTTGAAGTAAACGCCTTCGATATCCGGATCCATCTTATTCGGTGTATGAACTTTCTCCGGTTTTTTCTTGGAGCCTCTTTCGAGATAGGAAGCAATCCTCGTTCCCAGAATGCTCACTGAATAATTGGCCTCAATCGCTCGCTTTGCCATGCGCTCCTGCTCATCGACAGTCTTGAGTTTGAGCAACTTTCGTCCATGGGATTCGGTCAGCTTTCCTCCAATGACGTATTCCTGAATTGTCTTTGATAACTCAAGATTTTTGAGCTTGTTTGAAATAGAGGGAGCCGTTCCGTACCCTTTGATGGACAAATCCTGGAGGGTGTATCCAAAGTCATCAATCATTTTTTTCAGATGAAGCGCCTGTTCGACAGGATTGATGGCTTTGCGCTCCATGTTCATAACGTATGAGACGTGAGCGGCATCAGCATCATTGGCACTGGATTTCATGATGCAGGGGGCGCTAACAACCCCCAGTTTCTCCAGGGCCTTTTTCCTCCTGAAACCGTCAAGGATGATATGCTGCCCTGTCCCCTGGTCTTTCATGACAGTGAGTGGCGTATGCATGCCCTCCCTCTTGATACTATCGACGAGAGAGTCAATATCCTCTTTGGAAGACCTGGGGTGGTAGTCGGGAACAATCAGCTGATCCAGGCTGATTTCCATAAAGGTTGCTTCGGCATCGAAGCGGGCGTGTTGAATGGTGACAACTGGAGTTTGAGTTTCTGATACTGCTGTTGCGTCTGTGATTTTTGCTGCGACCTGGATTTCGTTTTCCTGTGCGTTCATCATCGTTCCTCTTTTTGAATTTTGTGGTTTATCGTATTGCCCATGCAGTACGACTTGCTGGTCATGTAATTGCACAGCAAGGGCCACAATTCAAAAACAGGTCTGATTAAATTATTATATCTTTATATATCAAAGTGTTAAAGTTACACGTACCAGCCAACCGAGTCAAACAACTACGACGTTTGCATATTGAAACATCATGATGTTGCGTTTGAATATCATGATGTGTCGGCTAAAGATCATGATCTTTTATGAATGTCATGAAATCTTTTGCTCGGATTTTTAGTGATTTTCTCGAGAAATGAGCTGAAGAGAGGTGCAGGTAGGGTGGAATTTTGCAAAAAGCGAATGGAGTGGTCTGGTAAGAAAGGCTCAATCAGAGGGGGAAACTGGCTTGAACAGGCTAAGAAATAGTAGGTGAAATCACAGGTAGTAATTCGAATTCGGAGGCGGTTTGCAGATGAGGCAGCAATTTAGCTTAAACTGCCGAGTAGTGGTAAAATTGGGAGTTGATCCTACAGAAGGATAAGTGGAACAATCCTGCTACTACATACTTTTAGAATCTCTATGAAAATACGGCAAGTTGTTATCTGTCGGAGATATATGGACTTTTTACGACGGCATAAGGTGCTTCAACCAGATGACTCAGGAATTGCAGTGAATTCGCTCTGAATGCTGTTTTGGGTTTATCACATGATCTGCGACAGCAAAAGTCAATTCTTTTAGTTCGTCAATTGAGAGTATAACTTGGAATCTACCTCGATCTTTAATCTTGATCCGCACTATTTTTCCAGAACCATCTGGTATGGTGTTTACTTTGAAATGACATATCCCGTTTCTGATCCTTCTTATTACATTCCGAAGTTTGTAACCACACTCCTGACAATCTGTTGATATAGCCATTCTTGATAATCCCCACGTTTTGCCAGTTTGTTCTATGGAAACCTCTGGTATTGAATTTAAATGCTTTTCTTTGGGTAGAACCAACAAACCAATGCAGCAGTTGATTAGCAAGGTTGCTTCATATTCACCCTGATATTGTTCGATTAACTTTTTAGTCCTCGAAACAAAATCTATTTCAATATCGTCGTATTCCATATCTCTGTTTATGCTCGTTTATGGGCTACAACGTTCCGGCTCACCGGACCCTCGCTGTTTGCGAGGTCCGTATTATCCCTAATAACGATTTTGGCATATGTACTGTACTTGTTGTTTTGATATCTAACATTAATAAAGAACAAGTTTAATGAATGCCAAATATTAATACTCCCTGCATATTATTAAAACTTGTTTTCCGTTACAGGGAGGCATGATCCATACCACCAGTAAACCAATTTTTGAATTTTGGATATCTGACTTACCTCAAATTCACCCGTATATCTATTTATAACAAGACTTTCTTGATCATACGGATAAGATGGTTTCTTGTTTAATTCCCCATAAATTTCTTCATCTGAAATGGTTCCATGATATGTTAATGTAAAAGCAGTATCTTTTTTTGTTATTGTCGCCGTACCATCTTCATGATAATAAACTGTTATAAGTTCTTTACCCGAAGCTGGTTTATCTATTAAGTCTTTACCGCTGGCGCTGGTATAATGGGTGGTCTCACATATTAAACGAATAACATTTTCCTCTCCATAACAGGCTGCTGTTGATATAAAAAATAAAGCAACAGCGACGACAATGATCTTTCCACACATATCACATCTCCTCAGTTCTAGGACAACTCAGTTCTAGGACAATAGAACTGGATCAAATTTTCACAAATCTGAAAAATTAATTATAAAGTTTTTTTAGTTATGGCAGTAATATTTCCACCGTAAAGATATTTCCAGTGTGTCGTATATCATTACATTCGTCACTTGGAGAGGCGGGGGTGAATAGACTCCTGTCAATAGAAAATTGGGTCATCATCTAAATCAGATCGCAACAAATCTAGCGACGTACCGTATCTCCTGAGCAAGTCGCGCAACAGTTCCTCATACCATGTTGGAGCTTCAGGTGACAAATAAACTGTGCGGATGAAAGTGTCCAAATCAACTGGGATTGAAATTCCTGGAGAACGAATAGGTGTCCGGAGATCTGAGTTTTCGCTATTACCTTTTGGAATATTAAATAGCAAGGCGCGAACCTCTCTCTCGTGAGAAAAGGACGCACGCTTATGCATATAGATCGTTTCAATGAAATCTTCTGGAATAAAGTGGTTCTGATAGTCGGCATACGTCACTTTGCCGAGAATAGCGTCTTCAGGCAAGGCCTCCGCCAACGAGGAGTAGGTCGTACGGATGGCAATCGCGCCTTTTTGCCCACCATAGAGTGACCACATTGCTGCTGACTCACTCTCGTTCATATGCCAACAACTCACGTACACGTACTCGCGGAGACCGCGGTAGATTTCTCTATCGGGAGAGGCCACATTTCCGGGGTTGGCATGATATCGCTCCAAGTAAAGCTTGGCGTTGATGTTTGATACCGAACCCTCAAATTTATCGCCGAGCAGGTCGGCGCGCGGAAAGTAGAGCATACGAGTAGACAACAGAGCTAAGAATTTCGGGAGGTCCATATACCGCCATATGGATATATCGCGGTTCACTGGCTGGTCAGCAATTGTGTGATTAGTATCTGCTGGCATAGGTATTTTTCATAGAAGCAGGTAACATCCATAACGAATTTATTTTCAACATAATTTGCGTATCCAAGTCAAGATCTTTCCCACATCCCTGGACTGATAGGAGGGTATCTGGACTTTTTACGGGAAGCTATTCACGAAGCATTTTCAGTATTTTCTCTTCATGATTAGTCACATCATGCTGCATACATTTCCCAATGAATGAAAAACCATAGTCTGTTAGACATAAGAATGGTTTCCTATCTATACGTGCGGCCCAATGGCCCTCATCACAGATTCCTAAACGCTTTATATTTTCTAAACTTATTCGAACAACCTCAGGTGATAATTTCCAAACATCTATAAGTGATTGTTCATAATAACGAACTTGCCGGTGTGCTTGTAATTCTTTGTTATATTTTTTAGGTATATTTCCCTGCTTAATTTGCTCGATGAATACAGATGTCTCGGAGAACAACCCCACAAGAATGCGCACATCTATTGGAGCTAATTGATTTAGAACTTTTCCATAACTTGGATGAATTAGCCGAGATGTTACTGGATCAAGTGAGTCAGCGAGGAGATTCGAAAACATAGTTGAAATTGTGTCGTCTGTCGCTTCCCCTGATGCTTCTAACAAGGGAATAACAATCTCATACGGAAACGGCTCAGGAAGTGATTTAGGGTCTATATCCCTTGATTCGAGAAATTTATTCGCTTTCTGTAATATCTTAATTTTGTTTTGCCATCGCCAATATTTGATTTGATCTGTCAGCAACTGACCTGCTTCGGCAAGTGGCTCTTTAATAAGTATTTTGAGTATTTCTGAAATTTCCACTACAGCTTTCTCATCCCATCCCATTTGAGACTCCTTTTGTTCTCAACATTGATTGTCCTATATACGTAAAAAATACCATCGGACAAAGTCAATATTTTTTCCGCATCTCTGACTGATAGACAGGAAATATCTGCACATTTACCTTCGGCTTACCGGGGCCGGGCTGTTTCGACTTCCGGGTGAAAGCCTGGCCACTTCCTTTATGCTGGATATGAAGTCTGCACTTGATACAGATACTGTTGAAACCCTGCAAACACCTCCCCAATTTCATCCGGCCTGCCTAGATCGGCTACCGCATCCGCGATAGAGTCATGATATTTCAGCTTCAGTAATGGTGTCAATTTCGCCTGGTCCAGCTCTTCCACGCCAACCTCAACATAATGAGCAAGGACAAATTCGAGAAAAACCTGGAGTTTACTGGTAAAATGCTGGGTGATAATGACTCTGGCCTTTGCTGCACGTTCTTCACGGGTCAATGGTGCTAATGAATAGGCAACATTGGCCAGCACATCAAAGAGGTCACTTTTTTCAGCTTCTATAATTTTCTGCAACTCACCAAGCTGATCTTTGCCGAAACCTTTCTCTGCGAGTCCTTCCAATAGTTTCTTGCGAGTGTCAGGCCGACTCCATAAATTACGGAGTTCATCTTCGTTCTTGAAAAAATCAGGCAAATTACCGTAGAGCGATTCCATGAACTGCTGTGCTGACATCGGTGTACCGTCAGGGTGCCAGAAGCTTGTTGCCACCATGTGTTGAATGGTACGCTCTTTACCGTCGGCAAGTTTTATTTTCACCTTTTTGTTACACACACAAGGAGCTTGGCCGCATTTTGGGCACAATTCCGGTGGTGGTCTTTCACATATGCAAGGTCGCATTCCGCAAACCCTGCAAGGCTGTGGTGGGTCCTTAATGCATTGGCAGGGATGAAAGCCACATTTCAGGCAGACATCGGGTTCAATTGGTGGCCCATCCCATTCCCGATCATTGAAATGGTGATATGCCTTGACGAAATCATAGATAGTGAAATAGTCCTTGCCATCGTAGAGCCTGGTACCACGTCCGATAATCTGCTTGAACTCGATCATCTGGTTTATCGGACGCATTAAAACGATGTTACGGATATTGCGGGCATCAACGCCTGTAGAGAGCTTTTGGGATGTGGTGAGAATAGTGGGTATAATTTTTTCGTTGTCCTGGAAGTCACGGAGATATTGTTCTCCCAGCGCACCGTCATTAGCAGTCACTCGTTGGCAGTAGTTTGGATCAGCACTATTCTTCATCTGGTTGATGAGGTCCCGCACTGCCAATGCATGGGCCTGATTCGCACAGAAAACCAGGGTCTTCTCATTTTGGTTAATAAGAGACATGAAGATTTCAACCCGCTTCTTCTCTCGTGCCTTGATCTCTATGAGCCTGTTAAAATCGGGTTCTTCGTAACGTCTGCCTTCCTCTATCTCTCCCTCTATAACCTCGTCATCAACAGTATAGATATACTCGTCCATGGTAGTGGAAATCTGTTTCACTCGGAATGGCGTGAGATATCCATCATTGATCCCTTCCTTTAGTGAATAGACATAGACCGGATCACCGAAGTAGGCATAGGTGTCCACATTTTCTTCACGTTTGGGGGTGGCGGTCAATCCGAGTTGTACTGCAGGCTTAAAATGTTCGAGAATCTCACGCCAGTTGCTCTCGTCATTGGCTCCGCCACGATGGCATTCGTCGATAACTATGAAATCAAAGAAATCAGCAGGATACTCGCCGAAATAAGGAGATGGATTTTCATCTTTGTGCTGCCCGCTCATGAAGGTCTGGAAGATGGTGAAAAAGAGACTGCCGTTTTTAGGGACCTTGCCTTTCTTCTTGATCTCATCAGGTGCTATGCGTACCAGGGCATCTTCAGGAAAGGCAGAAAAGGCATTGTATGCCTGGTTAGCCAATATGTTACGATCAGCCAGAAAAAGAATACGTGGGCGACGGCTTGGATCACCTTCTTTTTTCCAGTCGGTCAGGTTCCAGCGACTATGGAACAGCTTCCAGGCAATTTGGAAGGCGATAAAGGTTTTGCCTGTGCCGGTGGCCAATGTCAGCAGGATACGATCATCTCCGTCAGCAATGGATTCCAGTACCCGTTCAATTGCAATATCTTGATAGTAGCGCCCTTGGAAATAGCCGCCTCTATCCTCAAAGGGTACCGTAGCGAAACGATCCCGCCAGGCGTTTTGGATAGCAAAAGTCCGGTTCCAGAGTTCTTCCGGTGTAGGATACTGCGTCAGTTCACCTTCACTGCCGGTATCCATGTCGATGCTGTAGATACTTTGACCGTTGGTCGCATAAGTGAATCGGATCTCCAACTTGCCAGCATACTCTTTAGCCTGGGCAACACCTTCGGTCAGCGGCTTGTCCCAGGCTTTGGCCTCTACTACTGCTAATTTGGTATTGCGGTATTCCAGAACATAATCTGCCGTCAAAGCCTTACCCCGCTTACCATGTCCCTCTATACGACCAAGCGTGATGAGATATTCTCGCCGGATGCGACTACCATCAACCACACCCCAGCCGACTGCTTTCAGGGCAGGATCAATATGCTCGGCTCGGGTTTCAGCTTCGTTCATGTCTGGTTCCTAAAGTTGACCGATGAAGGCTTGGTCAAGGAGTGATTTTTTCAATGAGTCGAGGGCTGCGAGTTTCTTCTTGTAAATGGATTCGAGGCGTTGGGTCTCAATAAAGATTTCATCAAAACCTTCTACATGCCGTCGAAGTTCAGGAAGCGGAGCAATTGGAATTGGGTACCGATTCAATACTTGTCCGGTAAAGTGTTGAATTCCAGTCCCGGTAAAATACCGCCGCAAAGCTCCACTTTTTTCTTGAGAATACAAGTAATATATAAACCATTTATTATGCTCCGGTTCATGAAACCGGACACGATGGAGAGCCTTTTGGAAATAGATTGAATATTCCTCGTTCCAAATTGCAGCACGTCCAGGATATCCACCTTCACAAATAAGAACATCACCTTTCGTAACGGTGTATTTTTCATTCTCATGAGAAAGAAATCGCATTTCGACAAGATCTGACAAATCGAAAGTAAACCAACGAACATTAACATTTCTTAAATATGGCTGCAGTTCTCCTTGGTTCTTTACTTTATCCAGCATTTTTCCGAGTGAGTGTTTTGCAATTTCACAGACTTTTCTCTCGACCCATCCTTTACCACGCTTTGAAAAGACAGATTGCAGGTGGCTTTCAAAAATTGCACGGGCGTTCTGGAGGTTCTTTTCGGCGTTGGCTTTCGCAGTGGAGATGCCTTCAAATGCTTTGTCGAGGATGCCGACAATGCGTTTCTGTTCGGGGAGGGGCGGGACGGGGATCTGATAAGTCTCTATGAATTCCTTCGAAATACGTTTATGTCCAACCGCACCACTCATGCGAGCAGCACCTTCAATTCTGAACGTCTCTCTTGACAGGAAGTAATAAAGCCACTCCTTGTCTACTGAATGATCAGGGCGAAAGACAATATATTCGCTCGATCCAAATCCGATACCATTAGTTAGGTTTGCAGCAATACCCAACTTACCGTTTTCAAAGCAGGGTGTAATTTTAGCGAGTAGAACGTCACCGTTGGCAAAATACGTGTAACTGCCACAAACCTCAGCCAATGACCTAATTTGAATCGGAATTAAGGTCTTTTGGTCAATCCCAAGGTATTCCATCGGAACAAACGACACTAGATCCGTTCTTGCAAGAAGACGGCGAGCCTCAGCTTTTGGTGGCTTAATCTGGCAAACCTCAACCAATGCTCTATAAGGCCATTCTGTCTTCACAACACAGCCCTGGCATTCGACATCATTTGCACGCTGGTAAAACACTTTACCAACACGCTCAATGTGCTCACGTAGCTTGGCGTGATCAATATCTTTGAATATCGAGAGGTCAATGCTGTAAGGGAGCAACAAATCATCAAGCTCAGAACTGATTTCACCGAGCTCCTTTGAGGAAATCGTTTCACCGTAAAGACTCAGGTCAATATCAGAGCCTGGCTTGAAGTTTCCTTTCGCTCTAGATCCAAACAGCACAGCCTTCTCAATGGATGGGTGACTCGCCAGTACAGTACTGATTTTACCTATTGTTTCTTCGGTGAGGCCGTAGCGCATCATTTATTCTCGGACAGCTCGTTTAGGGCAGTGAATTTTCGGGCCATTTGCTCATAGGCCGGATAAAACCGATTTAAAATTTCCTCGACAATTTCCCGAGCTGTGTCGGGATTGTAGGTATGAGAGCTTCGATTGCGGGCCGTTATCATATCCATCCAGACTTCACCGTTCTCAATCAGATTATTTGCGAATGCGACACGTGTCGCATCCCGTGACCCAATTAAACCGGTAATTCCCTGGTACTCCAGGTAGTCCTTCAAAACATTCCAAGCTAACTCATGGGTGAATTCAAAACCTTGAATCAGCCCTTGCTCTTCAAGATTTGAGAGATCTCGTTGTTCAGCCAGCTTTACTGCGTCGGTGATTGTTTGAAAGGCTTTGAGATAATTATTAAAACGCTGTTTCCACCGAATATCTTCAGTCATGGCTTAATCTCCTTTATTACCCGACAGGAGTTTACGAATATTGTTGAGTATGATTGCACTCTCTGAATCTAGTTTAGCAATTTCATCCATGATATCTAAAGCGCTGCGATGAACGACTTCTTCCCCGCCGTCAGGATTTTTCACTGACAGATCAAAAGTGGTCTGGTCAATACTCGCCGCTTCAACACTCCAGCTCTTTGGTGAGTCAGCAAAAGTCTTCTGTAATTCGACAAACTCAGAGAGATCATCATCATTGAGTGGGTTGGTCTTACCCAAATTGCGACCTGGATCAAGCGAGTAATACCAGATCTTGCGAGTAGGTGCGCCTTTCTCGAAGAAGAGCACCACTGTCTTAACACCAGCCCCCTGGAATGTACCGCCGGGACAGTCTAAAACCGTATGCAGGTTGCAGCTTTCCAAGAGCAGCTTTCGCAGGCTCACCGAGGCGTTATCGGTATTGGATAAGAAGGTGTTCTTGATGACCACACCAGCTCTGCCACCGGCTCTGAGCATTTTGATGAAGTGCTGAAGGAACAGAAATGCTGTCTCGCCGGTCCGAATAGGGAAGTTTTGCTGAACCTCCTTGCGCTCTTTTCCTCCGAAGGGAGGATTGGCTAATATGATATCGTAACGGTCTTTCTCCTCAATATCGGCCAGATTCTCGGTGAGCGTATTGGTGTGGATTATGTTGGGTGCCTCAATGCCATGCAAGATCATGTTCATAATGGCGATGACATAGGCCAGGGATTTCTTTTCTTTCCCGTAGAATGTACTCTCTTGGAGCGTCTTCAGATCGGCAGTGGTGAGCCCAGATTGAGCTTTAAGGTAGACGAAGGCTTCACATAAAAAGCCTGCTGAACCTACAGCCCCATCATAAATTCGTTTTCCAATCTCAGGCTTAACAACCTGCACAATTGCACGGATTAAAGGACGGGGTGTGTAATACTCACCGCCATTCCTGCCCGCATTGCCCATGTTCTTTATCTTGGCTTCATAAAGGTGGGATAGTTCATGCTTCTCCATCTGGGACCGGAAACGCAACTCATCAATGTGATCAATTATTTCACGCAGGTTATAGCCGCTGTGAATCTTGTTTTTGATCTCACCGAATATCTCACCGATCTTATACTCGATGGTGTTGGGTCCTGTTGCCTTCTGCTTGAATCCGTGCAGGTAAGGAAATAGCTTCCGGTCAACGAAGTCACGGAGATCATCACCGGAGAGAGCCTTGTTATGGTCAAGCTTGCCGTCAGCGGTTTTGGGGGCAGCCCATGTTTCCCATCGGTATGGCTCATCAAGGATGAAGGAGTATTTCCTTCCTTCCAGCTCGGCTTCCATCGCCTTATCATCCTCTAGCCCGTCCAAATACTTCAGGAACAGCAGCCAGGAGGTCTGTTCTGCATAGTCCAATTCGCTGGCGCAACCGGCTTCCTTCCAAAGAACATCGTCAATATTTTTGAATGCTAGCTCGAACAATATGTGTATCCTTTATGCTGTAATTATAGCTGCCAATTTAACGGATAAAACCACTGAAAAAGAACTTATGCATTACGGGATAAATATCTGCAATCTTTTTATTTCTCGAGATAAGGTCGCAGGATCTACACCTATGTGCTTTGCCACTTTGCTGACAGCACCGTATTTCTTCTTCTTGGTGTAGAACCTGAGTAATTCTTCAATTTCAGCTTTTTCAGGCATTTTTCTTTTTCCAGTTGCTTTTTTGACAACTGGTGGTGCATCAGAAACAGAGTCATCATGACCGGATTTATTACTGGTAGCATTTGCGTCAGGTTTAATTTTACGAAGATTTGGTGCTATTTCATCTACGCTGATGTCTCGGAGATCATCCAGATCTCGATGCCTTATTATCTTGGTGATTATATTTTCAAGCTCCCGTGTGTTGCCTGGCCATTTATAAGATTGGAGCAGATCCTGCGCATCGTTTGAGATCCTTATCTCTGCCACTTTCTCCCTATCATTCTCTTCAGCACATTTTTTTACAAAATAGAGGGCAAGAGGAAGAATATCATTTTTTCTTTTCCTCAAGGGTGGGATCGTATAAGAGATGGAGCTTATTCTATAGTAGAGATCTTCACGGAAACCACCTTCTTCTATAGCTTTCTCAAGATCCTTGTTTGTGGCAAACAACATCAAAACATTAAAACCCACGGGTACGGAAGAACCCAGTGGTAAAACGAATCCTTCCTCGATCGCCTTTAACAACTTTACCTGAAGGCTTATGTCAATTTCGCCAATTTCATCTAAAAACAAGGTGCCGTGATTGGCAGATTGAAAAAACCCAATACTGTCCGAGACAGCTCCTGAAAATGCTCCCTTTTTATGGCCGAACAAAGCTCCTTCAAAAATTCCAGTGGGAATGGCAGCAGCATTCTCATTGACAAATCTCCCTCTCCTGCCGCTTGCATCGTGTATGGCCTTGGCAAAGATCGTTTTTCCGGTGCCTGTTTCTCCGGTGAAAAGGATGGAAAATGGTTTCTTATTATTTTTAACGAGCTTACTGAGGTCTAATTTGAGCCGCAAGACCTCCTCACTCTTAGAAATAATGTGCTTGAATGCCGGTGCGTCTTTATCGGCTTGTTTGATAAGCTCTTCTATTGTCTCCTGACGGGCTGCATCTTTTTTTCTTCTGGAAGTCAAACCGTTATATATCTTGTCGCGATATCGTGAAATTAAATCTTCAACATGCTGGAAACTGAAATGCGTTTGGGAATATTGTTCAAGATATTCCCCGATAAACAGTTCGGACTGCGACAAGAGCTGCTCCTGGACAAATTCTTTATGAAAATTTTTCCATATCGTGTTGCTCTTATAATGATTGCTTGAAAATACATCGTCTTTTTTACCGAGTATTACCCGTGGTGGCGTTAGGAGTTCCAAGAAACCGTACTGTTTTGCAATTTCACCCATATCCCAGCTGTATGTCATCATGGATAATAAATTTTTTTCCAATCCATCAAAAAATAACTTTTCCAAATGGTGATCCCAGCAGAACCTGTCGATATCTTCAAGAAGATTATGATGCATCATATAGCGAGGAAAGACACGTGATCCGTTGGCCTGTTCAATCTTAAACATTTTTTCTATGTCATCTTTTCTGTACCACCAGACATTCATAGTGGTCCCCATCACTTCTGGGGCAATCCTGTTCAATGAGCAATAGTAATCAGTTTCAAGTTCTGGGTTTTCAGATAGGTATACATCCAATTCATCTTCATAATTGGTTATCGAAGATAAACTATAATGAGGTATATCAAAACTTTCTAAAATTTTAACGTGTTCCGAAGAAAGAGGCAGGGAGGAATAATAGCTCAATTTGGTGACGTAAATATGGTCATCCAGATTTTGGAGCGAAAAAAGATTTTTATAAAAATCATTTAACGGGACTGTCGGACCTGGGAAACGGAATAGCCCAAAACATTCCTTGTCTGGACAGGAACAGGCTATAATTCCTTCTTCTCTGCTGGTTAAATTGATGACCCCATAATCAAACATCGACCTTGCTACTTCTTGCACACTCCAAACCTTCCCGCAGTTTTCGCAAGTGATACCGGACATAGCATGGGCCTGTTGAAAAATTTTGTTAAGGGAACCTTGAAAAATAACAATATAAGAGGCCGTGGCATTCCTGACAATCTGATACATTGTTTATTGGCTGCACTTCTCACAATCAAAAGACTTTCTTTTGGCCTACGCCAGATGATCTGTTCTGGAATAGGCAGTTTT
>JARLJR010000006.1 GCA_031291095.1 Legionella sp. | reverse complement strand
GGCATTTTCATAAATGCCTATGCAGGCAACTTACCGGGCTTCATAAAGCAACATTATTGAACTCAGCAAATGCCTGCTTCTCATCATCAAATTAAATATTCTGCTCTTAACACTCGCCATATCTTATTTCCTTTTTATCTCCACCCTTTCACGGTTCCGGATACTTCCAGATGAACATTTTATCAGTTCTATTATTTTCATAGTCTAAAACTGTATTACTATCAGGAGAATTAGTTTTAGTCCCGTCATAATAATATAGCTCACAAAGCCTGCAGGAACTTAATGGAATATCAAATTCGAAAAGAAATGTACCTTTCCATTGGTAACGATATACTTTAGTCCCAACATAATAATCTCTATGTGTCGCAGTAATTGAATCAATTTTAACTTGCAACCATATCGGTGTATCCCTCTCATAATTGTAAGGTTCCACTGAATTACTTTTGCAACCTATAAGCATAATCGCAAACAAGGAGACTACTAAAAATGTTTTTATCATTTATAATGGGCTTTTATGATTCCTTCATCAGCGCCATAGTCAAATCAGCATTTAATCATGAACTATATTATTGTTTTATAATTGCTTAAGGAAATATGCGCAACAAAAATAATTCAGTCTAATAATTTCTTATGGACTATCTTAGACTTATTAACAGACCATTAGGATTCCTTATCTATTCGATTGAAATGAATTGTTTTTTTACTTTTGTCTTTTATATAAGAACCTTTGATATATCCTTTGTCGAATGAGAATACTCCTAAGAGGTTATTGTTTTCATCATATTCATTATAAATTAACTTATCCCCTACTGCAGATTGGAACTTAATTATCGTAAATCCATTGCCAACTTCATATTTAATTTTTCTGTTAATAAAGTCTGCTGTAAAAACTGTGGTACCAAGGTTATACATTATTACTTTGGGTGAATCGGTTGGACCGGAAGGCATATTTACCAGGGAATCAATGTTAAGAGTAATGGCTTTTTCTGTACTATCATTAAAGTAATAGATATTATTGGGGAAATTATCGAATGTATATACATTCCATTCAGGAGGTAATTGAATGGTTTTAACTAATTTTTGATTTTCAAAATTAAATATTAAAAACTTACCTGTTTTGTCTGCATTGTCAGTATGGTTTCCCGATCCATTTAAACTATCTATTATTTCCACTAGTACCAAATATTTACCATCATTAGTAAATTTTGGATAATAATATCCTTTTTGATAAATAAAGGGAGAACTGGTACCATTATCAAAATCATAAATTTTATAATATTTATCGTTAGTTGAGTTATCAAAATATGAAGTTATAATCCCTTTCCCTTTTTTGCCGTTACTTAAAACATAACCGCTTGAACCAGGGTACCCTATATCCTGTATATTTATTGTCTTTATAATTTGGTTTGTTGCAACAGAGAGAGTGGCAAGTTTTGTCTTGTCATCTCTGTCTGAATCAACAGTATCAAAAAAAGTAAAGTATAATTTATTTTCATCCTGAGAAAGAAAAATTTGGCCATCCCCCGTACATGTATGAATCTCAAAAGACAATTCCCTTTCTTTTGTGTTTAGGTTAAAGACAGAAAAAAATTCGTTTTCATCAACTTGATCAAGTACAAATAATTTGTGGTTCTTATTCGAAACAACAACAACATTTGGAGAAAAGGGGCAATCCCATTCTTGACTTGTATCAGAAGGGCTAAAAGCAAAATAATATTCGCGGTGACCGCAGAATACCCAGGATTGAGTATTATCCCACATAACATCTTGATCACCACCATCATAACAAATGTTTTTACGGCCATCAGTCAGATTAATTTTTAGTACTTCATAACATATGTGAGATGGGCACGGATTAATAGATTTATAAAGATACGGTTGGGCAATGATATTGCTTGCAAATATAAAATATATGGAGAGAAATATTATTCCATTATATAAATATTTCATTGAGACGCCTAATATTTTGATTTTAACAATGGATTCTTCCTCAGATTTCCTATCCAAAATTGTCTTAAACTAAATCAAACTTAGTGTATATTCTCTAAATACTCAATCATTTTTTAATAAAAGAATATAAAATATCTACTCATAATTTATATATAGCGAGGTGAAGGGCGTGGCCACAACGGGAGCGTGCCCGTAGACGAGCAATTTTAAGTGATGATATAAAGCCCGCCGACATTTTCAAGAAATGTCTAGGCGGGCGACGTGCCGAGTTTACATAAAGCCACATTATGGGACTCGATAGAAAAAGAATGAACTGTAAAGATGGTTTAAATAGTTCAATAATGTTCATTATGTAAGCTGGCTGCTAATGTTCCGTTTAATCTCTCCCCTAGCATGCCAAGTTGCTCTAGATTGCGTTTTAAAGCAGTTGTGAGCCCCTACCGACAAACAACTGTATGAATCACGCCACCTTCACCAACACCATTGTCATATCATCATTCTGCTCTGCCTTTCCCCTGAATACCTTTAGTGACTCCCATATCTCATCCATTAGTTCCGTCGAAGGCATATTGGTCTTCCCCTTTAATAACCCCGCAAGCTTCTCTTCACCAAAGAAATCCTCCTGCTCGTTTATCGCTTCGGTTATTCCGTCAGAGTAAAATGCAAATATC
>JARLJR010000051.1 GCA_031291095.1 Legionella sp. | reverse complement strand
GGCGTTGCGTATCCTAAACTTTTTCTTGGTCGACTGTTCAGTTGATCTGCGATTATTTCTAAATCCTGATCATTCACGTTCGTAAAACAACTTCCTTTCTTGAGATATTGACGGACTAATCCATTAGTATTTTCATTTAAAGGCCTACTGTGTACGTCGTAGCTGTTTTCGGTCAAGATTAGTTCCCATTTACATGATGTAGTTGTCATTACCGTCCCTAAATAGATGTTTTTGGACTTAAATACTTACACAATGAGACTTCAATGATTCAACGCGGCAAGTAAACGTCAAATAGTACCAAATGTTGCACATATTATGGTCGTTCTGGACTCATAATCTATTATAATGTTGACCGAAAACAGCTACGACGTACACAGTAGGCCTAGAGCAAGCAATAGAGCTGGTACGCAAACTCGATAAACAAGAAATTGCTAAGATTCCCAATGGCATAGGCACCAAATTTATGGATGGGCAGCAATGCGAGATAAGAATGGAGAAATTAAACGCAATCTCTGGGAAATGGGGCTTGCAGTTGCGATCAAAGATGGTTTTCGAGCTGGCGATATATACGTCGAGCAGAGTAACAAATATGCCTCTTTTTGGAACTTGAGCTATCAAGCACTAGAGATTACGCAGAACGTAGAGCTTGCGGTAGGCAAAATTGTTGCGAATTTACGATTCTAGAGCAAACTTAGGCGCCAAATCGTAAATTCTGACACAGATGGGATCGCTACCCCAAAAAAAGCTCACATAGATATATTCCCACATATGTGCGTTTCAATTAATATCATCATAGACGAATCACGGACATTTTGTTAAAGTGTTGCGCGTTCGCATTAAGGACTATCCAAAAATAACATACTGAGTCTGCTATTGAGCTAAAATAAATCTTTTATTTAATCATGAGGTGCTTATGGGATATGAAATAATAAGAAATACCGAAAAAAGGATGCAATATCATCAACTCGAAGTTTTTTACACTAAACAGTTTTTAACCACTTTTCAACAGCAAAAAGCTAATTATGATCGATTTCAAGAAGAAATAGGTTATAAAGCATATGATCATGAACTAGAAGCCTATTTAAAAGAAGTGCTAAACGATGATCACAGTGAAGAGCAGGAGTGGCAAGCTAAAGCTGCCTTTGAAAAAAATTATAGAAAAAATAATTTTGCGTTTATTTTTGGTTATATACATCCCAATTTATATATATGTGAAGCGGTTGTTGCTCAAACTAAAGATTGGAATGCACCTGTTCAATTTTTAGCACGTTCAAGCAATGATGTAATCTTTACTGACGCTCTTGGCTCGCTGAATGAATTTGAATCTCAAATAGCGGAAATGCTTGACAAAAAAATCGCAGAACATGGTGCCTATGTTGAGAAAATTTTGGTGCTCGATCCGGATTGTTTTAATGAAAAGTCTTTTGTTAAAACAATGTTCAACTATGGAGCAAGTTTTCCTTCTTTGATATTGCAACCACAGTTCAAGGATAGGTTAATTGCTCTACAAAATAAAGGTTATAAATTAGCTTATACCGCTTCTAATGAGCAAGAAGAGTCTAAAGTTTTAGAGATATTAAAAGTCAATGGTTTATCCTTTGATATCTCTATAGAGATAACTAAAGAACTTGCAGAAAGGACGGAACCATCTTACTTCTTTTAACCATTATTTTTTTGGACTTGGGGTTAACGGTTTCATTACTCCCCAAGTCCAATATGTCTTGGGGTGGGGGTTTGAAGTCCATAGCCGTCAAGCTAAGGACTTGGAAGAAAAAAGCATTAAAAGCAATCTCCTGGTGCAGTCCCTCCAGGAGATTTAACTTTAGTCTCTTTGAGAGCAAAGAGGGCAATGTCTTCGATGAATTCATGAATGAACTGCTTTAAGCGATAAAGGGAAGTTAATGCTCGCGCG
>JARLJR010000005.1 GCA_031291095.1 Legionella sp. | reverse complement strand
TACCCCCGAATGATGCTTTGGAATTCGCGATAGCCTTCAATGGTGGATTCCATAAGATAAGCCCTTCTTTCTTTGCTAGTTTACAAGACTTCATGATCTTGTACTAGAGAAATCTTATGGCTCTATCTTACATCGCTAAATTGGGCTTTTTCGATAACATTGACCACCATATCCTGATTTCCATACTAAGACGTAGGATTAAAGATGAATACTTCATTAGTCTTATCTGGAAATTCCTTAGAGCAGGATATGTGGAAAATGGCATCCATTTTAAGCCAAATAAAGGTCTTCACCAAGGTTCACTCATCAGTCCGATTTTAGCAAACGTTTATCTGAATGAATTTGACCAGCATATGGCTGAATTCAAAAACGCCTTTGATCGCAATGAAAAGCGAAAGCGGTCACCTGAATATAACCGTATCCAGAACAAGGAACAACACCTCCGTGGAAAAATTTCAAAACTTCCTGACTCATCCAAGGAAAAAGCAGACATGATACGCAGTCTTAAACAACTTCGTAACATACGGGTTTCCAGGACCAGCTCTGACCCCATGGACTCATCATATAAAAGAATCTTCTATCAGAGGTATGCAGATGACTTTATCATCGGTATCATCGGCAACAAACTGAACGCAGAACAGGTCAAGGATGAAGTCAGTGGCTTTCTCTCTGAACAGCTCCATTTGGAACTGTCACTGGAGAAAACATTAATTACTCACGGTAAGGATAAAGCACAGTTCCTTGGATACGGCATTACCATAGGTAGAAAAGGTACACCTTCCAAAGATAAACTCGGTAAGCTTTCTGACAAGCATAACGGAAAGGTCAAACTCTATCTTCCACAGGATGCCTGGCTAAAAAAGCTAAAACTGTATAAGGCACTAAAAATCAGCAATCAAAAAGGACTATCCGAAACATGGAAACCTTGCGCAAGACCCAATCTATTGTACTTTCCTGATCATGAAATTGTCAGAATATACAACTGGGAAATCCAAGGTCTTTATCAATACTACAAGATTGCTAACAATGTATCTGTGCTCAATGATTATTATTACATCATGAAATACAGTTTGATGAAAACACTCGCTGGAAAACACAATTGCAGTGTCCGAAAAATCATGCAGAAGCACTCCCATGACGGACGGTTTCGAATAAACTTCTCAACCGACAGCAAACCTAAAACCATCTACCTATATGATTATGGTTTTAGGAAGCAACCCATAATCATGAGAAAATCCGGGAAACATCAATCAAAGGAACTGACGAGTCGTCTGCTCAGTCACCAATGCGAATGGTGTGGAAGTGCGGACTTAAATGTCAGCACTCATCAGGTCAGAAAACTATCTGAGTTATCTGGCGTTACTGCATGGGAACGAAAAATGATCCAAATCAATCGAAAGACTCTCGTTCTCTGTCCAGTATGTCATGACAAGTTGCATAAAGGACTTCTAAATTAACACAAATGGAGAGCCGTATGCATCGAGAGGTGCACGTACGGTTCGGAGGCGAGTACACGAAAACCTGCCGCTACTGGGTAAGGCGTTGTGTGCTTAGCCTACGGAAG
>JARLJR010000050.1 GCA_031291095.1 Legionella sp. | reverse complement strand
GGCAGTAAAATTACTAAAGGATACGGTAACAATAGGAGAATCTCTTAACCTTAATTTCAGAGTATTCAATGAAGGATATACGTATGTAGACAGCGTAAAGGTAAGGGTAGAGAGAGTGGAGCCTGATAATTCAAGAGAGACTATAAGTGAAAATGTAGCAGACAGTTTAATGCCGGGATCATCAAAAAGTTTTAATATTGTATATCCCACAACAGCGGGAGCCGGAGCGGGGACATTTATAATTAATATTGATCCTGATAATAAGATAACTGAATATTATAAGGACAATAATATTTATGCGCTTCCATTTTATATAAAAAGGGATACCACACATCCCATGTTAAAGATGACCATTGATGGAGCGGATATTATAGATGGTGATTATATATCATCTACTCCAAAGATAAAAGCGGAATTGAATGATCCGTCGCTTTTACCTGTAACGGATCCCTCTTCGATAATGATGACGTTGAATGATACACTGATAAGTAATATAAACAATCCATCTGTAAGTGTTTTTTATAATACAACAAATCCAAAGATGGTAGTGGAATACAGTCCCAAGCTGGCAAACGGTTCATATACATTAAATGTAAAGGGGAAGAATGCACTTGGAGTAATGAGTGATTCTGCAGGTATAACGAGAAACTTCCAGGTAAGCGATGCTGCGAAACTTCTTGATGTTTATAATTTTCCGAATCCATTTGCGAGGGACACATATTTTACGTTCAAGCTTACGCAGATACCGGATGAATTAAAGATAAGCATATACACAGTAGCGGGAAGACTTATAAGAGAGATAGATAAGAAGTCGTTTGAGCTTAACTATGATTTTAACAGGATACACTGGGACGGTAGGGATCAGGATGGGGATGAACTGGCTAACGGAGTTTATTTTTATAAGATGGTGATGAAGAAGGGGAATGTAACAGAGAATGTGGTACAGAAGCTGGCGATAGTAAGATAAGTTTTTTCCGCTACTTTTCGTTTGAAGGATTCTTTCCCCTACTTTTCGCTTGATCGAAAAGTAGGCAAAAGATCAAGGCTGCAAATGTTTTACTAAAAAATCAGCTCCATTCCATTGCTCGGAAAGAACTCGCTATGCTCAAACAGCTTTCCTCGCTGCCATTCCATTCCGCTGATTTTTTTTAACGTAAAACATTTGATGCCCTTAAATAAGAAGCAAATAAGAACCAAATAAGAACCAAATAAGAAGCAAATTAGAGCCAAATAATGGCAATACAATCTGCTGATTTTTTTAACGTAAAACATTTGATGCCCTTAAATAAGAAGCAAATTAGAGCCAAATAAGGGCAATATAAATAGGAGCAAAGGAAGATAAACTTATTTAATTAAAGTTATCTTTTTTGTTTCGATAAAGTTGCCGGCTCTCATTTGATAGTAATATATACCGCTGCTAAGGTTCTTGCCGTTTAGTGTAACTTCGTAATTACCGGCAGGTTTTATTTCATTTACCAATGTAGTTATTTCTTTTCCGAGAGCATCGAATACTTTTATGGATACCAAACCATTGACCGGCATTTTATAGCGGATGGTAGTAGTCGGGTTCCAGGGATTTGGGAAGTTTTGTGCAAGTTCATATTTAACGGGAGCTGAAACATCTGCATTTACAATTGTGCTGTATTTAAAGCTGCCATCGATATCAGTCATTTTGAGGCGGTAGCTGAAATTTCCTGCTGCAGTAACGATATCAACATATGAATAAGATTTAGGGGAGCTGCTGTTACCCGATGCTTTTACGGAAGCGATTTTCTGCCAGGCAGCATTGCCGGAATTTGTCTTTTCGATATCGAATGATAAGCTGTTTAGTTCAGTTGCTGTATTCCAAT
>JARLJR010000049.1 GCA_031291095.1 Legionella sp. | reverse complement strand
GGGCAACGTGGTAAATCAACATAGAATTCGTGTTTTAAATATATAAACGTGGTTTTTAAAGGTACTAATCGCTCATTGCATTTGACACAATATAGTTCGTCATCGTTCATCGTTTATTCTCCTCAATTTTCATACGGTGAGAGTACACATTTTTTAATTCGTAGCCCGAGTTTGTTTTTCTATAGGTAACCCAATACGTGATGACTCCCTGTGATAAATGCCCCGTATAATCCCCTGTATTGTTATTGTAAAGCACCTTCCCAGTTACTTCACTATGCTCGATTACTGCAAGAACATCCTCTTCCAGTATTAAATGATCATTCATCTCTTTTTGCAATTCAGGGGGTATCTTTAAATTAGCACGCTCCAATTTATGATCCGTTCTTCCCTCTACTATTCCATTGCCTTTCAGTTCATTGGCTAAGGCGACCCTGTTTCGTCTTCGTTCAGACAAATTCGGAGCTAAACGATCTTGAGAACCTATATCAAAGAAAATGTCTAATAAATGACTGCTTGCTTTACCCTCTGAAGCAAAAGTATCTCGACAGTTTGAGCAGTAGGTGACATAAGGGTTATTATTTTCCCGAATTCGGTCTGTCGTTATCTTCTTAACCAATTCAAGATTTGCGGCTTGAATATGCCCCCCAAAACTGCAACATCGTGCCTTTGCCCCATTATTCCCCATTTCTTCAATCTGAAAACCGGCTTCAGTGATCAGTTTACGGATATCCGCCTGCATGGCACGATCATATCGGCTGGCGCAAGGGTCAAATACCGATATGGTTTTTCCCTTCCCTTTTGCTTTCCATTCAGATCGTGGGTGTTCAACCATGATATTGTAGAAAGATACAATTTTAATTTGGGGTAAATAACGGCTAAATGTTTTCATGCAGGTCGGACAGGATAAAATGACCGTTGGTTCACCTATTTTGCTCCATTCCTGAAGGATATTGTTTTGAACCGTATCCCGCAGCTCTTCATCCCCTGCCCAATCGGCAGGTACACCGCAACACCCCACCAAAAGCGAAGTATCATTAAAAAGCTCTTTAAGGAATCCATAAGCTTTTAAAACATAATTTGGCTCAGATGCTCCGAGTTGACACCCAGGGAAAAACATATACCGGCTCTTCTTACCGCTTTCCGGAGAAATAAAGACATGAGCTTGATCGGAATTAGCAAACTCCATATCGCGCAACCAAAAATCATGGTAAGCGGGAGGGATTGCTTCATCTTTAAATAAGAAATGTCTTGCCTGCAGCAAACAATCTTCCATATCAACCTTTTCAGGGCATACCGTTTCGCAAAGACCGCACATATTACAGGAGTTTATAAGTCTGCTTGCTATTCTTTTGGAAAACTTTTCAATAGGACGAAGGGTGGTCATTGCATCTGATACTATTCGCTTAGGATCTTTATTGAACTTCTGCATTAATGCACAAGAATCTACACATAAGCTGCAATCACACTTGGAGCAACGTTTTGCTTCAGCAATGGCCTGTTCGGTGTTTATTTCGTGTAAATTCCGGATAAATACTCCAGCGGCAATCGGCAGCTTATAATAATTTTGAACAATCGATCGTTTGGCGTATGTTTCACGAACTCCATCCATAAGTCCAACTTTTAGATACTTTTCGATCGATTGAGATGCACGAATCCCGTGTTCAATCGCTTCGATTGAACTTGAGCCGATCACACTTCCACCAAGAAAGAAACCCGTCCTTTTGGTTCCAAGAGAGTTGCAATTCATTTCTTCCTGCAAACCGAAGGTCCGACCACCTGCACCGGTAGCTACATAAACAGCATCAGCCTCAACTTCTTCGAGTTCGGTAATTTCTTTGGATGTCACTAAATTATAGGAAGTATTTGTGAATTCATTTTGAAATTCAGACAGATAGAGATCCGTTGGCAATATTTTAGCGAGTTTACCTCCAGGGATATCGTTCTTTTCATAAACAGTCACAGCATAATTTCTGTTGGCAAGTTTCAGAGCACACGACATACCACTAAGCCCTGCTCCAATAATGACAATCCGATGCTTTTTCGGAGGAACATTATAACTGATGGGATCTCTATCCTTGGTCAATTCAACACAGGCTTGCTCGATGTATCGTAGGTTAATGGCTGCATCAGCCGCCTTCCGAAGACACACATCGTTACAGGGATGCTCGCATATTGCACTTACAATCCGTGGAAATAGAACTTGATTTCGATATAATCTATAGGCTACAGTGAAATTACCCTTTTGAACTTTTTCGATAACAGCCCGAACGTCAACCTTGAGGGGACAGGCCGACATACAGGGTGCCTCAGTACCATGAAAACAATGTCCGGTATATTTTTGAAAATCTTCAATTTCCATTTAAATTGCACCTCAATTATTTTCCTTAATAGTTAAATTACAGACGCATTTTGCAACGCGTCTGTAATTCAT
>JARLJR010000004.1 GCA_031291095.1 Legionella sp. | reverse complement strand
TGAATTACATCACCATGTTCTATAACAGCCACAGATTACATTCATATTTGGGATATTTAAGCCCAAATCAATTTGAAAAACAGAGCGATGTTTTAATGAAAGTTGCTTAACTAGGGTGTAACAATTTGGTTGACCACGTCAACCCTTACCGGATAACCTTCAGCTCTATTACGAGAAAAATTTTTCGGAGTCAAAAAAATATTTTGATGAACTTGCTATCAATCATCAAAAATAAGTCATATATAAAATCTGCTTTTAGGGGTCGCTACCCCTAGATATAACTTGCCCAGGTTACACCTAGCATACAATACTCCTCCCAACATCAGTTAAATTGGTACGTTATTTATTCAATGAATTTTCGATTATCGGATTAGGATCATCCAATTCTTTTTTGGACTGTTGAAAAATACTAAGTGGAGAAACAACCAATTTCGGAGCATCTTTTAAAACTTTAATTTTCTCATCAATAGCATTGGTAAGCGTGTTTAAAATAGCATCCGTGGTATTTTTTTCACTACCGTGTACAGTATAAGTTGTAACATCCTGTATATTTTCCAGCTCAATTAGCGCTTCATAAGCAATAACATTAATAGAGCCATATTCCTTTATAAATTTCTCTTGAAGACCTGACATACTTAGAAGTAAGTGCATTTCATTGATAGTGAGTAGCACTAAATTGTCTTTGATATAATTTAGCTGATTTTTTAACTCAACATTAACTGTTGACCCAATAAACTCTATAATATGGGCTGCAATTTTAGAATAAGGAAGGCACCGGTCAATATGATGACTTTTAATGGTTTGCTCTAATGTGACTCTTTTTCCTGTTAATACCGAAAGCACTGATTGCTCTAAAAAAATTCGGATATTAAGGTCTTCATCATATTCTTTAAATAACCTAATCAGTTTTTTGTGCTCTTTTATATAATTTTCTTCTGAGAACTCTATTGCAAACAGTGCCGAAAAGAACTCAAAAGCCACATCAGTTGTAAAAGGGCCATGCTGACCAAAATACTCTTCAGCACTTTCCAAATCACCTTGATTTAGGCAACATTTTATTACCAAAGAATCAAGCTCTGTTTGAAGGCTTTTTAAGTTACTATTAGAATCAATAAGGGATTGCAACTCAGTAATTGATAAATTGATTTGTTCTAATCCTATCTGCTCCTCATCGGATTCAACTTGATTTAAGTAGGCTTTAATAGTGCTAAAATGCTCACTCACATTGTCTCTAGATTTTGAACGTAATTCAGGAGGAATAAGTGCTCGGACTCTTTCGAATTCTTCCGCAGACTTGGCAATAATATTAATCCTTTCTAAACTAGTACAACCAGAAAATGCTTCACCACCTATGAAAGTTACGCTACCGGGGATAACTATTTCTGTTAAACTGCTACAATTCTTAAATACAGTTTCGCCTATAGCAGTAAGACCATATGCAATAACCATGTGATTTAAACTGGTACAATTATAAAATGCTCCCCTTCGAATAAAATTAACGCTACCCGGAATAGACATTTTTGTTAAGCTGGTGCAGCCATTAAATGCAGAAACACCTATGAATTTGACAGTGTCTGGAATAGTTACTTGTGATAAGCTGGTACAGCCATAAAAAGTTGTATCTTCAATAGCACTAACGCCACGTGGTATATCCATTCGTTTTAAGCTTATACACTGCCAAAACACAGAATCACCCAGAGAGGTAAGCATATCTGGAAGAATTACTTGCTCTAAACTAGCGCACCCAGAAAATGCACCCAAGCCAATAGAATTAACTTTACCAGGAATATTTACTTGCTTTAAGCTTTTGCAACCTTTAAATGTATGGAACTCAATGATGGTAATAGCTTCTGAAATGGTAATTTGTTCTAAACTAGTACAATTATCAAAAACACTTGGACCCATTTCAGTCACAGAATTAGGAATAATCATTCGCACTAAAAGGGTGCAATTAGCAAATACATCATCATCAATAGAGGTCACCCATTCAGGAATATCTATTTGCGTTAAGTTAGTGGCTTTTTTAAATGCAAAATCACCAAATGAAGCAACCCCATTAGGAACTATAAAAACACCATCTATAAGGTCATCATTTGTTACACTGACTAAACAATCAACATAATCAATTTTCATTATTTTACCCACGAAATTAGCTCATGTTATCCAATTTTAGCACAAAAAGAATTTAAACCGATCTGGAAAATGCAATCCAATAGATCACTTAAATCTTTAAATATGCAATAGCTCAGTAAAATCTTTCATCCATTTTAATATTTAATATTTTTGCTTTAGACACATCGGTGCCTTTTTTCAAGCCTTTAAAAGATAAAGATGATAAGGGGGTTAATTTCATCTAGCGCTGATTTATCAGCATAATGTACCATCGCCCATATTATATGGTCTGTCAGTAAAATAATAATGTTAGCAACATAGTTTTGTTTTCAAAATTACAATGGGTTATTTGTTACAAATACAAGCGCATTGCTTGATATCTATTACTTTAGTGTATTTATAATGGTTCGTCTTGAGTAACTAGCGTTCAGTTCATTACACCAGGCCTTTATGTGGATTTATGCATTATGAAGAATTTCTACTGTACTGATGACAAAGCGCGCAATAAATTAATGGAGTTTTATTTTACAAAAAACCTAGATGAGGAAAAAATTCATAAATTTAATTATATTCGTCCATTCGCATTAATGTAGGATAATTAAGTAATAATAAAATAGTTGCATTAGCGCGTTGAATCCGCCCCTGGTAGTTCCCACTAATTAGCGCATATTTTGTTTATTATTTACTCATATATTAGATAGAATATGTTGCTTAATTACAGGAGTGGGAACTACCGAGAGCGAATAATGCTCTCCCCTACTCTCCAGTATTTCATATGAAGCAAGTTATTCTATTTTAAAGAAAAATTATTATTCCTGCGATTTCAAAATAAAAATTTTAGTAAAAAAACTAACCGGCCTTCACCTTGCCAATTGACAAAGAGTTTCTATAAGGCCAAGCATTTTTCATTAATTATGTGTCATTATTAATTGGATTTGGATAAATCAATAGCACTCACATCTGATATATTTTTTTCAGTGCCATCTATTTTTACAGGTTTAAAAAAAGGCAAATTTAAATTTGATTTATTAGGAGGTTGATAAATATAACATCCGGTCTCGTGTTTTTTAAAACATATGCTATGTTTTTCATATGCTTCTATCGTTAGATTCCTAAAACCACGTACTAATTTATTGGGGGGCTGGGTTGTTCCGTAATATTCGCAATATTTTGTTAAATAATACTCATCCTTATAACGGTCGTCTACACCATGGGCATGAGGTGCTAATGTGACTCTTCCTGAAGAATGAATTCCAGCGGTAAGCGAAATGTCGTCTGGAGGAATATCGAATCCAAACATATGCTCTAATGTATATCGCCCAAAACAATTACCCATAAGTAATACGTAGGGTAACTGCCTTACATAATCGCAATAAAATTCAAAAGGACTATATACAGTTTTTCTTCCCCCACAGAAATATAACTTAATGATGTCCGTTTCTTCGGTAAATTTTCTTATGTTATCTATAAATTTATGAAAATTAAGGGGATAATATTGAGATGGAACTTTACAATTTTCAACATTAGGGTTGTATTCATCTTCCGCTCCTATATTTTCAAATTCAATCGGAGACATGTGATACACTGCTATTATCTTTTGATTATTTTTTAATTCGCAATAGGCGATTATACCCACACAGAGTCCCATGCCATCAGTAAATAAAAAAATATCATCATCTGTTGAGCACATGATTATTTTCATTTCTGACATAGCAACATTTAAAGCGACAGTATCTGATGAAATCTCAATTTTCTTTGATAGTTCCATTTGATGTCTGTATACAATATTACTAGATTTTTTTTTAAGACATCATTTGCGCCCGCTTCTATTAAAATATTTTCTATTTCTTTAAGGTTAGATCTTTTGGCATTTGATAAAGCTGTATTATCATTTTTGTCTGCAAAATTTAATTCAATTCCTGGTGCTGATAATAATAAAGCTACCATTTCTAAGCTTCTGGTTAAAACGGCAAAATGTAGCGCAGATCTACCAGTGGGTGAAACTACATTAAATGCATCTTGATTATTAAAATTCTCAGCAATATATTGCTTCACTCTAAATATATTATTTAGGCGTATAGCATCGAGAAAATCAAATTCTGTAAGCATAAACACATCCTAAAAACACGAATCATTGTATAATTATACAGCATATTCTCTTATAATCATAATTACTCATTGGTAATGAATTACTTATCCTTGGGTAGGTCTATAAAAGACTTAGGTTATAAAACACCTAACGAATTCTTTAATCAAATAGTTTCATGTTTAATTCAACTGAGTATAATAACTAATTATTAGAATTAATAAGACTTAGAGGAAATATTAAAGAGCTAATTTAAAGCCCCACCCTTCTGTCAAGCTTCTCAGAGTTGCCTCTACTTATCATCATGAACAATTTTTTGAATTTCTAATAGCAAAAACATCTTTCATAGTTTTACCCAATTCATTTCTTATTTTAGAAAAAAGTCAGCACTAATTTTAAATTTCCTTTTTAATTCAGATATATGCTTTTTCCCTAAGCCTCGTTCACCATTTAGAAACTTAGATACATTTGCTTGGCCGCTAAATATAGATGCAAGATCCTTTTGGTGAAGCTGATTAATTTCCATTAGATACTTAACCAAACTAACATCCGTAACATGTTCGCCAATTGCAGGAAAATGTTCATTATCGTACTGCTCTAAATTCTCTCCTATAATTTGCATTGCCAAAGCTAAAGGATGACTCTCATCATCACGTACTTCGTCAATTAAATGATCTAGAATACCCTCAAGATATTTATATTCCTTATCATCAATAGGTTTTTTAAATGCTATTAATGGTAAATGAAATTTATGTTTAGTTTTATGATCAATATAGTCAATGGCAAGTGCGTTCATAAATCACCTCGCTTTAATTTATCTTTATTAATTGGTTTGTCATATTCAGCATGCGTCCAAATTGTTCTGACATAACAAGTTTGGGTATTGTAATGAATCGCTGTAATTAGACGATAATTATTTCCACCAACATTAAAGACAGTGTAGCCAGTGTAGCCAGTGTAGCCAAATACAGGATCAACACTATTAAAAACTTGCCTCAATTCGAAAATATTGGAAGCGTTTGTTTCTAACACTTTATAGTACCATTCTGTCAGAGGAATTTCGGATTGCACATTACTTGTATAATAGTCACGAAGTTTTTTCTTAGAAATGACACGCAAAATATTGTGCTCCAAAGTATTTAATAGAATTATATGTCATTACGACATATATGTCAAATTGACATGCGGCTAATAAAACGGGGGTTATTTTACGCCAACACCCTACCCTCTCTATAGGCAAGGATATCGCGCAAATCGGTTAATAAATATCGTAAATTATTCAAAGTTAACGTGTCATTTAATTTATTAGGATATTTTACTAAGGATATAAACATGCTCATCGGATATGCTTGTGTTTCCGATTACCATACACATCCTCTTATATACAAAAAAGGAATGTCTACAGCCCCTGTGTTCCTAAATGTCTGTTTTTTATAGAAAAACAGAATAAAGAAATGAAATTAAATAAAGATAGTTACTTATTGAAATATTGTTCTGAGTTTTTAATACATTGAGGGTCGCCGGGATTCTGACGAAAAGGACCGTTTCCTGATTTAATATGAACAAATTTATTTATAGTTATACACAATGACTTTTATTAAATTAAAGTCCAAATTCTAAAAGAAAAAAAGAATATTTTTTAACACCCTGTTTTTATTGAATTATTTTATAAACGCCCCTTTCGTCAGAATCCCGGCCGACCCTCCATTTATCGTTGGGTTAAGCACTATGCCCCGAGCTTAAAAAACGCTTGGAGTGGCATAAGAAACGCTATTCTAGATGTTGGCATCTGGATGAAACCTACATCAAAATAAAAGGAGAATGGAAATACCTATATCGTGCAATTGATGAACTAGGTAATACGATTGACTTTTATTTATCTCATCGACGCAATACTATTGCGGCTAAAAGGTTTCTTAAAAAACTCATGAAGAGCAACCCAGCCTGCGAAGTCAGTTTCATCAACACCGATAAAACCCGGCTTATGGTCAGGCGATTAAAGTGATATTAATAGAAATATGTTTTTTGTTTAGCCGTGATATAGTACGTGGTTCAATGTCCGCCCTAATATGTTTAGCAGTTTGTTTCGGACCAAGCCCTGTTCCATAACCCAAAATAGTTAATATGTATTTTTCGATGATTAAGTGATTTGGTGAGTATGTTTTAGATTTGAATAAAAACCCGGAAACCTAGGCGTGACAAGGGATAAAACCACATTTTAAAATGTTGTACTGGTCAAATTTACACGTATACTAACTTGCCCCTAAACCCCTTAGCTATATTTTTATGACCGTTTTTTGGAATTAGGGCTAGCTTCATTTTCTGCAATAGAGCTTTTTCTTTGTAATGAGTTCGTTTCAAAAAAGCCTGAATCTGCCAAGGTTTTTGCAGAAATTTGAGTCTGAATATAAGATATTTTTTCGGGATGCTTAGAAAATGTAGCTATTTGCAAAGGTGTCAAACCCTGGACGTTAGGTTTTGTTAAATCTGCTCCGTTGTCACATAATATTTTTAGAATTTCAAGTGTCCCAAATAAAATTGCATACGATACAATCCCTAAATCTTTTGTAGCTAAATTCGTATCGGCATTGTTTGCTAATAGCAATTTTACGATATCCTTGTGCCCTTTATTTATGGCAATTATTAGGGGCGGTTCATCATTTTGTCCAAGTGAATTAATGGAAACTCCCTTCCTTAACAAAAAGTCAACGAGATCTATATTGCCATTTTGGGCCGCGATGTGAATAGCTGCATAGCCAACAGTCGGATGTTTGTACTCAATATCGGCACCACTCTCAATAAGAAATTTAGCCAGTAAACTATGATTTTCTGATATCGCCAGTCCCAGAGGAGAATGTCCCTCATGGCTACAATTTACCTCTGCCCCAGCATTCACTAATGCTGTAACAATATCAGCATCTCCTGATTGAACGGCCAAATAAAGAGGCGGAATAATAGAATGATTAAAATTTACTCTAGCACCATTTTCAGTTAAATAATTAACTAAACTCATATTATTTGGTGTTAGAGAGTAATGTAGCGCGGTTAGCCCTTGCCGGCTAGCCAAGTTCACTTCATTCTCATTTTTCCTTTTTTGTAATAATGAATGCAAATAATTATTAACCTGGCTACTACTAATTGGATGGGCTGAACTTGGTTGAACAAAAAAACATTGTAGCCCATAAATATTTTCTTTTTCGCCTAGCATCACTTGAACTTTCTGGCTTAATTGTGAGTAGCTACTTGCGATTACAGCTCCAATAGCAGAAGTAAAATTATAAATAACGAAATGTTGATCATCGGTTTTATAAATTGATATGGCATGATTAAGACTAGCTAAAATAATTTGGCCAGCAGCCTCTAATGTCACACGTAAAAAATCGTCTACTTCGGCTTGCTTAAATAAAAAACCTGTGCAGAACGTACGTTGGTATAAAACTTCCTGTTCACAATATAAATTTGGTGCCTTAATACGAGAGTTCTTTTTTATAATTCTAGTTTGAATATGTAATTCAACTAGGATTTGAATAACGTTATAAAAATCTGATATCAATTCTTGACTAAGAGTCTCTTTTTGACCATCCCAAAGCGCTAAATTTTTTAGCGTGTTATGAAATTGTCCCACTTTTTCTATGCCATGCAGCATTAAACATAAATTAGCATAGCCAGCACACAGGCCCCCCTTAAGTATTTGAGCATATTCTAAACTATCCAATAAATTATATTTCTCGGGGGCAATGGATTTTAACAAATCCATAAATTTATAAAAATTAGGTAATAAGGATTGACCTATACTGACTTGAGCACCATTACTGAGCAATAGTTGTTGCGCTGTATAATTATTTGCAGCCTGTGCGTAATAAACAGCAGTAAAACCATTGTCATCAGCAACATCACGTTTAGCACCTTCTTCTAATAATCTACTTATAATAACATTATTACCTATATCACTTGCGAGCATTAGTGGCGTGATACCACTAAAGGAGGCAAGATTAAAATCGGCTTTAGCGGCTATTAGAGTCTCAAAAAGAACCAAATTATTAGTTGGAATAGCTTGCATTAGACATGAATAGCCAGTGCTCAATAGCTGAAAATTAACATTAGCTCCAGCAGTAATTAAAGCAGCTGCAACTTCATCAGAGCTATTTTGAACTGCTATCCACAAAGGACTAACTCCATTTCCCAGTTTACTGTGATCAGCTCCATAGCCAATAAGCAATTTGACAACATCAACATGCCCCTGAGAGGATGCGATCCATAAAGGGGTTTGATTTCCTGGGCCCTCTAAATCGACTGTCGCGCCTCGGGCTAGTAACTCCAAACAAATATCATGATGACCTTCCTGAGCAGCTATCCACAAAGCTGAAATTCCTGAGCTCAAATCATTTACTGGATCGCCTTTATCTAAATATTTGATCAATTTTCTTTTATTGCCATCACTAGCGGCTATTATTAAACGAGAAAAATCGGCCATATTCTGTTCTCTATGTTTAGCTTTAAAAGCATTACTATATTATATTTTACCATATTGATTTAATATAGATCACATTTCCGCTGAATTTAACTTCCCTTCGATAAAATGTTGCACTCGTGACCATATTAACGGCAAATACAGGTGTTTTTTGCGTCGTAGCACAAGCAGGAGTGCTGAGCCAACTAACATAAAATGGAATTCTTTAGTTATCAGAGCACTTCGGAAGGAACATTTGCTCACTAATTGACTCATATATAAACCATTTGAATAGTAGATTAATAATAAATTATAAAATACCGTAAAAATTACGGTATTAAATGGACTATATTTACTGAATTATTGAATGCTAATATACGATGATTAATTTCTATCATTGATATCCTAGATTCAACTCAAAAAAATGCAACTTTCGTATATAAAACAATCCTTTAGGATGATGTAAAATGCTTCGCTGATTTTGTACTGGAGTTGACCTATGGCCTACAAGTGCTTAGATTATTTAATACGTTGTAAGATAAGTTCTCTGGAGGGTGGGTATTCGCAGAAAAAGATAGCTGATGAAATAGGCGTACATAAATCCACTATTCCTCGATAATTAAATCGAAATATCAATTTTGTTCGATCTCGATTAGGCTAATGGAATTATAAAGCTGATTATGCACAATCATTTGCTTAGCGCCTTACACGTAAAGGCAAAAATACACAACCTTAAGCGAGAAGTATGGCAAGGATTGGTTGAGGATTATATAAAACACAAAAATATAATCTGATCTTTATCCCGAACGGTTCATGTGGACACCTTATTAGACCTCCGGCCGGGATCTTTGTAAAAAAGGTATGATTAAATCTCAATCAAATTATTCACTCTACACCGTAGATATACTATATTATAGCTATCATTAGGGTACACTCTAATGGTACTTAGGAAATAATAAGCAAACACCTCTCATATGATTTAAATTTGAACTTTTGATAGATGACTATCAAAATATCTAGATTTAATTGATAAACTAAATGTATCGCACATGATCGAATATTGGCCAAATTTAAATACATCCTCTTATATAAAAAAGAGGATGTCATCACTTCCATAAAGGGTTTTATGTAATTTTTATCTTTATTTGGCAGGAAAATTCAAAATTTAAATGGCATGATTATGGTGCACTCAAGAGTAAGTGGTAAGTAGGTTGTTACTGTAAACGGGTCTTTTAGGGCTTCCATTCATACAGCACTGCTGCACAATTCTCTTCATTACCAGAGCCGTCATTAAAATCTATTGCCTGAAATCCATTACCTCCAAATGCAATTTCATGATGTCTATTAATTTATAAATTAGCAGACATATAAAATTGATAGTCATCCTGCATCTACTAAATCGATTTTTTATACATAATAGACACCACTGTCCATTAATCGATATGGTAGACACTTTTGTTAGCGGTTCGCCACCCAATCTTCATAAGTTAATGCAAACCGAAAATGATCGAGCCACTGGTTGTTTATTTTAAGGTATCTTTGAGAAAACCCCTCTTTAATAAATCCATTGCGCGTTACTAATAATATTGATGGCGTGTTAACTGGCTGTATATTAGCTTCAATCCGGTGAAGCTTTAATTCCATAAATATCTTTTCAAGCACAAGTTTTAATGCCACACTCATCAAGCCTCTTCCGGCAAATTTCTGATTTGCGCAATAGCCTAAATAAGCGCTTTGAAAACATCCGCGTATAATTCCGCTTATATTAAAAACTCCTACTAGATCATCATCTTTAAATGCCAAATAGGTCTTGTTCATTTCAGATTGAGACGTGTCAAAATATTTATCAAAACTTTCATCTGTTTTCGGACTATCAATAAGAGGACGATGAAAGTGTTCGCTTTCAACCATGGCGTTGATGAAAACTTCTTTATCCGAATAAAGTAATTCTCTCACGACCATGGAAAACTCCTGAAATATTTTGGCGGTCTACATTTTATCTTTTTTTAAAAATAATAGAAGGGTGAAGAAGACTATCATTAGGGTATACCTCAAATGGACATGTGAGTTTAATATAATATCGTTTTGCTATTATTAATAAATAGCTACTTGTAAAATTCAAACTCAACTAATAGTGCTCTGTTGCAAAAGGATAAACTAAAAATCAAATGAAAGGATCTATAACAAGTGGTTATAAAAAATAATAGCAGGACTTCGTATGGATTAGGATGTTTACAGATTTGTTTCTTGCTACAGAGACGAAAAGACACATTTCCGCGGACAATCAAGATTTGATCATCCGGGATGCGCTCATAAAAGGCCTCGCACTCCGGAACTTGCGCCCTGACGTAAAAATTGTTTGGAAACGAGACCACATTGCTGTGATCCCGTTTCCAAACAACCATAGATTCATGGTTGGATTTCTTTTATTTTCGCCTCGATCCCTTCGCGTGAGCAATGCCATCAGCAGGATTTAATGGCCATTGATGTTTAGGATAACGTATCCGTAACTCTTTACGGATTTCTGAATAACCATTTTTCCAAAAGCTTTCTAGATCGCTTGTTACCTGCACTGGACGAAAATTCGGCCCTAATAAATGCAGTACAACTGACACACTCTGAAATAATATTTTCGGCGTTTCTTCCCATCCAAACACCTCTTGGATGCGTACTCTAAGAAAGGGATGTTCAACCGTTGAATAATGAATGGGTATCATGCTACCGCTTGGAACTTTTAACCTATTTGGGAGTTCGGTTTGTAAAATACTACGCAATGTTTCAGATATATTTAGTTCAAAAAAATACACTAAATTTTTTTGCAGTACGAAGGTCATTTTACTTTCACCGAAACATGCTTGTCTAAATACAGTTAAGCAAAATGATTTTTTTAATGCATCTCCGTCGAAAAGACTTTCCAATTCATCTTGTATATGAGGGGGTATTAATGCCTTATGGAATCGTAAAAATATAATCTTTTGATACCACTCATGTAAATTTTCATTTTTCTTCAGTGTGCTCGCCCAATTGTCAGTTAATATATCAGGCAATTTTTCTGCAACGTGTACAGAGGTTGCCAGCGAAAAATTCGGTTCTTCTATAGGTAAATCCCAAAGTGTTTTAAATTCCCGCTGATAAAATTGCGATTTTTCTGCTTCAAAAATGATGTCTCTTTTCTTTATTATGTTGTCGGAAAAGTGTTTGAACAAAAATTCTTTATTTATCCCACTCGCCTGATTAATCAAAGTTTCAGCCTCCCCGCTTTCTTCAAAACCATTCAATGCAATAAAAAATTCACTCCTTTTCACAAGCGTTCGATCTGATAATTTTACACCACGACCACCGATCATTAATGCACGATCAGAGTTCTTGCGACGTCGACACAAACGATCACCAAAAGATAACATAAGGAGTAACTGTCTAGCTTCATCTTCTTCAAGATAAGCTGGGGGCTCTGCTTTTTTTAATTTTTTAGCAAGATCTAGAATCTGCTGATAACTTTGCGCGACAGTTTGTAAAATTGTGAAATGACCTTCATGTGAAGAACCATCTTTTAGAAATTTATTCAAAATTTTTAATCGCGGTGCAACATCACATTCAAAATGATCTGCTTGAAAATGATTCGCCATTTCTTTCCGTAGAATATCGCGCTCTTGTAATAACGCTGCAATTTTTGCAGCCAGATCGATGCAATTATTTTCTATACCTGCAATTAATAGTCTCCCCAAACGCAGAGGTAATGGGAAATCCAAAAGCTGGCGACCTATTGATGTTAATTCATTGTTATTTTTGATAGCACCTGCCGCTTGTAAGCTAAAGGTCGCACGTTCAATGTTGACACGGGGAGGTCTTTCAAACCACGAAAAATTCTGAAAATTCGAGATATGTTGATTAGCTAAAAAAAGTAAACTATCACTTAAATCTGAACGTAGAATTTCTGGAATATTTGATTTCACAAATGAACTTTCATCATGTTGATTCCACATCCTGTAACAAACACCTGGAAATTGTCGGGCAGCTCTACCAGCACGCTGAATGGCACTCGCTAAGCTAATTCGCGAAATTTCTAGGCGTGAAAATCCAGTACGTAAATCTTGTTTCATTATTTTTACTAAACCTGAATCTATGACGGTATCAACACCGTCTAAAGTAATAGAAGACTCAGCAATATTAGTTGCAAGAATAATTCTTTGCGCTGAAGATTTTTGCAATGCGATACGCTGTGCTTCCAGAGGAAGACTGCCATGCAGCGTGATCACTTCTATTTTTTTGCTTTCTTTCCAATCAAGTAAATTTCCTTTAGCGCGTTCAATTTCACGTGCACCCGGTAAAAATACTAAAATATCTTTATCAGTCTGTCGCTGTGCTTCTTTGATGACTTGAGATAAATGCTCATAAAATTGATATTGAGGTGTTAGTAATTGGGTTGATTTTTGATAACGTACCGTTAGCTCAAATAATTTTCCAGGCACGGAAATGACAGGACAATTACCCAAATATTCAGCAATTTTTTCTGCTTCGAGTGTCGCTGACATGACCACAATTTTAATATGATGCCCTAACTCTTGTAATTCACGTATTAATCCTAGTGTTAAATCAACGTATAAAGATCTTTCATGAAACTCGTCTAGAATCACAATGTCTACATCGTCTAACTCAGGATGATGAATCATGTGTCGGGCCAGCAAAGCTTCCGTCATGTAAATTAATCTGGTTTTATGCGATGTTTTATTGACAAAACGGACTTGATAACCAACCTCCTCACCGACTAGCCAATTATTTTCTTCTGCAACCCGATGAGCAGCAGCAATCGACGCCATTCTTCGAGGTTCTAGCACTAATATTTTCCCGGCTACAACAGAAAGCAATTCCGGAGGCAATCGAGTTGTCTTGCCAGCACCAGGTGCGGCTGTTATTACTAAATTAGTATGAGATGTTACCTTCTGTAAAATATCATCTATAAAATCATCTATTGGTAAATGAGTTGAGCCTGCTTTTAAAATGATTGTACCCTCCGTTGAAATTTTCAAATAACCATTTGAACTTGTAATTTAATGAAAATGAACATTTCTATAAATTGACCTCTGGCCTGGATTCTAGTAAAAAAAGGGTCTGATTGAAATTTAATCAATAGCACTTTAAGAACCGTAGATTTATCTTATTCTTAATATTCTGGGAACGTTCAATTATCGAGTGCCAAGTTTCTCTTGAAATTATAATTATTGGTCTTTAGATACTTTTGTTAGAACCCCTCTTTATCCGTTATTGGAGTGAGAAAAGAAATAAAAGCCCTTTCTTCTCTTCATCACATCAATGAACTGGTCTTGATTTTGAAGTTCGAGTTCCCATATATACAAAATGGTCATTCCTTATCTTTATCTATAATAATACTTGTTGGAGGTTTATACCTGGCTCTATAATTATCAGCAGAAATAGATACTCCTTTCAATTTCAAATATTTGTAAAACGTCGCTTTGCTTAAATCAAGTTGCATGCAAATCTCAGCAACACTAAGCTTTCCTTCCTTGTAGAGTAACTCTGATGAGTGCGCCTTTCCTTGAGCAGACTCTGATAGACCAGCAGGACGCCCTCCCTTTTTTCCTCGCAATCTTGCTGCTTCTAATCCTGCAAGTGTCCGCTCTCTTATCAGTTCTCGTTCAAATTCCGCAAGAGAACCAAATATATTGAATATTAATCGTCCTTGCGCAGTGGTTGTATCTATAGGGTCATTCAGACTTTTAAGACCCACTCCTCTTTCCAGAAGATTATTTACTAATGTAATTAAATCTTTAAAAGATCGCCCTAGCCGGTCTAACTTCCATATGACTAAAACGTCATCTTTTCTAATATCCTGAATTAATTCATCCAAAGCCGGTCGGTTTATTGCAGAACCACTAATTTGATCTTGATAAATTTTCTCACATCCAGCTTTCTTCAAAGCATCAATTTGTAAATCTAAATTTTGGTTGGTGGTAAAAATTCGAGCATAGCCAATTAACATAGAGGGTTTAGTTCAATATAAGGTTATATGTAGTCTAAATTAAACATTATATAAATGAAACAGTTTTTTAAACCGAGATGTGTGTAACCAGCCAAATTAAATTGCCGATCTCAGCCACATTATATTGCCGACTAACGCTCCCCAATTAATAGACATTTTCGAGCTCCATCAAGAATTTCTGTAGTTAATGACGTCATGCAGTTTACCTGCATAATTCGGTATGACTGTTTTAACAATCTGTTGATTAACCTGAAATTGTCATTGGTCATCCGTATTATGGCTGATATAGCCTCTTGATCACCAAAATCTTTCTCATCAATACTGACTCCCAATTTTGAAAAATGTCTGGAGATGATAAACGCAACTTCACCCTTACCAAGATTTTTGAATTGATGCACAAATCCAACCCGTGAGTAGAGTTGAGGGAACCGTTCAATGGTTTTTTCAATACCAGGCATACCGATAAAAATGAAGCTGGTGCCCGCTTCATCATAAAGTTCCCTGATTAATTCAAATGCCAGGGGTTTTAGCCGCTCAGACTCATCAATAATCACAAGCTCTGCGAAATTACGATTTTCGATACGCACTTCCTCAGGAATTCCATCTGGATGTAAAAATCGCTCCTTGAGCAGACTAAACAGTCTTTGCTCATGTCTTATTTGCTGAATGATATCCCGTGGTGAAGCCAATAAGCTTGGTGTATATAATATACTATGCAGTCGTGACATTGAAAATGTTATTGCTGGCCTTGGTTTATATGAATAACTGCCGGTGTTATCATCAAGGTATAGTACACGGTCGGAAGGATCATCAAAATGCTTCCTGACATGATGCCAGTTGCTGTAATGCTTTGCCGCTTCCGTCTTGCCAGCACCGGCCGATCCATAGCATAAACCAATATATTGATCACGGTGGCATGCTTTACAAAACTCTGCAAATTGTTTGTACTGCTTGGTTTTGATAAATTTATTCATGTTTATAGATCTTCAATTGATTTTGCTTTTCCTTAGTTTTCAATAAAGGTTCATTGTTCTTATTTGACGACTGAAAATAAATACTACTGGCTTCAATAACCGCGTCCACCAACGATTTCCGCTCAATAATTTCTTTTTTCAGTTTTTCACGGCGCGCATTTCTGGCATGTTGAATTTCTTTAATTCCTACCTTCAGTTGTGATAATTCAGGGCAAATTGGCTGACATAAAAAACGTTCTTTATAAAATACCCTGATTGAGGTGATGTTTGACGGGGAGTATCTGATGATAACGGTCTCACCAACATAGGGAGCCAGAAGAGTATCGATGTAACGCAACCCTGAAATCGAATACCATCCCTCAGTATTCTTCGTGGCTTGGCCTCGTTTAATAACAAAAGATCGAGATACTCAAGGGAATCAAGTATTTGGGGTAAAAAACCATCACGTTGCCAACGGGCAGCTGGAGTTTCTCCTATCTCAGGGTGAATTGTATGGTTATACTCTATGATAAATGCAGAAACCATCGCATCCAATGATTTTAAATTGATCAATAATCTTTGATTACCGTTTTGTGTTATAGCTTGCAATGTATGAATGAGTTTTTGGTTAAGTGTCGGGAAAAAGCGTTCAATTTTTCCACGGCCTCTTGGTTGGGCGACTTGAGACATAGCCGTCAAGCTAAGGACTCAGAACACAAAAAGCATTAAAAGCAATCTCCTGGTGCAGTCCCTCCAGGAGATTTAACTTTAGTCTCTTTGAGAGCAAAGAGGGCAATGTTTTCGATGAATTCATGAATGAACTGCTTT
>JARLJR010000048.1 GCA_031291095.1 Legionella sp. | reverse complement strand
TTGTCTTTTTTCTATCTCGGATGTCAGATTATTAGGAAAGAAATAAAGTTCAATTGTGAGTGGGGCTTAATTTTAAAGGAGCACAATATATGCTCCTCTTAATTAAAAAAAAAACGAGTCGATCCCTCAGCCCATGGGCCCAACCTACAAGTATATATAGATCGTACCACCACGGATAATGCACTGCCCCCCCCTTTTTCATCTTTAAATCGCCCTAGCACTCCAAATTATTAAGCGAATAAACCTTTATTCTAAAAAAAATCATGTGTTTATTTTTTGGTCTATAATCACTAAATAAATACTCATTAGATATATTATGGACATTCATGTGATGAAAGAAGATAAACCAACCGACGCAATCAATAAGCCATTAGAAAACTCATCTGAGGCGCGCGACTCCCTATTATCGTCCATGTCTCGAAATGCTCGCCTTAGCAAAGGTGCTATGAATTATTCAGATACTATGGAGCAAGGCGCTCAAATTAATAATGAACTGGTGATTCTTAGACAGTTTAACCTCGTGGCATTTCTTACCATAATGCGCGAATTCCAGGAAATTAAACGTCTTTATAATAATGATGATCGTTTCTCCAATAAATTAAATATGCTTCTCGAAATGGAACGAGAACTTGAAGCCAAACAACGGCAAACTCAATTTTTATATGCGGAAGAAGAGCGTCATCGTTTATCAAAAAACCAAGAACAAGTAAATCAGAGCTCACATGATCAGGATGGAAAACATAGACAACTCATGAATGATTTAGCAATGCTGCGTCAGCTTCAACAAGAATTACAGCATTTACGCGAAGTTCATTATGCCCAACAAAACGTGCTGTACGATGAAATTTCCACCCTTCGTGAAGAACAAATGGATGAAATGCTGAAAATTGCTCGTAAGTCTGACGATATTTCACCCAAACAACTTGTACGCTTAGAAAAAATACATGAAGACCATCGAATACGTAAAGAACAGATTGACAAAATGCCCACCACGGACGCCAATGGAAACCACGATTGGCCAAGTGCCAAACGGAAAATGGAAGCTCATAAGAAACTGCATGAGGATACCTCAGAGAAAGTAAAGAATTGGATGCACGATAACCGTCATAATGAACGCGTTCAGCGGGGTTATGATAAACATCAGGTTAAGATTGAAGAGCAAGAAAAAGTTATCGTAAAAAATGAGCGTGTGTTTAAAGTTCATGAATCGAAGCTGGAAAAGCAAATTAGCAATAAGCTGAATACAACAAATACCGCAGTGGCAGAACAAATTGGAAAAATTTCCAATGATCTTAAAAAGGTTTCCTTAGAAAACAATTTTAGTCCAGAGCAATCCAAGGCGATTCAAAATGAGATCACTCTATTAAAAAAATACCAAAAAGACGTGGCCTCATCTCAATCAGTTGAAGAACAGCAACAATTATTAAATACATGCAAACAAACGCTCGCCAATATAAATCAACTGGTTGCACCGGTCGCAGCCAACTCCCCATCCTATAAAAACTTTAAAGAGGAGGTGAATACTCTTCAGAGGATGACACTTATTGCACCTCAAGAGCCTGAGCACTCAATATCTAAAAGCCAAAATGCTTCACCACATTTACCTCCATCTATGCATTCATCTCAAAATGATAAGACAAATGGGAAGGCATTTGAACAATTTAAATCCGTGTATGTAACACAACGACATAATCACGAATCAGAACATCATGAAGAAAATGAAGCAGTGATTCAATTCAAGCAATCGGTTACTGAGTTCCAGGAAATATTGAATCTTGTGGGAGAGGATAATATTCTAATTGAAGAACTACAAAAACAGGTTATTGATTTACAAAATAATTCTCCAGTATCTCCTGAGTTGATTGAATCTATTTGTGAAACATGTAATGAGTTATGTGGGGATCATGAGGAATTACAGACGATTATGGAAACCATAAAAGACTTGAGTCAACTTATATCTTCTTCAGAAATGGAGTTAGATGCCCCTCAAGGGCCTGCTCCTGGACGCCGAATTTAGGACATTATGTTTAAACACTAATATTTTAAGTGTTAAAAAAGCGTAAATTTTGCTACTATGGATAACTTTACAACAGTTACGGAGATAAAAATGCCAGCAATTGATGATATGTGGGATGCTTATGATGCCAAGCAGCATGACGAAGTACTTAATCTTATTAAAAAAAATCCCGCCTTTGTGAACGCAGTGAATAAAAAATTACCGGTATCTTTATTACAATGCGCGATTCTTGGAAAACGTCCAAACGAATTTATACAGTCTCTTATAACTCACCCCGATTTTAATTTTAATTTTATACAAAAATACGGGAGTAATCGAGCGGTATTTATTGGCTATGCAAAACCTGAATTAATTAAGACGGTACTAGAAGACCCAAACTTTTTATTTTCAGATACAGAATTAGCCTATTCGGCTGCTGTCTCAGCTCAAGCTGAATTCCGCAAAAGCCTTAAGCTATACGAAGCAAAAACTCCAACTGCTCCTGCGGCTATATCTTTACAAGAAAAAATAAAGAACTTAGATACAATTATTATTCCAATGCTGCGACATGCTACGGTGAAATATGCAATCAATAAGGACGATGTTGATTTGCTGCTTCGCCTTAAAGATGCAGGAGATGATGTAACGGATCCATTGGGAGAAGAAGATGAATTTATGGCACCACAACGCATGGCAAAAGATGGCTCTAAAGCAAATACTTTTCTTCGGCAGGAGCTGAGTGATCAAATTCAAAAATCTAAATCCGACCCCAATTCAATGGCTAATCGTTTTGCTTTATTCGAGGAAAATAGAAGACGAGCCCAAAAGGAATTAGATGAATTACGTATTAGCCATGCAAAAGAGCAACAAAGGCTTTATGGTGAAATAGAGAAGGAACGTGAGGGTTTTTACAAAGAAGTCCAAACTCTAACTAGTAAAAAACACTAAGATCAGGCTAAGACTGAGAAACCTTTTCATTTACCAAAATCCCGATGTGCCGCGGCTTGTCCGCGGCATCCAAGCTACAATCCTCCCTAAAAAATCTACATCAAAAAACAAACTATACTTTCTGGAATAATATAAAAATTCCATGGAGGTGCTTATGAAAACTGAATACCCAGAGGGTCAAGCCTTGCTTTTTGCTTATTTGTTAATTTCATCTATTTTTTACAATACAACTGGCGTGTAATAGGCAAAAAGCAAGGCCTGCCCATGGGGGTGCTCCATCCTGCCATTTTTAAATAATCAGACGTTGTTAGTGATGTACCTACTTCTGAAGCATGAGCTTGAACCCCAGCCTCCTAAAAAGTACCTCAGGGTCAAGCCCATACCTAATTTATTTATTCATATTATTCAATTAATTAATCGGGGTATTTTCTAAAATTAAACGCAAAAAGCAAGGCTTGACCCCATAGGCTTTAATAGCCATGAAGGCTTTGGGGACTGATTTATAGTTGATTGATAGCTACTCCAAATCCAATCCTCAGCAGACACTACCATTCTTGCTCTTACAGGATTTAAAACAATATACCGAGAGAGCTCGAGCAAATAATTGTCCTTTTCTACTAAAATTCCCTTAAAGCGACCTTGGAATACATGGCCAACACGACTATGTCTTCGGTTAAATTTTTGTGTATAAATCCCATTTAATAATTGCATCCCTTTACTAAGATTCCCTTGAGCAGTTTCAACAAGCAAATGATAATGATTACTCATAAGACAATAGGCATAGCATATCCAGTTG
>JARLJR010000047.1 GCA_031291095.1 Legionella sp. | reverse complement strand
CGATTGTGATCGTGTTTGTACCTCGCAGAGGTCCATGCTTGTCAATCCAAGCCAGGAGTAAAGGATTAGGTTTCAGATCTGCCCAGTACACCTTGTGTATGTCACCATGGGCACGGGCATAAAATTCTTCGAACCATCCATTGGGATTTCCCTGGTCGGCATAAGCTTTTGCGAGATGTTGCGTTGCAAGTTTTGAATTTTCCATACGCTGCTCTGTTTGCGATTTTCTGGAGAACTTATACTTTCAAATTCGCCGAAATATCTCTATCTGTTGGTTGGATTTTGGCCGATCACCTTGGTTTGAATATAGTAATCAGATCGTATAAATGACACTATTAACGTTCGGCCTCTGGGGCAGCGCGAAGCGACATACCCAGCAGGCAGTGGTTAGAGCATCCCCATCAATTCCATCGCGTTTCTGACGATTTGCCCATGACCCTCGTGAATGTATATTCCCATTTGAGCAATCAGTGAATACGCCAGGGCAAACTGGGCAAGAGCGTAGCCCGCAATGGTGATTGACTGATGCTGAGATCATGACAGGATTGCCAACCTGACCTTATCTTGATGAAGGTCAGTATACGTAACAAGATTCCACCGGTCAAAAGTGCACATCTTTCCTACAGACATTGGCTATCAAAAATGCCCGTCACGTCTCCTCTATTAAATCTCTCCGAGCACTGTTCTTCTCTGTAATTAATGGAAATAGCTAAACTAGTGCCAATAAATTGCTATAATCGTTATCTATCTGCAAAGAATCCAGGTAAACGGATATCATGCCCCGGTGATGCGTCTGGTGGTTAAACATATGCAGAATACACCCTCCAGCATCCCGTGTATGCTGTATCCCTTTAGAGTCCGAATAAGACAGTGCCATTTCCAGGTCATCCTGAACCAATTCGTAGGTGAATTGGATAACCACTTTATCAAGCTCTATTCTTTTTTGCAGATAATCGGATAGTGTTTCTATTGGATTGGTTCCAAATTTTAGAACTTGATCGAACAGGGGGGCCTTAATGTAATTAAATCTGCGTAATTTGCTGAATCTTTTCAACCAAAAGAAGTCGGCAATATAGAGGTGATTACACACCTCCTTAATGCTTTTGAAATACCCGCCGAACTCTTTATTCCACTGAGAGTCGTCCAATTTATTGATCAGCAGGTCCATCCGGACGTTGGAACCTTGATTGTACTTTGCAAGTAAACTACATGTCTGAATATCCATTAAGGCTCCTATATGATAAACTGTGAGCGTTCTAATGCAGTCTGTTACAATACAACCTATTGATCGATGATAGATGAAATTCTAGGTCCTTAAACCTTTTCAGATAAGCCACCTTTGGTGCATCTCTCAATGATTAACAGGCTTGCGCAACAAGCTTTGGAGATCAGCAAAAGGTTTGTGTTTGGCCGTTTCGCCCCTCTCCGCGTCTGAATTTTTAGTAGGCAGCCATTCAGCATCCAATAATCGGGAGTGCTCGTTGTCATGGCAGTAAATGCACAACAGTTCCCAATTGCTTCCATCAGGTGGATTGTTTTTGTAGTTATGGTCCTTATGATGAACTGTCAACTCTTTCAGTCTTTTGCCTGTAAAATCACGACCGCAATTTGCACAGACCCAAGGGAGGATTTTCAACGCCTGTTCTCGGTACTCAATTTTTTTCATTCTCTGTTCCTCTCTCAGTCTAAGATACCGATAAAGAGATGATTAACCCCAAAAGCAGACATGTGGATCTTGATCTACTGCTGATAAAATTTCTTCAAACGATTTTGAGGTTGGGAATGGTTTGTAGCTGTGCCATTTGAAATCTGCCCTCATCCAGAATAGCTGCCATATTTTTTTACTTTTTACGTAAGTCGCTTTTGCAATCGGGCTTTCAATACTGTTTGCTGGATTATTTCATTGAGAACGTATTTCAAATATCTCAAAACTTTGCCAAGAAATACGGAAACCAATATCACCAGCTTGTCTCTGATATCTGGTTCAGGGCGCCGGTTTGCAACAAATTCCCCGACAAGTTTTTCCATTCTTTATAATTCAAATTCACTTATTGCCATAGAGGATTTGATCTCTCACAAATCATGTTAGATTTCAGTATAATTAGTCATGGATTATTTGATACTTATAAACTTCCTAATTTCTGTTCCAGAATATTCCTTGAAACAGCCCCAGAAATCTGATCAATAAGAGCGCCATTTTTAAAGAACATGAAGGTTGGCACCCCTCGGATATTAAAGAATAAAGAAATCTGTTGATTCTTGCTCGTATCGACCTTTGCGATGACAAACTTATTCAAATATTCACGGGCCATGGCGTTGACAATTGGGATCATGGTCTGACATGGCCCACAGGTTGGAGAGAAAAAATCTACCATCACTGGTAACGGTGCCTGCTTCACAAAATCATGAAAGTCATGGTCTCCGAGTTCGACAGGCACAGCTTGACTTGCCATATTGATGGGTGCCTTGCAATGCCCACATTTTGGCCGGAGGTACTGCTTGTTTGCCGGAATTTTATTTTTCTTACCGCATGAAGTGCAGGAGACAATAAGAGTGTTCATGGGTTGCCTCTTAATTTCTTATTTACATCTGCAATAGTAAGATTGCCCCTGAAGGTGGGTTCCTTAGAATACAGTTTAATAATCAGTAGCAAGGCGAGCAATGTCAACGCCTTTGTGATAGCGATTATCAGGACTGCCACTCAAATAAGCCTTAACCATCTATAAATATCTTGCTATTCCATCCCCTTACTATTCAAGAAATGGACTGCGCTTTCAACTGGAAATCGAATCAATCAAATGCCTTTGGTGATGATATTATGAATGCATTACGCCAGGATTCAACACCTGGTGCACAATACTCATCATTCCGTAATTTCGGTAAAATCGCCCCAAAGGCAGCGGTTGGGCTTGGAGGTGTTTGGGATTGCGACGACAGGCGGAGATTGCGGCAGTTGGCTACCGTCACAACAGATTATTTCACCCTCTAAACCACAAAAAAGAGCAGGGACGAAAAATGGCAGATACTTCCGGCTAAAACAAATAAATGCCAGATGCCATGAAAATGTCGTACTTCATCAAAAAAATAAAAAATCAAACCACCAGTATAAAAACATCCGCCAAGAAGGAGCCAATAAAATCCGGCTAAAGGCAAGGCTGCGAGTAAAGGTTTGATTACTACCATCATCAGCCACCCCATCGACAAATAAATTGTCATGGAAAGAATACGATTTTTCCCCTGAGGCAAAGTTTCCAACAGAACCCCTAAAATTGCCAATGCCCAGATAATAAAGAAAATCGCCCACCCCCAGTCGCTGCGTAATGTGACCAGTGCAAAAGGAGTGTACGTTCCTGCAATCAGAAAATATATTGAATAGTGATCGAGTTTTCGAAAAATCAGTTTGGCTTTGCCACGTAGGCTGTGATAGAGGGTCGAGATGGTGTAGAGACAAAATAAAGACAACCCGTATATAATGAAGCTAGCTATTTTAAATGGGTTACCTTGCTTTGAGGCACATATCACAATGAGGATCATTCCAGCAAATGCAGCAATTGCACCTAAAAGGTGACTGATGGTGTTGAAACGTTCTCCTTTATACATAAATGTCATTCTTCAAAAGAGCAGGCATTTGGATTTTTGACCGCCGCTGGTCCCAGTAAAAAAATTCAGACCAACCATTTTCTCGATTATAGGGGTTAGGTCATTACGCCAAATCGAAATCCCTTTGAGTTTCCCTTTCCATTATTGTGCCCGGTTGCCTTTTTTTGATTCGAAAGCTTGACCTTTTTCGCGATTAGTCCTTGCTTATCCAGGTGACATTCAAACTCGACAGTTGCGCCAACCTTTAAAAAATTACAGTCGACGAGGTCGACCTTACATACCGATATATCTGGTCCACCTCCGTTATCGAGAAATCCAAAGTCCTTATCGCGAAACCATTTCTTAACTATTGTTTGCAAAAATTCACCTATGATTTGGCATTGATATTTATTTAATCCGATTGGCCTTAGTCACTATTTTGAAAAGATGTTTTGATAAGATCTTCTGTGGTTTTTTCATGTTTTCGTAACCGATTCTTCTGCAGAATAACTGGTTGAGACGTTCTGTAATGATATCGTTTGTTCTTCTTTTTCGTTTTTTATGATTAACTGAATTTTGGTTTCCGCATCCATAGAATCTTTAGCAGTAATCTTCTGAATGAGTAGAATATTTTTATTAATCAATTCATATGTATCATCGCCTGTATATTTCAGAAGCCAATCTCTCCATTGATGAACAAGTCTCTCCTTCATAACTATCCTCCAGAAAAGGGCTACTATTGGTCCGTCCTAAAATGGGAAATCTAGAATCTGGAGCGCATTGTTCCTCTGTGATTCCAGTAGGAATATTGAATAAAAACATCATTAAAACCGAATGATCAACCGCGGAAACTACCCCAGGAATACAGGATCTACAAGCAGGGTGGATGAAAGAAAACAGAAATAAAATAATTTCTAAGAATCGGTAGAATCTTTCGCTCTGGAAATTTCAACCAAGCTTATTTGTAGCTCAGTTATAAATGATGAACTCGTAAAAAGCCAGAAGCAACGTCACCCTCGCGAAGGCGGGGGGGCCAGAACACTTTGAAAACACTGGGCCCCGCCTTCGCGGGAATGATAAAAAATGGCAAACGATGACTTTTCACGAAATCATCATAAATGGTAAGCAGAATTTTTTAGAGGTTCTCTCCGGTTGTCTATCTACGCGAAATTTTTAATTAGTCCGTCTTTTGTTTCTTTTTTTAATTTTTTTGCAGCTTTTTTCTCTTTGGTTGTTTTAACTGGTGTTTTCTTCGATTCTCTATTGCTTTTTTGTTCCTTGCCCATGGACATTCTCCTTATAATTGCGCGGTGTTATTCAGGTCTGTTACTTTCGTATCTGACTTCTATCTTTCTCTTATTCATAACGCTTTTATCCGTAACATTGAACTTTCATAGTCTTACAGCCAGCGAATTTCAGGAGCCCAAAATAATGCGTTTACTACTCACATTTGGATGTCCAAGATTCACCGTTATACCTTTGCAGTCCTCTGTATATTTTTTGGGGAAGCGGTTCTTCGACCTCATTCTTTTTAACCTTAATAAGGTAAGTTGAGCCCTTAGCGATTGATACTTCTTTTCTCCCGTCAAAGATACCTCTGGTTGTCCCGCCTCTATCAACCGCAATAATTTTTCCGATACCCCATTCTGCCTGTCCTCTTTTTATGTCTAACGTTTTCACCTTCACAAAATATCGTAATCTTTGTCGTCTCCCAGGGGATTGGTTTTTAACATCTCCTAACACAATAAGTCTTAAATTAATTTAGTCTCTTATTTTAATTAAAAAAGAGAGAATATGATGATGTTTCGGATGCTTAAGGATAATGGACAGATATCTGAATTAATCAGATATTGTCAGATATCAGCTATTACCGCAAGAAGGATAGTCAGTAACTTTAATCAACTTTGAACAGTTGCAATACTTGCTGCCCCTATCCGAATGAAAAAGCAGACCAGGCGCTGGTCGTCGCCGCCAGATTTCCATCTGCAATGCATTCAGAATAAGCCTGCCACTCATATGGCTATTCAAAGACCAACCGACGATCTGCCGACAAAAAAGATCAAGGACTACAGGCAAGTACAACGGGCGTGAATTCAAGTCACCTTCGCCTCGAGTATTGATTGAAAGCAGTAGAAAACTGCGGTTAATAGCTGGGCGATTCCGGCCAGTGACTTTTTTGGGGAAGGTCACACGTGGCCTACGTCGCTGAAGTTTATCAAAATAATGGCTTAAGTTAAAAAATGTCCTTTTTAACCTATAAAATCTTCATCCGGATTGACTTTACACATAGGAGTAGAAATCCTATGTTGACGCGATGGTGATCGAGCTAGATCTTTGAAACAGCAATATTAATGCTTGTCATAATTTGCGCACTCAAGATTCATTGAGGTTAATTATTTAATTTTATTAAATAGTTAACCTTACAATTAGCAATTACTTATTCTTTCTGACAAGAGGATTTCGGTTTTCACATGGGACTTTGGTTTGGCACAAACCACAGCTATTAACTTTGAAACCTAATTGCTCTTTTTCCACATAAACAGCAGTGACGTTGCGTATATATTCCTTGCATTTGACCTTATCATGTCCTGTTTTGGAAATGGCTCCAGCTGGACATCGGCGCATACACACCAGGCACTTGCCGGTTGAATGAAACAGGCACCACTCGTTGTGATTATTATATGACTTTGGAGTATACGTAAACCTCTTGCGAACAATTATTGACCCAACCCGAATAGCCTTTCCTGCAGGAGTAATCAGACCGTCGGATACCCCAAATGTACCAAGTCCACAGACATGAGCGGCATGGCGTTCTGACCATGATGAGGCGAATCCATATTGATTGGAGAGAGCCATCGACCATTGAGGAAGCAAAACTGGAGCACAAGCTTGACATCCATCTTCTTCGAACAGACCTACCACATAACGGCGTAAATTTTCATTTACCTTTTCGCCATAGTGTCTTGACTTGCTCCATTCAACACTCGGCATATTTATAGCCTTTCTATGTGCCAAGCGGGTGTGTTCAGTCTGCGGCAGAACCCAGGCAATAACACTTAACTCATCCGGCCTCACCTCCTCATCTGGAAATGCCAATGAAAATGCCTCCGCAGGAGTCCAATAAAACTCGGTGCCAATATCAGCTTTCAAGAAATAAAAGAGTTCATCTTCTCCAGAAGCAAATCCAATCAAAGGTCTAGCAAAAGCAGGAAATTCTGAGCCAGGTTCCAAGGCGTTATTGGAAATGTTATTCATCCATTCTTCAATTTGATTTGGAATTTTGTTCATATATGGCCATTCTAGTGATACTGGAACCGAATTGGAGCGTAGCGACATTAGTCCAGGTTCTGCTACACAAATATCGATCAGCATCGTACTGTGCTATTTAATCGGGCGCGGTAACTTCCATATTCTTACACAGTTTTTGACATCCACCGAGAAAATCAGTAGTAAGTTCAACATCAGATGAAAATCGATTTTTAGAGATTCAGCCTGGCAAGCTCGAAACTGGTGTCTCTTCTTGTTGCATATCTGCTTGACTCGAATTGCCACAGTTCTTGGTTGCATGCTTGGATTTCCAGAAATGAGCATGCTTTCGAATTACTCGTTTTTTGAGGAGACTCTAATTAATGGCGTTTCTTGGGCTTATCCAGGTAGTTAACCCCATTTTTGTGTAATTCTCCCAGCATCTCCTCAATCTTTTCACATATGGTTTTCAGCACTTTGATGCGAGCAAAGTATTTATCGTTGGCTTCCACCAGTGTCCACGGGGCAAGAAGTGTGCTGGTTCGATCCACCATGTCACACACGGCCTGTTCATATTGAGCCCATTTGTCACGGTTACGCCAGTCCTCCTCGGTAATCTTGAACCTCTTGAATCCAGTTTTCTGTCTATCCTCGAATCTTCGCAGTTGCTCATCCTTGGTAATACCCAACCAAAATTTAACTACTAGCATTTTGTGTCTGACCATTTGTGCCTCAAACTCGTTGATCTCACTAAATGCCCTCATCCAGTCTGCCTCACCGCAGTATCCCTCTACTCGTTCCACCAGCACCCGCCCATACCAGGAACGGTCGAAAATAGTCACACGGCCTTTCCGCGGGAGTTGTCGCCAGAATCGCCATAGATACGGTTGAGCACGTTCTTCCTCGGTAGGAGCAGCTATAGGAATAACTTGGTAATATCGTGCATCCAATGCGCCGGTAATTCTGCGGATATTGCCGCCTTTGCCGGCAGCGTCGTTACCCTCGAACACGGCTATCACCGACATGTACTTGAACTTGGAGTCGCGCGTCAGTAAATTCAGCTTTCCTTGATATTTTTCCAGCTTGATCTTGAATTTGTTTTTTTCTAAAACCTGCGCCATATCCAGAGTATTCAATAGGTGTAGGTTGTCGATAGGAGCCATTAAAGGCGGAGCGACAACCTTGAGCGGCGGCATTTTTTCCTGTTCCAAACGATCATGGATTGCCTTGAGAATAATCTTGCCCACGGACAGGTTTCGGAAATTCGCATCTTGACCTTCAACGATCAGCCAGGGAGCCTCGGCTGTGCTGGTGTGACGAATGACTTTTTCATGAACTTCCTGGAACTTGTCATAGGCCTTGAAATGCTGCCAGTCTCGGTCAGTAACTTTCCATTTGGTCAAAGGGTTCTTTTCCAACTCCTTAAGGCGCTTTTCCTGTTTATCCTTTGAGAGGTGCAGCCAGAATTTGATCAGGAGGGCACCTTCGTCCACCAGCATTTTTTCCAAAAGTTTGGCCCGTTCCATGCTTTGTTCAAGATCAGCTTCCTTGGTGATACCATTCACCCGGTTCAGAATCGGCCATGTGTACCAGGAGCCAAGGAATACACCTATTTTCCCTTTTGGTGGAAGGGCTCGCCAAAATCGCCACATCATGGGGCGATCGAGTTCCTCGTCGGAGGGTTCGCCCATACCATGGGTTTGGATGTGGCGTGGATCCATCCATTCATTAAGAAGATTGACAGTTGCGCCACGCCCGGCGCCATCCAATCCACCGATCAGGATGATCACAGGAAACCTGGCCGATTCCGCAAGTTCCAGTTGTGTATTGAGAAGAGCTTCACGCAAGGGAGGAACTTCCTGCTCATAAAGGGATTTTTTGACTTTGTGTCCCAATTCTGCAGATTCAAACATGTTGGATATATACCTCTCTCTGTTGTACATTAAATGCGTCGAATACGGGCTGAAAATAGGTGATAATTTGTCCCATTACTAAGAGGTTGAGCGTAATAAATCAGACGCTATATATAGATGGTAGCATTATTCATTTCAAAACTCCATCTGGACGCCTATTCCCAAAACCCTGGATGGAGAAATGCATAACAAAATTGAGGGGGTTGATGGCGTTACGGTGTAAAAGATAAATAGAAACCGCCGAAATCGAGATATTGATTTTTTATTCGTCGGCACAAGGGCGCGGCCCATATAATATGTGACGTTATCGAGGTCAACAGGAAGCCCCCTCTCCGAACCTTCTACGATGGTGCGCCTTTCATGATGGGTCTGGTCGAACTCCATGGTGACATGGTAATTACCATCCACGGCAAGGGTTGTTTCACTGTAAGCGCATGAATAACTGTCATGGATAGTTGTTGTTATTCATGCGCTTACAAAGGAACGTGCAAATTCAATAATCCTGTTCGTTCCAGCAACGTCGCCCATTGCCATGATGTGGATGCCATCGACAAACGGGCGGACCTCTTTAATAAAATCGCAGATGATATCGATACCTGAAACTCCACCTTTTTCCATCCTATCAATAATCTCTTCCGGCACATCGATTCCCTGAACATTATTGTTAACAAATCTCGCCATCTTCACACTTTTTAAAGGCATCAGACCGATCAGAATCGGTTTATTAAGAGGTCTGGCCATTTCCAAAAAATTGAGAGTCCGATCAATATCATAGATAACCTGTGTCTGAAAGAAATCGGCTCCTGCTTTGACCTTCCGAGCCATCCGCTCGATTTCATGAGCCAGATCTTTGGCGGTCGGCATAGCAGTACAGGAAACCGTAAAATCCGTATTGCCACCGAATTCCATGTCGTTGAAATCGAGCCCTTGGTTCATCTTTTTGATCAACGCAACAAGTTCTATGGTGTTGTAATCGTAAACCGGTTTGGAGGGATAAGGACCGTGCTTGGGCGAATCGCCTGTGGTAACCAGCAGGTTTCTGACACCCAGAGCGTGTGCCCCAAGCAGATCAGCCTGAGTGCCGAGAAGGCTTCTATCCCGGCAGGTGAAATGGGGAATGGCTGCGACCTTCAACTGCTGCTGGATCAGAGCAGACATCGCAATTGAATTAATACGGAGGTTGCCCATCGGACAATCGTGGATATTGATCCCGTCCAGAGGAAGATAGTTTTTAGCTTTTTCCAGAGACTCGGATGTGAGTGCCCCCTTCACAGGTCCCAGTTCGGTGGTAATGACAAAGCTGTTGCCCAGTTTTTCGGTAAGCTCCATAAGACTCCTTTATATTGGCGTTATGGAAAGGGCCGATCGAGACAATAATGTCCAAGAGAACTTCCCACATATGTCACCCTTCCCTTAGCCTATAAACCATATCACTTTCGTTAATCGAAATCCATGTTTGAAAATTTTGTAGCCGCATATTAAAAAATATTTCAGTCAGTTAAATCAAGCACTTTTTAACATTCAAAAGCAGCAATACATTATTAACATCAAGGAATGTGGCAGTCGGCAATTTATTGAATATAAAAGTGTAAGTAGGCATAGGGTTCATAGATAATGGCATAGGCTGTCTCGTTCCACCGAACCAATGAGTACTGTAAATGGGTATGAGATAGTTTTGGCAAAATAAAGCGAATGCTCGAAACGTCCTGTTGTCATGTTGCCTGACCGTTTGAATGGCTAACAGTATCGAGGCTAATGGGGTGAAAATCGATATTCATAAGGTTTGGTCTAACAGTTAAAATCCCAAAGTTGACGGCGTATATCAGATATTGCTGCCGGTTGCCAATCCGCCAACCGTAGCCATGCTACAATAAGAGCCTCGCATCCCTGTGCGTGAAGATCGTGCAAATTATGCTCGCTTATCCTGTAATGCGCTTCGAAAACCTTAGCCCTGCGTCCAATGCTCCCTCAAGCAGACCACCATTACTGAAAGATGTTTCTGCCGAGATGAATTCGAGCCTCCCCTCCCATGCATTGCCCAATTGAAGATTGAGCCCATACTGTGGATGATGGGTTTGCAGAGTATGATCGGCGTCGTTTGCGGTAAATCTTTCCGTACTCCAATCTTGGAAATAAACCGCCTTAGGCTGATTCGCTTCATCCCCAAACAACATCGCAAGTTGAGCCGTGGCCTGTCTGATAAATTCAGACCGCCCCATACTTGCCCGACACTTTGCATCCAGCCCGGAAAAACCAAACAAACTGAAAGTGCTTCCGGAATTTGGCGAAGCATCGTGAATCTCTGCCAATGGTCCACGTTGGCTGATGGCAGTCCCACATAGACCATTCTTCCGCCAAAATGGCTCATCATAGATCGCAAAAAACTTCGCATGCCCCGCCATCCAAGTAGGGGTTGCGGCCAGAGTTCGCATCGTTTTTATAGGCAACTCAGGTGAAAATGTCAGATCAGCCGCCAAGCGGGGTGGTATCGCCACAGCAACCTGCTTGGCTTGTACCTGTATTTTTCCCAATGGCCCCACTACATCGACAGTAATAACGTCTCTGTTAATTGAGAGCCCTGTTGCCACATGCTCCAGAAAACGATGGAACTCATCAATACTTTTGACAATCGCATCAGAGAGGCGAGTAATGCCGCCCTGAATACGCCGCGCCCCCGCCATGGGTGATGAGGCTGTGGTTTTGTCAATACGACCGTCCATCTTTTGAAACAATACAGTGCCATCAGCAAATTGTTCGTAAGATGGGATATTGAAATGGTTCAACAAACTTGCCACAAGTGGTTGACCGGGCCAAAACCAAGAGGGACCAAGATCACAATTGGCACCATCATCGCCCCTCACTGTTAGAATTCGCCCCCCGAATCGTGTTCGGGCTTCCATCACACTTGCGTTTATACCTGCATCTCGCAATTGCCATGTCGCGACAAGTCCACAGATACCACCGCCAATGATCAAGATGTCTGATTCCATATTTTGTTTTTCCCCCTGTCTAAAGGAGGCAAAGACATGAACTGCCATTACCTCAGGAGTTTACCCAATCTCGTCGGGTTTATTATATGCTCTCAAAACTACGGTACTGTTAAAGACGACAGGAGGCATAATCGGTGTAACCGACTGGCCCCGGGGTGTACCAATGTGTCATATCGTCAAAAGGATTGAGTGACCAGCCGTTTTGCAGGCGGGCGGGCAGATCGGGATTGCTGATAAACGGTCTACCGAAGGCAGCGAGATCGGCGTGGCCCGCTGCCAGTCGTTGTTCCGCCTCCTGTTGCGAGTAGCCGCAGTTGCCCATGATGATGCCGTCATATTCCCTGCGAAACTCGGCCAGGGTCATTGGTTCACCCTGGTTATGAAAACCAAAGGCCAATCCATCCATTATATGCATATAGCCGAGATTGAGTTTGTTCAGTTCCCTGATGGCATAAAGATAAATTTGCCTGAAATCCGGGCTGCCCATATCATTGAAGACACCGTTGGGCGAGAGTCGGACGCCGACGCGGCGAGACGGCCAGATCTCGAGAATGGCGGCAAGTGCTTCTCTCAGGAATCGGCATCTGTTTTCCAGGCTGCCGCCGTACTCGTCGGTGCGTTTATTGGTCTTGGCGTCTAGAAACTGGTTTATCAGGTAGCCGTTTGCAGCGTGCAATTCCACGCCTGAGAAACCGGCCTCTTTGGCGTTGCCTGCCGCCGTTTTGTAATCCTTGATGGTCGCCTTGATTTCCTCGATCCTCATGCTTCGCGGGGTTTCATACTCCTTTTTGCCGAATGGGGTATGAATGAAATCGCCGTTGAGTTTCACCGCAGAAGCGGATAAGGGCAGGGCACCGTCATGAAAATCGCTGTGCGAGGCCCGACCGCAATGCCACAATTGGAGGAAAATAGGTGTCCCGGTCTCGCGGACCCTGCTGGTGACAAGTTGCCATCCGGCAACCATCTCTTCCGTGTAGATTCCCGGTGAGCCGATCCAGCCGTTTCCCTGGGCGGAAATAACGGTTGCTTCGGTGATAAGCAGACCGGCGGAGGAACGCTGCACATAATAATCAGCCATCAACGCGTTCGGGATGCGGGTATCACCAGCCCGTCCTCTGGTCATTGGGGCCAGGACTATTCTATTCTTCAGGTGTAAATCACCAAGATCCAGCGGCTTGAACAATATGTCTTCCTTCATGATATTCTCCTCGAATGAAGATTTTTCGGTTGATTACGCTCAGGGTATTGCTCGGTGTTAAAACAGGCCTTGTGCATTCTTCTTGCCTATTTATTTAGTTATCACTATAGTATTCACAAACAGAACATCGTCAAGGAGTAATTTAGTGACCGATACAAAAAACGAACGCACACGTGGAAGGCCTCGCTGCTTTGACCGCTCTGCAGCTGTTCAAACAGCTCTCTCCTTATTCAGACAAAGAGGATATGACGGTGTCGGCGTCGCCGAGCTGAGCCAGGCCCTCGGTATCAAGCCGCCCAGCCTGTACTCGGCCTTCGGCAATAAGCATGGGCTGTTTGCGGAAGCGGTCAGAATCTATGCTGCCGAGGAGGGAAAATTCATCGGTGAAGCTGTCAACAGAGCGAATTCACTGGAAGAAGCGGTAACCAATCTTCTGCTCGCCGCTGCCGAAGCGTTCTGCAAGTGTAAGAATCAACCCGGTTGTCTTATTCTCGACGGCACACGAAACTGCACGGATAGTAATGCACAGGCGACAACGGAAATGATGCGTCAGGAAACCAAGGCCTTCCTCAAGGAGGCGTTTTCCAGACTTTCCCCGCGAGATACCGGTGAGATGGCCGATTATGTATTGATCGCCATGACCGGTCTTTCCGGTGCAGCCCGTCAGGGCGAGAAGCGCGAGGTGCTGGTCGGAGCCGCCCGTCGCTTTGCCGTTGCCATTTTGCAGGAAGAAGGCTCCACGTGAGAGACTCCTGAAAAACACAACCGTGATAGCAGAAAACACTATGGAAATAAAATTTGAAGAGGCAGGTCATAGAGGTTACATGGGCCATAATGGCGGGTTTCAGTTCAGACAGATATCAGACTTGGAATATGAATACAAGGCTACAATACAAGACTTTCATCTGAACAGCGGTGCCATAACGCATGGCGGCTTCATTATGGCGTTGATGGATTCCGGTATGGGAACTTCTGTCTACCAATCACTTGGTGGAGAGAAAAAAATCGCTACGATTTCCCTGGACGTTAAGTTTGTGGCCCCATCTCACGAAGGCGACATTCTTTTTGGTTCAGCTAAAATAATAAAGAAAACTCGCTCGATGGTTTTTGTGCGGGGTGAACTGCAGGTTGAAGGCCATGTCATTGCCACCGGGGATGGTATCTGGAAAATTTGAGGGTGTTCAAAATTTCGTGTCAGTTAACTGAAGGCTGATATAATCAGCATAAAAGGAGAACTGACATAATGCAAGAAGACAACGAATTCGATTTTCAACAAGCCCTCAAGGATATCCAGGCGGGCAAACCGCTTCTG
>JARLJR010000046.1 GCA_031291095.1 Legionella sp. | reverse complement strand
CTTTGTTGCCTGCTTGCTATTCTTGGTCAAAGAAAGAAGGAATTCCAGCACCTCTTCTTGAGAAACGCTGGCTAAATCACGTTTACCGAATTGAGGAGCATTGAATCGGGTGAGGACGAATTCACAGGTTTTAACAGTATTTTTTTTTGGGAGTTGGCCTGGTGATACTTCAAATGAAAATCATCAGTCTGAGAAACATTCATGGCGCACCTCCTGTAAGTTTGAGAAAAGTAGGAATGTTTTACAGGTTATGATACCATAAAAAATGCAGAAATGGTGGCCGCCGGCAGTGATGCCGGCATATCAGGAAGAAGCTTAAACTGACGAAACTGTCAACCTCTTTACATTGGCAATACACATAATTATCGATTTAAGTGAAACTATAGGATTTAGGAGTGCTTCTACGTTTAGAAGTTCTGCTTTTCAGGAGAAAAAATAACAACTTCCTCCAAATGTAAAATTATGTTTTGACAAAGAATTATTCCCCAATATCTATATGATACAAATGGTATGAGTGTACATAGCGAAGGATCTGTTACTCCCCCCGAAGAATCCCCTCCTGAGATTACTCTGCAGTCTCTACTGGAAGTTATCCAGCAGGCACCGGACATAAGGAGTATCAAGCGCACGCTGTATAAACAGATTCTGGATGTCTTTCAAGTAGAGATGGCAGCAATTTTTCTTGTGGATATCCGTAAGCAGGAACTGGTCTCCTGGATTTTACTCCCGGGAGATTCCCTTGAAAAGATTGTAACGCCAATCGGAACAAATTCCATCATAGGATATGTGGCCTTGAAAAAACAACCGGTCAACCTTCGGAATCCGTATGATTTCCGGGAGCTGCGGCGTATAGATTCCGAACTGAATTTTTCTGATTCGTATGATAAAAAGGTCAATATTCGAAGTAAACAGATCCTTGCTATTCCCATTGTTCACAACAACACCCTGATGGGGGTTTTCGAACTGATAAACAAGAGGAACGATACCGATTTCACTTATCAAGATCAAAATAAAGTCAATGAATTTGCTGGGGTGCTGGCTGCCGCATTTTTCACCTATAGCATTTTCGGTAAACAGACTCCTCCCAAATATGAATCTCTGCTTGCGCAAAAACTTCTTTCACGGAAGGAACTGGAACAGGGGCTGGCAAAAGCCACTGAACTGGGGGAAGATCCGGAAACTGTGTTAATGAACAATTTCCAGATACCAAGGCTGAAAATGGGAAAATTGCTGGCTCATTTTTATTCTACCAGCTTTGTGGATCTGGAAAAAGTCGACAATATTCCCAAGAAGCTCATTCAAAGGAAAAATATTGATTATTTTGAAAAAGAAGAGCTGGTTCCTTTGAGTCTGAACGATGAAAAGCTTATTGTCGCCGTAAAGAATATCGAGGATCAAACCCTTACCAGCACCATACGAGAACAGGTTTCCGGAGTAAATCAGGTGGAGTTGGTGTTTGCCTTTCAAGGGGATATTCGCTCTTTCTGGAAGCGTACCAGAGCAAGATATTTTAGCAGTTCAAATGGTGTTAGTGAAGAGCGGCTACCGTCATTCGACACCTCATTGTTCGATCTGCTGGAAGCAAATAAACCACAGGAAAAAGTAAAGGAAAAACGTGTCACGGTTGTAGAGAGGAGAGTTAAACCGGAGAAATGTGAAGAAAATAATGACGATATTAATGAGCCTCCTGTGGTTCAGCTGGTAAATGAGATCATAGAAGGTGGTTATTCCTCCCAAACCTCTGATATTCATATAGAACCCTACGGTCTTGAGGAGAATGGGGAGGTACGGTATCGAATTGACGGTGTCTGCAGTAATGCGCTTAAAATACCGCAGCAATATGTACGGCAGGTTATCGATAGGATAAAGTCTCTGGCATCCCTCAAGCGGGCTGAACGTACCCGGCCGCAGGATGGTAAAATCAAATTTACCACTTCTGAGGGCAAGGAAATTGAATTGCGCGTGGCAACAATTCCTACGGTAAACAGCAATGAGGATATTGTACTTCGTATTTTACCTACCTCAAAGCCCCTTCCTTTATTGGACAAGCTTATGCCTTCCCGACTCCTCGCTCCGTTTAAAGAAATTATCGAGCAGGAGCAGGGAATCATTCTGGTTGTCGGGCCCAACGCATCAGGAAAGACTACCACTCTGCATTCTGTATTAAACCATCTAAACACTCCTGAAAAAAAGATCTGGACAGCCGAGTATCCTTTGGAAATCAAGCAATATCGGATTCGTCAGGTGCAGGTTGACCCTCTCATGAATTATACCTTTGCTGATGCACTACGAGTGTTTCTCAGAGCAGATCCCGATGTGATCATGATCGGTGACATGCAGGACCTGCAGACAGCTGTAATAGCTATTGATGCCGCCCTGAACGGACATCTGCTGCTCAGCTCTCTGCCTGCCAATTCGGCGGCTGAAGGTATCATCCATTGCCTGAATATAGGGCTTGATCCCTTACACCTTGCTGCTGCACTGCACGGCGTGCTGGCCCAGCGCTTGGTGCGCACCTTGTGCGAGCACTGTAAAGAACCTTATCATCCTGAAAGGGCCGAATACGATCGTCTATTCGAAAGTTACGGGATTTCCTTTTTTGACCATATCAATGTTATGTACAGTGACGACCTGGTTTTTCATCGTGCTAATGGATGTCACATATGTAATGATAGCGGATATCACGGGAGAACAGGGTTGTTTGAGCTGCTGGTCGTAAACCCGATCATCAGAAAGTTAATCATGAAACGTGCTCCTCTTAGTGAAATTCTTGAAGAAGCGATGATTAATGATATGACCCTGCTTTTACAGGAGGGGATTCAACTCGTTTTTAAAGGGACAATCGATAGTAAGGAGTTGATGTCCGTCTGCCCTTTATAAGCTGACCCTCGCAAAAATCAGATCAGGCATAAAAACGATCAGTAAACTCTTTGCCATTATCCGTGATCGCCTCTCAAGCGGCGGCAGTAGAAACATCAATATGAGCGAGAAAATTTTTATGAAATTTTGCCTGGTTATTTAATGGTTGTTTTGTTGTACTGCGTGTCGATTGAGATTTTCTCGTATGATACATACATGCATAAAGCACAAAAGGATCAACACTGAATTATTGGAAAAGATACTATTGACGGTTATCCTAGAATCTCATTATGCGACTTGCCTCTTTGCCAATCATATTTCTTCTGGTTTTCGCTTTTCTGATCCAGAACACTTGCCCCCGAAGTTTTGCCGGAAAGACCGTCCTTATCGGATGCGGTCACTGCTCTTCCAATATAACAACAGTCGCCTCACTAAACATTTCCAAGTCCTTTTCGTCTAATCATCATAACCATATTGATTTGCCAATGTATGTCTTTGTTATTATGGAGACAGCACCCTCCTTTCAACCACAAAGACAAGAGGCTTCATGGCCTAATTTTACAGTGAGCCATGTGGACACCCTGCCGGACGAACTCTTAAAACCTCCACGTTCTTGACCCCTGCCTGGAGTTCCAGGCATTTAATATTTATGTCTGAATAGCAAAGGGAACGCATAGCCTTCATTGCTTATCTGCGTTAGCTGTTGACTCTTTGCACTCCTACTGTCTTTTATTTCAGTGAGGTTACATGAATACGCGAAAAACGCTCCTCTGGGGCACGATCGTTCTTTACTTTATTATTGCATTTGAAGTACTTATCATGATAAGCCCCTTTGCCGGTTTTTTCTACTCGATCTTCAACCCATTCCTACTTAAACTCGCAGCCCACTCCTCAACACGGTGGCTGAGCGCGTTTTACCTTCCTCATATGGCATTGCCTACTGATGGGCTACTCGTTTCCATCCGCATTATGGGTTCGATATTTTTTGTTATTGGTATGGCACTTTTTTTTATCTGTGCAACCCAGATTTATCTCGCCAAGCTTATGAAAAAAGGGACTGTGCTCGCGGGCATTTACTCTGTTATCCGTCATCCCCAGTACCTTGCCCTTGGTATAGCCGGCATCGGCCTCGCAATTCTCTGGCCGAGAATGCTTACAGCTGTTCTCTGGATAGTGATGATCTTTGTCTACTATTTTCTTGCCAAGGACGAGGAACGGCGCATGTTGCATACTCACAGGGATACCTATGAACCGTTTATGAAAAGAACCGGAATGTTCTTCCCGAGAAGAATTGAAAGGTTAATTTCACCCTCATCGATAGTGGGGAAGATTGTCTTTGGGGTTGGATTATCGATCATTATTCTGAGTGGGGCATTCTTTCTCAGGGCCTATACCGTTAGGCATCTAACTCTCTGTGCGGAAAGCGAAAATGTTACCGCCATGGCCATCCTCCCAGAAGATGGGTTCAAGATGGGCCACCGGATGTCCACGATTCTCTCGCTCCCGGAAGTTCAAAATCGGATAGAGGGTAACAAACACTATCTCGTATATTTCATTCCCCGAGACTATATCATGCAGGGGATGATTGCCGATACAGGTGGAGACTGGAAGCTATTTGACCAGCATCGCACTATAGGGATGATCGCTGGCTGGGTCTTTAATCCTTTTGGCCATCTTCGGGATGGGCATCATGCGATGCACGGCTCTATGCACCATGACATCGGGGGAACGGACCCCAGTTTAAGCAGAAGGCTCATCTTCCTTTCGATAGAAGGGGTGGATGTCCAGTCACCTTCCGACTTGTTCTCTATCAATGCCCTGCGAGTGCCTCAGTTTATGGTGGACATCGATCTTCATGAACTACATGTACTCGATGTAAAAGACCTTCCTCACGGGAGCAGTTGGGGAAGCGTTCCAACGCCGGTTTTTTAATATTCTGCTTTCAAAATCCTCTGAGAAAGCTTTATAAGGGCTGAATCCGGCGGAATTTCCGATCAGGGTCATCTGTGTCTATTCTGCAGATGACCCTGACTATCATTTGAAATGAATGCACTGTCCCTGTCCTCTGTTAAAAAATAAAGGTGCTATTACAGTTCCCGCAAGGATAATCCACAGAATATCCAGTTTAAAGAATAGAGCAAGAAAAGCTGCTGTTGCAAATGCTATATGCGCTAGGTCCCAATGAATGTTTAGAGCAAAGCGGATGGTAACCGTAAACAGCAAGCCAACGAAAGAACACAGAATGCCACCGATGGCCCTCGTGAACCAAGGAAGTAGGCGTATCTTATCGAACCATGGCGCAATGCCTATTAAAATGAGAAATGAAGGAAGGAAAATGGCAATCGTAGCGATGAGTGCTCTGAGGGGGCCGTGCACAAGATAGCCTACAAATGTCGCCGTGATTACAATCGGCCCAGGAGTAAATTGACCCAGGATAATTCCGTTGAGAAACGTTGGAGCGTCCATCCAGGAGTGGACCTCGACAATTTCATGGAACATTAGAGGAACCGAGGCAAACCCGCCGCCAAAGGCCATAAGATCGATTTTGGACATGAGCACAGCAAGAGTAAATAGATATTTTTTAAAGAAAAAGAGCAGGACTAGGGTTCCACCGCTGACAAGGAGAAAGATTAGCAGGGATATGGTTGTGTGCCTTATTCTGCATTGAGAAACGTTGTTTCGATTGGTAGGCTGCTGCCTGCCATTCAGCAGCATGCCAAGAAGAGCAGATAGAAGAATAATGATGAAAGGGGGGATCATGAGCCAGAAAAACGTAGCAGCGATTGAAGCCACAGCTACATTTTTCCAGGTTTTAAGGGAAGTCTTGCCAAAGGAGAGTGTTGCGTTTGCGACAACTGACACAATAGCAGCCTGAAGACCGCTAAATATTGAGGCTATTGCCGGAAGCTGGTGGGTTCGAGAATATATAGATTAACCTCAAAAACAGTTAATAGTTTGATATTATTGATGTAAATATCTGTATATATACTATAATGTGCAAGAAATACTACAAAAACCCTTAATAGGCTTGCACATGATCAGATACAAAAGTAACCGTCAGATGGGCT
>JARLJR010000003.1 GCA_031291095.1 Legionella sp. | reverse complement strand
GAACGATACAACCAGCACTGGCTGGTGGAAAAACTTGGATTCAGAAGCCCTAAACAAGCCTTGAGCGACTTCTACAACGATCAACTCGAGGCAGCAGCATGACTCTTATCTTGTGTCCAAGGCACCGGGCGCGCTACACTGACTACAACATTGATATATTTCTTAAGCGTGCTGATAATGCACTCTATGAAGCAAAACGAGAAGGACGGGACAGAACCTGTGAAGCTATACCCTCAAATTGAAGCATTTAGCAAACCGCTTAGACTATTCTGGTGTCGATTTGACATTTTATCAAACAAAATTGATGAGTTCCACCTTTAAGCCAAGGCTATTGTAGAGCGTATAATAACAATACCGGGTTTTCCAAGCCTGAATCTTTTGACATGTTCGAGTTGGTGTTCTCTATAATGAAAAATACTTTTGAAGCTGGAGAAAAGATCAAGATTGATGGCTTTGGTGACTTTGAGGTTAAACAAAGAAAGATCGCAGAGGCAGGAATACCCAGACGGCTGAATCATTGACTATCGAAGCAAGACGTGTTCTGACATTAAAGCAAGTGCCTTGCTAATAAATACAGTAAACAGATAGGATAATTAAAACATTGACAGATGATAAATCGACATATGAACTAATCAATTCACAGCCTATAGGTATACCAGTATTCCATGAAATTGCTCTACGTTTGCAACAGATGATGAGTGATAATAGTTATAGGATCGAAGAAGTAATCAAGCTTATCAATGAAGACTCCGCATTGGCTGCAACTATGCTGAAACATGCTAATTCAACTTACAATACTGGCAAATTTCATATCACTACAATTAAAGATGCTGTTGTCAGATTGGGCTCACAACATATAGTAAACTTGGCTTTTACTGCAAGTATTGATAATACTAAATCAAAAAATACAATTATTAACTCATATATGAAGCAATTATGGCTTCATAGCCACAGGGTGGCTATTATAAGCTCATGGTTTGCAGTTGAAGTTAAGCAGGAAAAGCTTGTTAAAGATATAAATGCTGATGAAGTATATTTAGCTGGCCTATTACATGATATAGGCAAGCTATACATTTTAAAAGCATTAGATAACTTAGCAGAAGAAGGTTCAATAAAGCTCAACAAAATTGACATCAGGAAGACAATTGATAGATATGGAATAATATTGGGGGTAAAATCGTTAACGTATTGGAATATACCACCATTATATATAAATGCCGTCAAAAGGCATGAAGGTGAGAATTGGAAAATAGGTATAAATGATGATATGATAGCAATTATTAGAATTGCGTGCAGGTTAATTAGTTTTACGGATGAAAACAATGAACTTACACCTAATAGCAAAGTGTTTAAAAATATTACTAACGAATTGGTGTTTTTGAATATGGATAATTTAGATTATTTGTGCTGCATAGTTAAAGCGGTTACAGATTAACAATATGAACTGCTGACCATACACATCAAATAACTATGACATCTAATGTTTATACATCCATAATATTGGAGGTGTCATTATGGCAACACTTCTTGAACTCACAGCAGAGATCGTTAACGCTCATTGTCAATCGGCATTGAAAATTGACCCACCATCGGCGTCCCCAATTGACCCACCCCAGCGGTTAGTTTTTGTCTGAGTTTCTGGTTTTAATTCTCCGACTGTCATTCCCGGTTTCGACAATTTCACAGTGATGAGTGACTCGGTCCAGAAGGGCTGTGGTCATCCTGCCATCGCCGGAACACCTGCGGCCATTCGCCAAAGGTCAGGTTGGTGGTGATAATCAGCGGAGTCCTTTCGTTCAGCTTTGAGATCATAACGCTTGCAATCCGCAACAGGCGGTGTGGTCATTACCCCCCAAAGTGGGTCATTATTGCACGCCGATTCACAGGCCAAAGGGGCGACCCCTCACAAGATCGGTTTCAGACAGTCGAATAGTCACAATGGGCTTTAAGACGACAGTAATTGACGCTTTATGTGCCATACTGATCTTAACACTAACCCAAGGAGGCCTGTCATGGCACGCTCAGCAGAAGAAACCGCAACTGTCCTTTCAAACCTGTATGAAGAAACCTTTGGCCACGATACATGTGAACCGTTCCGTATCACCTGGCCACAACTCCGAAGCCTTGTGGCTGTCCCACGGTTGCGAGAGTATTACCTGAAAGAGGTGTCGGAAGCTCTCTCTCAAGTTGATCGCTGTCTGATTCCACTCAACGATTTCTTGTTTGTTGCTGCCGAGAGTGACCTGTCCCACTACCGTATGGTCCCGGACCGACTGTTGGAGCAGTACTTGCCGGATCCAGATGATATTGAACTGGATGACGACGAGGATGAAGGTCTTGATGATGAGAAATCCGAGTAGCCGGAAGAATCTAATTCCAATAACGAAATTTGAGGGTTGATTATGGGCACTATTGTCAATAACGAATATTCAGCTCCAGAAGAGCTTGATTCTACCATCCAGAATCTCATAGAAGCCGTTGAGTTAGGCAATGTGCCCCTGGTCGATGATTTGTTGAAAAATAGTGCCTTCCCGGAGGGGGTCGAAAAGGCCTCCTCCCAGGCACTCGGCAACATGGACCCCCTGCTGAATCCTGATATAGCGACTGATCTCTGGTGGTTCCTCGATGAACCACATAAACCTGAAGATAAAAGACCATCCCAGAGTACGCTGCATGAAGCCTGGCAGCGAATTTCCGACTGTATCGAACTATTGCTGGATGCTGGGGCTGATCCCAATACTACTGACCAGGATGGCATATCCGTGTTGAATAATATCGGCATGCATGCCGAACTTGCGGATATTTTAGCCAGGTTGCTGCAATTAGGGGCTGACTCGAATGCAAGATATTATAATGATATGAGTCCGCTCCATACGGCAGCGTCTTTTGTAGGAAGAAAACGCCATGCCCAACTTCTACTTGAGTATGGCGCAGAACCTGACAGCGTGGATGAACAGGGGAATACTCCCTTGATGGAAGCATCTGGCGGGGATTCGTTAGAAATTGTCCAGATATTGCTTAAAGCGGGTGCCGATATCAACCACTGTAATGACGATGGGGAAACGCCGCTAACTTTTGCAGGTTTTTCGCGTGGACCATACCGTATCGCGCAAGAGCTTATTGATGCGGGAGCGAGGGTCAACCACCGAAACAAAAAAGGTCAAACTACGCTTATGAACGCATCGCGGTTTCAATCGTTCAACTTGATGCAAATATTGATTGACGCCGGTGCGGATACCGATTGCCGAGATAATAAAGGCAGAACAGCACTCATGCATGCCTTGAAGGTGTTTGCTGATATTCCGAAGTTGGTTAATGATGACTGGTACAGGGATTACTATAACAAGCACTTCCCGAAGGAATCATCTTTACAGGTGACTACACTGCTCATCAATTCTGGTGCCAATTACAATCTGGCTGATAATAAGGGCTTTTTCACCATCGACTATGCTTTGATGGCAAAACTAAACGGTGTTGAGCTACCACCAGAATTAAAAATTGACGCTACTCATCTGAATTTTTGTCGAGCAGCTATTCACAATAACCACTCAGAGCTCATTCTGCTTTCTGAATCGGAGGAGATTCCCAAGCGTATTTCGGCGCTGGCATTGAATCTTGCCTCCGTACGCGGCAATTCTGGCTGCTGCAATGTGCTGCTGGAACATGGGGCTGATATCAATGGCTCAGATCTACGAGGAAATCAACCGATTGAATCGGCAGCGACAGGTCTGCACCTGCAGACAGTATTGCGTTTGATCGCACATGGAACCACGGCAGAGGGGCTGAGTCGTGCCCTGTCGGCAACCTGCATGGCCGATTATCACCGATGGCCTGAGGAAAAAACCAAGCCCCTTAAAACGAGAAGACTCGAACAGGCACGTTGGCTATTGGAGCAGGGAGCAAATCCTAACGACAGAGAACGTTTGAGTGACAACCCACCGCTCAGCCTTGCCATATCATATTTGATGGACTACGAGATGACACTCCTGTTACTGGAATACGGAGCCAATCCTGCTGAATTGGATAATATGGGCAGATCTCCTTTGGAGCAGGCACAAAGCCCAAAAATGAAGGCTTTGTTGCAACAGTGGAGCAGTAAGCCATGCCAGCCAAAATAAAACATCAAAAGTTTTCTTCTGGTGGATAGAAACAAAATCGACAATTTCACCGGTTGTCTTTTGGGCAGGGCCTGTGGTGATGCCTTGGGTTGGTAGATAGAGTTTCTCGATATGGGTGAAATTCTTGAGGCATATGGCCAGACGCTCCGCAGCAAGAAGCAGTGGGGAATTGTACCCGGATCGTCTCATTACAATTTATTTTGAAGCTCTCTTGTGAACAACCTCCAACAATCTCACCATCGCCAGCGTATCCTGACAGCAATACTCAAGCAGATTCTTACGGATTTCATTTAAAGCCTTCGGATCATCGGCCACAGCACACATCTCATGATACGCCTGCATGGCATCTCCGCCATTACTGATCTCCATCCCTTCATATCTCATATCTTTTACAAATGCGGGAAGCACGTTCTTTATAGAATGAGAACCCTGCTGTTCCCACGAGTAAAGAGCCCGCTGTTTGAACGGAGCCCACAGATCCCTCATGTTTTCTGTGATCGATTTAATCTGTTTTGCTCTCCGGGGAAATTGTTGAGCCAGTTCATTTAATCTGCTTTCTTCGAAGGACTTCCAATATGCCAATACACATGCATCCTTTGGTATTTCTTCCAACAAACTCGATAATAGCTCCTTGCGAGGATCACAGTTTGGCTTTGCTAGAAATTCCTTGTGGTAGAGCTTGCCGCCACGACGCTTCTGAAAATGAAGAGAATATTGAAATGGGACTTGCTGATACGGCTTGAGCCCATCATATGGAGGCACCGCCATCTGGAAGGTTTCAAAATCGAGATAGTAAAGCGGATACCAGATATCATCGAGAAACTTTTTCAATTTGGGGCGGCTGACAACAGTCCCCTGCCGGAGGAATAGCTCCACCTGCTCGAGTTGCGCCCCTTTGAGCTTTTCAAGTGGTATATCGGCCATATTGACGATACCCTTCTTATAAAGTTCAAATGGATTGATACCCTTGCCCGCCAACTCGAAAACCGAGTTTTTCGGAATGTCTTTCCAGCAGTGTCCCCTGAAGTCACATGAGTATGGATCATTGCAATACGGACCAATATCGATCTTCGGTACTTTTCCAATCAGCACCTTTTGCTGTTTGCCAATCTCCTTCTTAATCTCAGCCTGCATCTCCTTGACATCGGCAGTTACGTTTTCAGAAATAAAAAGTGACTTGGTGTCTAAAGCCCCCTTGCGGACATATTCATTGTTTATGATTGTGATAAAAGCCTTGCTGATGGAAACACCCGAACCTGAGATTACGTAATACTGTACCGCGATATCATCCAGAAAAACATCCGTGACCTTGCAACTCGCTTTTACTTCGTACAGTTCCCAACCACGAGCCACCTTACGCATGATGTCGGCTTTGACAAATACTCCACCGTAACTGAAAGCCGCCTCATAGATCACTTTGGCAGTCTTCAAAGCCTTCTGTGTCCTACTGATCTGCTCTTCAAAAGAAACACCATCAAACGGAATGAATTCGCCGTCCGGAAAAATTTCTCTAGCTTTTTCGCCGACATTATCGCCTTGCTGGAAGGAAGCCAACGTACTTTTTGATATTTTACGCAAATCTCGCTGATGGGTATAAAGCCAGAGTGACTTGTAGCACTGAAGACCGCGAATAAAGCGTGATTTGCTCAGCGTGTATGGTTCTTTCGGCATTTAGGCATCCTTTCTGCGGTAGGATATCGAGAGCTCAGTGGTGATCAACAATTATCTGTGCTGTGAATTCGTAATTCCAAAGGGAATATGAACAGACGGCAATATATTCGCTGTTGGCTCCAGATGCAGTTTTTGATCGTCAAAGAATATGTGCGGCTTGACTACTTCCAATACCCTCTTCTTTTCGATGCCACCCAGGAAAAAAGCTTCATCCACGTTGATATCCCATGATCTCATCGTGTTGATTACGCGCTCATGTGACGGTGCGCTCCTTGCAGTCACGATCGAAATCCGCAGTTTCCGGATATAAGCCGGATCCTTCGATGCCTTCTTTTCTTCCATTCTTTGAACCAGCGATATTTTTTCCAAGAATGCCTTCAATGGCCCCGGATTGTGGGTGACATCCACTTTATCGGATTCATGTCTATGAAACATGCCCAGGTCATGTGCTTCCTGATATACCGTTTCAGCCTCATCATCGGCGATGACACCATCGAAGTCGAACGCGATACGTAGCTCATCATCTTCATCATCGACAATTATTGAATCCAGGACTTGTCCTGCCGGGTATCCCGCCACTATGGCCTGATTGACGTCCACTTCGTTTGCGGACAGAAAGAGGCTGATGTTGAATGCAGGAATATATTTATACGGCGTTCTGCCCCTCAGGAAAACTGCTCGTGTCATGCACAACCCATGATGTTCAATGGATTTCATTACTCTGAGGCCGGTATCAGGGCTGTTTCGCGACAATAGCACAACTTCGATAGGGGGATTTTCAGGATTAAGCACATTCAGTGAGAGCAGGCGCTTAATGAACGGGAATGCCACGCCGGTCTTCAAGGGGATATCTTGGTGTTCTCTCTGAAATACCCGATAGGCTTCAGGACCTTCAGTGCGAAAAATCGTGTCGGATTCATCGAGATCAAACAGCGCACTGGATGCAAGGCCAATTACAAGCTTGTTTGCCAGATCATAGGGCACTTAAAACGCTCCAGACTTGAAATCAAAAATGAAAGTAAAACTATTATGTTAAGTCAAGTTGCGCCGTTATCTTGCATTGGGATCTGTTTATGCCATTCCAGGCAGCAAAAACAACCCAAGATATCTTCATCACTTACCAGCAATTCCTCTAAAAAGTCAATACAAACCCATTCTTACATAGTCATCCTCATCACGAGGAAAGTGGTCATTCTCGGTCCAACCCTCAAGTTTGAGATCGGCGACAATATGTTGTCGCGCTGCCAATGCAGCATCCTCGCCGAACAGTTCTCGCACCTGCCGGATACCGTCTTCATGGTGTCTCTTTTTACGGTGGCGGAAGCCATATTCAGGCGTACCGGCATATTCGTCAAGCCAGAGATGAACGTCAGCGAAATCCTTGCCAAATATCTTGAGTGATTCTGCACAATGTTCTTCAAATTTAGGCATGATTTTCCCTGCATCTGATGCTATTGTTACTTTAATTTTGACTCTTTGATATCTATAATTTAGTTTACGTTTTATTGGCGTCAAGTTATGACGCTTTATGAGGATACGGTATTAGTGGCAGCCGGGATGGGTAAGAGCACAAGAACAATACATACTCTCTTAGTGTAAGTTATTGGTAAGGAGGTCGGGGCAAAGATGTGGGAGTCGTCTTGATACCCTTTTTGAGAGAGGGCGATGTGATCGTGGCTAATGCTAAAAAGGTCTTGAGGCTTTCCAGTCAGACTTATCTATTGTAATGATCGTCGAAATCGAACGAATTGAAGTGTCTTTGTAGAATCAAGCAGACATAAAAGATTCAATGGCCAGCGATTGGACAGAGTAATACAACCGAATTTATACAGGGATATAATTTGAACTTATTTACAACAATGATAATATGCCCATGAAACAGCTGAAAATGTCAGGCCATAATGTTAGCAAAAAAGGAGCTGTCATGACCGACCCAAATGAATCTCTTGAATCAGTTCTTGCCGTACTTACTACCGATAAAGAAAAGTTAGAAGTGTGTAATTCTTATACCTTTACTTCATGTTATGATCCACGCCTTGATACTTTGCGTCAAATTCTGCATAGTCCGTCAATTCAGATTAGGGAGTCTGCAATTGGAATTTTGAGTAAAATTGATAGTGCTGAATCAGTCAGAATTATAAGTAAATATTCATTAAATGAAAACAATTTTGATAATCGGCTTGCCGCAGTAGAAGCATTAACTGAAATAGGGCATAGAATCCAGAAAACAATTAATGAACTAGTGCCGACTTTGATTCCTTGGATTAGTAAAGAATATGTAAAAGGCGACACTGACATGTCTAGCATAGCAATCAATTGTCTGCAAGGATTTGGCGAGTACACCTCTAAAGAGCTAATAGCACTGCTAATAGCGAAGAGTTTGCCTGATGAAAACGACGGATTACTATTCGGGCTTTCTTCTACTTGCAAGAACGACCATTTAAAACTTGCGGCATTAACGGTATTGAAAAAGATGAAGAATCTTGATTTACCGTTATGGTTTGATAAAGCATTTAAGGCAACTGAAGATGAAGATATTCATGAAATGCTTATTGGCCTAGCTGGGCATTTTAAGGAAAAAGCTCTCGTTCCTACACTCATAAAGATGCTTCAAGATCCAGGTTGTGACGAACTGCATCCGGCAATTGCTGAAGCTCTCGGAGATATTGGTGACCCCAAGGCAATTAAACCACTTATTGGAGCTTTGAAAAGACGCTATTACGAAGGAGATGTTAAATTAGCTGCTGCTTCTGCTCTCGAAAGTTTTGCAAATATTGAAATGGTCCGTGATGCCCTTGCAACTCAATTATCATTTAACCAAACAGATGTCAGTGAAAAAGCTACCGAAATCTTATACGAAGAAATGGATGAACGATCAGTTGAATATGTTCTTACGGGTGAGGTTATCAATGAAGATTGGGCTCTTGAAAGTGTGATTTCGGTTTTGACAGACCGCTATTGCATTGAAAACGGTTGCTACGATAACGCGATTAAATCGCTTGGAGCTATTGGTGGAGAGAAGGCTGTAAATGCACTTATAGAGGAAATTATTGACAAAGGACCGGACATTGAAATTATAAGTGCTTTGCTTAATTGTGGTTCAATTGGGATAACAGCATTAAATAACCATTTAGATGCCGAAGAAGATTATAGACATGATGTTATATCAATATTGATAAATATTACTGACCCTAGCGTAATCCATTGTTTACAGCATGCTTTGATATATTGTGATAAAAAAACAAAATCAACAATAAATAAAGTATTAGTTAGGTTTGATACTAATAAGGCTAAAATATAAATTAATGTACATAAGATTACTAATATTTCATATATAATACATTTGCTATTAATTTAACTTTTGTCTGTTAGTTACGTATAGAACAAGATAAATGTTGTGAGGAAACATGGACTCAGTTAATTCGCTCACCCGGCAATGGTTGATACTCAGCATGATCCCACGCAATAGGCGCATTGGTACGCCAGAAGTCAGGGAACGTCTCTGGTCCGAATACAACATTCAAACAACCCTACGCACGGTACAAAGGGATATGGTGGATCTTTCCGGAACATTTCCCCTCGTGTGCGACAACAATCGCCCTGCTGGATGGAGTTGGAGCAAGGATGCCATATCTTTTGAAATTCCCTGCATGGACCCACTGGCAGCGCTTGCCTTCCGAGTGGTGCGCGACTCAATGACACGTATGCTTCCACGGGCAGCACTGGCTTCATTGAGGTGTTACTTCAGCGCAGCGGATGAACGTTTGAAAAAACTGCCGGACTCGCGATTATCCCACTGGCCTGACAAAGTGCGTGTGGTGTCGCGCAGCTTGAACCTTGTAGCACCGGAAGTGGACGAATCGGTCCTCGATACCGTGTATGAGGCCTTACAGAAGGAACTGTGCTTTGAAGTCGTCTATCGACTAAAGTCGGGAAAAGAGAAAAAATACGATGTAAATCCCCTGGGGTTGGTCTTTGTGGGCAACTTGATATACCTCGTCGCAACCTTGCAGAAATACCTTGATCCGGTTCAACTTCTTGCTCACCGGATACAGTCAATCAGACTACTGGATCGCAACGCCTCAACACCAGAGGGATTTTCCCTGCAAGGATATATCGACAGCGGAGAATTTGGCTACCCGATAGGTGGAATGATCAAGCTGAAAGCTCTTTTCCGCGCTAAGACAGCAGAGCATCTGTACGAAAGTAAACTTTCAACAAATCAGAAGCTGACTGAAAAGCCCGATGGCAGGATTCTGCTTGAAGCCACAGTGCGGGATGATGCTCAATTGCGCTGGTGGCTGAATGGATTTGGCGACAAAGTCGAGGTGGTTGCACCAAAAGGATTGCGGCAGGAATTTATCGAGATGGTCGAAAGCATGCACCGTTCATATGCCGTGGCATCTTAATTGCCATTATCCGCTGCACTCAACGTCATCTATTATTTCAGGAGTATTTGTGAGTTTATGTGAAGAATGTGACTATGAACAGCAAAAAATCATCAAGATCGTCGGTGTCGGCGGCGCCGGTGGAAATTTCCTGGGAAACATAAAGGACAAGGTCCATTGGGTTGATTGCATTGTTGCCGGTACAGACGCACTCGCCTTGATAAACTCGAAAATCCCGACAAAAATTCAACTTGGTGTGAATACGGCCAAAGGGCTTGGTGCTGGTGCCAACCCAGAAGTAGGACGGGCGGCAGCCCTGGAAGCAATACCAGAGATCGAGGAATCACTTAAAGGCGCGGACATGGTTATTGTTCTTGCCGGTATGGGTGGAGGTACAGGCACCGGTGCCGCTCAAATAATAGCCGGTGCTGCGCGTAACCTCGGTGCCTTAACTATTGGTATAGTCACGCTGCCATTTTCTCAAGAAGGTGCCAGCCGCTTGGCTGCTGCTGAAGAAGGGGTCCGTGTACTCAGCAAATATCTGGATTCGTTAATTGTCTTGCAGAATGACCGGATATGCCATGCAGGCCATGATGGTAAGGATATTTTTGAACGATATGAAATGGGCGATAAGATTATCTTCGATGCCATTCGCGGTATTACCGATCTCGTCACAACAGGCCGTTTTGTTGGTATTGACCATGCCGAGATGCGAATGATGCTGACGAGCGTGAGGCCGATTATTTACGGCGTGGGCCATGCTTCGGGAGAAAATTGTGCTCAAGATGCATGCAACGAGGCAATGAAATTTCTTTCTTTATCTGACGTTGCTATCAGCGAAGCTCGTGGAGCTTTAATAAACATTACTGGTCCAACTGATTTGACCAAGGACGAATACGACTCCGTCTGTGAACTCATTCATAATAAGGTTAACGAGGATTGCGACATCGTTATGGGAATCGTTGCCGATCTACTTATGAAAGAGGAAATCAAGGTGACGCTATATTTCAAATTTTGAGTCGCCCTCATCAAATAGGGCGGCCAAGATCTGAATTGCATTCCATAAACCATTTTTTCCGCTCGAATGCCGGGATACAGCGCAAATCCTCGTCACACATCGTTACCCACGAGTCCGGGCTGCGTAACCGCATTGCCGTAATATCGCGCAATAACATTTCCGCTGCCATGATAGTTACAACCATAACATCGTCTCCTAAATCTTCTTGAACAACAACGCCACATTCAATTTGCGTATCAATAGGGGCCAAGGATGATATGTAGCGGTTTACGTTTTCAATGTCAGCGGCTGTCATGTCGGGCGCCCCTGATATGTGCAATAATATCCCTTGAATATCGCAATTTCGAACACCTTGCTGATTGAGGCTGGATATTGCGGCCTGTGCGGCCAAGACTCCCTTGTCCGGCCCGTAGCCAATCCCCGTACCATTTCGTGTAGCCATCTGCCAGATGACATCAACGTCAGTCCGCTTGTAGCGGATGAATGGCTTGCGGGTGGTAAAATAAATCAATTTATCAATAACGCCATGCAGAAGATAATCCGTAAGAGCGTCGAAATTCATGTTGCCGGCCAAGTTCGAGCCAATCGGTAACATCGAATCCTTTGAGACAATAGCCATGCCATACAGGTAATTGACAATACCCAAAGCGACCCTTGGAAAAGCCGCTTCATAGTCTTTGAATTCACCATTTCGATTTAAAACAAGAATGTCCCTTTTATCTGTTTTGGCAACCGGTTCCGGCGACACAAAGATTATCTTTACCAATCGTTCCCTGGCAACTCTGCAAAATTTTTCCAGCAGGACTTCCAGGCACTCGTCCAGACTTGCAATGAGGAACACAAAATCCGCATCATTCACGCTTCCAATGATCCTGGCAAGACTTGATCCTTCGTCACTCTCCTCATATACAATCCTGGTAAGATGCTCCGAAATCCGCAATTCGGACTCCACAATTTCTACTCCAACATAGTTCACCCCATGAATTACACCAGCCATCTTGTTCACTGATCGGAATCCTGGCCTTACCCCGTTTTTTGATCCAAAAAATATGTTAGTTTTTCGGCTTTCTGATTTTGGTTCCAGGCTGCCAGAAAGGCATTTGGAGCCCAGTTTTCAAGTGAACTGTGCGGACGGTTTTCGTTGTAATCCAAGCGCCAATTTTCGATCTTTACTTGTGCGTCATCGATTGATACAAACCAGCTCTGGTCGAGGCATTCCTGCCGGAGTCGGCCATTAAAGCTCTCGATGAAAGGGTTGTCGGTTGGCTTGCCGGGCCGACTGAACTGGAGCTTGATTTTTCTCCTATGAGCCCATTCATCCAGCGCTTTGGACGTAAATTCAGGACCATTGTCAACCTGGATCACTTTCGGCAATCCTTGAGACTGTGCCAGACCTTCAAGCACTTCTGTAACCCGCTGCCCTGTGAGCGATCTGCCAACCTCGATTGCAGGACTAACACGGCTTACGTTATCGACTATCGTTAAGGCCCGAAATCGCCGTCCGTCATGCAGGCAATCGGAAACAAAATCCATG
>JARLJR010000045.1 GCA_031291095.1 Legionella sp. | reverse complement strand
CTTTAAAAAAGATTCACCATCAATAATCTTCTCAATTTCAGCTTCTATACGCAACCAATGCTCATCACCAGGACTCCCATTGCGTAGTGCCTTTAGCGCTTTAGGAATTAAATATCGAATCATGCTTTTTGCTCAATTAAGTCAAACATTGAGCAATTATACCCGGTATAGGGCTTTTTGCCAATACCTTTAGAGGCATCTATGTAGTGGCTCTGAGCTAAAAACAAAAAAAACAGGAGCAAGGGAACACATTAAGCACTATAATGAAGAGCGGCTTATGCGCATCTTTGCCCTAAGAGCATGATTGCCCTTTTGGCCCTTAACTGTGTGGTCGCACTGCGCCTGCTTTTTCAACTACTTTACCTGAGCCGGACTCAGCGCCGTGACAGCCCCTCCTGCTTGTGCATTAGCATTGCTCACCCACCCTGTAGCCATCAGCGCGATGCCTAGCATTAATGATACGATTTTCATAGTACTTGTCCTCATTACACCCTACCGTTCCTCTCTGCATCCCATACACCAGTTGCCTCATAAGTAAATGTTACCGAAGGGTCTTTTCGTTGCCTCATAACTCATGTTACTGAACAGGGACGAAATTAACATAAAAATACTCTCTAAAAATATCCTAGCGGGGTGAAGGGGCCGGCAATGAGGCTCCTTCGTTTATACTCTCAAGGTCATCGCCGTCCCCGGCTGTACCCTAAGTTTAAATATAGCGCATTTTTGAATCAGTTTTTACATTAATTAATGCAAATATTCGTTTTAATTTCTTTTGGATTGTTTTCTGTAACTCAAATGGATTCAGTTGATTATAAGTTTCAGTAAGTTCTTTTTTCTTATTCTCATTGATATGCTCTGACTCCATTAATCGCTGATAAGGTGTTGCAGGCTTGCTATGTTTCTTAATAATCTTGGATTGAACTCTTTGTTTTTCAATGAGTTTAAAATTGGGGAGGAAGTAATTATTCATTAAGGATACTTCGTTTTTATAGAGATCATTCATCAATGCAACAAGGGCTTCATTATCAAATCGAGCATAACCGAATAACTGCCTAACATGGGTCCAGTTTTTTTGCTCAACATGGGCATTGTCATCGCTATGATAAGGTCTGGAGCGCGTAAAATGGATACGATGAGCACCTGTTTCATTCGAGAAATAATGCATTAAATGCCAATTTAAAAACTCAGAACCATTATCACAATCAAATCCCAAGATAAGAAAGGGTAAACCCTTTTCAATGTCTTCTATTTGTGAAACCACACCAGTAGCCCCTTTATTCCAGACAGCCCGAAGCTCAGTCCATCCAGAGTTTATATCCGTCATTGTGAGGCTCCATACAAAGCTACCACTTAATGACGATCCGCAATGAGCAACTGTGTCTGCTTCTAAATAGCCAGGCCTATCCTCATCCCACTGGTTTGTTTTAACTGGAATATGTTTTTTTAAGATACTTCCAGGTTTAGTACCGCTAAATGAACGTTTATATTTTACACGCAATGGCGCAAGCAAGCGGTCGATAGTTGCTGCGCTCATAGATAATAAACCCTCATATACCCCGGGTTCTAAAACATCATAAGCCTCTCCGTAATGAGGTAACCATAGCGGTAAAGCCATTTTTAATCGTTTACCACAGAGCTGGTCGCTTAAAAGCCAAATTCGTTTTAATGGTTCCAAATAGAGGTTCTCGGGATATAAAGGAGGACGTCCTGTTTTTGTTTTACGTTGTGACTTCTTAGAAACTGCATTAAGTAATCGAATAGCGTGTTTTTTATGGTAGCTGCTTGAATCACATAACTCTTGCAGGATCACACCCTTTTCACGTTTACCAGCAGTGCGATAACGTTTCGACAAATTTTTTAAGTAAAGCTCCATTGATAACTTCCCCATAAAAATTGTCCCTTATAATTTTTTTATTTCGGTAACATTAGTTATGAGGCAACGAATCTAAAATTTCCTGGTTTCGGTAACATTACTTATGAGGCAACTCG
>JARLJR010000002.1 GCA_031291095.1 Legionella sp. | reverse complement strand
TAATGGATGCCTCTAAAAAATGGACAATGCCCATTAGAAATTGGAGACCCGCCCTTAATCGATTTATGATTGAATTCGAAGAGCGGTTGACAGAGTTTGTTTAACACAGGACAGTTACACAGAATAATTTACAGTCTCTACTGCATCTGTATTTTCAAATAAAAAACCATCATTTTCTATAGCTAGATGCCCTTGATTAGATTCGATAAGATTAATCATCATCGAGGCAACATCGAGAAACCTATTTTCTGTTTCAAAATACATTGCTATATTTTTTTCCAATTGCTCTTTAGCAATTTTATATTTATTCCAAAAAACTGTTGAGGTTATTTTTATTTCAGTTAGCTTATTTGTTTTATCAGTATTAAATTTATTTAAAAAAATTCTATGTCTATAGAGGTAGTCTCTATATAATCTTATCGTTTTTCTTGCCTGTTTTAATTCAGAGAGCGTTCTTAATTTAGATGGTCGCACTTCTTCGAGTTTAGAACCTAGGGCATCCCTCTCTGCATAGAAGCTATTGAATCTATCTTTGTTTTCATTGAGCAACTGCTGCATAGCCGTGTACATTTTATTCTGTAAAGCTGAACCATTGTCATTGGTTTTTGCAGGCAAAAGTATAGTTACAAATATAAAAGTACACGTCACCATCCCAATTGCATAAAGAATTTTTTGCTTCAAATTATTTTCTCGATATAGGACATTGCAAATCAATGCTTTATCCCAGCTTGTAATACCACGTTTTTTCAATCTTGAATAATTAATAATATAAGCAAATAGATTAACAATAGGAAGACCAAATGCCATTCCCTTTGTGCACACTAAGAACTCACGTTTTAATGAGGTTAGTATTGGTAGTTTTTTAAAATTTTTATCGCGTATTTGAATACCAAATATATATTTCCCTGGGGTTGCTCCAAATAAGCTGATAGAAAATGGAGTTAATAGGGAGGTTAGTAATCCTGCTAAAGCTATGTTCAAAATTTTATTCACAGGTAAATTCATGTATTCAGATAATAACGAGGGAAAAAAAATTGCTATGCCTGAAACAATTACAGACTTCATTAAAAATTGATCGAAACACCTTGCAAGGAATCTTCGCCACGGGTGTACCATAAATTGTTGTGTTACAGCTACATCATCCATTTTTTTTCCTTATTCAATTTGCTGTAAGTAAAGATTTTGCCAAAGAAGGGTTTTACCGAAAAACTAGGAATGCATTTATTAAGTCAAAAAGAAATTCGATACTTCCGCGTTTACTTGGTGTTATGCGATACTGCATGTTGGTCAAAATTATGCTTTCACAGGGAGGTTTTTTATTTAGATAATCCATTTTCAATCATTGGTTTTGTCGGGACTTTTCCATGTGCGCAATAATACCCCATTAAATGAACTAATGCACCTATTAGGTAATTAGCCTGTCTTTTACTGATTGTGAAAAAAACAATTCATTCTTTTTAAATGTTCCGGCTAGTTCTTTGAGAAAAAGGTTTTAGGGTAAGGTGCATCCGGATAACAGATTAAAATACAAGGCCTTAGTTTAACACGAAACCCGACAGGTCGCCGACTCCGTCGCCTGTGCGCCAACGGCACCTTGATAGCTGTCATTAAAGCGATGCTAGCCCCCATACTTCAAAGCATATAATTTCTATAGGAAATCGATATCTTTTTAGTTTCTGAGTTTTAGGGTGTCTATATGGTATATGTATGGATATAATAGAGGTTAATGCTTTGATAAAAATAGATACTTTTATTATGACGCCTTCAAGAAAATTAATTAAATATTTCCCTTTTTTTTATGTTACATATACTTTAGTTACTTATCTTTCTGTAGATGCATATCTTCCTGCAATGCCTACTATTGGTACGCAATTTAGAGTGTCCCAAGAGCAAATACAACTCACTCTAACCCTGTTTTTTTTGGGAAATTTAATATCTCAGCTAATTATGGGGATGCTGTCAGAACACTACACGCGACGCATATTGTTATTGGGAGGAGGGATAATTTTTACTTTATCTTCTTTGTCAATTGCACTAATTTCTTCGTTTAACTTATTGTTGGTGGCACGTTTTTTACAAGGAGTTTCATTAACCTCCATGTTAGTAACTGGTTACAGCACGATACATATTTTTTATAAACAAGATGAGGCGGTAAAACTAATTGCATGGCTTGCAAGCATTACGGTTTTTGCTCCAACTATTGGGCCTATTTTTGGGGCGATAATAATGAAATTGGTGAATTGGGAATTTATTTTCATCATTCTGGCCGTAATATCATCATTATCTCTAGTTGGATTATTTTATTGCATGCCAGAAACCAAAATAGCTCAAGAACATACAGCATTTAAAAAATCAATTCTGGAATATTGGAGTATATTGAGAGATTGGAATTTTATTAAACCTCTAGGAGCATGGGCTGCTTTGTTTGCTATAATGATCGCTTGGAATGTATGTGGGGCGTTCCTGATTATAGAGAAAATGAATCATAGTATTTTCTTTTTTGGTTTGATACAAGCACTTATCTTGAGTGGGTTTGTAATTGGGAGTAGGGTTTTAGATCGCCTGATAACGTCAAACAGGTATACATTTAAATCAATTGCCACTTCCAGTGGGTGCATTATTTTGGTTTCGAGTATAATTAGCATTTTTTGTATCTTGTTTTCTCCATATATCTTATTTAATGTGATTATTCTTCTTTTCCCAATTAATTTCGCTTTTGGTTTAAGCTTTGCTGTTCATAACCGACTATGTATTGAAAGTAACAATAAGTCATTAACTTATAAAGTAGCTTTATCAGGGCTTGGGCTTAATGTAAGCGCACTAACAAGCAGTTCTCTTGTTAGTGTCTTATATGCTCACAGTATAAATTTGTTCATTTACTATATTCTTGCTTTAGCCATAATTAGTGTATTTTGCAGTATCTACAGACCTATTAAGGACAAGAATACTGAAAATGTATTTATTTAGACTATAACTCCTCCATCAATACCGATTGTTTGCCCTGTGATAAAAGGGGCTTTATCGGAGGCCAGAAAAACGATGGTTCTGGCCACTTCGTCAGGATGCCCCAACCGTTTTAGAGGAATAGAATTAATGAACGCATTTTTTACCTCTTCTGTCTTGGTTAATCGAGTTACCATATCCGTATCTATAGGGCCTGGTGCAATTGAATTAACGCGTATATTAGAGGCTGCGGCTTCAAGTGCAACAGCTTTTGTAAATCCTTCAACAGCATGTTTTGATGCGCAATATATGGAAGAGCAAGCAAAACCTTTCCTACCAGCAACGGAGGAGATATTTAAAATACAGCCAGCCTTTTGAGGTATCATTGCCTGCATTTCATGTTTCATGCATAAAAAAACGCCGAGAACATTTGTATCAAAGGCTAATTGATAATCCTGGATAGTATTGTCAACGATCGGTAGATTATTTCCTTCTGTTCCTGCATTATTAACAGCCACATCTAAACGACCAAATCGTTTTACAGTATATTCAACAAGTGCCTTAACTTCCTCTTCATGGCGAACATCCGTGAGAACAAAATCAGCCTCAGTACCTAATGCCCGAAGCTCTCTGGCAAAAGATTTTCCTTCTTCTTGTCTTCGTCCGGAAATAATAAGATGTTTACCTTCGGAAGCAAATGCAATAGCTGTTGCTTTCCCTATACCAGCGAGGGCACCAGTAATTAGCACAACTTGCTTTTCCATATTATGGTTCCTTACTAAAAGAATTATTTAACTTTAGAGTTATGTTCCAGTTTCTCACTGATTATCTTAACAAAATATTCTATGCAATCCTGAAGTTCCTTATGAACCGGCTGCCCCATATCATTGAAAAGCCATACCAGGTATTGATGAGATAACGAGTTATTTTGTATTGGTTGGTCTTTAATGTGCTGCTTAACCTGATTGTATAATAATTCTTGTTGATAAGATTCAGAGATAATCTCATCGGTTAATACTTGTGAGTAATAATTTGCTACCCATTCGTTATCACTTACTGATTTTAAATAGTTACGCACTTTGCGTAAATTTTTAGTTACATCATTATTCCAGCTGGCAACAGCCTTACACGCATTGGTAAATTCATCGTGAGATATTTCTTTTACACCATAACCCAACCAATAAGAAAATAAAGCCAGGTTAACATTAGCCGAGTGCGTATCTTGAAGAACATGACATGCTTCCTGGATATTTTGGCCATCATAAATAGATAAAGAAAAATGCCAAAATGGATTTTCTGGAGGTGAAACAGGCTTGTTATTAAACATAGTAGATCCTTCTTAATAAAATAAACGTTTATTATTTACATGCTGAGTCAAATTAAATTATCTTAATTAATCAGGAGTGTCCGGATTGGATCTGTTTTGCCAAATTACGTTGTATGATCGCGTAGTCTACGGAATTTTTTCCGCGGTGACCACACTTGCCTGTACCCAAGACTTCCCATGCCTGCTCTCGAGTTACAGAAGGTACAATGCCAAAAATGACAGGGATGTTGTATTCTTTTGAAATGTCATGGCATTCCTGAACCATCTGTGCTGGAGCCCAATCAAAATGACCAGCTTCATCTATTGAAATAGCACCTAAGGTGATCATTGCTTCATAACGATGTGTCTTTGCCAATAACCTGGCGATATAGGGTATTTCAAATACACCAGGAACCTCTGTCCAACAAACATCTTCATCTTTAAAGCCACGAGCTGTTAGTTGACTTTTTGCCCCACGTATTAATTCTTCACTTACATCTGTTCTAAAGAAAGTGCTAGCTACTATAGCGATTGGAAATGATTCTATGGTTTGCTCTGGTTCGCTATATTTAAAAGTCTTATACATTTTTAACCTCACTGTTTATATAATTATGAATACAAAAATTAATCCGTTACTAAAAAACATAGTCCATTTATAATATAAATACAAACAGTTAAGGTTAGGAAACTCAAAAGTAAAACGGAATTATTTTGAACAGTATAAAATAGGCTTGTGAGTTGGTTGGTTTGTATTAATTGCTCCGAAGAAGGGCAGAGGTGCTGGGTTGCTGAGACATGCATTCTATCGTGCAAAAATATATAATGTTAATCGTTAACTACTCGGCATGTTAATTAGTCCCACTATAGAAATATTTCTTGGTGATAACTACTGACGATTAATTGAAATTGAGCCAATAAATTATTTAGGGGCATCCATTTTCCTTAAATGCTCTTAGAGTACCCGAAATAAAAATGCAGTTTCGGGCACATAAATCTTTATTAATTTTGGTGTTGCAAACTATCGAATGTAAGATTTTGCCAAGGGGAATTAGGTATTTGAGTTAATTCTTCTAATAAATAAGTCTTAAAAACATCGGGCGCCTCAACTGAGTTTAATAAATCATTAATGGAGTTGATGGCCAAATGAGTGGTATCCCATTCAAGAATATTATTCTTGACACTTTTATACCACTCAAATGTACAAGAATTACTAGGAATTCTGCTGAGTGTAAAAAGTGTATAACTTCGGCTATCCACAAATTCTGTCGCAGCTTTTTGTACTGCATTTTGAGAGGCCGTCTTAATTTTTGTTAGAGATTCCACTAAACTGTTTTCAATTAACTCTTTATTAATCATTCGTTATCCTTTTTTCTCTCATATTTTTGATAAAAAAATTATCAAAAGTAGGTTCATTAATTCCAATCGCGCTAATATTGAACCAACTCGATGTTGGAGTAAAGCAATATTCTGAGGCTACCCAAAAAACATAGATGGTTTTTCGGGTAAAACTTTTTCCTGAAGTGATAATTTGGGTTCTAACCTTTCAATTACTACTGCAACTTTTGAAAGCCGTGCTATACGTAAAAAATATTTAAGCATATCCGCGTTATTATCGTTAATAACGATTGTTATAGGAGTAGCTCCCTCTTCTAACCCCGTTTGGATTGACAATTTATCTGCTATTTTTTGCATGATATGCATACCATATATCAGCATTTCTTGACCTTTCCCACCCTTTAAAGCAAATAATATATCCAATTTGACAGTTTTATTCTCAACTTTATAAAGGAAAAAAGCATGAGGAATCCCTTTCTGAGAGACAACAATACCGTGAGTTTCCTCATTCATAATAGCATTGGCAATGAGATCTAAGTTTTGATAATTACTTTGTTTCAGTTTATAACGGGGGTCAAGTAAAAAAGCAGCCCTAAGTTTTGCACGTCCAAATCTATCTATTGTTTCCTGTAGATAATCCTCATTTGTTATTGGTTTATTTAAATATACGCTGGGAGGAACAAATAAATTTTCCGGTATTGGTCTTGGTATATATTTAAAAGGATAGTCAGGAAAATTATCATCACTAGAAAAATGAGGGTTTATTGAATTGCCGGCGCGATCAAATTTTAGTGTTGAAAACTCCAAACGGATAAAGGTTCGATCTACATCTTCTAGTGTTTCTGTTGGAGTATGTACTGAATAGGCGTTCATTAGTGCAATTTTGAATGTTTCAGCTGTAATGGTTCTAGACTCATCGCTTAATGCTCTAAAAATAGCGAAAAAGTGATGTATTTTTGGATCATACGCGCTCATATCAAATTGTTGTGTATAAAACATCGTAGGAATCGCATTGGTTACAAGATATGCATGATCAATCAATTGGGCCTCAGGATTTTCTCTGTCTCTTGGCATACCATCAACATGAGCACCAGGAACTCGTTGAGCATTACATCGAAGTATAAAGCCCTGATCAACAGTCAAATAAGCATATAAGTCATGCCAGCCAGGATTCCAGCATCAGGTGAGTAATTAAGAAGATCGCTCCAGCACCATAAATAGGCGTGGCCTTTCGGAACTTACGCTGTGACGCAAAAAAATATAGATAAATCTTATTATCTAATACTGCTTTTTTAAAACCTATTGAAGGCGACATCCAGCTGAATTACGACTTTTTATGAATACACCAATGGGGGGTAGGTCCTGAATCTTGAATGGCAACCACAAATTCAATAAAAAACCTTTAACTTTAAAATTCAAGATCTGATACTCAAAGTTTATTCTGGAAATTCGTCCTGATCAAAATAAGATTCAATTAAAAGCATTATTGATGATATAGAAATACTACATTCAAAATGCTATAGAGTACTTGCTTGCACTGGTTGTAATAATCATTATTAATTCTAGGTAGCATCGTTGTATCATTACCAAAAAATTTATATTGAGTTTAGGATGAATATTTCCTTTTTATCTGAAAATGTATGTGATGAGCTAGATCCTTTAATAAGCAATATTACATTAGTAAAGGAAAACCCAATAACTGATGAATTGCAATTATCCTTTATTTTTGAATGTTATGATTGGGACAATTTTAGCTATGAGGCTTATAACTCAGGAACATTAACTAAAAGATATTTCGAAGTTCAATGTATAAATTGCATTGAATCTACACTTGCCGTGGGAAGATTTTCTGATATATCCCTTTCAGATAACCACCCGCTTCTTTTTAAATATAATTTACCCCATGTACAACTTTATTTCTCTTCAACACCTGATAACCCTTATGAAGTGCTTGGACGAATCGCAGAGGCACATAGAACAACGTACCAGGATTGGCGTCCAATGTCTGATTGTATCAATGAGAATATAATTGAAACGCTTTCTCAAGGTATCGGTTTATTTGCGCAAGGTCCCAAGATAATAATGGATGAATATTATCTGGCTACTTCGGACTTGTTAAGGTTACAAGTGATTGAAAATAACTATAGTAAAAATTACCAACTCTTACTTTTCTCTTCAGGCTATATTATTTTTAGTGATGTTTCTGTGGTGGAATTGCATGACGAGCAATGGAACGTCAAGATACTCTAAAGCGAAGTAAGTAAAAACCATTTTATGCACGACCATGCCAAACATTAGGTGGTTTTGGGTTTTTAATGCGCTCAACGCGGAAGCCTACAAAACTGATCACACACCAATTCGAAAATATTTTTTACAACTCAGTAGGGGTTAGGCCTCGGCAGAAACTTCCCGGAGACCCTCTAATATTATCATATTAATAAATCTTTCTTAAAAATTTTAAACATGATAAAAATAAATGTAAATGGATGTGCTTGAGTTAATGATGCTTATTTATCAAGGAAAAGAGCTCACTAAGTTCAAAAGTAAAGAGGGTGGTAAAAACCGAAATGATGTCGATGGTTTTTATTCTGATAACAATGGAATTGAATATTTTGTAAAAAAACCACAGGATGATCGAGAACTATTCACTGAACTATTCGCAGGCCTATTGTTGCAAGAGTTTAAGAGCCGAGGTTTTATTGAAAAAATATATCATGCATCGCTGATTTGTGCCCAATTAATTCAATTCGAAGATGGTAGTTATGGACTTATTCAACCTAAGGTTGAATTTCAGGAATTATATAAAGTTATCGGGACGGGATATCATGATGACTCTGATCGGGACCCACTCAGGGAGATGTTTTATGGTCCTCACTCTTATTTATTACTTACTCAATTAAAACAATATTATGGTTTAGCTATCGCATTAATGTTTTCATTATTGCTAGGGGATCATAGCGTACACAGTGGGAATGTAGTTTGTTTAGATATCTTATCTTCAATGGAAGAGCCTTTTATTCAATTTGCACGTATTGATTGGGGCGCTGCATTTCGTTATTACGGTCATAAGAAGAATAATGAGGATCTTTTGTATCCTTTTGAATATCAAGGATTTTTTAATCATAAGGGATATACTAAAGGTTATTTTTTAAATTACAAATTAATCAAAGGCCTTTTCCCCGCTATTTCTACTCATGCACAGCAATTACGAGAAAAAATTGATCAAGAAACACTGGTAAGCATGATTAATAGCATTTTAGGGAAATTACCTGCTGATTTAGTGAATAATAATATTAAAGAACAATTGGCTAAATATTTATATATAGAGTCTTTTAAGAACATTAGCTTTGGCGAAATAGGGGATTATCAACAATTTACTAATGATTTATCTGAGATTTTAATGCAGCGATTAAATAAAATAACTGAGTTATCTGATTTTACAAATAATCCAATCGAGCCAAATCAACTAGATTACAAAGAAAGTCCGCCTATAACTGTTGGATTGTCTTTAAGCCAGGCTATTTCTTTTACTGAACAAATGAATCTTTGGTTAAATGTAATCTCATTATCTGATGAAAAAAGTATTTTTGATTTTAATAATATCGATCGCGCACAATTAGCTGCTCAGTTTAATTGTTATTTGGAGAATTTATTACGTCAAGTTGAACAATTAGATTGTGCGGATGATACAGCTAAAACCAAATGTTCAAAATTATCTCATCCAAATAGTTATTTATATCGTGATTTATTTTCCTTTGAAGCGGACTTGAAACCAGTTTGGTCTCCAGAAAATGCACCTAAATTGCCCCCACAAGCAGGATTTTGGCAGCGTACAGAAGACTTATTAAAAGTCAGTTTCAATCTCCTTATTACCCTTAGGGTGCTGCAAGAAACTCAAAGCTCAACGGCGCATCCCAAGGCTGCGGCTATTCATTTTCTATTTGATGCATTAAAAGAATATTTATGTAATTTTAATCGCCTTTATCAAGATTGGTTGAGCGGGTTAGAAAATACTCATGATACTCAACATGCAAAAATATGTGCTAAGGAGGCGCAATTTACAAGCTAAGCGAACTTATAAATAGCGTATCAAAGAACTCACTATGCCACCTTGAGTAAAATATTTTATCAATTTCCACAATATTAAGTTAATTTCACTTTAAAACCAACTCGACCATCATAAGTAGTCACATGCATGTTTAAACCCACACCATAACTCCCATTAGCATATAAAGAAAGATTTTTAGGTAAATCTAGAGTAGTACCTAAATTCAATTCTAAAGTAGAGCCTTCCAACTGAGATTGAAATGGAATAAAGCCATAAGCAGAAGAAAAAGCTGCATTAGGATTTCCTTTGAACTGATACCAAAAATTGGGTCTGAACCAAGTAGTGAGAATCTTTTCGCCCTCATTTATTAATCGTCTATGTGCAAGGCGCACCCCTAAACGACCAACAACAGATTCAGCATCATTAAATTGAATAATGGCGCCTATATCTTGACCACTACTCAGATTTACTGTTTCATAAACTCCTTGTATTTGTGGTTCAAGAATCCAGTCAGGTTTGATTACAAAAGGATAACCTCCCTCGACAGAAGCTACCAATCCCCAACCTTTAGTTGTTACTGGGTTGAGGCGATAAGATTGTGAGGCGGCGTCATAATAATGTGTGCCTTGTAATAAAGTATCGATATAAGCTTCTTTGGCTGAATAGAGAGTCCAATAGCCCCCTATAGATAAGGCAGTAAATTGATTGCTACCGAGAAAGAGTCCTGGCCGTTGTACATTTCCAGTACCTCTACCAAAAGCCCCATAGATACCAACGTGATCGCGTCGCCCATTTTCTTTTTCTCTTTTAAATAAATCGCCACCAATTTGCATGAAACCAAAATTATAATCATAATTGGAACTTCTAAAAAAGCGCCTACTGGTGATGCGATCGCGCTCACCATGTAAACCCACTACGCGTCCCCAAATCCGTTTTGCTGAATCATTAGGTGTTACTTGAGCTTCGGGCCATTTTCCTTGTCCTACTCGTTGATGTAATGTATCAACTAGAGCCTGGCCGTAGAGCAAAGTCATTGCAGGTAGAACTGGGTAAAGTCCTATTTCAGAACGGTAACTGGGTGGTGCAGGCGATGGAGGAACAGGACCTGGAGGAGGCGGTTCTGGCGAGCAATTGGGGATTTCAGGAGGACAAAGACTGCGCAAATACCAGTTTTCTGAACTGGAACCATCGAGGCTTGAGCGATAAAGATTATATTCAAAAGGACCCGCTACAGCTGGAGTTGATAAATAAAATGCGCCAGGGACCGTAATACCGCCATTTTCCCCTTGAACGACAAGAATACCGTTTCCTAAAGTCAAGGCTCCAGGTCCATCGGCATTTTGAACGGATAGACCTGTTGTTCCCGTGGCACTGCCCGCATTAATAATTAATAAATCAGAAGGTGAACTATCACCTCCTAAATAAGTATTTAAATTAATCCTACCTCCAGACCCAATATAATTTTGTGTCGTGATGGTTTTAAAAGAGCCTGTAGGAGGTGTATAAGAAATTAAACCACTGTTGTGAATATCTTGAGTTACTGTGGAGTTTGCAGTTACAGACCAAGTACTGCTTGGATCAAGACTAATATTCGTAGCATCTAACGAAGCACCACTCCAAAAAGTATTATCCAACAGACTCATATTAACCTTGCTTTGGCTGTCTGCGTGGGCATTCCCCGATAATTGGCTTTGAGTCGCTGAAAGATTAACTACTGTTTGCTGGGGTGCTGATGCATTAAACTGCGCATCAATGAGGAGCCCATTTTGGGCAACTAGAGTGCTGCCTGTGCTAGTTACGGAGAGAGGGCCACCAACGCCCAATATCACGGCATCGTCTTCACTAGTTAAATAACTATTAGTTAAGCTAGCTAGGGTGGTAAAACCAGAGGAAAGGTTCAACGAAGCCAAACCGGCAGTATTCACTCCTTGGGCTTCCGCACGACTATTTGTTAAAGCAATGGAACCATATCCTGTATTAAATGCTTGAACAAATAAAGCAGCCCCGCCTCCTGAGGAGGTTACAGTAGTATTAGAACCTGTAATACGGCCATTCTCGCCAGCTTCAATACCAAAAGAAGAGGCGCCAGTGGTATTAATAATATTGTTAGACATATTAATAAAGCTTTCTGCGCTATTAAACGCTGCATACGCTCCCACCCCATTTGTAGAGGTTACGTTAACTGTGGTTCCCGTACTATTGATTATTCCTCCATTGGATAAAAGACCGCCAATAGGCAATCCAGAGGTTACACTAAATATAGAGCCTACTGATCCACTTGCTGTAATTAAAAAGGCAGTTTGTAATGTGTAATAAGTAGGAGCTGCATTGGCATTAATATTTATCAGACTATTGCCGCTTAAATTTATTGTACTTCCTGGCCGCGCCCAAGCACCTGCCCCTGCTCCTACTCCTTGTACAGTCAAGTTCTCAAGGCTAATATTCCCCGTATTAAATGCCACTACCCCTGTACCTCCTGCTTGACCTGCTAAGGGTGTTGCATTAAAGTTAATAGTTAGACCACGCCCTATTGTACCTAGAGTAACTGAAGTATTATCTACACTGACCCCCACGCTATTCGAGGCATTCATTTGTAACACTGAATTATTTAAGAGGCTGACTTGCCCCCCATCATGGAGATAAACGCCCAAAGCGCCTCTACCATTCATTACCACAGGGATATTTGCTGTTGCAATTACTTGACTGTTTGCTCCAGAAGCCCCCAAACCTATAGCATTAAAAGCACCTGTAGTAATACTTGTGCCTGAGTTTAAATTAACCTTACCCCCGCTTTCGGCGATAGCTCCATGGCCCAATGGCACTACCTTAAGCGAGTACCCGCAGAAATAACTTGTTTAATAACATGAATTTAAATGAAATCAGTTTCCTTTTTTATGTATGATTGTTTTGCGAAGAACCGCCATACAAAGAAAAAAGGAAACTGAC
>JARLJR010000044.1 GCA_031291095.1 Legionella sp. | reverse complement strand
GCGATCCAGTTTAACTGGATTGCCTGCCTTTAAATCTTCAATAGAAACTGCTACGGCACTTTTGGTTATGCTGACAATATTGTCATTGCTATCATACTTATACAAAGTAGCATAACCTAAAGCATCAAATAATTTTTCCAAACGTCCGGCAACATCCCAGATGCGAAAGGTATATTGATCTTTAGCATCTTTGACCAAGAGTTGACTTAAGCTCGACTCAGAATAATTTTCCCCTAATTTTATAGGTTTTGCATAAGTAATGGTTTGTGATTCACACCCATTTGCATTGTAAATATGCTCGGTAACGACTCCGCGCGCATTGATTTGATAACGGCATTGATTAGTCGCATCATAGACGTAATACGTCCTATTGCCGCGGGCGTCCGTTTGGCAAATCAGGTTATCATTTTCATCGTATTGATACTGAGTTCTGAGGCACAAAGTGTCAGGATCTTGAATGGTAGCCGTACAGCGCTCTAAATTATCCCAGGTGTAAGCAGTTACCTTGTCATGCCCATTACGGTTCAATTCCGTTTTACGTAACAAGAGTCCTCGTGCATCGTAGCTGTACTCGGTGATGAGATTTAATCCTTTAGGGTCAACACAGGATTTAGCTAATAATCCCTGATCATTATAAGTAAACTGGGTTACTCGGTTATTTTCGGTGATTTGTATTTGCCGACCAATAGCATCGTAGGCATATTCGCTAACGATATTCAGTCCCTCTGGATCGATGGTTTTGGTAAGCACATGACCTTGGGCATCATAGGTGTATGCAATTTTATGACTGCCCGAATCCTCTTGCCACTGTAATTGTCCAACAGCATCATAATGATAAGTTTTAGAGGTATTTTCCGGAGCATCCACGCGGATGAGTAAACCTCGTTCATCGTAAGTAAAGGTTGTGGTATTTTTATTGCTATCAACCAAACTTAGCTTATCACCAAAAGCATTATATTCGGTGATGATTTCTGAGCCTCGTTGAGGGTCCTTCAGGGTTAATTTATTATTTTGATCGTCATAGGTATACTGCTTGATGTCTCTTTGCAAATTATCTGTTTCACTAATAACTCGGCCAAATGCATCATACTCAACCGTTTTAAATTTATTTTGAGGATTATAAATCGCAATTTGTTCCCCACGCTGATTCCATTCATAACGTGTGGTATTTTCACGTCCATCAATATACTTATCCATAAAACCAAAGGCATCGTAGTGCATTGTTACCGACCGATTTAAGCCATCTAAATCGTCAGTTCGCTGCGACAAAAAACCACGTCCGTCATAACTATATCGCGTGCTCTTACTATGGGTCGCGTCAATAGTTTCAAT
>JARLJR010000001.1 GCA_031291095.1 Legionella sp. | reverse complement strand
GGAATCCCTGTTCCAAGGTATACGGTCTCGTTGGAAATCGGATTTCCGTACGCATCCTGAGAAGTAAAGGTAATTTTTTGTGAGCCACCCAGTACTTCGTTAATGCTGGACGGACTTATTTTTGCAGCGATAAGACAATCGCAAATTGCAGTAAAGTTTGTGGTGATGGTAGCAGTTTTGCTATTAAGCGAGTTGCTAATAGTGATTATCGGAGCTTCTGAATACTTGTCACTGGCATACACTTGAGCAACCTCGACAGGTGCGAATACACCAGCAGCTAATGTCGATACACCTGTTGAATAAGAGGCAAAGCTATTACTATTATTTGCGTAGTAACTGGCTACCATGGGCTGCAATTGACCTTTAGAATTTACATTAAAGCCGAGAAATTCTTCAAAGTTATTTGGTAGGTTAGATGAAGGCAAAGTCCACGAGGCAACTTGTTGAACAAATGATCCTGTAGAGCCGACGCTAAATACGTTAACTCCGATAAAGTTAGTCAAATCCGACAGATTTTCCTCAATTAGTGTAGCGGAACCATTTTGCGAACCAGCCATGTAACCAACAACTTTATAACCTGACTGAGCTTTCCAGAGTTGAACAGTGTTAACACTAACTTCGCCCAAACTGTTCACGTTGACTGTTACATTAGTAGGGTTAGAAGCAAGAGTGTAGCCATCAACATTTGTAATTACTCCCTTTTTATCTGAACTCATGTTCATAGTCAACCCTTGGCTAGGGACAGTACTCATAGCTGGGTAAGAGTTGAATGGAGCAACTACAAAACAAGCATTGTTTGAAGGATCATACGCGTTGGCTGCTGGCAATGCAACTCCGGCGACAGCAGTGGTATTTCCAGGAGCCTCATTACCATCTAACAACGGAATGTTTTGGCTGAATCCACTCAATTCGGCGGCTACGCCAAGACTCCCATTTGCATTTGTTGCCATTGTTACTGTAGCTGTGCTAGTAGCAACTTTAGAACCATCTTCTGTCGTTGCTGTAATAATAGCGGTTCCTACGCCTACTGGCGTCACTACTCCGTTTACAACCGTTGCTACATTTGCATCACTTGTTGTCCAAGTAACTGCTTGGTTTGTAGCATTGGCAGGAGATACGGTAGCAACTAGTGGGCCAGTTGCACCGCCGGGTGTTAGAGATAATGAAGGACTGTTAAGACTTACTCCTGTTACAGCAATCACCGATGGGGTCAAACTATCACTTGAAGACCCACCCTCCGGCAATGCTGGCATATGATAGACAGGTATCATTCCGCCAACATCGGCATCCGAAACTAGGGTGTGACCGCCAAGAGCAGTTATTACTGTCGCTATACCCAGCTTGCGAAAAGCCATCGAACCCAGCTTGGTGTAAATAATATTTGCACCGTCTCCATAGGCGTCATTAAAAACAATGGGTGAATTTGATTTAGCTGCAAGAGATGATGCAACGAGTGAGTCAACCAAGTGAGCGTCTGTGCCGTTAGCAACATAGATATGATCATATTTATACGTTAAGGCACCAAGGACTGCCTGATTCGTGGCAAAACGATCGACACCGAAAAGTCGGGTAGCACCGGGGATGTCTGCTACGAGAGTAGGTCCTCCAATGATGTATGTAGCGGCACCTTTGTAAGCTGTCTCTGAAGCTGGAAGACTTCCATCAGGGTTGGCGACTAAGATTGAGTAGTTGTTAGCAGCAGCGTAAGAGGCTATTGATAAAGCATCAGCTAAAGCCCCATAGCCTACTACGAAAGACCCTGTTGGATTAATTAGTTTAGCAGATATTTCAGTTGCTGTTGCAATTCTATCTGCGCCTTCTAGTACAGTAGTATTTACACCGTTTATCCCGTTGACTTGATCAATAACTAATTGATTAATAGATCCAACTACAAAGACATTCTTTACACCAAGTTTGATTAATTCAGATTGAGTAGCAGTCGTCAGGGTATTGTTGTCCGTTAACAATATCGGAGCTGTTTTACCTGCCAAAGGTGCAGCTAATAATACATCTACCAAATCGGCATCGTCAGATGAAGCTAAGATAGCCGTGTCAGCAGTCGTCCAGCCAGCATCTGCTACTGCAATGGCGGTTCCAATTCTGTCCGAACCGAAAAGTCGTGCAGTCGTTACCCCATTGGGGGTCCCATTGTCTGCAAAGGCATTAAACGGAGCCATTGTTAGAGTCATACCTGTAATAGCTAATGAAGCTAAGGCTTTTTTTACTATTTTCATGTAATGAATCTCTCCTATCGTTTTGAATGCAGGGGTAATTTTTGTTTCGTAGGGTGTAAAGAGAATCAGTTCAACCACTCCGTCCATATGAACCCCAGTAATTTCTATTTATGGTCTATTCTCCATGGCTATACTTGTATCCTTCCTGATCTGACTGGTTCAACGCAACTTATTCATATCCGTAGCAAATTATCTGGATTTAGATGAGAAAAACGCCTTCCTACGTTTTGAAACTTGAAAGGGCGTTGTTTAAATGTCGAAACTATGATTATTTTATAGCGTCTCTGCCAGAGGTATTTTACGCCCTGTTTTTCTCTATGTGTGTAATGTTTGTTAGTTATGCAGGGATATTCAGGAAACGTATAGAATGTTTAGAACGGAATGTCCGGGGTGGGGGCAAACTGCAGTAAAATCTCTGTAACTAGAAATTCCAACAAACCTAGGTTAATGAATGTTCGTAGGAAGTTGGTGTCAGG
>JARLJR010000043.1 GCA_031291095.1 Legionella sp. | reverse complement strand
TTCCTCATAATCAGCTTAATGACATCATCCTTGTCTTCATCGTTGACAACCATCATCAGCATTTCCTTCGGTATTTCATCGTAGAAAACATCCCCAACCCTTACACCCCGTTGCTTGCCACGACCCATCACATCCATTTTGGTCACGGCTGGAAATCCTGCATCACTTAACTCCGAAAGTACTATGCCAACTTTTTCAGGTCGGATAATTGCTCTAATCATGATCATAATGACATCCTCCAATCTATTTAAGCGTAAAACTTTTGCTTTAATAACTTGTTTCTCTGATCTTAAATATCCATTAAGCCGTGGGCCATCAATATTTCCTCTAGTCGATCCTGAGCCATTGGCTTTGGAATAACAAACATCTGATTGCCATCAATCGCTCTGGCAAGGGCTCTATATTCATTCGCCTGGGGCTCATCCGGAGCAAAGTCAATCACGGTTTTCTTATGAATCTCCGCTCTCTGGACCAGGTTTTCTCTGGGTACGAAATAAATCAGCTGACTGCCAAGTTCTTGGGCAAAGGCTTCTAACAGCTCTTTTTCCCCATCAACGTTCCGGCTGTTACAGATAATGCCACCCAATCGACATCCTCCCGTATTGGCGTACTTGGCGACCCCTTTGCAAATGTTGTTAGCGGCATACAGCGCCATCATTTCACCGCTGGCCACAATATAAATCTCCTTGGCTTTTCCCTCTCTGATCGGCATGGCAAAACCGCCACAAACAACATCGCCCAAGACATCGTAAAACACATAGTCCAGATCCTCTGTATAAGCACCCAATTGCTCCAGCATATTAATAGAAGTAATAATTCCTCTTCCTGCGCAGCCAACGCCTGGTTCCGGTCCACCTGATTCAACGCAGCGAATCCCGAAGGCACCAACTTTCATGATATTTTCAAGATCTACTTCCTCGCCTTCTTCTCTCAAAGTGTCCAAAACGCTCTTTTGGGCCAAACCGTGCAGCACCAATCGGGTTGAGTCTGCTTTAGGGTCACACCCTACGATCATGATATGCTTGCCCATTTCGCCTAAACCCGCTGTCAGATTTTGCGTCGTGGTTGATTTGCCTATACCGCCTTTTCCATAAATAGCAACCTGTCTCATCATAATAAACCTCCTAATTTTTAATAATCTATCCAACTAATAAACTCTAACTAATAAACCTTTTGTATTATATGCTCGGCCATAATACTCCCCGCTAGGATAATCTGATATTAATACCTCCCACCAACACCTCCCTAAATAGCCGATGACCGCCTATATCTTACAACTGATTAATTCCTGAGCTAATTGTATAGACCTCATCAACCGGACTCACAAATATTTTCCCATCACCGAAGGCGCCTTTCTGACTTGTTTTGGCGTTCCTCATAATCAGCTTAATGACATCATCCTTGTCTTCATCGTTGACAACCATCATCAGCATTTCCTTCGGTATTTCATCGTAGAAAACATCCCCAACCCTTACACCCCGTTGCTTGCCACGACCCATCACATCCATTTTG
>JARLJR010000042.1 GCA_031291095.1 Legionella sp. | reverse complement strand
TTTGACTTCCGGTGCAGCTCCAGTCGAGCTACGCTCTCCTTCCGCTGCACCGGGACTGACTACATCTTTTTTCATTGGCTGTCTCCTTGAACAAAAAATTTACACCATTTCTCTGTCCAAGAAAACCGGGGCCGCTATAAATGTTGTAGTCAGATTCAATGAGTGAAGCCAATCCCAGCGATACTGTAATATGAATTGGCAAGCCATGCTCCATTGGAATATCTAATGCTGATATTGCCAAACGAATCCTTTCGGCGACTTCAAAGGCTTGTGAGGCATTAGTCTCTGGAAATATAATAGCAAACTCTTCTCCTCCCATACGTCCTATTAAATCAGATTCACGAAGCGTATCAGTACATGTGCTTGAAAATGCCTTTAGAACTCTATCACCAACTTCATGCCCATAGGTATCATTAACATTTTTAAAGTGGTCAATATCTAGCATCGCAATTGACAGAAATCCACTATAACGATGGTTACGTGCAAGTTCCTTCTTTGCGAGTTCAATAAAGTATCCACGATTAGCTAAACCAGTAAGATAGTCAATACGAGCTTGATATTCCAACTGTTGTTCCAATTGTTTGCGAACGGTTATATCTGTAGATATTCCGCAAAGACCACATATTTTGGTGCGCTCGATATCCTCATATATTGGGGCTTTAACCTCCCAATATACACGACGACCGTTAACTTTGTCGTCAACATCTATTTCTTCCCTAGTGCAAGCGCCGTTAAGGACACGAGTATCCACTTCTCGCAGAAGCTCTACAGTCTGTGGAGGGAAAAAACGTGTATCATCACTACCAATAAGCTCTTCAGTAGAACAATTAAACAGCTCTAGCGTTGGCCGATTGGCATAGGTATAGCAAAACTGGCAATCTTTCATGTAGATGTATGTGGGCGCATAGTCTAATACTTCTCGAAACTGCTGTGCCTCAGCTAATGCTTTGTTTCGAATGGATTCTGCATGTATCTTCTCAGTAATAACATCAAATACTGCCACGAAATAATCAGTTTGAGGGCTATAGACTGAAACCGCATACCATTCATTCAGTGCTTCCAGATGTATTTCAAATTCCTCGGCAACGCCAGTTCGAGCAACCCGCCCATAGGTCTCAAACAGGCTTGCATCGGTATTACGAATACCAGGAATAACCTCTGTGACTCGTTTGCCAATGACATTGCCAAGACCGGTCTGAGTATGAAAGGCGGGATTAGTGTAGACGTAAACAAAATCTTGAGGAATACCATCTTCATACAGCATTTGGCAGTATGCTATGCCATTAAGCATATGATCAAAAAGAGATTTATATGTTTTGGCATCCAATAAACTCTTATATTCTTCTGTTGTGTCGTCTACGCGGTCAGCAATGTCAGGTTTGTTCATAATTGTTTTGTCTCCAGTGCGTTTTTACTTAACCAGCATTTTGCACCCTCGATTGTTCTAAATACTTTGTACTCTGCTGGCACACCAGATAATTCTGCTATATTTTTATAAAGCTGAAATATATTGTATTCACAAGCAGTATTACCGACAAAAACCGTTTTGCCACCTTTGCGTGATCCAGCAAATGTAGCTAATTTTGCGGCATAAGCTATTGCTTTAAACTCATCGATTGGTATTGATTGTGATGAGCCATCGGTTAAATCCCATATAACATCTTTAACCTTACCAGATGTGTAATACGTATTAAACGCATATATTAATTCGTTAGCAGTTAAATTACCTATAACAGTTATAGTTAACAAATCACCTTCAATTAGTGTAGTAATTTCTGCCACTTATGACCTCCAAATTAAATTACTACTTAATCTGATAATACTTTATATATATGTCGCATCTCTGCTCCATTATAATTAACACTACGGAGAAGAAACACGTTATTTAGCCATAATTTCGCTAAACAGATTATTTTAAGCTGTTATATCACCATCGTCTTAACAGTCAATAATAATACTTTCTTACTTCCTGCATACCTGCATGAAAATAATACCACTGCTGCAACCTGCCACCAACACACTTAAAAATATTTAACACACTGAGGCTTGGCGAACGTATGGCTCTATAGTGTGTATTGGTACTGGTCCCTGCAAAATGCACATAATGTGCAATAGCAAAAGATGGGGTGGGCATATAGCGTGCTTGGAGGAGATTGTGCGGGCAAGTGACGGCGTATCTGATGATTGTATTACGCAATATGTGAAGTATATGTTTCTATCTGCGTCAAGATCTGGGTCAGTCTAACAAAAAAGCCAGTTAGCTTTATGGGCTAACTGGCTGAATTTCTTTGGTTGCGGGGACAGGATTTGAACCTGTGACCTTCGGGTTATGAGTGATTGATTGCATTCATTAAGATTTAGACCTTATTCGTAACTAGTGGTTATTATAGGATGAAATTAGCTACATAACCTTCAATATTGTATGTTGCTGGTTGTGCGTGGTTGCCATTTGTAGCACATCATTTAGCACAAATTATTTTCATAGGGACATGTCAAGCTATGCAGTTTTAACTTTCTCTGGAGACTTTACACATATGAAACACTACCATCCCATAACGTGATATTGATCCATTCCCTTCACCACAAAATTCCTTATATTTTAAAAGGAATTTATATACAGGCAAATTTAAAAGGCACTGCTTGGTTAGCAATGCCTCTTGTTAACAGATATTGATAATGATTTCAGATAGATGTTAAATTATATCAAGTTATTTTTTTTATGATTTCCTTCCCTTCGTCAGTAAGCATATAAACGCCCCTTGCAACCCTTTGAAAAACTTTTTTATACTTTACATTAACAGAAGTTACACCCCCTGGCTGATCAATTCTCATGCCTTGGAATGTTGGGTTATAGCTAGAGTTCCATACATCTGAACTTATACCTGCTGCAAGCTTGACGTCTTCCCTGGTAAATTTTTTATTTAATTCTGACCTTACTATACTTGCAACTGAATATACTATTTTTTCAGGTATTGTTGTGCTATTGCTTTGTATATCTATCATTGGTTCTTTAATTTTATGGGTACGTGTTGGAGCGTTATTATTGTTTGAATTCTTTAAACCTTCAATAAAAAATATCATATCTATTATTTTTGCACGAGGATATTTTCTAGTTGTTGGTAAACCTGTTACTATATCTAATGTGTTAATAAGTTGATTATCAATAACATCTACATTTTTTAAGTAAAAGTTATATATTTTTTTTAGGGATGTTTTGTTTAAAGAGCTTATCATAAATCCTTTCTTAAAGTAGGTATCAAAAGCTGGTACATTCCCATATACACCAAGCATTATTTTTGTAATCAGAGTGTCAGAAGTTGTGTTTTCAGGGCCTAATGACTCATTAATCATTTTGCAACATTTAAGTAATAGGCTAATATTCTTGTCAGTATAATTGTTTATATCTATGCACCAATAAGCATGGTCAGATTTTGCAATTGCTTTAATTAGTGGCTCATAAAACTTTATGCTCTTTTGTAGCAGATAAGATGCTCCACGCAGCATTCCCCAACTAGCAAGATAAAAACCAATATGATAACAGCTATTAATAATGTTATAATCATTAGCTAATGATAAGGTGTCATTTTTATCCTTAAAAGATTGAAAATAATTATAACAGTAGTCAAATGAAGTGTATCGTTCAGTTGGCTTGATTCCATTTGATTTTCCATTACCATTGATATATTCATTAATGTTTCCTACAAGGTTCAGATCATCAAACAATTCGATTGATCTAACATCATCATGTTCTTGAGTACAGTTCACTGAATTCTCCCATAATATTACTTTTTAGGCGATTTCATAGGAACAGCAGATTTTGCCTTAACAGCAGGAACACCAGCTTTGACCTTAACTGCTGGCACTGGCGCTATAACCTTCAGGGCAGACACACCAGCTTTCTTCCCACCACTGGCAGCTCTTAAAGACCTAGCCTTAGCCAGTCCATCCCCAAGACCCTTATCAATTGCCATTTGTTTACGTGATTCTGAATAGCTCCTTGCAGTCAATGGCATTGACGTTGGAATGTTGAATTGCTTCCTGTACTGCCCTGGTGTCAAATCGTGCCCTTGTGTTAGGTGTCTCTTGAGAGTCTTGAAACCACCCTTACCACATATCATGCAGATCACTTCGTTTTTCTTGAAGGCTTGCTTGATTGTCAGTTGCTTTGACATTTTTGTCTCAATGATTAAACCACTATCAATGAATTTAAGGGAAGCATGAACGTCCTGAATCTCTTGGATTAATTTATCTAAGGTCATAGTTTTGATAAATTGGTGGGCTGATACAATTTGTGCAGTGAGTTCGAGCAAAGTAGACATTGTGTGATATCCTTCCAGTGCAAACAATTAAGTGGGTTGTACCTTAAAAAACATGGTGTGAATCTATTTTGAATTTATAAAATTATTTTTGAACTCATCTATAGTTTCTAAAATATAATCCACTGGTATTACATTAGCAAGGCCAGAATTTTCTTCAAATGTGATGCGAGGTCTTTTTGTTTGAGTACTAATTGCAACATCAATGTATGGTATATATGAATTAACAATCCCAATTAATTGGGCTTTATTTACTGACTTGGTTCCTTCAATACTCATTGCTTCAGTTTTTAAAATAACTGGGCCACCACTATTTCCAGGATAATTCTTAGTGTCTATCAGAAACCCTTTACCATGGTTAGCCAATGTATCTCTAATTCTGGCTATAATACCATATCTGGCAATAACGTACTGACTGTTTTCGTCAACAATACCAAAAGGATATCCAAGAAGATATATAGGATCGCCTTCAGTAATGCCAATTTCTTTCATATCGTTAATTTTAAAGATATGTTCATCATCCCTAAAAAAGTTAAATTTCATTTTATCATTACTTAATATTGATACATTTATTGGTATAACAGCAATATCAATATCCTTATCATGATGTCCTACCCATATTGGTTTCTTATCAATAATAAGTTGTATCAAATAGTCCTTGCCATGATTTCCAACTTCAGGATTAAATCTGACATAAATTGAATCTAAATTGTTAATTACATGTTTATTTGTAACTATAAATGTATTATATGACTTTTGTGATTCTACCTTACTTGTTAATACACCTAAAATGAAACCAGTACCAATCCATGATACTTTATTAGGTTCGGTTGGTACGCCAATAACTACAGTAGAATCTAAGTAAAAAGGTGGTATTTGAGCAGCAAAGACTGTAGGAACTAAAAGCAAGTAAATCACCACTGCTAGAACAAACTTTTCCATTTCAGCCCTTTCTGTATATCACTGAAGATATATTCATAAGATGGTTTAATATCTTATAAGCCTAGATATTTTAGAATATAATTTATCAATAATCAGTTCTTTGTCTTTTGACAAATGACATCGTCGATGACAATTAGGACAAACAGCTATTGCATTTGTGATTACCCATCTATCCCAAATCCATTAAAACCATTAAGCACCCTTTATACTTTTGCTTCTCTAGTTATATTCCACTTTGTTTAATATATTTACTAAATACTTTCTGAAAGCTTTCAACATTTGATAGAAGCCACTGAAAGTAATCATTCCAGTTGTCTTCTTGCCTAATATTTGCATCAAGTATAGCTTTGATTCTACTTGCTTTTTTATTAGGTAATTCATTCCATTGTAATTCACATGACAATTCTTTTTCAATTTGCTCTTTTTCACTATGAAGATAGCTAAAAAGTGGTTTTGACTCCATTATATATATTTCACATACAAGTTGATTTGACAGACTGTTTATATTTAAACTAATTTGTGCATTAGAATTACCAAAGCTGATATCATACCATTGTTGTGGGCGTGGTTTTCTTAATTTTATACTTTTATTTTTATCACTAACATATTCTTTGAATTTGGACCAAAATTCAAGTTGCATCAACTTAATATCTGAAAGGTCACTCTGACTAGATGCTTTCTTTACAGCTTTAGCCCAATCATTAGGTTTTGCTATAATTTGAAACTTAGGAGCATAAGGAGAGTCTGAAATCTTCCAGACTTCCATTTGAATAGCAAATATGTTTATCTTCTCATCAGTATGTTCATTGAGCCAGTCTATAGCCTGTTTATGTTCGTCCCTAACATTTTTGACAATCCAAATTATAATTTCTGCATCATAGCCAGACGCATATGTAATAATTTTACCAAGATGATCGTGGTCTGAAGATTCAAGCTGATTTTCGATTACAATTTTTCTTCCAGTGTTTACTTCCTCTGCCAATATATCAACATTAAAACTACCAACACTTGCTTCTGTTTGAACCAATGATATATCAATTCCAATCTCTTCACTAAGAATTGCAAGGTTGTCAGCATTGGCAAGCCATTGTGTGAAATGAACAGCTTCATGCTTCCACACTTCTCTAAGATCAACTTTAACAAGTTTAGATAAAATCATTATTATAACCTTAATTATTCGTTAGTTGTACTATTAGTTTTAAATATCTTATTATTATTACACATATTACGAATCAAATATACATTATATCAATCAATCTCAATGATTAGTGGAACATGATCACTAATGTCACACCATTTGTTATAATCACCAATCTCACATTTTATGATACGATCCAGCCATGTTGTAGGAGCAAAGCAATAATCTATATGGTATGGTTTATCAATATGTTTATACATATAGAATGTGTTCAGTGTTTCTGACCCATGTTTTTCATTGTTGAGTTCATGATATACACTTACTAATCCAATGTTTCTCAATCCATTTACAACGTCAGTATGATTTCCTTTGCTGCGTTCTTTATCCCATATTTGGTTGCTATTAAAATCTCCTATCATGATAGTATCAGCAGATTTTATGAATTCCTTGTATTGATTAATTGCCTCATAAGCTTGACCTATATAACTTTTATTCTTTATATTGTGATGTTGTGTCCAAACTGCTAACAGATTAAGGTTTGTATGTCCCTTTACATGCAGAGGTACACAATATTGAATATTAGGATCATATGACTCATCAAGCTCAATTTCTAAGCCTGTGTATGACATGATGCTCATTCCCTTAGTCTCAAGTTCTCCAAACCATTTAATTGTCAGTGGTCGTATGAATTCTTTATCCCTATAAAGTCTTTCTACGCACTCGCACTCCTGAATAACAGCAATATCAGGCATATACGCTGCAATTGCAGAAGATTTCTTTCTAAATGCTCCTTGGCAGTTCCACGATACCATTTTCATAACTTATTCCTTGTAGCCTAACTATCAAACTTACGAAATATAATTCCCCTTTTCTGGAATACAATACCTCACACCACCCTTTGGATTTTTCATATCACCTTGATATCTTGGGATCACATGGCAATGGAAGTGCATTACAGATTGACCAGCAGCTAAACCACAATTCATCCCAATATTGTACCCATCAGGAGTGAATTCTTTTTCAATGATGTCCTTCACTATATCAATGATGTTAATAAGTTCCACTCGTTCAGCATCTGACAAGTCAAAAAAAGTGGTTTTCAATTCCTTGCTTATGATCAGACAGTGACCTGGGGAGACAGGAAATCCATCCTTGATAACAAAGAACCTTTCAGACTCGTGAATCCATCTGTCCTTGGGCAATTCATAAAAATTCCTCAAATGCTCCCTCCATTATTGAGAACAGTTATTAACTGTTTGTAGAATTGATCAGTTTCAGGGTGGTAGTTTGGGACTCCCCCCCAATAATGAGTACCAAGGATGTCCTTAACCATATAATAATGTTTTTGAATTTCTGCCCTGCGTATTTCTGGTGTCTTTCCCAAGGAAATCATGATTTTCTTTTTCCAAGGATGATTGCTTCCCATGATGTTTTCATTTCGTGCAATCAGTTTCTGTATATAATGACTTCCAACAAGTTTGTCTGATTTGAGCTGGTTACAAAAACTGTGAGATATTACAAGGTTCCATATTTCATCATGATGGATCACCTGACGTGGCAATACATGGTCTACGTGGATATCTTCACCCAAAACAGGTTCCCCACAGTAGAAACAGGTATTCCCCTGATAACCTTGAAGAAATGGAATATTCTTGGTTAGATTCTTACGTTTATGACCATTCTCCAAATAAATCTGTCGCAGGTCATTTGAAAGAGAGTAATTTTCCTGCTGTATTGCAAAAGCTCCCTCCAAAAGACTCCAACGTGTATCAAGCTCTTCATCCAACTCACTTTGACATGATTCCACAATGATATGCAGGTCATCAGTTAGAACGAGTTCTTTCCCAAAATCAAATCCATAGAATTTCCCTTTGAAAGATTCATCATTACCAAGGTTATCAAAACGATGGATTACGTCACCAAATGCTTTGTTGCCAACCTCATCAATCGCTTCATCAAATGGTAGTTTACCAGATTGATATTGTGCTACAATCCTTTCCATGACAGTTTGACGACTAGGGATTGATTGCTGGGGCATTGCTGATTCTTGCGAGAGACGTTGAATATATTGGTTGAAAAACTCTTTTGAAAGCATTTCCCATGGGACATGAGCCAATCCTTGTTTGGCAAGCGTGAGGAGAGTTTTGCCCAGTGCAATCTTATACGTAGCCTGATTCAGCCCATAGAGTATAAGTGCTTTCCAGTAATCTTTTGGTGTAAAATCACTCATTTAATTTGCATACTCCAAATATGCAATATTTTCAAATACTTTTTATATTTAACCTGCCAACCAAATGGCGTACTATCCATTCCTTGATTTCCTCTGAAATTTCTTTTATTTTTTATAACGTTTTTTGTAGCCAAATTTCAGAAACATTCTGAAGGAATTCCACACATGAGGGAACAGGTCGCTAGGCTTGTTATCAACAAGAAATTGGATGTATGAGAGATGAATTGAGATAATAAAGTCATTGCGATAATATAACAATAACTATTAGATTAGGATATCATTATGCCAGACATTTCAAAAATATTAGAAGGAATACAAAAGTTATGGCCTACATGGTATGGGCTTATTTTATCTGAAGCTTTGGTTATTGGTCTATTGGTTCCATTTCATACTATAGGTATTCCTTTAATATTTAATATTGTTGTGTGTTCAGTATTGTTTGTTGCAGTATCTCTTATTTGGTATTTTTCAAATAAACTACCTAAAACTAAGAAAGACAAAATTGGTTTTGTTGTGTCCATCTCATGTGATGATGATAATCATAAGATAATAAGAGATGATTTTATCCTTACTCTCAGACGATTACTTATTACTGGTAATATAGGTAATTTATTTCATTTTATAGAAGTCCCAAAGCATATTGCTTGTACTATAATAGATCAAGATAATGCACGTGATCTGAGGATTAAAACAAAAGCGCACTTCATTTTATATGGTCGATCTAGGTCAAGAACAATAAACTCGAAAGAACACACTTACATTGAGTTAGATGGACTAGTTGTGCATGGTCAAACATCTGATACTGTTAAAGATCAATTGAGTAAAGAATTTGGAGAACTGCTACCTAGGAAGATAGCCATTGAAAATGTAAATGGTTTTATTGCTTTTGAAGCAACATCAGGTTGGGTTGAATTAGTAGCAAAATATATAATTGGTATCGCAGCAGAGGTATCTGGTAACTTAGATTATGCTGAAGTTTTATTCAGTGATGTTCAATCAAAATTACAAAATCATCAAAACATACCAGTTTACATAAAATTAAAAGAACGATTACCAATTAGATTTACAGAAATATATGAAGCACGATGCATATTATACTATAACAAGTGGCGAGAATCACATGAGGATGATATTCTTGACAAATTGGATATTGAGTTAAGTAAAATAGAACTTAGAAGAGTAACTTACGCAACATTGAATTTAAAGGCAATATATCAATTTATAAAACATAGGAATGTAACTGAGTCAATTAGATTACTTAAATCATGTGCTAATAGTTATAAGGATGCTGTATGGCATATGAATATCGCTTTCCTTGAAGCATACAGAGGTAATATAAAAAAAGCACTGCAACACTATAGAAATGCACTTAAACTAAATGTAGTACCAGAGTCAGCATTTGAAATAGAAAACTTTATAACTTATATATTAAGTATTGAGCCACACAATGTACATTTACTATTTTGCTTAGGTTATATCAATTGGAAAATAAAAGAAGATAATATGTTAGCTATATCAAATTACAATGAATTTATATCAAAAGCTAACCCTGATACATATAGTGAGCAAATAGAATATGCTCATAAATGGGTTGCTGAGATTGAACGAAGTATGACTTAAACTAAGTGTAACCATCAGTTCACAAAATCATATTTCCTTTAGATAGGCATCCTTCACTTCACTTGCTTGTACACCCAAATATGACAAGGTCTGTTTCTGTGTCGAATGGTTAAAAAGGGTCATTAGGGTTGGAAGGTCAGTATTGAAAACTGTCCTGTGAATGTAACCAAACGTCTTCCTCAAAGTGTGACTTCCAAAATTTCCCTTCAGATTGATATCCTTACACCATGATTTAACAAGGCTGTTGAAATAAGGGACACTCAGAGCCTTCTTGCCCTTACGTGATTGAAACAGGTAATCTTTGTCAGTAGCATCTGGAACAGAAATCAACAGGTTCTGGATAGCATCGTGAACGTTTTTATTCATGGTGATACATCTGCCTTTTGAAGTCTTTTTTTCCACCAGGTTAAATTGATCCCCAACCTGTAAATCCTTCACGTTCGTTATTTTCATTTTTAGAAGGTCAGATGCACGTAGATTCGTGTTGATTCCCATAACGAAAAGACAATAGTCTCGTGGCCTGTCAGCCAAAAGCCTTTTGATGAGCTTTATATCCTTTTCTGTCCTGATGGGATCAACCTTGATGATATCACCTTTTTGGGGGTGATTGAGAGCAGCCATATTCTGCCTCCACTGAATCTTAGGTTTTAATGTATGAGTGGATATAACTTTATATTCAAAATGGTTTAAAATCAATTTAAAAACCACAACATGGGATAACCTACTGATATATATCAGTTTAGTGTAGTTGACGAATCTAAAGAAAAGTTCAATAGTTTAGATTGGAGGTCTGAGCATTGTGGAGATGATCCATTATGAGTAAATGGATATGTTTGCCAGATAAAAAACCCCACTCCTTTAGGGTAGTGGGGTCGTGGTTCAAAGATTTTTCAGCAGTTCTTCTATTTCCTTTTTTTCTTCTTCTGAAGCATCACCAGATTTTGCATATTTTTGCAAAATCTCTTTTATTGGTCGTCTCCTGAAACGTCCTGTACGAAAACAACTTACCTGATCGCTCTTTTCTGAGATGTAATCTATAAATTTTAAATATTTAGCAGTGTCCATGGCATTCTATTTCCTTGTCATTTAAGTTATCGTTACTTTTATTTATATTTTGAAAATCTGGGAACCAGAACTATGATCCTTGACCTCCACATTCTGATTGCACCAGCATACTGGCACACCCTTCCCCCAACCAACCCATTATAAGGATTCAGCAAGAGATGATTATTAACTAAAATCAAATATAGATTCATTTGGAACAGTTGGAACCTTTGGAGCTAATTTAGGAAAGTTTCTATAATCATCATATTCATTGTACTTTCCATAATTTATGGTTGAAGGTTCCAACTGTTCCATATCTAGTAACGAGATGCCTATCCAGTGGACGCCATTGGAACGCATTTTCTCAAAACCTCTTTCTTTCAACATATCACCAAACTTCCTGTTACTCATACTTTTCCAACCAGAAAAATTTATAAATGATGATATAAGATCAGCAGCAGAGGTTCGTTTGGTATTGTCAAGAAGACAACAATCATTCAACCAACTTTGAAATACATCCTCATTTTCTCTATATTCTTTAACAGCATCAAGAATTGCTTTTGGTGGTGCAAGCCCTATTCTTTGCCATTCAAGGCAACCTCGCACAGCCCATGCCAAAATCCCTGAAAGTTCATCTTTAAGTTTATCAGGTAATAATGCATCTTTTTCATCTTCAGTGATTTCTGCTTCAAATGGTACTAGGTGTATTCTTCTCCATATACCATTATCAGTTCCTCTGACATGAGGTTTATAGTTACCAAACCCTACCAATTTAGCTTGGGGAACGAATGTGAAGAAATCTTTATATAAATGGCGACAGGTCACAATATCACCACCTGTAAAACTTTTAATGGCTGCTTCATCAAGTTTTTCACCATCGTTCACTTCTGAAAGTGTAACGAATCTAGCTCCACGCAAATTAGCAAACATAGCCAAGCGATTTCCATCACTCCCACCATTATTACGTTTCATAATGAGACTTGTGTCAGCAGTTGTCGAGTAATCGCCTAATATCCACTGGAAAACATTCATTAATGTTGTTTTTCCATTACCACCTGTTCCATACCAGAAATTTAAAATTTGCTCTGAAGTTTTTCCTGTAAGAGAATAGCCAATAAATCTTTGAAGATATGAAACCAATTCCAGATTGTCGCACATTGCCCAAGTTATAAATTTCATGAAGCTTGGGCAAGTGGCAGATGGATCATATTCAAGCTCAACAATTCTTGTAATCAAATCACTTGGGTCATGCTGTTTCAACGTACCTGTAGTCAGATTTATGGTTCCATTCTGACAATTTAGCATCATAACATCAGCATCAAGATTATTTGCACTTGTAATAAGATCAGGTACTTGTTGGCATGCTTGGATCAGTGTCGTTTGTCGATTATGAGATTCAAGCCCAATTAATGATTTCTTAAATTCGATTCTTTCTTTCTCATTAAATATTTTATCAGCTTCAACTAACAAATATCGTTGCATTTGGTCAATGAGTGGGTAAAGTCCACCTGGTTGATCTGTACACCATCTTTTCCCATCCCAAAAATGCCAACCAATACCTGGAACGTACTGAACATTATTCTTGAAAACGTGATTAAAATATTTTTTCAACCTTTGATCAGTGAGAAGGTTTGGAATTTCAAATAAAACTGTTGCACTTACAGTATTACTATCAATAACACTACAGTTGTAAGAATCTGATTCCCAAACAGAAGTTTGTTCAATCAGCGAAAGCAGACGTTCTTTATCATTCCCAGAGGTTTGAATCCAATCCACAATATCACCTTTAACATCAAGGTCAGGAAGATGGACGACTTTGATACTTCCTGCATTGTTTTGAATTGCTTTAATTATTTTGTTGCAGTAATTTTGACCTGAATCATCGTTATCTGGAAGTATAACAATGTCTTTACCAGACAAAACTTCAATCATTGCATCTGTAATGGTTGAATTTGCTCCACTATCAAAACTGGTTCCAACAAGACCCCAACTGTTTAATACATCAGCTTTACGTTCCCCTTCACAAATAATTACTTTTGATGATTCAATAACTGCTGGTAAATTATATAAAACTGGATCACATGGACGTTTCCAGCTTTTATTTTTAGGATCACAAAACAGATATTTCTTTGAACGACCTTCATCACCAGGTTCAATACGAACTCTCTGATACAAAAGATTGCCATCAGCATCAAGGTAATCATGACGATCAACTTCAATTTGATTGAAGCTATCATTGGAAGTCAACCCAGCCAATTCTTTCAGTGCTGCAAAACTACCTTTGAAATCAGTACGATTAATTTTGCTATATAGATCAAAGATGCTTCCCTTTGCTTTACATGCATGACAAAAATATATTCCACTTTTCAGATTTATTGACAGCGATGGATTATGATCGTTATGGAAAGGGCACAAACATATATACTCTTGCCCATTTTTTTTGCCATCTGGCCTAAGTGTCTGAATTATTGTTGCTATGTTAAGTTGTTGTAAAACTTTATCTCTGGTTATAATGCTGATTACATTGTTATTCGTGGCAATATTACCAACTGAACTATATTTATTACCTGTTTCATTTGATGAATCAATATTTGCATAAATATAGGTATCAGAACATTTTAACATGTTAGTTTTACAAGCAAGCTGTTCACCACCTGAACAGCTTGCTTCATTTTCAAGTCCATTTAATTTATTTTCCATGTTATTTTCCATTTCTACTATATTCATAGTTATCATTTTAGGTTACTGAAAAAATCAGATTCATCTTTAATGTTATTAATTTTATTAATATGTAATTTGCTACATCCAGCGCTGAATTCTTTTTTATCAATATGCTTTTTAAGTTCATAACAAATATGATTATCACAGTTATATACTACTTTGGTAATACCAGTTATGGTAAATAAATGATCATAGTCATCATTTGTTTCATACAAAATATATTCATCTTCATTTATACCATATTTAACACCTTCACCTTCATCTCTATACTTCAATAGTTCCTCCACGCTTTCACAGCATACACACTTTGCAAGACTTTTACCTGAGTAATACATCTTATTGTTAAATCTGTAATACTTTACCTTGTTAAACATTATAAATTCTGTAGCGCGCCCGGTGCCTTGGACACAAGATAAGAGTCATGCTGCTGCCTCGAGTTGATCGTTGTAGAAGTCGCTCAAGGCTTGTTTAGGGCTTCTGAATCCAAGTTTTTCCACCAGCCAGTGCTGGTTGTATCGTTCCA
>JARLJR010000041.1 GCA_031291095.1 Legionella sp. | reverse complement strand
GGAAAATGAAAGTACCTATAGTCACCTCTGCAAATAATGCAACGTTTATATATTTGTAATAATTATATTAATTTAATTATGAGTTTGGAAATGTTTACTACTTCTGATATTGCCACAGCGATATGTCATTCCTGTGACAAAAATGAGAAGTTAAGACTTCAAGCGTTATTGTTGGTTAAAAATGGTTTGAGTCCAGCTAAAGTTGCGGAAGATTATTCAGTTCACCGTTCAACAGTTCATCGTTGGATGAAACGAGCTGAAGAAGAAGGTTTATACGACCTTAAATGTAAACCTGGTCGAGGAATAAAGTCTTTTTTAACTTCAAAGCAACTTTCTGAATTAAGGAAAGCATTATCGGAGCCAATACCAACAAACGATGGCTTTTCTCGCGGTTGGCAAACAAAAGATGCTATTCAATTTGTCAAAGAGAAATTCGGAATATCTTATTCCAAATCGAGAATGAGACAAATTATTAAAAATTTAGGGTTTAGTAAAATAATATGTAGACCTCGGTCTAAAAGACGGAACGAGGCACTCACAAGCGAATTTATAGCCGAAGTTCAAAAAAAGATTGCTAAACCCTAATCATTTATTTGTCACCCACGATGAGAGCAGTTTTTGTGTGGATTCAAACAGATCAAAATGTTGGGCAATTAAAGGCTCAAAGCCTATTAAATTTACAAGTGGTTCAAAAGCCAAAATCAATATTGGGGGATTCTTTACTGAAAATGGGGACTTTTACTGGTATGATTTAGGAATTAAACAGAATACAGACTCTTTCCTAAAATCGTTACTCAAGTTTAATCGAGACATTGGAGCAAGGATATTTCTTCTACTTGACAGAGCTCCATGGCATAAATCAAAAAAGGCACAAGAATTCTTTCAGAAAAATAACAATTGGTTGAAAATATTGTATTTTCCTCCAGCTACTCCAGATAGGAACCCAACAGAATATTGTTGGAAAACGACAAGAGAGAACTTAACATCAATAAAATCATTCAAGAATATTGAAGTATTAAAGGAAGAACTTGATGAATTTTGGGAGAAACATACATTTACACATAAAATGTCGCATTATTTAAAATGGTGACTATAG
>JARLJR010000040.1 GCA_031291095.1 Legionella sp. | reverse complement strand
TATGTGATAACGGGCCTCGAAGATGTCTCGGTATTCGAGGCCTCTGGTCTCGTAGGTCCGGGCAAGATACTCGTTACCTCGCACCCACCGATCAGGATTGAATATGTGGCCATGTCGGGTAAAGCTGCTCCATGGCCGCTCTGGAGTGTATGGCAGACAATGGTTGCCCCACACGAAGACACATTCGGAATCCAGTAAGAGATCGAGACAAGCCAGCTCGTCCTCAAACGGGACCTTTGGGTCCCTAGAATCGACAATGTCGCCCAGGGCAACATGTTCTGACTCGGGCTTATAAGCGTGGAAGGCCTCCACCATTGCCAGGTCGCCATGTATGTCGCCGATTACGATGGCCATTATGGCATCCCCGTGAAGTGCAGGAAAATCGTTAACCCGCAAATCGTAACCGTAAAAATTAACCAGTAAACTGCCGCAGTGACCAGCGCTTCCTGATCTTTGTCTGTTCGCGCACGCGCCGCCATGCAGAATATCAACGCACACACCACCACGGATATTCCGATAGCCCAGTACAGGATTGGCCTGAGGTATGGTCCCAGCATGAGAATCGGAATCCGGATTGTGAAGCCTCGACTTGGCATAATCCCTCAATCAACCGTCGATAGCCGATCGATCCGCGGTTTGCCGTATTCCGCCCCGGCGGTGAGCACTCAATAATTCGGCAAATATCTCCGCATATCCCCTCTTCAATACATTCTGGCGAAAACCGGGCGGATGGTCAACCAAAAACCTGGCATTGCACCAACGCAACCAACTGAAATTGATGTATATATGTCAACTTATAGTTGACACGTCTTCCCAAATATTTGAGATTTATTGGCCTTTTCACTTCGCGTAGTGTTGGTAGAAATTTTGGGCAGTCATCTGCGTGTATTTTCAAGTTTTTGATCGGATTGGTAAATACTACTGCTTGACAAAGTGCACTAGAAAAGAAATAATTAAAGTCAGAATAACCCGTAAGGCATGTTTCTTACGGAGCCCGTTTGCCTGCGCAGCGGGCTTTTTTAGTTGACTGATAAGCACAAATGTTATATTTATTTTATAGCTCATCCCATAAGGTTTACCTTATGGAGCCCGCTTGCCAGCGCAGCGGGCTTTTTTTGTATGTTCGGGGGGAATTTTGAAACGAGTTCAATGCTATGTGGATGGATTTAACCTCTATCATGCAATTGATGCGCTTAACGAAAATCATCTCAAATGGGTAGACATCCGTTCGCTCGCCACAGCATTTGTCAAGCCTTCAAAAGAAGTTCTAAACGAGGTATTCTATTTTTCGGCATATGCAACTTGGCTCCCTGCCTCCATGATGAAACACCGTGAATACATCAAAGCTCTAGAAACTCGAGGAATAACTACCGTCTTGGGCCACTTCAACACAAATTCGGTTCGATGTAATGCCTGTGGTTCCACTTGGAACTCAAGAGAAGAAAAAGCGACCGATGTGAATTTTGCCATTAAGTTAATAGAGCAAGCTCATAATAACTGCTTTGATCACGCCTTTATTGTCACAGCAGACTCAGACCTTTGCCCTCCAATAGAAATGATTTTAAATAATTTCCCAACTAAAGAATTCACAATCTTAACGCCTCCAAACCGTTATAGAATTGCACGGGAACTGCGCGGGTTAGTCAACACAATTAAGATCAAAAAACGCCACTTAGCCGCAAATTTATTGCCTGCTCATGCGTTTGACGAGGAAGGCAACATCCTGTTTCAGAGACCAACTGACTATGATCCGCCTTTCGTTCCGATAGTCCATCCATAAGGCGTCCGGCAATATTATGACAAAACATTATCTAGGTTAGTCGCACTTCTGGCAAGTAGAGGCAATTTCACCCTTACCAAACCTGTCTTGATGCAATTTTTACCTATTATTAAACTATTAGAACACTGGAGAGATATAATGCAACTTGATTATGAATATCTTTATGGCTTTTCAGTTTATATGTTGATTCACTACTGTCCGGTAAATTTTGTTTGTACTGCTGTAACTAACTGAGTTTTATCGCTCTTTGATACAATTGTTCTTTTTTCGACATGAATTCGTTCTGGGTGTAGCCTTCCTAGCTTTACAGGAGGGTAGCAATGCACAC
>JARLJR010000039.1 GCA_031291095.1 Legionella sp. | reverse complement strand
GCGATCCAGTTTAACTGGATTGCCTGCCTTTAAATCTTCAATAGAAACTGCTACGGCACTTTTGGTTATGCTGACAATATTGTCATTGCTATCATACTTATACAAAGTAGCATAACCTAAAGCATCAAATAATTTTTCCAAGCGTCCGGCAGCATCCCATTCGCGAAAAGTATATTGATCTTTAGCATCTTTGACCAAAAGTTGGCTTAAACTCGACTCAGAATAATTTGCGGCTAAATTTATAGGTTTTGCATAAGTGATGGTTTGTGATTCATAACCATTTGGATTGTAAATGTGTTCGTTAACAACCCCTCGCGCATTGATTTGATAACGGCATTGATTATTCACATCATAGACGTAATGCGTGCTATTACCACGCGCATCTGTTTGGCATATTAGATTGTCATTTTCATCGAATTGATACTGAGTACTAAGACACAAGTTATCAGGATCTTGGATGGTGGCGATGCAGCGATCTAAATTATCCCAGGTGTAGGCAGTTACCTTGTCATGCCCATTACGGTTCAATTCCGTTTTACGTAACAATAGTCCTCGTGCATCGTAGCTATACTCAGTGATGAGATTTAATCCTTTAGGGTCAACACAGGATTTAACTAATAATCCCTGATCATTATAAGTAAACTGGGTGACTCGTTTATTTTCGGTGATTTGTATTTGCCGACCAATAGCATCGTAGGCATATTGGCTAACGATATTCAGTCCCTCTGGATCGATGGTTTTGGTAAGTACATGACCTTGAGCATCATAGGTGTATGCAATTTTATGACCACCAGAATCCTCTTGCCACTGCAATTGCCCGGCAGCATCATAATGATAAGTTTTAGAAGTATTTTCCGGAGCATCTACGCGGGTGAGTAAACCTCGTTCATCGTAAGTAAAGGTTGTGGTATTTTTATTGCTATCAACCAAACTTAGCTTATCACCAAAAGCATTATATTCGGTGATGATTTCTGAGCCTCGTTTAGGGTCCTTCAGGGTTAATTTATTATTTTGATCGTCATAAATATACTTCGTGATTTCTCTTTGTAAATTATCAGTCTCACTAATAATCCGGCCAAACGCATCATATCCTATTTTTTTAAATTTATTTTGGGGATTAGAAATCTTAATTTGCTCCCCACGCTTATTCCATTTATAGAGCGTAGTATTTTTGCGTCCATCAGTAAATTCATCCATAAAACCAAAGGCATCGTAGTGCATTGTTACCGACCGATTTAAGCCATCTAAATCGTCAGTTCGCTGCGACAAAAAACCACGTCCGTCATAACTATATCGCGTGCTCTTACTATGGGTCGCGTCAATAGTTTCAAT
>JARLJR010000038.1 GCA_031291095.1 Legionella sp. | reverse complement strand
TTTTCCAAGTGCGTGCGCTTCTTTGTTTAAAAAGTTAAAGATTTTTTTCGGAATATTTGATAAGTTAGCAGCGAGCATAGAGTCCCTTTTTCTTTTTATTTCCCGCCAGGAAAAAATTTAAAAGGGAACTCTAGCTTTTTTTCTTGATAATTCAATACCTTATTGTAAAAATATCTGGGCTTAGCTTGACGGCTATGGGCGGTGAAGCCCAGCACAGACACTGTTAATGCTTTTTGGCAAACACGGAGCGCAAATGGGCATTAATGGTTTCGATTGCATTACGACAAGCAGGTGTATTTGCTAAATCATTGAGCATCAAAAAGTCATGAATCGTACCATGATGACGAATTCCAGTTACCGGAACTCCAGCTGCATTGAGTTTATGCTCATAGGCTTCACCTTCATCACGTAGGACATCACACTCACCATTAATAACCAAAGCAGGAGGTAAGTCTTTTAATTGCTCAACAGTTGCTTGCAAAGGCGAGGCGGTTATTTCTTTTCTTCGTTCTTTATCAGGCAAATAATTATCCCAGAACCACTGCATTGCTTTTTTAGTCAGCCATGGGCCTTCAGCAAATTCAGTATATGAACCATTTTCAAAATTGGCATCAGTTACAGGATAAATGAGTACTTGATAGTCAATTTTTGGGCCACCACGTTGTTTCGCCAGCAGAGTCATTGCGATAGCCATGTTTCCACCAACGCTATCACCGGCAACGGTTAATCGTGATGTATCCAGATTTAGTTCTTTGCCATGTTCGGCAACGTAGTTCATTGCGGTATAGCCTTGCTCAATTTGTGTAGGATATTGAGCCTCAGGAGCTAAGCTGTATTGCACAAATACAACTGCTGCATGAGCTCCTACAGACAATTCACGTACAAGTCGGCCGTGTGTTTGATAATCACCAAAAACCCAACCCGCACCATGATAAAACATGATTACCGGCAAAGGCTCTTTAGCACCTTTAGGGCGAACAATACGAATATTGAGCTCACCTTTAGCGCCTTGCTTAATCACGTGATCATCAATATCCACGGCAGGTTTATCAGTTGATAATTCTTGTAATTTATCAAATATCGCCCTGCCTTCCTCTACAGGAAGATCATATAGTGGTTTCCCGCCGGCTTGTTTGATTTTTTCTATAAAAGCCCAAGTTTTGGGTTCGATGCGTTTACTTAAATCCATTTTTCACACCTCGCAGTTAAAGTTAACATTAAAATGCGCAACAAAAGCATCCGGAATAGATCAATTATAGATCATCCTGGATTATTTGTTGGGTTTAACTTTTATTGGCAGGTGAGGACGTGATAATCGTATACAGTTCAATGTAGCAACTGCCTTGAATTTTATTTCAAGGCAGTTGCTACAATCTTCTCTAAGAGAATATCGCTTGTTCGCGGTGTCTTAGATTGACGCCATTAAGCGAACGCGTACATAAGACTAGATTAGTGAGGAATATGCTGTCTTAATTTTAATGGCGTTGGGAATTCATCTTGAATTGCTACAGCATAAACATCGGGTACACCCGTGTCGTAGTTACAAACACCAGTATCGACAAGCACGCCAGGGGCCATCATACTGTTTAAGATGTCGTTTGCATTTTCTACTGCTTCTTCTTCAGAATCAGCCTCAACAGGCGCCATTACAAAACCCCAGTTTTCATCGGTGCCAAAATCGCTGATTTGATAAGCAGCATAAACACCATAAACTTGCATTGACATTGAAAAACCTTCGGCTTGAATCGCACTTAGATCAGGACATACTTCTGAACCAGCAAAAGTAGTTCCAGCAAGAATTAAGGCACTGGTAAAGGCAGCTAATTTTGCTTTAAACATATATATTACTCCTGTATTGTTAAAAAAATCATTTTCTGGATAAAGCAAGATCGTGGTTAGAGTATGTTAATTTACTGCCGAGATATAGGCTGTGGAGGAGTTAACATACTCTATGTTTCGCCATTAAATTGCTAGTGTTAAATGTACAGTAACTGTATTTATAGTCAACAAACTTTTTTTAATTCAACGTTTTAATGGGCTTCTTCGTTAATCACATGGGACACAGCAGTTTGACTGAGTATTTTGTTCGTAAATGCAATTGCAAGTGCGGAAACAATAAGTGTTAAATGAATTACTACCTGCCACATAATGCCATAATTATCTAATTTGGTTGGATCAATAAAAGTTCGTAATAGATGTATGGAGGAAATCCCTATTAATGCAAGAGCCAATTTAACTTTCATCCCTCCGGCATCTAAATGCCCTAACCACTCAGGTTGGTCTGGGTGTGAGTCTAGGCGTAAGGGAGAAATGAATGTTTCATAACCACCTAAGATAACCATAATGAGCAGATTGGCAATCATCACAACGTCAATTAAGTCTAATACGCCCAGCATAATAAGGGTATCATCGGCTTTATTGATGTGAATAATAAGTTCGGCCAGCTCGCATAAAAAACGATAAACATAAGCGGCCAGAATGCAAAGAAGCCCTAAATATAAGGGTAATTGAATCCATCTGCCCATAAATATAAAACGACTCATGATTTTTCTGATGGAATTCATTGCAGCACCTCTATTTTAATTTAGGGCTGCATCATACTGTGTTTTATTGAGTTTGTTAATGGCTTGATAGGAGTCGGTTACCCGTATTAGATGAAGTCGTAATACGGGGTCGTGTCTCACAAATATTTAGGGGGCCATTCGTGAAATGAGAAGGTTCTGTTCTGAGTTATAATCCTCAGGAAGAAGTCCTTTTTTATCTCGTACACTGGGGAGTTCCGTATTCTCAGATAACCATTTTTGGGATGCCCCTATATTATTTTTTGTTGCGAGGTGCAACAGGGTTAATTCGTTTTCCCCAAATCGTTCTTTAGATAGGCTTTCTATATTAAAACCAGGAAGTGCTTTATCGTTACCCATAAGAACTGCGCGCATGGCAGGGGTTCGTTTGTTATTATCCTGACCATGCTCATCGATGCCTGCTTTTAAACAGGCCATAATGTCATCTTTTGAACCTGCGTCCGCAGCGTAATGTAATAGGGTTCCTTTTTCATCGGATAACTTTTGAATTCGTTCATCCTTGAGTAATAGAGTTAAGCTGGAGGTTTGCCCAGTACGAATTGCTAAATGGGCAGGCGTAAGCCCCAGCGAATCTCTGGCTAGAAGCAGTTTACTTTTTGCTGTAATCAATTCGTTCAATAGTTTGTTAAATCCGTACACTACCATGTGATGAGCAATATTTCTTCCCTCTGCATCTGTTTTTTGCAAGGATTCGGGCTTGGCTGCTTTTAATAACCGGTAAATGGCTGTCCTGGTTTGTATGCTTTTTTCTTTTAAAGAGGGGGTTTGCTCTATGATATTTAAAGCTAAAGCCAAATGAATAGGATATTCGCCTCCGCGGTCAGCCGTATTTTTTGCGCCATGCTTTAATAAAAAGTGTACAACAGATAATTTCCCATAACTTGCGGCCAGGTGTAACGGTGTTCTTTCATTAACTGGATCTACATTGTTTATGTGCTGTTTTAAAAATTCTTTATATCCTTTAAGTGCAGCCCATTGTATGGGGGTATAGCCTGCGAGATCACTATTTGGGGTATTCAAGTCGCTATTATGTAGAGGAAACAAATCTAAGTATTCTTCCGCTTGTTTTTGTAGTACTTGATATTCATCTTTTGGCCATGATGTTTTTAGATTGTTTGAATCCTCAAAGAAATGATCGGCACACCAGTTTCTAAGAGCAACAAGCTGTGCTTCATTTTCATAGATTGGTGTTAGATTTAATTCTTTAGCTAACTGAGAATAACTTTTAGGCATCTTATACTCCTTACTTGGGATATTTGTCGTGTGTCTCCATGTCAGGAGGGGGCTCATTCGCATTTGTCGTTATTTTTTCTTGCTCTTTATTTATCCTTAGTGTGCCAGCTAGAAAGGAATAGGGATTTGCAGCGGCTGTATTTTTACCTTGGGAGGGTTGTTGCTGATTAGTAGCCATATTCGCATTTGCGTTTGAAAGCTCCATCGCATTAACCATTGCCCCAAGAAAATTATTAATGTCTTCTAGCGGCATAAAAGCATAAAATCCGACCTTATTTTCGATTTGCGCTAAATTATCCCGTATTTGTGGCAAGTGTCCATAATTTTCTTTTAATTTGTGTGTTAACGTTTCAAATGTTTGCTGTTGTTGTTGTTGAATAAAAGCTTGCTCAGCTTTATGGATCAATTCATTAAGTTTCACCTTGGTTGCTATTAAATCTCCTAGATTTAAATCAGCTTTATTAAGACTGCCTCTAATTTGGTCTAATGCTTGCTGTACCTGCTTATCATTTTTATAGCGTTCTCTAGGGTGTTGCATGGTGTCTATAATAACGGCATAGGTCTGCATTGCTTCATTAATGAAGGCTATGTCATGATTAGTTAATAAGGGACTATGCATTTTGTTTTCCCAGGTAGTCATTTGATTCGCTATTTCTATGGCTATACTCGGATACTTATTTTGCATTTGATACAAGTTATTATAATTTTCCTGATATGTGGTTAAAACTTGAGGATTTTGTTCTAAGCTTCGTATTGCGTGTATTGCTTGTTGAACTTGAAATATATTGAATCGTTCAGCAGGATTTTCTCTAATACATAGTTGAATCAATGACACATATCTTTTTCCCACGGGGGTTTGAAAAACCGGCGCGCTAAAATCGTAGGCATTCGCATGTGTATGCTGTTCCATAAACAATTGAATTTCATTGGTTGAACGTGAGGGAGGGGTCGCTGCTAAAAACTCATAGAGATTTTTTCCAAACATAAATGCTTCAGCATGGCCGACGGAAATATACTCATCGGGATTGGTGTTCCAGTTGGAAACCTCTGGAGGGCTTATATAATTAGTCTTAAGCCATTTATATCCGTTGCTTGATAACATGCTCAGGTTAAGTAAGAGGCCATATGTAGGGAAGGGGAGCTGTGCAGGACATAAGGATTTTGTGTCGGCTATTTTTAACATGCCATTTTCATCCAGTAACCAATTGGAGTTTTTCATATCCATATAAAATGTTGCATTTTGTTCCATGCGAACTAAAGCATTTGCCATTTGTGAATAGATATTACCCGCAGCGGCGAGTCGTTCTGCGTCTGAAAGTCTCATATTTGCTTTAGTGCTGAGATCATTGCCAGGGCAAAAATCAGTTATTTGCAAGCATCGTTTATTCTGACCAGTATTGCCTTTCGTAATGACGACGGTTTTACTGAAGTGAACTGGAACAAAATATTCTTGTAAGTCAGGAATACTTTGTAATGATTGAACATGCGTATTGGGATTTCCCATTCGATGTTCAAGTTTTAAAATTTCTTTTTCACCAGTTAGTGCGTTAATGACTAATAAGTTTTTCGAGTTTGTTCCACCACGATACTCTACTTTATAATTGCTTAATATAAATAATAATTGGCTTTCTTCTAAGGGAGAAAGGGGTTTCATCTCTTGCAGCATTAGATTCAAATTAAATTGTTTTCCAAGGCTGTGTAAACTATCCGAAAGAATCACGGCTTTTCGGTCATCAAGTCCTACAATCCAGCTTTTGAAGGAGATTGGTGAGGTTGGTGGGGTTATTAATACCTGGGAGCCCGGATTAAATTGAGCTGCCTGCTGTGGGTCGGCTATGGGCGTTATAGGTTGGTATGCCTGGGGTAGGGGGTATGTACCAATTTCTTGTTGCAGTGGGGCTTGTGGAGTCCGCGGGCCCAGACCTTGAACTGGTGGAGGCGCTTCATACTGTTGAAGTACTCTTTCTATGGTTTCTTTCGCGTCCTTTATTACGGTCTTTGCATCACAATTTATTCTCCAAAAACCGTTTACTTCAATTATCTCAGAGGAGTGAACACTTAGTGTTTTTAATTGCTGCTGAATTGCTTTTGCTTCTGCATGACTAGAGCAAGATACTTCGTAAAAGATGTGGTCGGGGTGTTTTCGTATAAAGAGTTTTGGTTCCATTCCATGTATTTGTATTAACTGGTTTTGGGGCATCCTTTTATAAATTTCAATGGCTTCTAGTATGTAGTTGTGGGAATCTCTTTCCATGGTTGATTTAGAACAATCTATCCTCCAAAAGCCTTTTATTTGAAGGAGTTGAGAGGAATTAAAAACATCTAGTGCTTTTAATTGCCGTTGAATGGCTTGTGCTTCTGCGTAGTCAGAGCAAGATATTTCATAATATTCAACTCCGCTAGGTGTTTTTCTTAAAAAAAGCAGGGCTTTAGCCATATTGGGCTCTGGAAGTTGCTCTAGAGCTGGTCCTTGATTTATTAAATTCTTTATACGGAGGCCTGTATCAAAAATAGAAAAGCGAGAGTGTCTGGTCTTAATTTCAGAAAGTGTGAAGATTTCTTGTTTTGTATTGTCCCATGGATTAACTAATACTACTTGGTAATCGCCATTTTGCATGGGCGTAATTTGTTCTATTCTTAATGCATGTCGCCCATGAATGACACCAGAAGCATCTTTATTCCCATAATCCATACTAATATAAATAGGTTCATGTGGATTCATCGCTTTTAATTTAATAATCGCGTTAATATCTTGAGTATCAACTGCTTCAAGCCCTAAAAGCTTACCGACAAATACAGTGGATGATTCTTTATATCGTTGGGGTATGCTATGGGCATCGAGGCTGGCGGAGGGAGCGTCGTTGTCCCAGTATCCTACATAAAAATAGGAGCTAATGTGCTCTAAAATTTTTACTGCAAGAGCGTTTGATTCTACACCATTAGGATCGTTATCTATTGCCTCGAGTTTTTTATTATCGATAAAAATAACATCTTCATCTGTTTGCGCATCGTAGGAGTAGCTATATTTTCCGTTCATTTTTTCTGGGTTTAAATTTTTGCTTTGATCTGTGCGCTTAATACGTAGAATCACGCCTTCTGGTGTTTGAGTGAACCTTGACTCGACAATGTCTCGGTTTTCTGTTCCTCCATTAAGAACGCAATCTAATGAACATAAAAGATAACAGTCACCTGCTTTTTTTTGTTTAATAAGGATTAGCTGGCCTTTTTCTGGAAATAATGGTGTCATAGTTTCTACTTAACTGACTTAGTTATATCATAAATATAGCATTTATTTTGATCGGGGCAATTAAAAAATAACATAAATGATTAATTGTGAGCCTTTTGGCGATAACTACTTGGCTAAAAAAGATATAGTATAATTAAAATTGAGACTATGTAACGGAATATTCATGAACAAGCAACCCCAATGGGAGTTTTGGATTGACCGTGGTGGGACGTTTACGGATATTGTTGCACGTACCCCTCAGGGGCAAATTCTCAGCCACAAATTACTGTCGGATAATCCGGAGCGCTATGCTGATGCAGTGTTTCAAGGAATTTGTGATGTACTTCATTGTAAGGTCATTCCAGAACAACAAATCGCCCTCATTAAAATGGGAACCACTGTCGCAACCAATGCTTTGCTGGAGCGCAGGGGAGAGCCTGTAGCATTAGCAATAACCAAAGGCTTTGCTGATGCCCTGCGCATTGGTTATCAAAACCGTCCTGATCTCTTTGCCTTGGACATTAAATTACCGTCTTTGCTTTACGATGAAGTAATTGAAATCAAGGAGCGTATTGACGCTCAGGGTCTTATTTTACAACCGCTTGATGAGCAGGCGGCTCAAATAGCAATGAAAAAGGCTTATGGAAAGGGATATCGAGCAATTGCCATTGTTTTGATGCATGCTTATCATCATTCACAGCATGAAAAAAAGTTAAAAGCCATTGCGAGAAAAATTGGTTTTACACAAATTTCAGTCAGTCACGAAGTTGCTCCGGTTATGAAACTCGTTGGCCGAGGTGATACAACAGTGGTTGATGCTTATCTTTCTCCAGTAGTACAACGTTATACCCAGAATTTGCAACAGCAATTAGGTAAAATACCTTTATTTTTAATGCAGTCTAATGGCGGTTTGGTCAGTGCGAACCTATTCCAAGGAAAAGACAGTCTTTTTTCTGGCCCTGCAGGTGGTGTCGTTGGCATGGTTAAGACAAGCGAGATGGCGGGTTTTAACCAAGCTATTGGTTTTGATATGGGCGGAACTTCAACGGATGTTTCGCATTTCGCCTACGAATATGAGCGCAGCTATGGTTGTGAGTTTGGGGGAATTCGTTTACGAAGCCCCATGATGGCGATTCATACTATTGCCGCAGGAGGTGGGTCCATTTTGAACTTTGATGGGCAGCGTGCGATGGTTGGCCCTAATTCTGCCGGAGCAAACCCTGGACCTACTTGCTATCGTCGCGGTGGTCCACTAACGATTACTGATTGCAATGTACTGCTTGGTAAAATACAGCCGCAATTTTTTCCAAAAGTTTTTGGGCCCGCTGCAAATCAAGAGATTGATGTGCAGGCGGTAAAAAAGCAATTTCACTATTTAGCAAACACAATGAATCAGGCGACAGGCAATCGTCAGAGCGAAGAGCAAATTGCCGAAAGTTATCTTAGGATAGCGGTTGAAAATATGGCGAATGCCATTAAAAAGATTTCGATACAGCGAGGTTATGATGTCCGCCAGTATGTTTTAAATTGTTTTGGTGGTGCTGCAGGACAACATGCTTGCTTAGTAGCCGATGTTCTAGGGATGGAAAAAATTTTAATCCATCCTTTAGCTGGAGTGCTCTCAGCCTATGGTATGGGTTTGGCAGAAATTAGTGTGATGCATGAACAAACGGTTGCCAAGCCACTGCAGCGAGGTATTCACACTTTTTTACGCGCATTAGTTCTAACGCTTAAGAAAAAAGCTTATGCTGAATTGCACTCTCAAGGAATCAAAGATAAAAAAATCAAGACTAAAAGTCAGGTGCATTTACGCTATCAGGGGGCTGATACAACCTTAGTTATTGATTTTGCTCCCATTAAGCAGATGCGCCAAAATTTTATTGAGCAGCATTCTAAAAAGTTTGGTTTTGCCTCGGAAGAAAAATTAATGATTGTCGAGACTCTATCCATTGAGTGCTACGTCAAAAATAAAAATAGTACAAATACCTCACCTTACACGACACAGGATAGAACGCATCAATTATCAGCTCATGAAACAGTGCAAATCTTCACTCATGATGCCTTTTATCAAGCGCCTATCTATAAGCGTAAGGAACTAATTACTCATGATCGTATTCAAGGTCCAGCAATTATTACCGAAGATAATGCAACCACAATTATTGAGCCGAGCTGGCAGGCTGAAGTAACTGCGCAGCAGAATCTTTTAATAACGCGTTCTAAAAAGAGGGTGGTGAAACAAGTGGCTACCCAGGCCGATCCCGCCATGTTGGAAGTATTTAACAATCGTTTTATGAATATTGCTGAGCAAATGGGGGAGGTTTTAAGAAATACGGCCAGTTCCGTCAACATCAAGGAGCGACTTGATTTTTCTTGCGCAATTTTTGATGGACACGGAGAGTTAGTCGCTAATGCACCTCATATTCCCGTGCATTTAGGTTCAATGAGTGAAAGCATTAAGTCTCTGATTCAATGTACTAAAGGGAAAATGGCTCCTGGAGATGTTTATATTTCCAATGATCCTTATCATGGAGGAACTCATTTACCGGATATTACTGTAATTACTCCCATTTTTGATTTGCAAACAGAGAAGTTACTTTTTCTTGTAGGATCGCGTGCCCATCATGCTGATATTGGAGGAATTGCGCCAGGGTCCATTCCTGCAGAAAGTAAACTCATTGAGGAGGAGGGCGTATTAATTAATCAATTCAAAATTATGAAACAAGGCTATTTTTTAGAAAAAGCAACTTTGGATTTATTGGGGGCTACGAACTATCCTGCTCGTAACCCGCAACAAAATATCGAAGACCTTAAAGCACAAATTGCGGCAAACTCATGGGGAGTAAAGGGTTTAAGAGATTTAGTGGGTGAGTTTGGGTTAGATGTGGTTTATGCCTACATGAATTACGTACGTGATAATGCAACTTTGGCTGTTGAACACTTATTAACTCGTTTAAATGAGGGCTCTTTTGCTTACTCTTGGGATGAGGCCTCACAAATTAAGGTAGACATTCGCATTAATAAAAAGAAAAAACGAATGTGTATTGATTTCAGTGGCAGTTCTTCGCAGCATCCTGGTAATTTTAATGCGCCAAGAGCGATATGTAAGGCGGCTGTTTTATATGTGCTACGTTGTTTGATCGCTGAAAATATTCCTTTAAATAATGGTTGTTTTGTGCCGATAGATCTTATCATCCCCGAACATAGTCTTTTAAATCCAGATTATCCGGCCGCTGTAGTGGCAGGGAATGTGGAAACCTCACAATGTATTGTGGATACTTTGTTGGGGGCCTTAGGGGGTGTCGCAGCATCTCAAGGTACATGCAATAATTTTACTTTTGGCAATAACAACTACCAGTATTATGAAACTATTTGTGGTGGCGCGGGCGCAGGGCCTGGTTTTCATGGCGCTTCTGCGGTGCATACGCATATGACCAATACTTATTTAACGGATCCTGAAGTTTTAGAATGGCGTTTTCCCATTTTATTGGAGCAATTTGCTATCCGCCGAGGCAGCGGTGGTAAAGGACGGTATCATGGTGGAGACGGAATTATTCGCTGTATTCGTTTTTTAGAGGGGATGACGGCAAATATTATTTCCAGTCATCGTCGTGTTGCACCTTATGGCGTGCAAGGAGGTTTAGCGGGTGCTGTAGGTCATAATTGGGTGCAACGAGCGCAGGGCGGGCGTGAGGCGCTTTCTGGATGCGCGCAAGTGGACATGCTTCCTGGAGATGTTTTTATTATTGAAACACCTGGTGGGGGCGGGTATGGGGCGCACTCCCATTAAGTTAAGACGTCATCCCTCATACGTTCAGGATGACGTCTTAACTTAATGGGAGTGAAGTATCGTTATATCCTAATACTTAGCTGTTGCATCACTAGCAGGAAAAGTTTCTTTCAAAGTCTCATCTAGCTCCCTCTCACGCGCTTTTTGTTTTTCTTTTCTGGTGCTGTCAGATTGATGAGCTTGGCTTTTTTTCCTTTGTGGTTGAGTATTTTTGCTCATAATAATCTCCTTTTTGTTAATTATAGCAAATTGAAGATCTTGGGCCCACATCAGTAGGCTCCTCGTCATTATCAACACTTATAAAGCGATAAAGATCATGAGTAACTCCCTCTTTATCATGGAGATGAAGCTGTTTTTGATAGGATTTATTCAGTTGTTGGCCAATATAGCCTATGGTAACAACTAAGGCTACAGGCCAGCAAACAACAGTGGCGGTAATGATAAATGCGATGCCACCAAAGTTAAATGCTAATGAATTCCATAATTCAGCATGCGCTTCGTCACGCTCTTCGCGCAGTAGACTTAGTAACTGTTGATGATGCTCATTATTTAAGATTTCACCATTAGCCAGTTCACGAGTTACTGCAATTTGGGTTTTTTTGTATTTTTTATATTCTTCCGCAGTATTATATAAAGCGTTACCTAGCATACTAAACAAAGCCACTCCCGCTATGGCAAGCGGACCGGTATAAATTAGAGTTGCCGCAAAGCTGATGGCTAAGATATGTGCGCCTAAGATATTAATCGCGTAATAAGAACATTGAGATTCCCACTCATCTTTTAGCAAATCCATTTGTCTTTGAATCACTAGAAGCTCAATAGGTTTTGCCCCTATTTTTTGTTCGCTTAATTCCTGTATTTGTTTTTTATAGTTCGCAGCCTCATAAAGCCATTGGGTTAAGAGCAATACGGCATCAAAGACTAAAAAAGCAAGAATTATGGGGGATATTGATGAGATTGGAACATGGAAAAAATTAGGGTATGTAGTTAATAAGCCAACTAGAGACCAAACCAAATCGCTTGCCATGGTAAAGCCACGTTTGTCTAGTTCTTGTTTGAAAACTTTAGAAATTGATAGTTTTTTCTCAACTGATGCCTGTATTATCTGCTTAATTCCAATAATAAGGTTAATGATAAAGCGAAAAGCAAACAGAATGATGCCCAATGCCGCTAATGCCTCGCGGGATTGGTTTAATAGATTAATACCATCTACAAAACCATATTGATTACCGAGAATCTCATTCATTTCCTGAATTAATTCAAAAAGCGAACTATGTTCCAGATAAGCCAACAATTGCATGGCTAGGGCACGACTGTAACCAAATTTAGAACGATTGGTATTTAGCCCACTCACTTTTTGGCGTATGGTAGTTAACGTGTCCAAGCTAACATTAGGATCATCAAAATTATTTTTAATTTGTTCTAATAAAAAGATAAAAAAGGTATTACTGGATGATGCGTTTTCGTTAGATAAGGAGTGGCCTTGTACGAACGAATCAATTTCCTTTTTTTGTTTTTTTAATTTTTCTATTTCGGATGGGTGATAATCTATTTCATAATAGCGAATCATTAAATCACAAACATAGCTGGCATAAAGCACTACTTCAACATGGTTTGCCCAATATTCTTTATTCGACTGAAGTATTTGGTATAAAGAGGAAAACTCATTTTGCAATTGGCTTAAATCAAAGTCTGCTTGTGCAAAAGAAAAAGGAGTATCATTGCTCAAGGAATGATTAAAAAATGCCTGTTTTATACGGCTGATTTGTGATTTTCCCATAAACAAATCTCATTAATATTGAAAATAATCAAATAGTTTTATACTGTACGATGGGTTAAGGACTAATGGCCAGTCGTCGTGACTGGTCGATTATAAACCAGATAATGGGAACAGGAAATAGTTAGTTAAATATTTACACTATTGAAGGTTTTATTATGACAGCAGTTTTCCAGGAGGAGTTTGCATGATTAAGGGTAGAATGGGCATTGCTGCTTTATTTCTTTTAGGGTCGATGAGTGGAGTGGCTGCGCCAACAAGTTCTGTAGTGACTTTAAGTGGGGGCGGAAATGTGGCTGCGGGAACGAGTACGAAGATCTCGCTTGCTGGCTTGATTCCTTCGGTGACTTATAATGTTATTTGTTACATCGATACCAGCTATCCCTTTCAGTATGTTTTACTAGGCAGCTCTTTTAGTGATACTACAAGTACCGTTACTTCATATAGCTTAAATGGAAACTATGTGATGCAAGATCAGCTAATTACTGGTCATAATATTGTAGTAATTACTGGTTTTTTCACCAATCCTACAACTGGGTATCTTGTGTTCACTAATCTGGATCAGAGTAATCCATTTAATGTGAATAATTGTTTTGGCGTGCCTGTTCAAGCTGCAGGGGCAGTTTAATTTTTTTGAGGGATATACTATGAAGAGAAAAGGGATTCTCATCCATACGCTATTAGGACTGGTCGTCTCGACAGGCCTTTTTGCTGGAAATGCGCCTATTCAGCGGATTGATGTAGTTAATTTGTTAGGAGCGAATGGCTCTGTACCTACTTCAGTAACACTTTCCTTTGAAAATGGTCCTACTACCCCTTGTTTTACAGCAACGCTTCCTTATCAAGGTAGAATAACGGTATGGGCAGGGGTTGGTCAGGCGTGTATTGCACCCATTACAAATATTGTTGTTACTCCGGTTATTGGACCACATGGGACTGTGTATACTGAGCCAAGCCCTGTGGGTGTTAGCACTAATTATTATTTAAATCAGTTAACGGTTAGTGAAAATGTGCCGCCAACTTATGATCCAACGAATGGTGCTTTAGTAATGCCGGGCACAGCTCAGGCGGTTCTTAAGAATTATTAATTAGGGCGTCATTCTGAATACAGCGAAGGAGCAATCGTTCACCGGATATGGAACTCCGTCATTGCGAACGAAGTGAAGCAACCCAGGGTTCCCGTGCCTCGCACTTCTGGGTTGCTTCGTCACTACGTTCCTCGCAATGACGGTTTTTTTATGTGACGTCTATGTTCATATTGACGGAATATTATCAGGGAATGACAGAATTAATTTTTCCAGCTGGTTCGCTGACATAGGCTGATTAAAATAAAAGCCTTGAACTTTATAACAGGAATGCGACTCAAGAAACTTAAGCTGTCCCAGAGTTTCAATTCCCTCAGCAATTACATCTAATTTTAAACTATTAGCCATATTAATAATTGCTTGAATAATTATCTCATCGGAACGACTTGTATTTATATTTTGCACAAACGATTGGTCGATTTTTAGCTGATCAATTGGCAAATGATGCAGATAATTAAATCCAGAGTTTCCGGTACCAAAGTCATCAAGCACAATATTCACACCCATTTGTTTTAGTTCACGAATAGCATGAATCACGTTGCTGGAATTAATAAGAACATTTTCGGTAATCTCTACTTCAAGATATTTAGCCTCTAGCCTTGTCTCGGTTAAGATTTTTTTTATCATGGAAATAAAATTGGGTTGCATGAATTGCTGGGTGGCAATATTTACCGCGATAGGAAACGGAGCAATACCTTTATCTTGCCAAGCTTTATTTTGCCGACAGGCAATATTAATCAGCCACTCACCAATTGGAACGATAAGGCCTGTTTCTTCGGCAAGCGGTATAAAATCCATAGGCAAGCGAATGCCGTGTTTAGGATGATTCCAGCGAATTAATGCTTCAACACCAATTAGCTTATGATTCTTAGTATCGTATTGTGGTTGATATTCTATAAAAAACTCATTTTCTAATAATGCTTGGCGTAAGTCTGTTTCTTTCTCTAAACGAGTAACACATTTTTCTTGTAACTCATTGGCATATAACTGAAATTGATTGCCGCCCAATGCTTTTGCTCGATACATTGCTAAATCGGCATGACGTAAAAGCTCTTCAACGGTTGTGCCATCTTGAGGATAAAGACTGATCCCAAGGCTTGCAGATATCCTCAGTTCTCGATGAGCGATATTTAATGTTTTATTAAGCGCATCCAAGATTCTCTTTGCAATATCCGAACTGTCTTCAGCATGCTCTGCTTCGGACGGAACTGCAATAAAAATAAATTCATCACCACTTAAACGAGCGATCATGTCTTCTTTACGTGTAATTCTAGATAAACGTTCGGCGACTAGTTTAAGCAAGATATCGCCTGTTTCATGATTAAAGCTGTCATTGATTAATTTAAATCGATCCAGATCGATAAAAATTAACATAAAGCTTGAGCTGTTTTGTAGCGCACGAGCAATCTCTTGTTTGACCCGCTCCACGAGCAATACTCGATTGGGCAGGTTAGTTAAACTGTCATGAGTAGCTTGATACTCCAGCATTGATAAGGTTTGTTGTAGAGAATTAGTGCGATCTTTTACCGTTTTTTCTAATATTTCTTCACGATTTTTTGATTCTTGCATTAAGCGCCATTTTTTGGTTAATGAACATGCCAACTGACGAACGGCAACACTATCAAAGGGCTTTTTGAGAATTAATAGATTGTCTCTCAGGCCTAATGCATTGACGGTTTCTTCCCAACTATAATCTGAATAAGCAGTGCAAATAACAATTTGTATTTCTGGATCTAGGGTCCAAATTTGTTTGATCGTCTTCACGCCATCTAAGCCTGGAGGCATACGTATATCAACAAAAGCCAGGGCATAAGGTTCTCCCTCGTTCAATGCCTGCTGAATACATTGAATGCCTTCGTGACCTTGAGATGCACAGTCTATTTGAAAATTAGGTAAGCTAATTGAGTTTAAATCAGACTCCAGATTTATTTCTTCACCAAAAATAAGCTGATTTAGCTTATTAAGATGAGCATTTGAATGTTCAGTTTTTAATATTTTTTGAAAGTCTTGATGAATAGCAGGATTATCATCAATAATTAAGATTCGAAAATCTATTTGCTTATTCATAACAAAACTCCTACATGTTTAAGATGCTTGCTTTACTGTTAGGTAAATAAATGGTGAATGTTGAGCCTTGTTCATAGCCCTCACTAGAAACCTGAATTTTGCCACCTAATTCATTAACCGTAACAGCAGATGCATGGAGTCCAAAACCATGCCCCGATTTTTTAGTTGTAAAACCAAAAATAAAAATTTGGGATAAATTAGCGTTTGAAATACCAACGCCATTGTCAGAAATTTGAATTTCAATTTTATCTTTAGTTATTAATTTGGTTTTAATTGTTAATACCTTGGGTGTATTGGCTGACTCAACCAACGCATCCGTAGCATTACAAATAATATTGTTTAGTATTTGAAACAGTTTTGTTTTATCAATCACAATTGGTTTGAGATCACCATATTCCTTTATAACGCTAATCTCTTTATTTAAATAAGTTCCCGATAATAAAAGAGTCTCATCAATCAGCTCATTAAGAGAAATAATTTGTTCGAAACGTTCACTTTTAAAGGCTGTTTGCTGGGTGTTAATGATGTTTTTTATTAGTGTTATATTTTTAGTCATTTCTTCCAATTCAGCGACTTCGTGTGAGTGTTCTTTTTCCCAGCATAGTGCCAGTTCATTAATATAGGCTGGGATATGTGCTCCTCTGGCGTCTTGGCTAAGAAAGTGGGGTAAATCATCTTTATGGGTGTTAAATAAGGTTGCTAATTTTTCTAGTGCTTTTAAGGGCGTGGCATTTCTATTTGTAAGCAGCGTTTCAATAGAAATATTTATGGAGTTGATTACATTGCCTACATTATGTAAAACCGATGCGGACATTTCTGCCATGCCTAATTCTCGTGCTTTTTCAAATTGTTGCTGATTCTTGGCTTCCTTATAGTTGGAGGCCAAAAAGGCTACTCCCAGAATGATAAACGTTGCTGCGGCAATAATAATTGATAAGACGGCTGGAGCTATTCCTGGTATTTCGTCGGTGTTAATGGCGGGAGTACACAGAGGGCTAAATACAGAAGCAGCCATACCCGTATAATGCATACCAAAAATTGCGAAGCCCATGATCATGGCAGATAGAATTTTAATTCGATTTCTTAATGCAGCAACAACCGTATTGCTTTTTAAAGCAAACCAAATTGCTGCCTCGGAGGCTATAACGGCTACTAGAATAGACAATAAAAACAAACTGGGTAAGTAACTTATATTTAAGGAAATAAGCAGGGCGGTCATGCCGGTATAATGCATCGACGCAATAGCCAATCCCAAAATGAAACCACCGCCAATAAGATGAATAACATTTATTATCGATTTTTTTAATAACAATAAAGCGAAGGCGGATGCGAATACAGCAACACACAGTGACAGAATGGTCCAGTACAGATTATATTGTAAGGTGATGCCGGGGATGCTAAATGAAAGCATGCCAATAAAATGCATGGACCAAATTCCTGTGCCCATAGCAATAGCCCCACCTATTAACCAGAGCCATGTGTCTTTTTTGGTATTATTGTGATCTCGTAACCGTCCGGTTAAATCAAGGGCGACATAAGACGCCATCACCGCGACCAGATACGATAATATCACTAATCTTGAATCATATACTCCTTTTAACTGATCCAGTGGTAAAGCATTTGGTTGAAAAAATTCAGTATACATTTTCATTAATGCTCTTTATGTTTTAATCTATTTCTATAGATTGTTTCTTTAATTTTAGCACGCTATTTTTAAAGTACGTCATCCTGAGGAGTTTATGACGAAGGATCTCTTGAATGTGGCACAATGATAATTTACAGCATCGATGTCCTATTCAGGAGATGCCTCGCGGTGCTCGGGATGACGTAGTCCTGTTTTAAAGTACGTCATTCTGAGGAGTTTACGAGGAAGGATCTCCTGAATGTGGCACAATGATAATTTACAGCATCGATGCTCTAGTCAGCAGATGCCTCACGGTGTTCGGGATGACGTAGTCCGGTTTTAAAGTACGTCATCCTGAGGAGTTTATGAGGAAGGATCTCCTGAATGTGGCACAATGATAATTTACAGCATCGATGCCCTATTCAGCAGATCCCTTGCGGTGCTCGGGATGACGTAGTCCGGTTTTAAAGTACGTCATCCTGAGGAGTTTACGAGGAAGGATCTCCTGAATGTGGCACAATGATAATTTACAGCATCGATGCCCTATTCAGGAGATCCCTCACGGTGTTCGGGATGACGTAGTCCTGTTTTAAAGTACGTCATCCTGAGGAGTTTACGAGGAAGGATCTCCTGAATGTGGCACAATGATAATTTACAGCTTCGATGCTCTAGTCAGCAGATCCCTCACGGTGTTCGGGATGATGTAGTCCTGTGCTCGTTTTTTTTTATTAATTTAGGATGAATAAAATGAATAAGATAATCAGGATGATTTTTCCTTATTTGATTCTTATTACGCTTCTTACCACCTATGTTGTTGTTTATCATAGCCCAATTCGCTTAGAGCATGGGGTTTACATCAGTCAAATTGCACCGGTACCAAATTTTGAACTTATTGATAATCAGGGTAATTTATTTTCTGAGGCAAAGTTAAAAGGTCATTGGTCACTGCTTTTTTTTGGTTTCAGCCGTTGCAAGATGGTTTGCCCGTTGACTATGTCGATGTTGAATCAAACCTATAAGCGATTACCTCCAGCCAAAAGGCCTCAGGTCATTTTTATTTCCGTAGATCCTGAACATGATTCAGTACAAGAGCTTAATCAGTTTATACATCAGTTTAATGAGCACTTTATTGCACTTAGAGGACCCATGCCGGCAATAAATTCCTTACAAAAGCAATTGCATATTACAGTGTCTGCAAGTCCCATGAGTCATGGAACAGAAATTTTGCTTATTAATCCAGAGGCAAGGGTGCAGGCTTATTTTTATTATCCGATTGCTGCAAATGATCTGTTAGCTGATTTAAAGCGCCTTATTGATTAAGGCCATTGCTGCCCGTATTACGACTTCGTCTAATACGGGCTTCGTTTCAATTTTTATTCACTAAAAGTGAAATCATAGGGAAATACGACGGAGACACTATTTCCTGGAAAACCTAAAATAATTGGTCCAGCTTTAAGCTTTCCGATGCCTACACCAGGTTGGGCTAATAGCGTGTTTGATGGTGTTTCGTAGTTGGTTGCTGTAATAGTTAATGGATGCTCACTGCAAGGAACATTTTCAATATATTGCGGACCCTTCGCGCCGTTTATAGTAACTGATTTACTAAATCCATATTCATTGGCAACATTAAAAGCAACATTATCTTTGGCATCCAAAGGAGGAGAGGCTACTGCTACTTGAACCATACAACTTAAATCGATCTCTCCTGCATAGGCAGAAGATAGGCTGATTAGCGAAAGGGCTGCGATAACAGATTTTTTCAACATAATTAACTCCTTAAGTGAGCAAGAATATCTTGCCAAGGAGTTCCATTATATAAATGCGGGCGCGAATGTACAGTTAAGGAATAGTAAATTAAAAAGGCTGTAGAATTAAAACATGTGGGTTGTGATTTGTATATTAAGGGTAGTCTGGTTACTTGCAACCAGACTACATTGGAAAAATATCTTAATTTACATATGAGGCGATTCGCCTTCTCTATCATCATCAGAGCTTGTCTCACTATCATCGCTAACCAAACTCTCTATACTGGGCGCTGTTGGACCTCTTGATGCATGCAGGCTCTCTCGTGATTCAGCTGTTGCGGCTATATTTCCCTCATTATTTCCATTATTTACATAATGAATCCTATCCTCCTGAGGCTTTGCTCCACATTTCCATGCAGGTGTAGTTGGCTCTGCTTTCGGTTGAGCAGCTATGGCAGCTTTTGGTTCAGGGTTTCCTCCACCCAACCTAGCGCGTAGATCTGCACGACTTTTTTCTCCTTTGATCTCTTGATTCACATCATATGCTAAGGCTATAGCGCTGGATGCAGCTACTGCACCTCCAACTAAAGCGCCAGCAATTGACGTGCTAACTCCTGTACCCATCAGTGCGGCAAATCCACCCACAGCAGCAGCTCCGGCGGCACCTCCGGTAAATACTGAGGCTGCAACAATGATTCCAATACCTATTATCGCTCCTGCGATTAATAGGCCTCCCCGCACAGGGTGTTCCTTCATGTAGTGTGCAAAACCGGAAGCCAAATCCGATATCTTATTTTTTAACCTGCTAAAAAAACCCTCTTTTTTAGGCGTTTCGGGTTTGTCTGCTTGAGGATCTACAACTCTGGGAGAGGAAGGTGGTGCTAATGGTACCTGGTGCGCTGGAATATCTAATTTTATGTGTATGTTGTTAGCGAGTTGGCTGGGGCTTTTTTCGCCACTGGCAATTTTTTCCATATCAGTCAGATAGATATTGAACATTCTCTTGTTATCCGCATCAGGTATGGCTGCAATTGCACCCTCAAATTGTTCCTTGGGTATCCAACTATGTAATCTTTTGACTTGTTCCGCAGCATTTACTAACTTTTGCAGATCTTCCTTACGTTGGGCATCAGTGTAACTTGAAGTGAATTCACCTACTATTAAATTATTTTCCGCAGCATTATATGCACTAACAGTGCTCTGTAGTTTTTTCATTAGTACCGCATCGTCTAAAATTGGTTCGGGAACAGGCAATGTTATACCTAAGTCTTTAAAAAGCTGTTGAGGACTCCTGCTTCCATTTTTTATTTCTACATATTCGCGATAGTTCGAGCGCAGTGTTGGTTCTTTCTCCTTGGATATACTTTGCACACTTTTTTTAAAGTCTTCTTCACTAAAATCTATCATTTTGATCTTTTCAGCGGCATTTACCAGTTTTTGCATGTCTCGGGCTCTATCCGCATCGGTATAGGACTTCCTGCCTGTGTTGCCAAGTCTTAAAGCATCTACGATTCCAGCATATTCACTAACGTGTTGTTGAAGTTGTTTTCTCGTTGCTTTCGTGGGGGATTGAACTAGTTTAGCTAAAGGATTTGGTGACATATCATATACTCATACTAAATTGTTTGTTTTAAGTATAGACAATTTTTCTATATTTAGATCACTCCATTGTGAGGCTACTTGCAATCCCTGCGCCATGACTATTAAGAAGTGAAAAGGCGTATGTAGGATGTTTGTTCTTCAAAAGATGCATTTAACGCTCCCAAACGTCCTTCCTTCAATGCAATGTTTTCAAAAAATCCATACTGAACGGGGACACCACGAAGTTCCATTAGTTTTTTATCAACTGCATCTTCTTTAGTTTGTTTGGAAAGGGAGATTAAATTATGCCTGAAGCTCGGATCGGCATGGCGTTCTTCTTTATATTGATTGAGACGAAATAAATAGAGTGCTAAATAGACAATTAACGATTCATTATGAGCTTGCTCGGGTAGTTGGATTTTTATGTTGTCTGCAAACTTCAGGCTGGCAGCATAGTCTTGTTCTTTCTGGGTTACGAAGATTGTTTGTAATAGTTCACAGGTATCCTCAATTAGTGTGTTTCGCGAAATCGGATTATCTTGTTCCGTATTCCAAAGCAAATCATAACTCTGCGTGTTCTTTATAAAGGAAGTGTAGGTTATTGGAATTAATTTAACGATATTCGGTAAAAAACGAATCAGCTGGTGGGATCTCATATTTATATAGTCCACATGCATCGCAAAAAAGTTAAGGCAGTTTGCTTTCTGATGGTACAGCCATTCAAAAATAGCGAGTTCTGAGCGTCGCTCTTCATCAGTAGTAAGAGGGCGGAAATAGATTAAAAAGGACAGTAAGGTTAATTCTTCTTGAGTGTAATGTTTCTGGATGAGATAAAAAATTGCTCTGAGGAAGAAAATAATGTCTTCTAATTTTTCTTGTTCTTGCGGTCTTTTTTTACTAATTTTATCCATTAATTTGAGTTGAGGATAATTATCAAGAGTTTTTGAATCTGCATATCCTATCAATCTGCTGCACATGATAATCAACGTTAGTAATTCAGTTAACATTGATTGTTTATTTGTTAATTCCTCATATAAAACATTGGTTAATTTAAGGAAAGGGGCATCCAGTGTTTTATGAGTGAGTTTGGTTTCAGGCGCTAACTCGTTCAAAGCTCCACTCATTTGCGCGAATAAATCCATGCTTTGCGCGGAGTAGTTGCCTATTGATCCCTGTGCTTTTATTTTCTTAATTAATTCCTGTAATTCTGCAACATTCATTATTTAATCCCTAAGTAATTACTTACTCCAGCTTCAAAGAATATACGAAAAATATATGGACTGGTAGAGCATTTTTAACCAGGACCGATTAAAATCACAACAATTAGGTTTTACTAGCCAGGATGAGCGTTGCAATATCAGTTCAGATTACTCAACATTTTCTCCTGGTATACAATTAGGCTACATGCATCAATTTATCAACGATCTCGTATCTGGCATAGAAGCTGATGTCTCCTTTAACACGAATCAAAAAGATAAATTACGTTGTCGTTGTCCCTATAATCTTAATGTTTCCGATAGTTTCTCTTTTAGGGATCAGATGCAAGGTTCTATCAAGGGCCGATGTTTCGTAGTGCAATCTTCAATCGTGCAACTTCCACTATTAAAATTCTGTGCTACGCTTATTTTTACATCAGTACGCTAATTCTTGTTTTGAATTCATTTTAATAAAGGGAACAAAATGAAAAGACATGCATGCGTTTCTCTTTCTTTATTCTGTTTATTGCTCAGCTCATTTGCATTTGCTCATGGAGGGGGCTTTCGGGGTGGTCCTCCTCCGCACCGAGGTTTTTCAAATCATGGAAATCATCAGCACGGCCATAATCCACATCATGGTTACCAGCATCATCAGCATAACGATGATTACCATCATGGAAGCCGAGATTATCAGAAACATAATAATGAGGGTTATGGTGGAAGCAATAATAATTGGGGAAATGATGAGCGGTGGTAAGCTTATTTAATTTCGTTTAATTGAAGGAAACTAATTTACAAGATTACTTAGTTTATGCTTGAATTGGTAGCTTTATGGATTAGGCAAATAACTATGTTTACTAAATTAAGGAAGCCTAAAGATATTCATTTATACACGTGTGAAGAAATGGGGGCTTATGCACTCACACTGCGTAAGGACAAAATAAAACACCTGGATTTATCAGACTCCCCATTTCCGTCAATGTCTGTTGAGCAAATGGCGGCTTTGGGGAAGATGATTCACGATTCCAAGGTTACTCATCTTATTTTAAAAAGAAATAATTTTGGGCATCTTTCTCTTAGTTGTTTAGAAGCATTTGCAACTGCACTCAGTGGGGCTGAAAAGCTTGTCGAATTTTCTATTGATGGCAATCGATTACAAGTACCTGATTTTTCCTTCCATCATTGGCAAGTATTGCGTAGCCTTTTTGCATCATTATCATTGAAAACAATTTCCTTACAATATAATGAGCTTGATGGTTTAGAAGAAGAGCAATTTAAACAATTTAAGCAATTAATTCGGGAAGCAAAGGATCAATGTCTTATTGGTATTAATAACTGGTCCTCGGAACGTTGGATTGAAATTATAAATGCAGTAGAGTGGCGAAAGCAGGGCGTTGCTTCTTCTCCTACACTATAGGTTTTAGGATGAACTGTCGACGTGCCGTGGCACGTCGACAAATGAGCAGATTTTCGGGGACGCCTTCATCCTGACTACGGTCCTCTAAAAATTACAGATATAATACTGGGGGTAGTTTTCTGGATCATGGGGGAAAATTTCTCTCGCTTCATATTGCTCATCAAATGTAGGCATAGGGACTGCTGGAGCCGTTTTTTGCGCTAGCTGTATTGGTTGTGAAAGATTGTCCCTGAGCAATGGTTGTACTATGCTTTGTCCCGGTTGAAAGAAATGGTTCCTTCGTACTGGTGATGGTGCTTGCATTCTTTCCTGTTGCGATGTTTGTGGTTGAGCTAGAACAATGTCATTTCTGCTTACTGGCGATTGTTTTGGTGTTGCTCTTTGTTCGTTCGGCTTGGATTGAGTTATCGCATTTTGAAGTTCAGTATTTATACGACGATAATTACTAATTAATCCTATGGTGTGCAGGACTTCCTTTTTAAGCCCTTGAATATATTTTTCTAAATCATTTTCTAACACCTGCTCTTTACAAGCCAAAGCCATGCTGTAAGTATAATTAACAAAATGATTATAAAGAGTTTCATATTCCTTTATTAAAGCCTCTGCCTGGATGTTGCTCATTGATTTTCCATTAATCGCGTGATTAAGACGTATATTGATATCAACGATTTGTTGTTTCCATTGTTTAGTAATTGCGTCCAATAGTTCATTAAGCTTCATAATGTTTGATCTCATCTCTTTTTTGATGAGCAATCATATATGAAAGAAAAATTAATGACAATGTTTATAATGTGAGCAAAAAGCTCGTTCGGCATACTTTAAATGGCACGCTTTTTCGTATAATACCATTTGACCAGATCAGGTGAACTTCCTTCTTCAAGGTTATCCGCACTGATTATTTCGTTTTTACTTGTTTGAGGCATTACTTCTTTAAGTTTCCATTCTTGATCTAATAATCCAAATGTCCAATATTCTTCAAATGGGGTTACATCAGCATCTTTACTTATGATTTTGCCATTTTGTTGCTGAATACGTTGAGCATGTGCGCTTACTCTGGCGGTAAATTCATTGTTTGATTTATCATCAAAACTTTTTACCAGGAGTATTTCTACCTTGCGTACACAAAAATTACGGTATTCAATGGTTTTGCCCGAAGCCTTCCAGGTGGTGATGGATTCATTAAATTCCTCAACAAGATTAGGATATAATTGGGCTTGAGTTTCGCTATTTAGCTCGCCAGCTTCAAAAGCCAAATGGACATTAGTAAACACCAAGCGTACACGATTAAGCATGGCTTGCTTATTCCAGATTTTGTTGCTCTGAACTAAGAAATTAAGCATACGATCGACTTTATTTGATTTTTCTTGTACGTCCTTGGTAAGCCAAGGGCCAGCTGTACCCAAGTTATCTACCTTATCCTGATAAATTTTTTCAATTTGTGCGTCGGTAAAGAATTCACAAAAATTCTCTTCTTCTAAATAGTCCGATTCACGCGATTGTTCAATTTCACGCAGCAGCCAAGTGCTATCTTGAAGCTGGAAGGTCCAAAACTCCTGGAATGTTTGGGGTTCTTCATCACCGCGAAGGTATTGCTTAGTACGGTCATCTACATAAAAGTCACGTGCAGAAGCGGTTATTAACGCAGTAAATTCACGCTGATTAGGTTTTTCAGTATAGCGAACATTCACTAAATCAATGTTTAAAATCTGCAGACGGTCAAGACGATTAATTTCATGATTACGGATCATTCCGTCAAGTTGTGCTGTATGCTGTTGAAACAAATCGGGCATTAATGATTTTTTCATGGGGCCATATTTTCTTTTCATCCAACAATCTTGGAGTGCAAGAAAAGTTAAATGTACCATGCTTTTTAGTGCATTAGGATCAACGGTTTTATCTTGCTTGGAAAGAAAGGTCAGTAGTTTTAATGTCTTTTCTGATTTGCGTTCAATAGTATTTCGAGAATAGTTATAATCCAGATTGGCTCTTTGCTCCCGTGCGCTTTTAATGATACACCATATTATAATGCCGGCCAGGAGAAAGAAAAAGAATGCCCCATCATCACTATCACCACTGGAACCAACTCTAAAGCCACCTCCATGACTAAAACCACCGCCATGGCCACCACCGCCTCCTTTATTATGGACAGCGATGCCTGCAGCAAAATAGGTATGTGGTTCATCAGTTTGTAGGTTATAAACGGTGGTTTTTGCATTTACTTTCTTCATCGAGGTAATTCGCTCAAACCTTAACTGATTGCCAGCAAAGGCATAAATTAAATTACCAGGGTGTAGCGTTTCTACCGTTTTAAACTGGCCATTACCCACATAAAACGGATGCTCACCCGTTACTTTGATGGTTGAACTCGTTGTACCAATCACATAATAAGAATTTACTTGATGTTTTAGTACGTGCTTTACTTTAGCCGGAACAAGAGAACCATTAATTTCATAAGCTTGAACCATGTCTCCAGGTTTAATAGCATTAATTGCTTTACTTTGTCCATTAGCGAGTAAAACTGGAGTATTAGGTAAAAAACAACCTTTATTATGAACGAGAACCCCATTTGCAAAATAAGTGGCCCCTGAATCTACTAATAAATTAAACGCAGGTTTCTGGGCTTTGATTTGGTCGATGTGATTAATGGCTAGGGGTTGCCATTGATGATTATGCCAGATGATGATTTTATCACCGGCCTTGAGGTTGCCAGCACGGCGAAACTCCCCTGGCTTTATGGCAAAAAGATGTTCTTCAGTGACATGAATAACGCCTGTTGCAAGCGTCAATTCCAAGTAGTTTTTCGGTGTTACTTGGCTGGTAGCGACGACTTTGGCTTTTTGATGTTTTCCTGCAATATTGCTCCAAACCCAGTCACCAGGGTGCAGCGTTTCTATCGCCCGCTCGCCATAAGGCGTTGCAATTAAGGTCCCTTGTTCAAAACAACCACCACCACCACGACTCCATCCTTTAAGACTAAATGCACACAGGATGGTCAGTATTAAAAGAAATTTTCTCATCCGTTTAGACTCAACCATGCAACCCGGCAATTAGTCCTCCAAGAACAGAGGCGGCAATGATGATGCTGATCCCAATAATAACGGAAGAAACCACTCGTCCATAATATTCTGCAACGGCAGTGTTGCCGCGCAACATTTCTTTTGCCTCATCCATGTGAGGGGTATTTTTATTGAGAATTCGCGGAACAATGGTTGATACCATGAGCATTAATCCTGTACCGAGTATTGCTCCAAAAAAGGTGAATGACAGAGCCCAACAGATATTTATTAAAACTTGCGCAAGCATTTAGTTTACTCCATGGTCTTTATATTTAAAGACTCACACATAACCTGGGTATCGTCAAGTGCTGGTGGACTTGACTAATGATTTGCTTTTATTCAAAGTGAGTAGAGAGATTTGTTTTAACTCAAGGAAGAAGTATGTTTTCTAAAAGACAAAGTCATTTTAAAAGTATTAAAGAGCTACGTGATTTACATCCTTTATTGAATGAATTACGGAATAAGAATAAAGAGTTCAAGGAGCTAGTAGATAATAATGCGGGAAATCAAAGCTATAAAAAAAGCATCATCATTACTAATCTTTGTGAGCAACTGGATGAAATTATCATACAGTTTGATTGTTTGCCTGTTGCACCCGAACGTATCATAGAAATTAATAATATCCTTATTTTAATTACACTCTTACAAAATGCAATTTCCAGTTGCCTGGAAAAGCATCGGATGGTTTTGAATCAGCCTCGGCCAACGTTAATCCATACTTTGTCTCAAAACAGTACGGAAGCAAGCATAGCTGGGTCGGCTTTTCTAGGCTTTGCTACCGGTTCTTTTTTATTTGCGTGTGTTCCTTTGTTAGGAGGGGTTGCGTTGGAGTATGGACTGACTCAAGTGGGTTTTAATAAATCAATAACAGCATCTGTTTCTATTTTGGAACGATTGCTTAGTAAATTGGAAACCATCCACGCATCCCTTGCTTTTGCGCTTGATGAATTAAAAAATACCAGTCAGGCTACTACACTACCTTCAGCGCCACCAATGGATGAAGAAATGATGCCGGTTTTTAAATGAATGTAATCTGGTTGCAGTTAAGCTAAGGGTACGACTTATTGCCATCAAGCAAATAGTTCTAATACGTTTTCAGGAGGGCGTCCAATAATGGCTTTTCCCTTATAGGTGACAATGGGTCGTTGCATTAACACAGGCTCTTTTACCATGGCTTCTAACACCTGTTCTTCATTCTCCAGTGATAATCCGAGTTCTTTAAAAATAGGTTCATTGGTACGAACGAAGTCTTTAAGGGCGAAATGTGCTCCTAACTCATCGAGCTGTTCTCTATTAAGCGGGGTTTTTAGGTATTCGATAATAGTGAGATCAAGTCCTTTTTCTTGCAGTAATGCTAAGGTTTCTCTAGATTTAGAGCATCTGGGGTTGTGGTAAATAGTAATTACGTGCATTTTGTTTTTATCGTGTATTTTAGGATTTTGCACTATAGCATGTTCTTTATTCAGAACAAGAAAGCCCTAATAAATTTAATGCGTATTGTGGCGTGAAAAGGGGCGAGGGAATTCGCAGAAATAAAATGTTTTGTTTTTATGAAATTGTAAAGAAACTCTGAGACTTGGACGTCCCAGAGTTTCTAATTAAGTTAGCTGCAGATATTTGAAGGCTGCTTATATGCACATAAAACTTAATACTAATAGGGTTGAGCCTTTTAGCAGCTTTAAGTGTTACTCTATTTAACAAAAACTGCTGGTTTTTCAAAATTATAAATAGCGCCAAAGGCAAATTGTGCTGAGACTGGATAGATTCGTGAGCTTTTGGTCACTCCGCCATTGGGTTCGTAAACGTGGCTACTGAACTTCTCATAATTGGTTTGACTGTAATCTGCCATTAAGGTCCATTGACTTGACAAGTTATAGCGCATTCCCACGCCATAACGAACACCGCTACGATTTGCTTTTGAACTGCGTATGGTTGGGTCTGAGTTGTGGAGTTCCACATGGCCATTTGCATAACCAATTCGCCCATAAACAACTGCATCCTTAGTTAATAAAACTCCGGGAAGGGCACTTACGCCTTCACTATAGTGAATAGTAAATGACGATTTCTCGAAATTTTTATGAATGTATTCTTTATTGACTAATCTATATTGAAGTGAGCTGGGATTAAAATTAGCTTCGCCCGCTAAATAAAACCAATTGCGTGTCCAAGAGTACCCGCCGATAAAAGTACCAAAAATACCTGCACCGGAAAAATTCTGCTCATCGATGACATTAAAACTACCGTGATTATCAAAAACATGAGTTTTTTGAGTAAATTGAGCATATTCGGGCCCAATACCTGCACCGACATAGAATCCAGCAATAGCTGGACTACTTAGAAGTAGCGAAACAGCACTACCACACAAAATTTTCCTTAACATGGTTATTCCCTAAAAATGGTTAATTTGCTTCTTTTACCTACATCTCGCAGGGCATAGGCAGTGAAGAGGTTCTCACAGACTAGTGTTACAGTGCTCCATTCAGGCTTAAATTGCTTATCCTACATAGGTAAGATTCACTAAGAATCCATTAGTGTAGAGGTGGTTTAATGAAATTCCTTCGTTCATTGATTGGTCTGCGGCTCTTCCTAACGAACTTTTGCCCCAATCAGCAAATTCATAACCAATACCTACCTGGACATGATCGGTTAATGATCTTTGAATACCTGCACCTACCGTATAGGTAAAGCTTGTTTGGGTACGGGCTGAAAAGTTAGGATTTTTAATTGCTTCTTCAATAATTGGAACATTATTGAAGGCGTAAGCGTGATTAAACCCTACACCTACGCTACCACTAACCCAAGGCATTACTACATAGCCCATATCTGCAAGAAATTTACCTTTCACAGCGAGATGAGTATGCTGGAGTTTGTAGCTGTAAATGAAGTTATTAAATTGTGGATCGGCATCATCCCAGATTTCGCCTGATAGGCTTGTGTCTGTGGTTGCCCCTACAGCGAGTCCAAATTGAGTCATCAGCGTTGGATTTATGCTGTATTGTGCGCCTAAAAGAACTCCAAAATCAGCTAGTGCATGAGTCGCTTTATTCGCGGTGTACGTTTTTTCGATATCTGGAGTAAGATAGAACGATTGTGTGCTACCTCCACTTTGCCAAACAGGACCAACACTAAACTCCCCCAGCCATCTCCAGCTTGGTTTTACTGGTCCCATGGTTCCGGCGAAAGCATTACCAATTAAAAAGCTTGTTGATAATGCTAAAATAAGTGTATTTTTTTTCATATAAAATCGTCCGTATTAATTTTATCTTAGGCAGATATTCTGTCTTTTCTATAGGGATGAATTTCTAGAAAATTTCCATCTCTTTAATTCTATGAGTAAAAGTACCACATTTTTGCGTGTAGGTAATAGCTAATTTTTCTTTAAATAATCCATGACTTGTTGTGCATAGGCCGTCGTGAATGGCTTACGTAAAAATAAAATCATACCGACATCTGCTGCTTTCTGTCTGATATCGGAATCGCCATGGGAGGTTAGGGCGATAATCGGAGTGTCCTTATTTAAAGGGCTGTGTGATTTAATGTATTGAGTAATCTCAAAACCATTGGGGCCATCTCCTAGACCAATATCCATTAAAATAAGGTCATATCGAGTTTGAGTGGTACTCTCAATAGCCGACTTCCCGTCTTCTGCGATATCGACTATGCATCCCAAATGAGTCATATATGCTTTTACAACAAGTTGGGCAATTCGCGTATCTTCGACGATTAGTATTCGAATAGAGTTGAGCATTGTTTGCCTTGTAATAAATCCAATAAGTCTTAAAGTAAGTGGCAGTCATGCCCCATACTCTACGTTTTATGTTTAATTTTTGCTGAGAATAATTTAATTTTCAAGAAAAGACTTTTTAATGATTATCCTTAAAAAGCAAAGGACTTTTAAAAGGTAATGTACAGATAAACGTAGTGCCTTTATTAAGTTCGCTTTGGACTTCTATTTCTCCTTCAAGCTCATGAATTATTTGTTTTACGACATATAATCCCAATCCTGCTCCTTTGTATTTATTCTGGTTGGCTGGAAATAGGCGAAAGAATTTTTCATAAATCAGCAATTGCTTTTCTTCGGAAATACCTATACCCGTATCGGAAACAATGAGTTGTAGAATCCAATGACGCGAATCTATTCGTTCACCTAAGCGCATCTGACAAGAGACGTGACCTTGTTCTGTAAATTTAATTGCATTACTAATCAAGTTCATCATTAAGCGCTTAATACGGTACGGATCGCCAAGAAACACTTCGGGGAGTGATTTTGGGTAATCTAAAGTTAAATTAATTCCTTTTGCCAAGGCGGTTGCTTGTTCTAGCTTGACTACTTGCGATAGTGTTTCATAGAGATTAAATTTCATTTCTAAAATGGGAGAGTTTCCTGCCTCATTGCGGGTAAACTCAAGAATATCATTCAATAAATCCACGAATTCCTTTGCTGACTCATGAACCGTTTTCAAATACATTTTCTTTTCCGGATCGATCTCATTAGATGCTAAAAATTCAATCAAACTATAAATTCCGCTAAAAGGAGTTCTTAACTGATGCTCCATATTACGCAAAAACTCGGTTTTTGCCAGGTTTGCTGCTTCGGCTGCAATTTGTGATTTGGCGAGCTCCTCTTCCATTTTCTTGCGATCACTGATATCGAATGAAATCCCAAGAACCCCATCAATTTCCCCATTAATATTGAGTAACGGGGCTTTTTTCGATAAGAATATGGATACTTTATCGGAATTAGCGAGTTTCGATGCTTCTTCACGAGTAATTACGTCTTTTCGTTGCATGACACAGAGATCCATTTCACGCAAAGATTCTGCTTCATGGCTCCAGGGCATGTCAAAATCAGATTTGCCAATCATATGCTCCGGATTTGAAAATCCGGCAGACTGTGCCTGAGCAAGATTGCAGCCTTGATAAATTGAATCCTTATTTTTCCAATAGACGTGTCCAGGCAAATTATTTAATATATTAAACAGCCGGTGTTCCGTTGCCTCTTTATCAGCATGTGCTTTTTCTTCCAGTGCTTTACGGGTGGTAATATTTATGGAAATTCCCGCTAAACCAATAATTTCGCCTGAGGGGTTAAATAGGGGGATTTTTTGGGTAAGGTAGGCTGTTTTTTCCCCTGAGTTATCAGAAATCTCTTCTTCAAAAACACATATATTACCTAAGGTTAATACCTGTTTATCGTTTTCACGTATTATATTAGCTTCTTCAATGCCAAGAAAATCATAATCCGAGCGGCCAATAATTTCTTTAGGTGAGGCAAGGCCTAAATATGTTGCTAAGACTTTATTGCAATCAATGTAATTAAAGTGCCGATCTTTCCAATAAATATGCACTGGCATCCGTTCTATGACTTGACTGTACAAATCAAATCGTTTTTTCATCACTCTTTGTTTTTTAATTAACATGATTATCACTAAGTTGTTGAACATCATAGGCATTAAAGGCCAAATTGACGTATTGAGATTCGAGATGTTCTATTTCCGACCTTAACTGGCTCGCATAAATATGTTTTAGAAAAAAAGTAGTTTGGTTTTCTTTCGAGCATCCCTCTGCTAATGCGACTTTTTTCATTTCGTTAAAACGAGCCTGATGCATTGTTGTCAGCTCATTGGTCTCTAAATCACGATAAGGGTCTTCACGTAAATTTTGAAGCCGCTTACCGGAGTATTGAGGATGGCTTGCAGTATTTGCCAAGATTATTGTTAAAGGACTTATTTGCATAATGCGTTGAATATAGGAGCTAATGGTTTCCGTTGCATTAAGCACTAATCCTCTAACAACAAGACAATAGGGCATGGCTAAGTCGATTTGCTGGACTAAATTGTATTGTTTTAGCTCATTACCTTCGATTAAAAAATAAATAATATCTACTAATTTTTGTAGGTTATCGTAGCGTTTAATAATTAAAATCATAGGGATTTTTTGTAAAATATTATGATGAAAAATGACTTCACTGCTGATATAGCAGGGGAGTACGGCGCGGTTTTCATCAGCAATTTTGCATACGAGCGGTAACAGTTCTCCCAGGCGCCAGGTGTCTGGAAGGGCTTGGCTAATCGTGATAATAAAGTCGCATCCTAATTTGCAAATTAATTGTTGGTACTTGTGTGTAAGCCGTTTTGCTCTGTATTTAGATATTTTAAGTTCCCGAGCAATATACTCTAAGTTGATAGCAATAGGAATATGATCCTCGCGGACATTAAAATGAGTCAAAAACCAGGAAAGAATGATAAATACGATTTCACTATGGAGTGAAATTAATAATTGATGGCGATTTAAAAAAGTCGCAATTTTTTCCGGTGCATCTAAATCTTTGTTGTAAGTAACGGAATGCTTTACGTTATCTTCCCAGTGTGCAATGAGTTGGGTCAGATGTGCTTTATAGGTTTTTATTTTCTCTAATTCTTCTTTGAATTGGTTTAAAGCACGTTCAGAATGTAGCCATTTATAACAGAGGTGGAGAATCTTATAAGCTCTGATTTGACACAAGTTCTCGCCAACTTGCGCATCAAATGCAGAGAGCTGTCCGTTTAAAAAAGACTCAAGTGCTGTAATTGTAAGCGTTACAATGACGTTTAAAAAATATAAATTATCAAGCTTTTGTTTTTTATGTAAAAGCTCGGCCTCTTCTGTAGAATAAGGAAGCAGGGCCAATATGGTAACGTTACGCTCTGTAAGAGAATTCATGCCTGTTTATGCTCTTTAATTTTTTTGATGTATCTAAAATAAATGATCAGGAATGTAACTGCCCCACAAGTAATTAAGCTTAAAATGTAACCTGCGACGAGCAAATGATCCGCTTCGATTAATCCATGGCATACAGTAAAAAACTGGATAACATTAAATCCTGCGAAGGTTAGTAAGGAAACGCCTTGTACTGACTGATGCCTTAAAATGGAAATGATTTGAGGGATAAATAAAAGAGCATTTGCAATTAAACTGATTGAAAATCCAAAATTAATAAGAAGCTTAGTAAAGTCCATTGGGGGTACATATCCTAATTACTGTAATAAATCATGTGAATACTTCACATGTCGGTCACGTCATCCCGAACGAAGAGAGGGAGCTTCTAAATGTGGCATAGTCCTAGTGAAGTAGTATTATGCCACATTTAGAAGCTCCTTCGCCGTAAACTCCTCAGGATGACGTTCTTTTTCTAATTGTTACATATCAAACAGGAAAATATAAATTAATATTTGAGATTTATTCGTCTATAAGGCTTGATATATACTATATGTTCTAAAATAAACAAATAAATGATGTTATGAAGAATCCACAAAAAATAAAGTGCCCTACCTGCGGCAAATCCAACACTTGGACACCAGAAAATAAATTCAGGCCATTTTGCTCGGATCGGTGTAAATTAATTGATCTCGGCGCATGGGCTAATGAATCGCGAAAAATTCCTGGTGAACCGGCTGATCCTTTTGCATCCAGTGATGAGTTTAATGATTTGTAGTCAGGATGTTTGTAATCGTTTCTTCTTTTATTTATGTCATTCCCACGTAGGCGGGGGTGGCATAAGAGGTGAGTAGGTATGGATTGAAGATTTAATGAGTATTCAACCAACGGCTAACTTCCTGCATGCTCTCATGAATCACCGTAATCGCCTGTTGATATAATTCCTCAAGCAACTCAGAGTGACCGGTTTTCCAGTAGCGCTCAAGGTACTGGCAGGCTATTTTCATTTTTATGGTGCCAACATAAATTGCGCCTCCTTTAATTTTATGGGCAATTTGCTGCGTTTTCTCCCAATCAAGGGTTTGATGGGCTTCCTCCATGAGCTGCAAATCTTTAGGTAGAGAGTCCTGAACTAACAAGCTTAGCATTTCGGCCAATATGGCTTGATTACCTGTAGTCTTAATGCCTTCGTCAATATCTAACAGGGGGAATTCGGCTAGATTAAATAAATGCTCTATTGTATCGGGTAAATCAGCCAAATAGTATGCGGTTTGGGATTCATCCTCTTTCTTTTGGTGTCCTGGGATAAATGCATCAAGAATGTCTGAACAGTTTTTCAGGGTTAGGGGTTTAGTCAATACCGCGTTCATTCCAGCTTCAATACAGCGTTTTTTGTTTTCATCGCCAATATGTGCGGTCAGAGCAATGATTGGTGTGTGCGTTTTTCGTGGCAATTCTTGCACTCGAATTTGATGTGTTACCTCATAACCGTCTAAATCAGGCAGGCCGATGTCCATAAATATTAAATCATAGTATCTACTTTTCCACAGGGCTACTGCTCTTCTTCCTGATTCTGCGATCTCGGTATTACAATTTAGCTTGCTGAGAATAGATTTAGCCATTGTTTGTGCAATGGGGTTATCTTCTACAACCAGGACACGAAATTCATTGGTACTTGAATCATTATGAGGCGTTTTAAGTTCGTCGGTATAGTTTGGTATTTTCGGAGCGTCAAATTCCTCGTCAAGCCCTAAATCATCATCAAGCAGGGGTTCTTGTAACGGAATGATACAAATGAACTTTGATCCTTTCCTGGGTTCACTTTCCAGATATATTTCTCCACCGAGCTCATCAATAAACTGCTTTACTACGGACAGTCCAAGGCCGGCACCTTTATAAATTCCCTGATATGAAGGTGTAAGACGAGTGAATTGCACATAAATTTCTTGCTGCCGCTCTAGAGGAACGCCTATCCCAGAGTCTTCGACAATAAGTTTGATGATAAGTTCTCTGTTGTTTTTTTTTGCAAGTTCTGCACTGAGTCGAACAAAACCATTATTTGTAAAATTTAAGGCGTTAGCGATGAGTTCAAGAACAATTCGATGCACCCGAATCTTATCACCAATTAAATGTTCAGGAAGTGATGAATCAAAGTTGAGTGTTAGTTCCAGTTTTTTTTGAGCCGCTTTGGCTCGATTTAAATCAATAATTTGCTGCAAGGATTTTTTTAGATCAAATTTTTTCTTAAGTTTGGGGATCTCTCCAGAACTTACACGGACTGCTTCCAATACCTCATCTAATAGATCAAGCAATGCATGGCTTGAGGCCACTAAATTTTCGGCATATTCTTTAATTTGAGCATTATCGGATTCCAGTTTCAGTATGTCCGCAAAACCGACAATGCCGGTTAATGGAGTGCGTATATCATGGCGCATGTTTTCTAGAAATTCGGTTTTGGCTTTATTGGCTATTTCTGATTTTTCCATAGCCGTTTTTAATTCCGCTTCAATTTTTTTTAAATAGGAAATATCAATAGTATTACCCACAATTCCTACGACATTGCCATCTTTATCCCATAACGGTCTTTTTGCAGAGAGCTGCACCAATGTTTCACCATTGGGTAGTTTATTGACTTCTTCGCGGGTAATTTCGACTTTGTTCGCCATGACTTCGAGGTCATTTTTTCGATATTCATCGGCAGTTTCTTTACTGAATAACTGATAATCTGATTTGCCGATTACGTCGGAGCGGTCAGTAATAAAGCCCATTTGATTTAAGCTATACACACCTCGTTTGTTAACACCAGACCAAATGCCATTTTTATCTTTCCAATAAATTTCGTCTGGAAGATTATCGATGAGGTTTTTTAATTGAAAACTTTCTGAATCAAGTTGGCTTATTTTATTTTGTTGTACCTTAATAGTGAGTTCCAATTCTTTAACTCGTTGGAGTAGCTTTTTTACAGTCGGATCTTGGTGCACTGTGTTTTTCATTGGATTTATCTCACATGCGATTTTTGCAAGGCATGTTTAAATAATAGTCAAGAGTTGGCAGACTCTCAATAACAGCTTTTTTTCTCACAGGGTAATAGTGAAAAACATGGGATTTCACCGCTTTGTGATTAATCAATGGTTTAAATACCAAGATACATCAAATATTCAGCCTGAAGAGCTATTCAATTTACTTAATGAAGATTGGATTAGCCTGCATTCAAATGGGTTGTAGAAGAGCTATGTATTTGTTCGCGTGCTCACTAAATATGATTTTAAAATAAAAAACCGTCATTGCGAACAAAGTGAAGCAACCCAGGGCTCCGTGCGGCGAGTTCCTGGGTTGCTTCGTCACTACGTTCCTCGCACTGACGAGATTTACATACAATTCGATCATCAGTTACTGTAAATAGACCATACCTCTCAAGCTTAGGGCTAATTCCCTGGAGTCTTTGTTCTAAAACGTTAACTTCTTCATGCTTTTCTTTTATTGCTTGCCAAATCTCTGGATGATTTTTTTCCAGATTTGGCGATTGGATGTGACTATAGTCATTGAGTTTTAATATTTTATTAATTTGTTTTAACAATTCATGCTCTGGCCTTTCAGAATTTAAGTCACGTAAATCAATTTTAATGGATTTAATTGCTTGAATAATTGATTGTTCTTCTTCAATTAAATAGTGTTCAAAGGATAAGTTAGACTTTGAACGCTTCTCCTCATCAAAACGTGAGACCCAGTTTAGTACTTCTTTTTCTTGTCTATCGAGCAATTTAGGATAACGGATGAGGACCATTTTTGATAAGTAGGTATCGCCATAAGCAAAATAACAGAGTTCTTTATTGCGATAAAAATGATTTATTAATAGTTCATTATCTAAAATTAAGTGGGCACATTTTAAATTGATTTTTGCAAGATGTTGCCAAAATGAGGGCGATGCATGTTCATAGGAATAGTGGAGCAAATATTCCGTAAGTGCTAAAGCTAAGCTTGGCAATTTATGTTTTACCAACCCAACTAGCAGTCGCTCACCCCCATCTTTTTTCCAGTGTAAGGCATTTTCGGCGGGAGGCATCGTGCTTATTTTTTCCTTTATCTCATCAATCGCTGCATCTAATTCATGATTATTCAGGGCGTATTTTTGGGTTAATTGGACGCGGAGCTCAGTAGGGTCTACGTCCTTTATATTCTTATCGGATGTTTCTTGGGTATTATCATTCACTGTTTGAGTATTTATGGATAATTCTTTCAGAAATTGTTCAGAAAAATCATGTAATGAATTTTCTCCATTGCGTAACATTTCTTTTGCTTTAACAATAAAGGCGTCCTTTTGCACGCTTAGTAACGCTCCTAATTCATCCTCAATTTCATTAAGATAAAATTGAATTTGCATTATTTCGCTGTATTTATCTCCTTTTTTCTGAAGGTAAACGGAGATATCTTTCTCTTTACGTTCCGCTGTTTTTCTGTTTATTAGTGTTAGTCTACTGCTGTATCTTTTTCTAAACTCATCAAGGGTTTCATTTTTATGGACTACCTCATCAGATAGTTCCTTATTTAAACTAACAAACGCGGGTATTTGAGCGGTTTTTAATAGTTCATCAGGCAGATAAGCAAGAAAATATCCTGAACGCTGTATGGCTCTCTTTTCGAGGCGTTCTAATATATTAGGAATAAAATATTGATTGGTTTGAGGGTTTATACCAGTTATATCCCGTCCCATGACCAGACCATCTGTATGACACGACCAATGATCGGCTTGCCGCGCATCAACAGTAGCATATACTTTTACCCCAGTTACCTTTTGAAGCTCTGGGATATATTTAGGATGGTTATTCACTGTATCGCTATATAGGAGCGCTTCTTTAGCTCCTTCTTTGATATAAGCCATGAAGGTCGCATGGCCTTTATGAAAAATAATAAATGCTTGACGGTAATCACCTTGCATCTTTTGAGCTTCGCGAATGTAGGGGGTTATATACTTTATATAATTGATATCCTGGGCAGTTCGAAGCCCTAGATATTTAATTTTTGGTCTTAAATAATCTGGTTTTCCCTTATCAGCAGCATTGAGTCGGAACATACCCATCTCTGCTCCAGTACAATAAATGATCGGATGGCATATATTTGCTTGGTACTTATAATTAAGATATTGAGAAATAAGCTCCAAGCCCGCACTGGTTGGTTGTTTAATGTAAAGCACTGGGACTGTTCTGTCTCCTTCATTGCAGAGTTTAAAGTAATCAGCACTATTAAATTTTCTCATTATTATCTCCAACTTCCTGTTTGCGCAGATATCATATGCTTTTATTGTTTTGAATGCTATTTTAAGGGATCCTCCTGCCTTTTATGTCTCAAGGTGTACTTGTATAGACATTTGTCTCTATATGGTCTAATATTTATATTATAGATTAATAGACAAGGTGATTGATATGCATGTTAGTATAAGCCCCATCAATACAATCCCTGATGAAGTTGTATGGAAGTCTTTGTTTAATCTGGTTGAGCGTTTTGACCTTAAAGAGTCTGAGGCACGTATCCTCATGGGAGATATGCCGCGTTCAACCTATACTTCTCATCGGTCAAAGCTGAGCCGAGATCAGAAGGAGCGCGTTTCTTATCTGTTAGGGATTTATAAGGATTTGCGCATTTTATTTGATGATGCCGAGCAGGCGAGAACTTGGATTAATCGCCAAAATACATTACCGCCATTTAATGGCTTAACTCCCAAAGAATATATGTTAGAAGGGGGGATAGTACGTCTTGCAGAGGTACGCAAATTTTTGGACTTTTGGCGAGGATATTAAATGCACTCATCAATCAATTATGAAAAAAATGTGCATCGACTTGTTCCTTCAAAATTTCCTCCTATATCCTTATTTGATTGGGCTGACACAGAGGAAGAGCTTGAGCAAATCGCTTTACTTGAAGGATTAACGAACGAGCGTATTCAGGCTGAACTAGGCCGAATAAATTTAATCCCCAAAGAGGATTGGATCGGGGGGGCAGGTTCAACGCCACTTATGGCGGCATTTACCCATATTGGCCAGCCCTCACGGTTTACTGATGGAAGTTACGGCGTTTATTATGCGGCTTGTTCATTAGAAACTGCCATAAAAGAGACGGTTTTCCACCGTGAACGATTTTATAGTGCATCACAAGAAAAGCCTTGCGCGATTACCATGCGTGAATATATTGCCCAAATTAAAAAGCCATTAATTGATCTGAGAAGTAATGAGTATGGTGAGTTATTAAATCCGGATCCGCTGTTTTACGATAAAAGTCAGGCTTTTGGAAAAAAGGTTTTTGATGAAAAACATTGGGGTTTGCTTTATCCAAGTATTAGAAATACAGAGGGATTATGCATGGCTGTTTTTAGACCTCCTGCGTTAACTTTACCAAGGCAAGGTTGTCATCTTCGTTACATGTGGGATGGGAGTCGTATTTCTGAGGTTTATCAAGAGAGTAAGATCGCTAATTTTTAAAGTGTGGTTAATTGTACCAGTAATTTAAGTGGTATATGTAGGTTGGGCCCATGCCCCAATAAGGGGCATCGAATCACACCAGAACTCAATGTTGGGCCATGGGCCCAACCTACAGGCAATGTGCGCGGGATTTAACCCAAACACTGCTCATTGGCAAAACGCTCTGCTTCAGAACGCGTCTTATTCATGCCCCCGCTCGAATAAGCAAAGTTATAACTATCGATATAGCATTGTAATGACTTTTTAGCATAAAACTTAGAGGCCTCATAATCGCTCAATCCAGTGGCAAAATTCTTTGCTTCCGAGCGTGTCTTATTCATACCACTGCTTGTATAAGCGAACTTATAGGATAATTTAAACACATCAAGATATCCTGCAGGGCATAATTTCGTAGTGATCAGATTGGCAAATTTTTCTGCCTCTGAAGAGGTGGAATTTAATCCATCGGAACCATACGCCCACTTATAGGCCGCTTGAAATGTCTCAGTTTTAGTTCCACAGCTAATGTCATTAGGTAGACTAATTACCGCATCAAGTTGATTTGCTAATTCGTCTGCAATTTGTCGCTGTTCAGCACTTAGTAAGTAGTCAATATAATAGGCTTTTTCAGAAAGTTTATATAGTTTTTCATATAAGCTAGTGCTGTTTGTTGATGCTGTAGCGGTTATAGATAAAGAGCACATCATTAAAAATAAGGGTTTTCTAATATTCATCATTTTCTTCCTTGCATGGTAATGAGTCAGTATTAACTGAGAGGCATTTTCTATGAGATGAACAGTTTTTGCAAGGAGCTATTCTACGGCCGTCATTGCGAACAAAGTGAAGCAACCCAGGGTTGTGTACTTCGAGATCCTGGGTTGCTTTATCACTACGCTCCTCGCACTGACGGGATATAATAATCAATAGATTAAGCTCCATTCATTAATTTAAATTCCGATGCTAGACTTTAGTTTGGGGCTTATTAATGCGAGAAATTTAGGGACAATTTTATTATGGATATAAAAACAAAAAAATTAGCTATCGCATTGACATTCTTAGCTTCAGAACCTGCGTTTAGCTCCATCACTTCGGGACAGATTACTATTATTAATGGCTTAGCCAATGAAACAGGTTTAGGTCCGGGGACTACTGCATCACGTATTAATGTTCAGGTTTCAGATGTGACGGGCTTTTGTGCTACTACACGAACAGTCAATTATAATGGTTCAACGGTAGTTAAGTGGGATGCTACAAAAGCGCACTCAACAAGCCAATGCACAGGGATTGTCTCCGTTAAGGTCACTCCGTTGCAGAACCATGTAGGCATTGTAAATACTATTGTCTACGATACAACAACGTCTACGACTGTACCTGCACTTACAGCAAGTGGCGCAACTACCTATACGGCTCCAACTAATCCTATATCTAATTTGGTGCTTCTGGTTACAGGTTCTGGTAATCCAAGTTCTAACCAGGCAGTTTCAGGAACTGCATGGGGAATTAATGCGGCATCGACTCCTATTTTTGATATAAAAAATGGCGCCTTAACTACCGTTGGGGTGCCAGGGGGAATGGGTATGGCAGGATTTCAAGCAGAGCAAACTGCAAGGCTTTATGGTGTTATACCGTATGTATCTGAATAAAAAACGAAAAGGGCTTGTTATGAATAAAAGAGGGTGTCAACTTATTAAGTTCGTTAAGGTTTTTTTTGTGTGCATTTCCGGATCGGCATTTAGTGCTGTGACTTCAGGGAAAATTACGATTATTAATAGTCTGGCTAATGGGATAAATGTTGGTTCTACAGCTACAAGTATCCTGGTTCAGGTTTCCGATCATATCGGCGCATGTTCATTGCAGCAGATGTTAAACTTTAATGGCTCACTCGTTGTAAAATGGGATGCCAAAAAAGCCCATTCTGCAACGCAATGCACGGGAATCACTTCGGTCTCGGTTACTACCTTACGAACAATTATCGGCTCAACGAGCACTATTATTTATGATTCAACTACAAGTACGCCAGTACCTGCAACCAACGCAACAGCCCCAGTGCATTATCTAGCTCCTACGGTTCCTGTAACTAATTTAGCTTTATTGATTACAGGAACAGGGATTCCTGTATCAACTCAAGCCGTTTCGGGAACTTCTTGGGGAATCAGTGCGGCAGCAGCGCCTGTTTTTGATTCAACAAATGGTAATTTGCTCACTATGGGGGTACCTGGTGGGGAGGGAATAGCTGCTGTTAAAGTCGAGCAGTATTTTTCAAGTTTAAAATAAAAAGATCATTACGAAGAATATAGTATAGAAGCAACCCAGGTGTTCGCGGCACGGAGCTCTGCGTTGCTTCACGCTGTTCGCAATTGATGCGACTCAATTGTTATTCTTTGCATAAGTACGCCAATAAGTGGGAGTCTTCAACGTCCCAACTGATGATCTAACTTTATCAAGAAAAGTAGGGCCAGGGTCTTCTTTATCCGTTTGATAATTAGGATCCAACTCTTGCCAAAGCGGGGTATTTTTAAAACCTAAATAATTATTATGCCCAATCACATATTCTATTTTCGGGTATTTTTTCTTTAAATGGCAGACTAAAAATGCATTGGCTTTAACCTGGGCGTCCGTCAGGTCATCTTTACCGTCTATCCCTCCGATATTTTCAATGCCAATGGCATAGTGATTAAGGCCGATTACATGGCGTGCCATCCAATTATCTGGCATGAGCTGATAAATGCTGCCATCGCGATCGACTACAAAATGACTGGACACATTCAACGTCCCAGGCAAATCTTTAGTGCGCGGAGAGTTTTGTGGGAACGTAGGGGAGTCAAATACCCGGAAAGTTACTTTTAAGCTGGAGATACAGGTCCAATGCAACACTATCATTTTCGGCTCAATCTTAATTGATTTCGAGCTTATTCCATAATGAGCCTTTTGGTATTGCTGAGTTAGTGCAATACGCTCTTTATTGAACTGAATAGGGGTCTGGTGAATCACTTGAGGCTTTTCACAAGAAAAAGCATGTGCAAATGAACTGATAAAGTATAAAAAAAGTAGAGAATTTTTCATATTAGTTTTTTAACACCATAAAATAAGCACTTACATAGTCAGGTAGATGGCGATTAGCCTTATAAAATTCTTCATTACCTGCATATGTTCCGGTCAAAAAATCAACTTGATATTGGTTCTGTGTAAAAGCACCGCCCGTATCTGCAAAAATACCGGCGCGAGTTATTAGTTTCCCTGAATGATCCGGATATTGCACCATCAATAGTTTACCTAGACCAAATTGCTCAAGATCTGCAGCAAAGGTCACCTCACTATTTACTGTAATTTTATGGTCCGCGTCTTTACCATAGCCTTTAATGCCATTAACTTGTTTAAAGTACCAATAACGCTCCTGCTGGTAAGGTGGTTTTGCTTTATCATAGGCAATGTTATTACAACGATGTACATTAAACACTTTAGTTTTATTGCCTTGATCGATAAATTCGACCACAACAGTGCCTTGCAGCAATGCTGCTTCTAAATCAGCACGCTTTAAATAAGCCAAGACGGGAACATGTTTATTTGCCAAAGCTCCTTTTATGATGGCCTGTTTGCCATAATGAAAACGCGTTAATCCCGGCTTAGTATTTGCTTCTTCAAGCGTTAACGCGGCTTCATCCTGAGGAAGAGCATACAATGCAACAGGATAGGAGGGATTAGGCTTGGACACCGCCTTTGCTCGATGCACGAAATATTTCGTCATCAAAATTTTATCTTGAGGCAGGTGTGCAAGAAGGGCCTTTTGAGCTTTAAGTGGTTTTGCCTGCGCTTGATCAGGATACCAGCGAACAAAGTCAAAATGTTGTTTCACAAACGCTGGGTCATTTAATTTATTTTGGTTTTGGCAAATAAAGCTTAATGTTTGTTTCACTCGACCAAGAGGTATTTTAAAGACTTTACCCTCATGAATTACTTGAGGATCATAGTGTTGCCCTTTATTTAAATAGGCTAGAGTTTCTTTAGCTGTTGCGCATAACGCAACACCATTTAGTGAGTAACTTGGAGTTGGGAGTGGCTGTGTGGGAATAAATTTTGCTGCGGCAAAGCTTTGGCTACAAACGAGCATTCCCAAAAAGAAGGCTTTAAGGTTCATTGTTAATATAAATGGATGAAAAACAAGATGATATCACATCTTAGGGGCGCGGTGGTTCAAAATTACAACCAAGATCTTTTGATAATTTGTTATCAATTACTTCACGGAGCTCTTTTTTTAATGCCTTTTTAAATGATGATTGAACTCCAAAAGGTGTAATCGCATCTATTTGGCCATTAAAATCTTTTTTCCATGCCCTTACTAAAAGTAAACTCGCATTACCTTTGTCATTAATTGCATCCTTCATAAGCTTTATACAGCGAGATACCACGTCTTTTGCTTCCAGTTTATGCTTGTATTCATCTGTTTTTAACAATTCTTGTAATACGTTGGGCTTGCAGCGTTTAAGCATTCTTTTTTCTAATTCGTCCATTCGATGAATGAGATGATTGTTTTGTTCAATGTGTTGGACTACCTTTCCTTTTGATCCTAAATATTCTTGTTTTAACGCTGCCAATTGTTTTGCTTGTACTTCTTGGTTGTGCTGTTCAACAGCTGACTGTAATTCGGGAATATACTTAGCGGCAGGGCGTTCATTGAGCACCTCAATATAACAGTCTGAACCAAAAGGGGGATTTACAACCTGATAGCCCCATTTTTTTTCAACAATCTTCGTTTGTGGATATTCATTAGGTATGATGCGTTTTATAGCCTCGTTAGTAAGCATTTTTGAGCCTAACGGTGCACCATAGGCTTGCATTGATGTTGAGGGATCAATATGCACACAATAATCTGAAATGATGCTGTCATTATAGAGTTCGATGCTGTTCGAGGAGATGCAATGCTCGATTTGGTTAGGTAAAATTTCATCGTCATTTTCAAGTATCCGGCGAATAAGCTGTTCTTTACTGTGCTGTAATCCATGGTCTAAGCAGATATCAATGGCTTGTGTATAACAGGCACCTCCTTGAGTCTTCACCTCGAAAACGCTTCCGGTTGAAATGATGAAACCACTTTCTCCACTAATATTGTCTGCATGAAAGGTCACTTGCTCATCTTGCTGTTGTGAAAATAAGGAGTCGACACCATCATAATTAACATCATTTTTAGAGGCGGTATTTTTAGAAAAAACATGAACTGAGAGTGGGGTACCGCTCTCGATAAAAACGGACATATTTAATAAGGTGCCATCTTGGCTTCTCACTGCAAATGAGCTTAATAAAACATGGACATTAGGCGTTAGTTTTCCTGCCATCTTTTCTATCTTACTTAAGATTAATTGAAATTCAGTAAGCGTTAATGCCTGCTCAGTGTAAAACGAGAATTCGTGTGTCGAGAGACGAGTAATGTTATTTTTTTTATCTTTTTTTAGCTGGTAATTACCTGACTCTAGCTCACAGTTAATTGCACCATGGTATTCATTAGCAAATGCAAATAGTGTTGTAATATATGCCTGAAGCCGATTTATGGCCGGTTGTACTGGATTATTGGTGGAAGGAACTGCTTCTCCGTAAGGGGCAAAAGGAGTTCTTACGACTAAATCAGTAATTGCAACATTTTGGTTTAATTGGTCAAGGGCACTTTTTTGTTTCTGTGACACTTTATTAAGCAAGGGCTTAATTTTTTCAAGAACGATGTACGTACTGGCCAATTCATCAATAAACATAGAAAAACCATCCTACGAAGATGTTGAGTCCTAAATTTTGCGAGTTCTTTGTCCTTACTTAATCCTATTATAGAGTAACAATTTGATATTTTGATCGATAATGGTTCGATTCGGAATAGCCTTGATGTCAATAAGATAAGCTTAAAAACAAAATTTTTGTTTATTATTTTGTCAAATATGTAATAATCTAGATTGACATCATGCTTAACAAGTAGGATTTTTTTATTAAAAATTAGCATGGTATGATTAATTTAAGATTAGTGACTGAGACAAATTGATGAAATATAGTTTGCTTGATAAGGCTTATAAGCATTGTGTTCATAATGGTTATCGATATACGGAGCCACGTGAGCGAGTGCTTAAAATATTAGTGAATGAAAATAAGCCTTTAGGCGCCTATGAAATTCTAGAAAAACTTTCTCAGGAGGTAAAAAACCCTAAACCGCAAACGGTATATAGGGCGATTCAATTTTGGCATGAAGAGGGATTTATTCATTGTATTGATAGTCTTAAATCTTATGTGGTTTGTTTGCATGAGCATCATGTAGGCCAGACGCAATTTCTTATTTGTAATCATTGCGATTTTGTTCAAGAACTTGATTGTGTTACTGATATTAATTCCGCATACAGCACGGCGAATCAAATTGAATTTTCTATTAGTAATATAACTATTGAAATTAAGGGTTTATGCAAGCGTTGCAGGAATACTTAGCCCTTCTTCAATAAATCTAAGGAAGGGCTATTAAGGTAAGAGTTATCTGACAAGAACATATCTACCATTTCGTACCACATATCTTTGGCCGTTATGGTAAACAACTTTGTTCTGATAAGTAGCGGGCCTTCCGGTTACAACGCCAATACCAGAACCGACTACATTACCTACAAATCCCACACCTTGGCCCACAGTGTGAGCACCATATTTCACGCCATTACCTACGGTATTAACGCCGTACTTTACGCCATTTCCTACAGTATGGGTCGTGTATCGTACGCCATTTCCCACAGTTTCACCGGCAGTATTCATTGTATTACAACCGGATAAACTCAAAACCGCAAGTAAAGCTGATGATGTAATGATTAGTTTTTTCATTATTTTCCTCCATGAGTGTAATTCTTTAATGATCACACTTTAAAAATATAGTACAAATTTTAATCATTTGCGCTTGGGATAGGAGGGCTTCATTTAAAGAGCATTGTAGTTTGAATGGGCAGGAAGCGTAATTCGGGAGTGGGACTCAAATTATGCGGTGCTTTCGGATTATGATTTAAGATACGTACGCTATAGTGAAAATAAGGAAAGCTAGTTCTTAAGACCCAATTAAGGGTTTATTAAATGGGGAGCCCAAATTAATTTATTAATCACCAACAACATGGCAAATAAATTTAAAATCTGCTCTTTTAGATAAAAAATGCATTGCACAATAGGCACGATTGTTTTAGTCTAATCCGCTCCAATGTTGATTTTAATTTCATACTGTGTAAAATTGTTTCCGATATGAATAAGAAATTACTGTGTACAACCATTACTATTGGCCTTGTTTCTTACGCTTGGGGAGTGTTGCATTACAAAAAACCTCAAGAGCCTATTAAACAAGAATCTATTTCAACAGTTAGCTGTGTTAGTAAGCCGTCAAAGATCATAAAGAAGACACCAAAGCCGTCTGCAAAAACAGTAAAACTGATTGTCGATGCGGCGCATGAGACGGTTTCTAAGCAGATAACTACTCACTTAGCTAAAGCAGAAAAAGTAGAAAAAGCAGCTAAAAAAAGTGAGGCGCCAAAGCCTTATGAAAAGCCGATTAAAGTAAAGCGTAAGATTAGCGGTAATCTTGCTCTATCATCGGTCTCTTTTGAGGATTTACCGGGTTGGGATACGGCGGATGTTAAAAAATCTTTATTAGCATTTCAGTTGTCCTGTGAAACCTTTTTGAAACAACAACCCTCACATCCGATTGGCTCTCAGCATATTAAGCTAAAAGCAGGGGATTGGCATCCTGCATGCAAGGCCGCTGTTGCTATTAAAACAGTTTCGGAAGACATTGCCCGAACATTTTTTGAAAAATGGTTCCATCCGATTAAATTTGAGCAAAAAAAGCCGGTTAATGGCTTATTTACAGGCTATTACATGCCCCAAATCAAGGGTGGATTAAAGAAAACGTCCAAATACAGTACGCCCATTTATGGTTTACCTGAGCGTGGGGGACGCACTAAGACGCGTGCGCAAATTGATAATGGTGCACTTAAGAAAAAGGCGCCGGTTATTGCTTGGATCCATAGCCCTATTGAACGGTTATTTTTAGAAATTGAAGGTTCCGGGGTTATTATATTGCCTAATGGCAAGAGTATTTATCTTGGTTATGCTGGAGAAAATGGGGCGCCTTATACCTCAGTTGCCAAGATCCTCATAAATAAAGGAATTATGACACGTGATAATGCTTCTAAAGAGGCCATTATTCGTTATTTGGAAGCACACCCACAAAAAGCAAAAGAGATTATGCATCAAAACAAGTCTTTTGTTTTCTTTGAGTCATTAAAGAAGCCGATGGCTTTAGGGGCGCAAGGAATGGCTCTTACACCGGGTTATTCTTTAGCTGTAGACAAAAAATGGATTCCTTTAGGCGCACCATTGTGGTTAAGCACAACGCGTCCTGAAAAGGATCAGGATGAGGAAAAGCGTCTACAACGCCTTATGATCGCTCAAGATACGGGTGGTGCTATACGCGGTTTTATGCGGGGCGATATTTACTGGGGCTCAGGAAAAATGGCTGCATTTTTGGGTGAGCACATGAAGAATAGGGGCCGCTATTGGCTTTTGTTACCGAAACATATTCTTAGACGCTTTGCTAAGCGGTAATGTTAGCTGTAGCCCATATTAGCCCAGCGTAATATGGGCCCCGTCATTGCGAACAACGTGAAGCAACCCAGGCTCAGTGCCGTGAACTTCTGGGTTGCTTCGTCACTACGTTTCTCACAATAAAGAAAGTAGTTATGTAATTAATCTAACTCCCCATTCTATCCGACTGAAATTGAGCCTGATGCCAATAAGGGTAAGGAAGAGTTTGCGTGCTGACGTCATCCAGTTTTTTTACTTGCTCGTTCGTTAAATTCCAACCAACAGAGCCTAGATTTTGATGCAATTGTTCTTCTGTTCTTGCGCCAATAATCACATTACAAACACTGGGTTTTTGTAAAAGCCAATTTAATGCAATTTGTGGTACCGTTTTTCCTGTTTCATTCGAAAGCTGCATTAATACATCAACAATATTATATAATGTTGCTTCAGAAACTGGTGGGCCTGCTTCTGTAGACGTATTGTGAAGCCTGCTCACGGCAGGCAAAGGTTTATTGCGTTGTATTTTTCCTGTTAAACGCCCCCAACCTAAAGGACTCCAAATAAGAGCGCCTACGCCTTGATCTAAGGCAAGAGGCATTAATTCATGCTCATAATCTCGTCCAATAAGTGAATAGTAAACTTGATGCGCTATATATCGGTCTGTCCCAATCGCATCAGCTACTGCGAGGGATTTCATCAAATGCCAGCCTGAAAAATTGGAGCAGCCTATGTAACGTACTTTTCCACTTTGTATCAGGGTTTCCAATGTTCTTAATACTTCTTCTACAGGAGTTAGTGGATCAAAGCCGTGCATCTGATACAAATCAATATAATCAGTTTTTAATCGTTTAAGTTGCTCATCGCATGATTTTAATAAATGAAAACGAGAAGAGCCTAGATCATTTGCTCCTTTACCTAAACGAAAAGTAGCTTTAGTCGATATGAGAACTTGCTCTCGTTTACCTGCTATAGCTTTACCTAAAATCTCTTCTGCTAGTCCATCTGAATAGATGTCGGCAGAATCAAAAAGATTAGCTCCTGCATCAAGGCATATACCCACAAGGCGTTTCGCTTCTTTTACTCCAGAGCTACCCCACGATTTAAAAAACTCATTGCCGCCACCAAAAGTAGCTGTTCCAAAGCTTAATACGGGGATCTTAAAGCCTGACTTTCCAAGTTGTCTATATTCCATCGAAATTGTCCTTAGTTATGCAAAATAAAATAGGGGATAGAGGCGAAAGCCTTTATCCCAATTATACCTCGAAAATTATAATGGTGGAGGTGGAGGTCGTCGTCCTAGCAAGCCCATAACCAAAAATACCAGGAAAATGACCAAGAATAAAAAGAATAAAATTTTTGCAATCCCTGCAGCGGCTACCGCAATACCACCAAATCCAAATGCTGCAGCAATAAGTGCAATAATGAAAAAGGTTAATGCCCATCCTAACATGATATACCCTCCTTATTACTCCTATCTGTCTGAAAAAAGTTATGTTACTTATTAAGTATAGTTCGTTCTGTCGAGTGGTTTAACTAAAGAGCAAAGTGAAATAAAAAAGCATTTAGAAACAAAATATTTGTTTTACTGTGCTAAATCTACCATAATGGACCCTTTTTCAAGCTAGTAACCTTATGTCATCGAAGTCACTTACAATTAATTTGTTACAAGAGCTTGCGCAAGCAGCTGAATTAAATAAAGAGGGCAAGACTGCTGATTACATTCCTGAACTTGCTAATGTAAATCAAGAATTAACCGCAATTGCCGTACAACCTCTAGGAGAGCCTGCGCTCTCTTATAGCAATAGTCTTCTTCATCCTGTCACTTTGCAAAGTACTGCTAAAATGATCCCCTTGATTGGCTTGCTGGAAGAATTCGGTGAGGAGCAACTATTTGAATGGGTAAAGGTGGAACCGTCGGGAGATGATTTTGCTTCAATTACTCGTTTAGAACAGTTTGGCCCCAAACCGTCAAATCCCATGCTTAATGCGGGCGCAATTACTTTATGTTCACGCATCCCAGGCGCTGGTGAGCAACAATTTAGATGGTTGGAATATTGGGTACAAAAATTATTTAAAGAGCGTTTAAATATTAATCCTTTAGTTTTTGCTTCAGAAAAACGAACAGGGAATCGTAATCGCTCGCTTGCGTATTTATTAAAAAGTAGAAATAATCTTGGCGCCGATGTTCATGAAACCTTAGATCTTTATTTTGCCTTATGTTCCTATGAGGCAATGTTGGAGCAAATGCTGTATCTCCCTAGCTTATTGGCTAATGGGGGAAGAGATCCAATGAGTGGTGAACAAATTATCTCTGCTGAAACGTGCAAAATTACTGTTGCCATCATGGCTACCTGTGGCTTATATGACGAAACAGGTACTCACATGGTTAAAACGGGAATGCCCGCTAAAAGTGGGGTATCTGGCTACACTATAGCGACCGTTCCTGGCAAGGCCGGTATTGCTGTGCTCAGTCCAAGGGTTAACTCTAAAGGAAATAGCATACGTGGAGAAATCATGTTGGAAGGGCTGTCTAAAGCAATGGGATGGCATTTTGCTTTGCCGTAAAAAGCTATGGGAACTCGAGAAAATCGCGTAGGCTGGGCTGAAAAGCCCATAGCCGTCAAGCTAAGGACTCAGAACTGTAGTAGCCCGTATTAGGATCGATCACCTTAATACACAGGAGCTATTTTATCCTGATCAGTATCGTCATTTGTCATGCTCTCTCTTAGATCTTTGACCATATTATTGAATGCAGTTACGGAGCTGGTTTCACGCCCTAGTATCTTTGTCGTAATCCCTTGTCCAGTTGCTAATATGTCGTAAGCAGTGCTACTACGTAGTGATGCTACTTTCGCGTCAAATTTATCTAAATCAGTACACTTGGATAGTTGATCTTTAAAATCGCATAATATTTTGGTCTTTAAATAATCTCCTTTCAGGCCATGGAAGTGTTCTGAACTTGCATCAAAAAGGTGAGAACGGCCGTCGTCATTGGATTTAGCTGCATGAGCATAATATTTCGAAACAATATCCATATTCTCTTGAGTGCTAGAAGGTTTACTGCCGTTATTATGATGCGGATGTTGGGGCATGTGAGTAGGGGCCTTAAGTGACTTATTAAATGCATCTTCTAATCCCTGAAAGCGGTTTTTATCTCCGCTGGGCTGCCATGCAGAAGTTGGATCCTTTCTAAACTCATAGCCTACAATTTTGTTATTATTAATAACAAGGCGTTGGTTTCCCCCATTGCTTTCATAATACTGAGGTGTTGTGAGAGGTGCTTTATGTGACTTATTAAATGCATCTTCTAACCCTTGGAAGCGGCTTTTATCTCCACTAGGCAGCCATGCAGAAGTTGGATCTTTTCTAAACTCATAGCCTACAATTTTGTTATTATTAATAACAAGGCGTTGGTTTCCTCCATTGCTTTCATAATATTGAGGGGCTGTATGAGGAGTTGTATGAGGTGTCTTATGTGACTTATTAAATGCATCCTCTAATCCTTTAAAATAGCTTGGATTTCCGCTCGTCTGCCAGGGAGCGGAGGCAGTTTGTCTAAACTCATAACCTACTACTTTATTATTATTAATAACCAAGCGTTGATTACCACCTTTACTTTCATAATATTGAGGAGTTGTATGAGGTGTCTTATGTGACTTATTAAATGCATCCTCTAATCCTTTAAAATAGCTTGGATTTCCGCTTGTCTGCCAGGGAGTGGTTGCAGTTTGCCTAAACTCGTAACCTACAACCTTATTATTATTAATAACCAGGCGTTGATTACCGCCTTTGCTTTCATAATATTGAGACGATGCCTGTTGATTAGCCGTAGGGACTGATTGTGGCGCCTTATGCTGAGGGGGGCTCTGTTGCGGCCCTTGGAAAGGCGGTGCTACGATTTTATCATTGACTATTCCTACGCTTTGGACCAGAGACCCACCTAAATCTGAAGTGTCAGGTTGATTTAAGCCGTTATTTTTCCCTGAGCGTTGTCTCACATCAATTAATGCTTTTTGAATACCGCCTTGATAGTTGGCTTCGGCTTCTTTATACAGTGCTTTTGTTTGAACAGATTGATACGTAGCCAAGGTAGGAGGGGTTGAGCTGACCAAACCATCCTGAACCATTTTTGCAAAAGCAGTTTGCGTGTTACCAAGAATATTTTTACCCGTTCCGGCAGGGCCGGTTCCCCATTCTTCTTCAGGTTTTTTCCCATTAGCCAAACTACTTGTGTCTTCTATAATAGAAGCAGGACCCTTACCATCACCTAATGCTTTTCCTAATTCAATCGAATTATGAATACTTGCTTGAAATTCTGCGGACTGTTGATATTTAGCTGTGTTAATCTGCATTTGCACTGCGATTTTATCTTCGTCCCATTTCTGATTAAAGTCGTACTTGCCTGTATGAGGATTGTGAGTCATATAGGCATGCTGATCATCTCTAATAAAATATTTGCTAGATGGATTTCTTATTCCCCCAAGAATGTCTCCGGCACTAGCAGTTTGCCATTGAGCATAATGGGCTGCCTTATGCTCCGGCCTTATCTTTTGAAAATGCAAATAATGCTCTGAGGTTGGGAAATGTACTTTTCCTAAATGAGGGTCCATAAAATCATAGCCTTTCCCATTATTATCATGGAAATTACTCAAGGCAAAATTCTCTTTACCCCGCTGATAACCTGAAACACATACGTTAGACCGGCTTGGAGGTTGTCCATTATTCAGATAAAGTTGACCGCCCATAATTTCACTCAAAACATTAAAATACCTTTATATTAATTTAGCACAATGGTGATTAATATTGAACACAATTTGCAATCCTTACAATTCCTTAGCGATTCATCTATATTGAGCTAAACTGGGATTTGTGTTTCTTGCCTGGTTAGTGATAATTTGGCAAAGCTTGGGAGATGAATAAAAACAAAAATCAGATTTTACGCTCCATATAATTTTCTTTAATTCCTTATTTGTCAAAATAATACTTTCGAATTACTGCGGTAATTCGGGCTTTTATAGGCTAAGTAATTCTATAATACAGCCACTATATGACTCAGTTCCTCATATCGCTCTTCTACAAGCGGATTTTCTGGAACAGGTTCCTGTGCGAAAAATACATTCTTTGAATGTTTGAGCTTCGGAAGCCCTTCTTGCATCTTCGAATCTTCATTTTTCTCTTGGCTCAAACCAGGGATTTTAGTCGGGCGGTGATTAAGTAAAGCCAATGGTGAGGGTCCTGATAGCGATTTTTTGGAATCTATATTTTGCACCGGATTGAGGCAGCTCGAAATTTGTTGCTCAAGGTAAGGGAATGCCGCCCAGCCTATAAGAAATACACCAGTAAGTGCGAGGCTAATTGAAAGATAGACTACGCTGCAAGCCAGAACTGCTAAAGCAGTCGAGCACATTAATATCTGTTGCATACCCCAAAAGCTTTTTTGGGAAACTTCCGCTTGTAAGACCGCAGGCTCCTCTGGTTTTATCAATGGTTTTGGTTTTAATCGTTCTAGCCCTGCGGTAAATCGTTCCATAGTTAAGTTAAATTTAGTGCGCAAATTCAACAAATCCTGTTTGCTTTCTTCGGCAACCCGCTCAGGATCTTTTTGATAGTCTAAAAATTCTTTTAAGGCGTGCTGGCAATCAACAGGCAAATCTTCAGGTATCTTTTCGAGCCATTGGCATAGTTGTTCATAGCGAGTTGTTGCTGGAAGTTTTTCTAATAAAGAATAGAAATTGGGATGAGCAATTACTTTTAGTAAATTTAAAAACTCGGAGAAGGAAAGGCTACTAATTTGGTTGATGAAATTAGGATGGAGTTGCGAGACTCTCTGTAAACTTTCCTTATACGGCGTATTCTCCAATGCTTTTAAAATAGGTTCGGACTGAGCGGCGTGACCTAAAAACATCACTAAGGTATTAACGTTTAATAATGCATCGGGTTGCTGATCACGATAAGTTTCTAGGAGGTTTAATACTTCTGGAATTACTGGTACTAAGGGGCTAAGCTCCTTTTTCTCAATCAGTTCTAGATATTTTGATAATGCCAATAACAGGGCTTTATTTTTTATAAGAGGTCCAAAATTATCCAGAAACCAACCTACCTTGATTTCCTGTTCATTAGTTAGTTCTGTAAACGCTTTAATCATCTTTGATAAGTCATTACCCATATCATCAAGCCCAATTAACAGTTGTGCTACAAGCGATTCCGAATCGGCGAACAGGCTCTTAAGTTTATTTTTTATCCAGCCAAAAATAGTAGGGACTATAAAACTCTTTATAATGTAGGGGATTGGTCCACCCATTAATACGGAACTAATTGTCAAGGCGGTACCAATTCCACTAAACCAAGTATTTACACTCGAAAAATCAATTTGTGGCAGAGTGATTTCGTTCCATTTTTTCTCTTCAATTTGTTTTTTAGTTGTATCTAAGTAATTCGTAGCAAAGCCGCTAATAAGCTCGCCGGGCACTAAATAACCGATTACCGGAATTTTTTTTGCGTAGTCAATGAGCTCAGCAACATTGGATTTAATATCCCGAATTAGGGCATCAAGAAGCTGTGGTTGGAGATATTCCTTTTGTTCTACTGCGTGTCCAAGCGTCTGCTTAAAGCTGGATTCTCCCTTGAAGTAGGGAGCAAATAATTCGATAACATCATCTAATGCATGAATATTTCGCATCGTCTTTTGATGACCGTCTATGCTCCATTTACGGGAAAAAATATCGGCTAAAGCACTTATTTGGCTAATCTCTACTCCGTGCCATAGCGGAGCCGCACTAGTGAAGACATCAAGAGGGATTGATGGCTCTACAAAGTGTACCGAATTATATTTATTTTGCGGAAGCCACAGATTAAGAACTAGATTCTGATCATGAACTCGCGCAGCTAAAAACTCATGAGCTGCATTGTCATCCAGTGTTTTATGCGTCTTTAACAATTGCTCATAATGCTTTTCTGCATTTTGATTCAGCGTGTGTAAGGTTTTCAGCAAACTTTGATGTTCTGTAATCGATGCGCCTTCCCCATATTGGCGCATTAAAATTTTATCTGCGGCTTCACGGAGTTTAAAAATATACTCATTGAACATAAAATAGCGTGCGTCTTCTAATAGGCGCATTTTTGAACGTTCTTGCTGTTGTTTCAAGCTAATTTGAAGTTGATGTGCTTTAAAGGCATCAGCTAATGCTTGTGCTGAATCAGTAGGGCTGCCAATATTTTGTGCATCAATAACGGAAATAAATCCCCCGGGTGTGTTACCACGTGCCGCTCGGCCTTGAATTTGTATTAATTCACTGGGAGTCAGATCGGTACAGGTATTAATAACCAAGAGCCCTTGTTCGTGCTCTGGAGCTATATCCGTTCCTCGCCCTAAACTTTGGTTCGCTAAAGTAAGAAAATCATCTTTACCGGCGGTATAAATGACATTTGCCTCTGATTTTCCAGCCTCTGCATAGCCGTGAAAACATTGCACCAACCATTGGGTTCTTGCTTTTAAGAAGCCCCATATATTTTCTGTAGCTTGGGGGGATGGGGTGATTAATAAAATAGGCTGCGAGGGGTGTTCCCTTTTATAAATTTCAATCCATTCATGGATTTTTTTCAGATGCTCCTCTGGTCCAAAGGCTGTGACCAAGCCTAAATCCTTGGAACGATCTGGATAGAATTTGGGGTATTTAAATGCGACTAATCCTTGTTGCTCATAAAATTCGGCCAGCTCGACACGAGTCCCAGAGGTTCCAGTCAAGCCAACGATTGGACCATCATTTAAGCGGTAATAATCAAAAAAGTTTTTAGCACTGGTTGCCACCAGTGTTTCTGTGCTTGGCTCAATAACAAAAGGATAGGGTGGTGGTGGCTTTTTGTTATTGAGTAGGGTATGTAATAACGGTTGCACGTATTCCGCATAGCTTACTTTAGGATCGGGTCTTTTAGTACTTGCAATGATGGGCGCGGCATAATACTGTTTTTCAGTAGCCCCCTTGGCCTCAACTACGTAGTAATCAACTTTCTCCTCTAATTCATGAGCCACCATTGACGACTCAATTAGGGTGTTAAGTAATTCATTAGAGATTTTGTTCGTAAACTGAAGAAAGTCTTGGTCAGGATTTTTGATAATAAAGTAATTTTTTAAATTTAAAACGTCTTCTTGGTCACTACAGGGATTATTTATATAAAGTTCATTTTCTTTTACAAACTGAAGAATGAGTTGATACACCTTGACCCATTTCTTTGTATCGTTTAATAACGGATCCAAGGTTGCGGCCATACGAAATTGGATGGTCATTGTTAAGATTGCATCAATCTCATCACAGACTAGGGCAGAGTTTTTAGGTAGAGGCTTCTTTTCCAAAGCCATACGTGTGCGAAAAAGGGCGAGATTTGAGGCGGTCGAATAATTTATACCATTGGTAACATATTCATGATGAGCACTTTGCGCTGCAAGAATATCTTCTCCATGGGCAATTCCTAAATACTGGTAAAATGGCCCAAATTTTTCTAAGGCATTATGGGCTAACTCGTCATTTTCAGTGGCAATATCGACTGTATGCCCTAGGGCACAAAGCCAGGCACCATGCATGGCGCCCACAATACTCTTCCCTTCACCTGTTTTGAGTTCATGGATCAGGTTTCCAGGGTAGTGCAAGCGCTTTAATAAAGTGAGTATTTGTGTGCAACGAGGAAATTTCTTCGTAGTCTGATAAAGCGCTTCCACACTTAAGGCGATTAAAAGCAATTGATTGTGGTGACGATCTTCGTCTTTAGTAATGCGATCTTGCAGAATTTTAAATAGAATCGGAAAGTCATGTTCTTCTAAATCATGAATGCAGCATTCTTTTATGATCCCTGAAGATTCAAATTTAAATGGTTTTTCAACCATGTACGACATTAATAACTGGTAATCAGCCCATAAACTCTCTTGTTCCGCTTGGCTTAAAGGCAAATCGTCATCGTGTTCATGAGACTTTAGTTTAATGCCTGCGATTTTCCCTTTAACAAACTGTGGGTCGTACTCAAAACGTTGTCGATTCTCTTGGGATTTTTGGCGTTTCAGGCGAGTGATGGCCTCGTCTAAAGAAGGGCTATCTAATAAGGTTAAAATTTCCGGGGCGTTAATGAATTGCACTTGATGGAGCTGGATTAGCTTTTTTAAACCTGACAACGGCTTATCGTGTAATTTGTGTAACTCGTCTATTAACGATTGTTCAGTATCCTGGCAAAGGCTATGAGCAAGTTTTAATAGGCAGTGAGCTTCATCACTGGTTTTCTCACTTAAAGCAGCATTCAATTCACTAAGATCATAAGCCTTATCGTGTGCGAATAAGCCCTCCATTAGGTCTATGGCCAATGAGTATGAATTAACCTTGGAGAGAAATCGCGCTATTTCCTTTAATTGCTGCGCGCTTAAGTACGAGTGGGCATTTAAGAACTCAAGCCCATCATTACTCTTTACTATTTGGCTTAATACAGTAAATACTTTTTCGCTTTCATCGAGACCCAGAGGTAGTAGTTTTTCGACGAAGTCTAAAAGAAGCAGAGGATTTTCTTTATTTTCAATTTTAAAAGAAGATTCAATTAGTGTGCTAATTAACGTTTTTGACTGAGGGAGGCCGTAGTAAATATGAGGTTTTTTAGCCAGAGCTAAAAGAAAGCGAGAAGCTTTTTTATCTGTAGTTGCATGCCCTTGATGTTTTGATAGCTCTCTGGCAAAAAGTTCAATAAAACACAAAAAGGCGTCAACATTAGTATTTTTTTCAATGAGCCCCTCAAGAGCCAAATAAATAAAGCTGTTAGGATTATTGCGAGAAATAGTCGAGAGTGATTCCAAAAAGCCGTTAATCTGCGGTAAGTTACACAACAGGGTTTTTGCATCAAATTTAGGATAAAGCCTCTTTAAATAAGCGAATATAATTTGTGTGTGTGTTGTAGGAATATTAAATTCATCAGTCCACTGGTTAATAAGGGTTTCTACAACTTTAGGGTTACTATTTAATTCAGGAAGCGCTTTTTCCAGATTTTCTTTTTGAGCAAATAAAAAATTGCCTAATTTTTTTGTAGCAAATTTTCTTAAAAAAACGCTTGGAATTGGGTTTTTGCTTATTTTGAACGCATTAACCTGTTGGCTTCGCCAAATGCCCCATAAATTCTGTACCCCATTATGCTCATCTGTTGGGAGTTGATTTATATGTACGAGAAAGCGCTCAATCTCTGTAGAAAGTTGAGTAGCGGATAAATCTCTATTTAAATTATTTTTGGTTAAAAAATGATTTAAATTTTCTTTAAATGCTTCTGGAACAATGGCGTCGCCATACCCATTTCCAGTATAAGTAAGCGCGTGGTAGCTACACAGAAGTTCCGCAATATAGTTAGTGGTCGCATTCTTTGTCAGCGTCGTTGTTTGATATAATTGACGATAAAATGAAAGCTCCTCACGTAAGGCCTGAGTTCCTAAGAAACGAAATAGCATGGTTTTAAGTGACGAAGAACCCGCTTCGTGATCCACCATCGCTTGCACTAGTTCCTTATTAGAAACAGCATAGGATTTAGTGACGGGATTGATGGCAGCAGAATGAATTTGCATTTCTGCGCTTAGTACATTAAAACCATTTCGCTCCCATGCATAAGGAGCATCAGTGAATAAGAGTGAGACGCCCTTTATCTCGTCAATTTGCTCCTTTAAGGCATTCCTTTCTATTGCGTGATCAAGTAATTTTTCTAAGCCATCATAGAATGTTTTAATTTGTGAAAGCGGTGCTATAGATAGGCCATTGCTATGAATCAATTGCTGTGTAAGCTGATGGATTAGTTTTTGCGCTTCCGCTTCTTGATTGCCACTATAAAGCAAAAATTTTGCATGAACTCGCTTCCAAAAGCGCTCTAATTTCGTTAGTTCATCATTATCAATAGTTAGGCGATTTTGTGCGGCAAATATCAGGAAATGAAGAGCAAATAACTCAAAATCAGGCCATTCACTAACATTTGTTCCTATAGGAATTCTGGATGCAATTTTTAAAAACGTATTCGACGCGTAACTTTTGAGTATTAGATCTACAGAGGAAACGGTTAACGCATATTGAAAACGGATTTTATAAAAATAATCTAACAGAGATCGTGATTCTAAAAAAGACAGCAATTGGAATAATGATTCCAAGCCATTCTTATGCTTAGCAATAAGGATTTGTACTAAGATTTTTAAATTGTCTTCATTATGGTCTGCAAATTGAAAAATAAATTGTTCTAAACGAGCAATATCGACATGATGCTCTGGGAAGTAAAAGCAAACCAAGTTTAAAAATTGACTCTCTAAAGCGCGGACCTCTTTTGGTGCAAGAGGGGCATGAGGCTTAAATAAGCCTAATAATTGTTCTGCCATTACCATCAGTTTTTGTTGTAAATCAATCTCAACCGTAGACAGTAGTTCATCAGGTAATAAGACCGAATAATTTAATGAGTCTTGAAATCCGCCTGATGCGGCATTATTGGCGCTATTCTTTGCTTGCAACTGAGATTGATAAGAGAGCTTAGAAAAAATCTTAGGAGGGGGGAATCCGCATACTGATTGCTGGAGTATTCGGTCTAGGCCACATAAAGTACGCCCATAGAAAAAAGAATCCTTAATAAGGCATTCTTTAGCAGGAAGGCCATCTTTTATGTGCACATGTGCCCTTATTAACATATCAGCAACGGGTTCTTCCATTGCATCTAGTGTGTAATGAGGTAGCTTGACCTTGAGCAATTTGCCTTTTTCGTTCTTATCTTCAACTAAGGCAGCACCAAAACAACGTGCGGCAAATTGTAGTCGAAAGTTAGCCTCGTTCGCTAACTGTTTATAGAAGTTGATTTTACTGTGTTTTTTAAGATAGTACTGGGTAAAATAACCTGCTTGTTTTAACTCGCTTTCATACTCGATGATTTCTGGCAGCACGCGCTTTGCGTAAGCTTCCAATTTTTTACAGAAACCATCTAAGGTTGTCTTAAAGTCCCAACTAAGATCTCGTTCAAAATTAACGCTTTGAGTCTGATTTACATTTTGAGCCAGCTGTTCTTGTACCTCTTCATTGACTGCTTGAGTTTGGCTTAGCTCCTCTTGATTGGCTATGCTTTGTTGATGGGTAATCGACAATTGGACTTTAGATTTTATTTGCTCTCGAGTTAAGGTTTTTGAGATTCGTACATTATTGCTTGTTTCTTGCGCAATAATGTAGGCCCCTGGAAGGGTTCTTCGAGGAGTGCGCTGTTGTAAGTCAGATAACCAGGAATCTTTAACGGATTCTTGGGCTTGTATTGCTCGATAAATAAGTGATGTTGCTTTAGCTGAAGAAAAATAATAGCCTGCACCATGGGCTAGTGGGTGAAAACCATCTAGCTTTTCTTGGGAATTAGGTTTTAAATCCAGTAAATTACAGTTGAGATTGTCTTTAGTAACTAAAATAATATGCACCAAACAACTGCATTTGCTGTCCTTGATTAATGCAACTAGCTCTTCATAAACTCTTTGTCTTTCATGCTCATTCTCATATTGAGTTCCTTTAAGAACAAGTGTTAATTCTTGAGAGGTTATTGAAGTGTATTGAAAGAAAGGCCATAGCTCATGAGCCGAAACGGGGGAGGTAAAAGCTATAACGGTTCTGTTATTGAATTTATTATCACGTTGATAATAAGAAAGATAGGCTGCTAAAACAGAATCGAAGTAATAATAATCTTTTAAAGGTGTTTTATAGTCACTCCAGCTAAAAGCACAGGAGTTAATTTGGGGTGGAGCAAATTTAAACTCGTTAAGAAGGTATTTTCCTAGTTGATAAGAAAGTCGGTTTTTGGCTTTATTGTATTGTGCAACACTGGTGACCAAGATATCGATACCTGGGCGATAATGTGCGGGAGGTGTTCCCTCCTCTAGAACAAGAAAAACCTCTCTGAAATTAATACCAACGGCCTGACCTTTGTCGATGTAATCTGTAATCCTAGACGCTACCATATCGAAAACAAAGGCGAGATCGAGCAAGTTCTCCATATTTAAATCATCAAAATCCTCTAAAGTTATCTTATGTTTACGTGTTCCTGGAAGCAGAGAATACGGCGTTTTGTTTTCTTTGGTTACTCTACTTGGCAGGTCAGGGGCTTGATTCGGAAATTTGAAATAAGCTGGATTGCGCAGCCAGTTCTCAATTAGATGCACATATAAGTGCAGACTTGTGTCTTGTTCAACTCCTATAGCCTGTGTGCCCCATGAATATGTTTGTTCCGCATTCACAGAAAAAAATGACGGTTTTTGCTTTTTAACATAAAGAAAAGGAGCTGGGCTTAGAGGGGGCATAAGCTTGCTTAAGTTAAATAAAATGAGGGCGATTGTAACACACTGCGCTCCATTGATACAGTTATGCAAATATAATTACGATATGGATATATAATTTATATATAAAAACTTGCGTATCAAGGAAGGGAGCTATGCTAGAACGAATAGAAGTTGAAATGGATGGCCCTGGAGCGATAGAGCCCAACGACACACCTAAGGAGATTTTTACTACCGATTTTAGTGGATGCACTGCTTTTTATGCGAAAACCGACCAAGGGTATGGGCTCTATCATATGCGCTCAACCAGGGAAAATAGTGATAATAGCTTTAATCAAAATTTTAAAGACTGGTTACATAAGTTAAAAAGTTATCATGTACAAGATAACAAAATTCTTTTTGAACTAGGGACACCATGTACCACTGTTCGAGAAGAGCCGCATGGCAATGTTTTTGACACGCATCCTTGTGTAGGCATGGAAACTTATTTAAAACAATTATGCCAAGAGGAGCGCATAAACGACTATACGATAAGCTTTTTAGATATGTCCGAGGTGAAAAATGTTTTTGCAACACCCAATGGAACCATGTGTTCAGGTTACTCAGAGCCTTATACCCCTAAAAAAGCAAAGTATCAAAGCGATGAACAGGTCTTACAGGGGCTCGAACAAGTAGGAGGTACTTGGACAAAAAAACGATCTGTGGAGTTTATTGTTAGTGATCCCCATATGGGGGCTGACCCACAGTTGCAAGAAAAATATCGGGAGGCGTATGAACCCTATTGTCAGGAACTATCTGCTAAAAGAGATGCCTTATTAGCAAAAATACAACGAATGATAAGTTTTGCAGGTCCTGAGCAGAGTGATTTTTTAAAGGATGTGGCTGAGGCGGTACGTAAGAGGGATTTTAATTTTTTATGCGGAGATATAATAGAAAAGCCCTATTATCGAGGCAAATCACCTGACGAGACAACTATTTATAGGGAAGCTATAGCGCTCACAGGGAAGACCTTGAGTGGAGCGCTCGACCCAATACCTGAAAGTCTCAAAATCACAACGAATACAACACAAATCACTACTCAATATAAAAATCAGTTGATGGACTCTAAAACAACAGATGAAACAGACGAAGAAGTGAATACCAATCGAAAATCAGGGGACTGCACTATTTTATAGGAGTAAGTATGCATCACTCGCTTCCGTTAATAACTACTGTTGCATTTGCTTTTGCTTTAGCGGTTATGTTTGGGTTTATTTCACTCAAATTAAAACTTCCTACCTTGGTTGGATATCTAATGGCAGGAATTGTAATTGGTCCATTTACTCCTGGTATATTTGCCGATGTGAATATTGCCCAAGAGTTAGCTGAGCTGGGGATTATGTTATTGATGTTTGGCGTAGGACTCCATTTCTCGCTCAGTGATTTATTAAAAGTGCGGGCGATTGCGATCCCGGGAGCAATCGTACAAATAATGGTTGCTACTTTATTGGGGGCCGCAGTTGCTATTTTATGGGGCTGGAGTTATGGAAGTTCATTGATCTTTGGACTGTCTTTATCCGTAGCCAGCACTGTAGTTCTTTTGCGGGCTTTAGAAGAACGAGGAGCTATTGACTCAATTAATGGACATATCGCCGTAGGTTGGCTCTTGGTTGAAGATTTGGTTATGGTCGTAGTGTTGGTATTGCTGCCTCCATTTTCTTTTTGGCTTGGTGGCTCAGTGGGGCAAATCGATGCGACTCATCCTTTTGCAGTTGTTTTAAGTATTACTCTGGCTAAAGTTGCGACCTTTATTCTCCTGATGCTTGTTGTAGGTAAGCGTATTTTTCCCATAGTACTTTGGCATGTTGCCAGTACCGGATCGCGTGAATTATTTACTTTATGTATTATTGCGGCAGCAATCAGTATTGCTTATATTGCATCAATGCTGTTTGGTGTTTCATTTGCTTTAGGTGCTTTTTTTGCCGGAATGGTTTTACGAGAATCTTCTTTTAGTAATCGAGCCGCTGAAGATTCTTTACCCCTAAGAGACGTGTTTGCGGTTTTGTTTTTTGTCTCTGTCGGAATGTTATTTAACCCGATGGTGTTAGTTCATGATCCTTTAAAAATCCTTGAGGTAATCTGTATCATTATTCTGGGAAAATCTGTTGCTGCTTTTGCCCTAGTCCTTCTTTTTCGTTATCCGTTTTATACCGCATTAATTGTTTCGGCAAGTCTTGCACAAATAGGGGAGTTTTCTTTTATCCTTGCAGAATTAGGGGTACGCTTTGGCGTATTGCCTGTAGAGGCACGGAGTTTTATCCTCGCAGGAGCGCTTATTTCTATTGCGATGAATCCGTTAATTTTCCGTTTGATAGATCCCATTAAAAAATGGACCAAGAGGTATTCAAAATGGTCGGTTTTTCTTGAGCACTCAGATGATCTGTTGGCCCAGTTACCGATTAATACCCCAGATAAGTATCGCAGCAAGCACGTGGTTTTAGTTGGTTATGGCAGAGTAGGTGAACGGGTGGCTCAGTTATTGATTCAAAAAGAGATTCCTTATGTGGTAGTGGATAATAATCGTGAATTAATTGCTAAATTACGAGCTGATGGAATCGCGGCTATTTATGGTGACGCAGCGGATCCCTTCGTTTTGGAGCAAGCTCAAGTTGCTCATGCAAGTATGCTGATGCTTCTTATCTCAAACACCATCGATGTACGAAAAATGATAGGGAATGCGCTGAAATTAAATCCTGATATCGATTCAGTAGTTCGTATGCATAATGAAAAAGAAGCGAGATTATTACAGGCTGATGTCGAGGGGAAAGTTTTTTTTGCTGAGGAAGAAATTGCTAAGAATATAGGGGCTTATGTGCTTAATCGGTATGATAAGTTGCATGAGGTGGACACAATGCCATTAAGTTAAGGAAAAACGTCATCCCGAACGTAGTGAGGGATGACGTCAAATTACATACTACTAATTACCGCAGTCGCAACACAGGCACTCGCAGCAACGGCCAAACCCACCATAGCAGGCTTAAAAAAGCTATTAGAATTAGTTGATACGGTCGTCTTTGGTTGAGTATTTTCGTTTACTAACGCGTTTTCAGTTGGTTGAGGAACCTGTTGAGTAGGACCATTAGGCGGACTCGCATTAACTAAAACATCTGCCCGAACAGTAACGTGTACTTTCGAGAAAACATACCCCTCTTTTTCAGCATATAAATCATACTCGCCTGGGGGAACATTTGAAAAAAGAATCCCTCCATCTAATGAGGTACTCGTTAATGATCTATCAAAAGGATTTGTTTTATGCGTCAGTGGAAATATACCGAAATAAAACGGAGCTGTGTCAACCTCCGGCGAAAGTCTTACCTTAACACCTTCAATACCTTGAGGAATATCATCTAAGGTCATATTAGGTGGGGTAACTGTTGCTGCAATGTGACCTTTGTCTGGGGAGGGTGTAAATCCAGTGGCCCATTGGATAAATGAATAAGCCATTTCTGATGGAACTTGAAATGATACATTTTTTAAATAGTTTTTATCATTTATGCCTTCAGGCGGTACGATGAAGGTTGCGGATTGTGTTGTTTTATATCCAGACCAATAAGAACCAGGCTTTTCAAAAACTAAGGTAACTGGCTGATCAACAGGCCATTCAATGGAAAACTTTCCTTCCGAGTCAGTGTAAACTCCTTTTTCTTTAGCCCCTAATGGCCAAACTAGTCCACCCGAAATAGCATTTCCCGATACAAATGAACGTGCAAATCCAGAAACTAAAGCTGTTTTTTGACTCATAAAAAGATCCCTTTGGATTAAAAACGTAAATAATATCATAGACCATTATAATGAAAATGGTCCTTTTCGATCGAGGCAATTTTCTTGAACCTCATTGAGGTTTTGTTGACGAGTAGGACGGTTTTTAAATTGGAGGATAATCACTTCTAATTCTTCCTCAAATTCAGGGCAATATATCCCCGCATTTTTTAAGAGCTCTATAGCCTGTTTTACTAACTTTTTGGCGGTTTGAGGTTTTTCCTTATGCTGGAACGTCCCTTTTTCACAAAGAAGTAGATGGTTTTTCAGGGTTTCCATGATAAATAAGCCTGTGGTTATCACTTCATGGATGCTTATTTTATAGCTCCTAACTGCCAGGTAACAATGCAATTCTTTTACTGCCCCATGTCGTGCAAATAGGGAAATCTTTTCTAAACGTTTTGAGTTTATTGAGCATGCTGCATCGAAGATTTTGACATAAGAAAAATCTTGTTTTAAACGTTTCAGCGCAATCAATGCATTTTCATCATATTGGCCTACCGCACCCCATTTGGAGTTCCAGGAAATTGCCTTTAAATCTAAACCCAAACGTACCAGCTTCTCTAAAGTATTTATGGTCATTTGATCAGTGGGTTTAATATGTCCACTATTGTTATCCATTTTATGGAGAACCCAATACAGATTATTTGAGGTATCTAATTTGCTCTTTAGGATTATTTTTCCTGCCCCTTGAGTTTGCTCCCCGCCAAAAAAGCTGGAATGATTTATCACGCCTCTTTTTTTCACGCCCCCCAAAAACACTAAATTATTTTCTAGAAGACCTAAGACATAGATGATTTCAACGACTTCTTCTTGCTTCGTGGGCTTGGGTAAACTGGCTCCTTCAACAATATTTCCGGGTTTAAAATGCAATATCCAGGGAGTTCGCTGAGTAGGAGTAGTCAGGTAATTGACTTTAGGTAGAGCATCTAAATGGTTTATTCCGTATTTGTGAAGCGTGGTTGGGGGCTGCTTGTTTAACCATTCTAAAAATTTTTGCGGATGGCGACTTTGGGGCGAGGTACTCATTAAATAGTCATGCCAGATGTCTAATAATTTGGCCCCATACAAATGGTTGGAATAAATTTCACATTGATATTCAATGCTTAATCCATTTCCCAGCGTACTTATGTCTAAATGATGAGCTAGAGGCCGTTTCATTTTGGCTGCAAGGATTCTTTGTAACACTTGATGCGATGAAATAAGATGTGGCAAAGCAATGGTCCCCCATTGCTGCCACATGCTTTGCATGTTTTTACAGCGATTGATCTGCCCATGATCTTCGATAATGGAATTTACATTGTCATATTGAGTTTCTTCAATCATGGAAAAAAAATAAGGAAATTTAGCCATTATTTTTTGGGAAGATAGGGCCTGGAGCAGCTTATTTAAATCATTTACTTTAATTGACTGTGTCGTCACATTTTTTTCAATGAACAGCGCCTCAAGATTTTTGTTCAGGATTTTAGAAAACCCTTGTTTGTTGAATGAAATTTTTGGATGCTTCTCACCAGAAACCCCAATAATCTCTTCTTGGTTCATATTAAGCGATTCTAGCAATAAAAAAAGGAGTACTCCTTTTTTCAGAGTGGTTAATGCTTCGGAAATTGTATAAGTGCAGGTTTTTAATGGCATTTTTTATTTGCTGGCATGCATCATGCATAGAGCTTTCCATTATCTTAAATACGAGGCATTAATTCAATGCATAACAACACCCTATTTAGACGGTAGTTACCTTCGAAGCAAATCTCTAAAATCGGTGTCACCACGATGCTCTATATGAAGGTGAGCTCATGCCAAAAACTGAAAAAGAGCCTCTCATTTTATTGTGTTATCCCCGCACCAGCAGGGAATGACAAATCACATTGTCTGACGACTATGGTTCTGAGCCAGGTGCCTTTGACTTATAATCTTGATCGTGCTCCTCAGTATCCTCAGCGCTTATTGTTGGGGTATTTCTATTTTGTGCAAAAAAGCTTGATGGATTTGTTGGAGTCGGTGGATCTAAAGGAATAGCAGGCATTGATGTGGGCCCACGATCATCCATGAATGAATCAGAGGAGAAGCTCACTTTGGTATATTGCTCATCAGGATTAATATAGAAAGTGCTTAGTCTACTTTTTACTGATTCAAAGGGTGAGCCAGCTTTGAGATAATAGAGGATTGTATCAGCAAGTCCCTTAAATTGAGGGTTAGAGGATGCCTGAAAAAGAAAAGTAATTGCCGCATGGCTTTTTGCTTCATCTGTCGGAGATGATTCATCTATGAAGCTAGCTATTAAATTATAAAAGCTTGTTTCAGGAAAGAGCAGATAAGCACAAACCAGTGGGGCAAACGTATGTTTACTGCGTTCCAATTGATGAATAAGTGCTGCGCGTTCATCATCCGTTAACAACTTCGTATGCTCATGAAAGCTGATGGGAATAGGATAAAAGGTATTATTATCAAAATCATCTTTTAGCGATTTGAAAATTGGAGCCATAGCGTTATTACGCGCTAAAAGCGGTTCTATAGGTTCTATTTCTATATATCCATTAGTAAATATTTTTTGTATCGAATAATTGTTTACGAGGGCCTCAAGAACAAGCTCAATATCTTGGTTAGTAAATTCCATATCGTAAAAATCTAATTCCTGTAATGAAGGATTATTTTTTAGATAACCCGCAACAGCATTTACCAATTGCCCATGAGTTGCACTAGAAAGGAACGTATTATAAATCCCTAATTTAGTTAGATTCTGGCTGGATTGAATGTTCTTCAATAAGTCTAAAAAACCATTCGTAATGAGCGTTTCATCGAGTACAATGTTAAGATTTAAAGCGGATTTATTTTTAGTAATGATATTTACTAATATAGGAACCTCAGATGTTGTAAGCGCTGGAAAGGCAATATTTAAATAATTAATTTGAGAACAGAGCTTAGGTAAAGATGAAAGCAACTGAGTACGTATATTTAAATCAGTATCTCGGTTTATATTGAAACCCCATTGCTTTTCTTTATTTTGTTTAAACGCTTGTTCTAATAAGACTAGTTGCTCTGAGGTCAAGGCAGATTTTAAACGAAACACAATGATATGATCGGTTACCGTACCATTTGCGATTGCATTCACTTGCTCGTCAAAAGTTCTATTAGTAATTTCAATCATTCATCACTCCTGATATTCATTAACTCCAGTATAGTACTTTTGTGCTAAAAGTGGCATAAGTGCTTCAAGTGTTTTCGAAGTAACAATTCTCTGCACTTGTTTTTGATAGGGGCCGGGCTGCATGTGTGTAGGGCTTTACAGCCCAGCCTACATCGTTAAAGTGTGCAATTAATCACCAGGTCGGTCAGGCTTTCACGATCTTGAGCTCGGTAAAGCTGGAAAAAGAAGTGGCGGCATTGATAGGGGTGTTGTGCTTCATATACCTTGTTTGCACGATAATTAAAATTGCCCCCCTTGTTTAAATTAAACTCAGGCACTCTATCCTCATTAAACTCTTTGTGGTTTTCTTGAAAACATTTCAATTTTTGGAGGTCTTCAGGGCTTATGTGTTGATGTAAATTTCGGGATTGCATCAGTTCTATACGCGCGAGCAAAGCATCCTGGGGTTGGCACCGATTAATAAATTGTTCCGAATACGAATAATATTTTTCAGCACGAACAGGATTATTAAGTAACTTATATCCGTTCCCTATCTGTATTGCTAAGATTTGGGATAAAACAATGATCATTTCATCGTTGCCCTCGTACTCTAGGTCTATATATTCCTCATAAAGCTCCAGGACCTTTCTTAAATAGCTTATTGCTTCTGGATTATCGAGAGATTTCGCAACAGTTTCATTAGACAACTCAACAAGGGTGCAGCCCAACCACAGTTCCCAGTCTATATCAATATCATGAAATTCTTCTCGCTGTTCTAAAAGTAGACGCCATGAGTTTTGAAAATCTGGTGTGGGCTGTTTAAATGATAACAAAACTACTAATGTGAGCGCATCAAAAGAAAAATCGGCTGCATCTGAAAAAGGTAAATAATTAAACGCCTCTCGAAAAAAATGTGCTGCCAGGTCATATTTAGGTGACGCCTGTCTCAAATAACTAATTCCTAAATAATATGCCGCAAGTCCAGCCCCTAATGAAAGTCCATCACAGGAGTCATCTACTTCGACTTTATGAGCGTGATAATAATAAGCAGCTTCAAGCAGTTGGATTGATTCATCAAGCCCTCCTGGCAAAAGTTGCAAGCATTTTCCTAGTTTAATATTAGCTAATGTCAGGTTTTCTTCATCACCAATTAAGGAGCAAATTGTTTGTGCCTCACGATAAAGTGCTTCTGTAGCGACTTGAATTTGCATAGGGTATTCTTCGGCTAAGGAGCCTTTAATGAATAAGGCTTTTACAATGCCTTGATTAACTCCCTTATCAAAAGTGGATGAGGCCGCGTGCCTATAGTGTTGCTCCGCTTTATCTGCCCAATCACAAACTTGTTGACTTATATCTTTTGACTCATTTTTTCGATTTAAAACTTGCTCCAGTGCTCGAGCATTCATTAATGCTATCTCAGCAATTTCAACGCTGCTTTTTGTAGCAATGGCATGTTGATAGAGTTCATTGAGGTATTGTGTAGCTAATTCATATTTAGAAGCATTCAGCAATGTATTACATAAATCCCGTAAAACGCCTAATATTTTATCTGCATAAAGAGCAATAACCTCTTGGCAATTGTCTCTTAACGCGTGTTGATAAATTTTATAGACTTTTTCTAAGGCAATCGCTTGTTCATCTTGATGTATAAATATGCTTTTAGGATTAGCTGCGAGATGAGCTTGCTGTATTGCTTTAGACAATTGATTTACTTGTAAGTAATAGGCCGAACTAGTTAAGTGGGCTTGCGTTTCTTCATCAAATCGATTTAATTTATTACAGGCAAATGCAAAATTTTCATGATTTGAGGCGAGATAGTAGATATATTCGTTACATTGAATCTCGGGTGTTTTTACGTGAGCAATTAATTCTTGCAAACGGTTTGAACTTTCATTTTTATAATTGGAGAGTTTAATAAATACCGTTTGCTCCGGCTTTGCTAAAAACAGCGTTAAAAATAACCCGCTTAATCTAAAGGCGGTTAAAGCTGCCATTTTTTTGAACTCATAGTTTAAGTCTTCATTCTCTTCTTCATTCTGAAACAGGTTATGTTCTGAGAATTTGTCTTCCATTACGTATCGTTCAGCAAAGTATTCATCCATGTCGTTAGAATCTGAGTCGTCGATATTTTGTTCAAAGTCGATGCACATCTCATATGCTTTTTTTAAATCGTGAAATGCATCATTGAATTTTCTTTGTCTAGCAAGGAGTAATCCGGATGCATATAGTTCTTTTACCGCATTTATATCATATCTAGTCTTCTTGCGAGGGAAGTCTTGAGTCTTATTAAGCACGTCCACTTTTCTTTTTGTCATAATAAACTATCAACCCTTAGTTATTTTGGAAACGGGGCTAAATTTTAGCATGAAAAGCAATAAAAAATACTATTTTTTGTCAAATTAACTTTTTTATGAACACTGATGGTTTGATTATAATGGGGGAATTTTATAGGAATAATTCACTCAATTAGCCGTGCACGAGGTAGTTTATCAAAACAGTTTTCAGTATATGAGGACAATGAGCTCGTCCGAAAAAAACGGATCTGTGCTTGGATATGACAATTAAGGCGCAAGAATTCTTAAGCTGATCCAGCCTACATGTATAATACTTATTTATTTCTTAATATTTCCTTAATATTTCCTTAATATTTGACTTTTATACTGGCTGTCTGTTCCATTTTCCTTAGAATGATAACCTATAATGAATGTTTTTGAAGAAATCCCTAATTTTGATAATCAATCAAAAAGTGAACAAGTAACAAGCCTTAATCAATATTTTTCTGCTAAATGGAATGGATACCTTCAGGAAAACAAAAGCTTTTTAAGCCTTAATCATGATGCTGCCAGGATAGAAAAAGCCGAGTTTAACTACATTAATACGCAAGAAAAGCTAAATGCGATGCATTATGCCGGTTTAATTGACTGGGTTGATTATAAACGTCAGAGTAATGCAAATTGGGAAACATGCAAAAAAGTGTTTCAGAATTGCTTCGAACATAGAGAAGCTCCTACCAATTTTTCTTTCCCTGTTAAACAAGTCAGCTTTGTCACTGTGGGAATGCGTGGACAAGCTCACTTAAGCTATCGAAAAGAACAGAATGAACTAAACAAACGCTGGAATACTGGGGCCATATCCCGGAAAGATTATATTCAAAAAAGCAAAACAAATTATGAAAACTGCTTAAAAGTCTTTATAGAAGAGGGTACTAATAATTATCCTCCAGACATCTCTGAATGCAAATCGTATGATGACAAAAAGCCCAAATCATATACTCGGGACTTATTTATAATTAATCAACTTTATTCTGTTGGGTCCATCTCCGATAAACAACGCCAATTTTGTGTTTCTTATTTAAATAAAAATACAGCTAATATTGAAAAAAGCGATATTTTACCCGATGTAGCTCAACGAAAAAATAAAGCTACGATGGAAAGGATGGCTCTGTTTGGAGCAGAAAAGCTTCAATTACAGACTAACTCCAGTGCATCGAGTATTGAGCTCCAAGCACCTAACTTAGATAATCTTTTTTCTGAGCCTAGCCCGTTAAAGCGAAAACATAGCGAGTTAAGTTCTAAGGAAAGGCCTAAGAAAAAAGGTAAGCGCGATGATTTATCGGTATTTATCTCCGAAGAATCAAAAGACAAACAGCCGGCAGATAAAGCTGACGTGCCTTCTGGAAAAGATAAATACAACCAATTGGCATTTAATATCTTAAAAAATTCACATGTGAAATCTTTAGATAATAGCTTACTGCATAGTCAAGGATTAGGTAATCTCACCTCAAATCCATCCTATTATTTTCACCAATCCGTAAAAAGTGAACAGGACGCAATGAACTTTTTACGTGAGTTTTGGAGTGATGCGCAAAATTGCACTGCTGTAAAGCAATATCATTATGATTCAAATCAGCAGAATAAATATGTGCTAAATGACTCAGCTCCGGCCTGTATAAGTTTTGTCTCCACTTCTGTATCTATACCTTCTCAAGAAAAATCTGATGTGTGTTATGTAGCGCTTTCCGGCCATAAAGAGAAGCACGGAAGACGCGCTATTATGGACCGTCTCGAAGCATTTATTGATGCGTTAAATAAAAAATCTGAAACACACTATGAACTTGTATATGGTGATATTCAAAATTACAATGAAACGCTTAAATTGCTAATAGCTAATTCGGGTGTTAATACACAAAAGGCCTGTGCTGAGAAATATTTTGGTTCTTTGCTGGTCAAGCTCTATTATGAGTTCGGAGATCATTTCACTGTAGATGGGATTACTAATTGCGGTTTTTATCCTTTTAATAACACAGAAACCTATGGTTATGGTAATACGCCGGATAAGGTGAGAGTAACTGTAAAAGATCCGCGAGAGCATAATGATGATGAGGTTGGAAAACAAAAATGGTGGATAAACTATAATCGTCATGAAAAGATGACTGCGCATCTTTCACTTGCTCAAGATTCGATAAATACTTCGGAATCGGATGATGAGCATGATGATTCTGTTTCTTACCATAATCGTATTTTGGATGTTGAGCCTGATGAAACAGACGTAGTGATTTTAGATAGGGACAACAATGAACAATACGCATCCACACGGCCGTGCTGCGAAGACTGCTGTGCTGTTAAACCCGCCGTGATGAAATTGATTAATTTTGCTCAAAAAAACTGGTACGATCACCGTCCAAAGTCAGATGCTGATAGAATCTGTACCTCGCCGGTAGCGAATAGTTTGCCGCATTATCCACATCATGTGCAAAAATATCGTATGCATGGCTCTAATAAGGACACGATAACGGAGCTTGGCTCTTTTGGACTATTCGGACAGTTTAAAGAGACGCGCAAACCAGTGCTGAAAAGAGGCAGTGAAAATGATCAGCAAGATCAAAATAATTTTGTTGGTGATACTAAATTAAGGTAAGACACCACATAGTCCGTATTACGCTGCATTAATACGGGCTATATCACTATGCTTCGTTTCTTGTCTATAATTCCAGGAGGATAATTTTAAATATGGAGATTTAAATGAGCAATCAATTTCAGTATAGACGCCTAGATAAAGAAGATTGTGCCTTATTATTAGTGGATCATCAATCAGGGCTTATCTCCCTAGTCCAGGATTTCTCACCCAATGAATTTAAGAATAATATTCTTGCAGTTTCGGCTTGCGGTAAATACTTTAAATTACCCACGGTGCTAACCACAAGTTTTGAACAAGGCCCTAATGGTCCTCTTGTACCTGAGCTAAAAGAAATGCATCCTGAAGCCGCTTACATTCCACGCCCTGGAAACATTAATGCTTGGGATAACCCTGATTTTGTTAAAGCGGTAAAAGCCACCGGCAAAAAGCAATTAATTATCGCAGGTGTAGTGACTGAGGTTTGCGTTGCCTTTCCCGCACTTTCGGCAATAGAGGAGGGGTTTGAGGTATTTGTTGTGACTGACGCCTCAGGTACGTTCAACGAGGTCACTCGCCACAGTGCCTGGTTACGAATGCAAGCAGCAGGGGTTCAATTAATGTCATGGTTTGGTATGGCTTGTGAGCTTCATCGTGACTGGCGTAATGACATCGAAGGATTAGGCACTTTGTTCTCTAACTATATTCCTAATTATCGAAATCTAATGACCAGTTATTTTGATAAAATGAATGCAGGTAAATAATTAATTTGTGTAGCCTGGTTGGTTGCAACCAGGTTTTCCTTCGCGAGATGACAGGAATTCCGGGAAGACAACAGCCTGGGTTCTAATGGTTCAGTCCTCTTTGAAAAAAAGCCTCTATTTCCTTGGTAAATGCCCTTACTTGAAGGCAGGTAATGGTCTGATAAATGAGGCTAGGCCATCGTCAGGATGGGGAATGGCTCTCATTAATCTCGTTAGCTTCCATTGTAGGTTTTGCGGGGTTTAGCGGCATAAATCTATTGGGATTTAATGAGAAACTGGGTTTCGGTTTTAGGTCGCGATCAGCCTGTTCTAATTGAGTGACATATGATAAGGCTTGAGTTTTCATTTCCTCAAGAAATAATTGGTTAAATGACTCTGCAGGCACCAACATGTTTTGGGAGGCACGATAAAAGTCTTTTAATAAGCGTGAGTGATGAAGCGTCCAGACAGGCACGTCTTGCTGTGCTTCACTCTTGTGTCCTTCTGAGAGAATGAGATCATACAACTGTTTAAATTTTATGGCTTGGGGATGGGTATTACCAAGTACGAATTGATAAGCGCTAATCGCCTTTTGCACATCAGTGTCTTCGGCATCAATAGCCGCAGTGGGTAGCGATAGCCTATCTGTAGCGAGTTCAGCAACTAAAGAAACGGCTAGGTGGTCTTTGATTGTTTTAGAGGTGTTGGCAGCGTGTATCAGCCCTAAAACGTAATTAAGGAATTCCTCTTGGCTGTAGTGCTCTAAAATAAAAGTGGTTAATTGTTCCAGCCATTCTAAGCCATTATGAGCGTTTTCCAATAGTGTTAGGGTATGCTCATTGTTAGTGTTTTTTTGTTCCCATAAAGTACTAAGGGTGATAATTTTTTTAGTCAGCATTTGTTGTATTATTTTCAGCTGGCCTTGTGAGGCAAGGAAATGGAGTACAGTAGTACCGTCGCTGTTTTTCTCGCTTGGGGGGGTATGGCCTGATAGCAATAGCCAGCCTATGGTGTCGATATGGCTACCACTTGCTGCGTAAATGAAAGCCGTTTTACCGTGATTATCTTTTTCGCTGGCGGAAGCATGCTTCTCTTTTAATAACCAGTCCATCACTGCAATTTGGCCATAAGCTGCGGCGTGAAGAAATGCAGTACCACCGTGATTATCTTTTTCGCTGGCGCAAGCTGGATTCTCTTTTAATAACCACTCCACCGCTGCAATTTGGCCATACGCTGTGGCGACAATGAATGCAGTCCTACCGTAATTATCTTTTTCACTAGCGTAAGCTGGGTTCTTTTTTAATAACCATTCCATCACTGCAATTTGGGCATTCGTTGCAGCGTGAAGAAATGCAGTACTACCTTGAGCATCTTTTCCACTAGCGCAAGCTGGGTTCTCTTTTAATAACCAGTCCATCACTGCAATGCGGCCATTCGCTGCGGCGATAAGGAATGCCGTCATACCGTAATTATTTTTTTCGCTAGCGCAAGCTGGGTTCTCTTTTAATAACCAGGCCATCACTGCAATGTGGCCATACCCTGCGGCGACAAGGAATGCCGTCCTACCGTAATTATTTTTTTCGCTAACGCAAGCTGGATTCTTTTTTAATAACCATTCCATCACTGCAATTTGGCCACTTGCTGCGGCGATAAGGAATGCCGTCATACCGTAATTATCTTTTTCACTAGCGCAAGCTGGGTTCTCTTTTAATAACCATTCCATCACTGCAATTTGGCCTTGTGCTGCGGCGATAAGGAATGCGGTCCTACCGTAATTATCTTTTTCACTAGCGCAAGTTGGGTTCTCTTTTAATAACCAGGCCATCACTGCAATTTGGCCAGTCGCTGCAGCGACAAGGAATGCCGTCATACCGTAATTATTTTTTTCACTAGCGCAAGTTGGTCTTTCTTTTAATAACCAGTCCATCGCTGCAATGCGGCCATGCGCTGTAGTGTTAAGGAATGCAGTATTACCATCATTATCTTTTTCACTAGCGCAAGTTGGATTCTTTTTTAATAACCAGTCCATGGTTGCAATTTGGCCATTCGCTGCAGCGATAAGGAATGCCGTCATGCCTTCATTATTGGTGTCATTTATAAGTTGCCCATTTAAATGCACAAGCCATTGCGCAAGCTCCAGGTGTCCTGACTCTGTTGCGAACATAAGCAGGTTGCTTCCATCGGTTGCTTTTTTCCCGAGTAGCGTTTTATCTTGGGCAATGAGTTTTTTTAGTTCGTTTAAATTTCCTTGAGCAGCTAAAAGAAATATAGGATCTTCGTTATCAAAAGAAAATGGCATAAGGGATCTGCTGGTTTTAAAAGGCGTATTGTATGATTTTTGCTCACATCGGTCAATGTGTTTGTTTTTCTCGAGGTGGCTGATAACACGATTTTTAAATGTCTGTATATCCTAACTCAGTAACACGATCTTCTTATTAGCTGCATCGACCCTTATTCTATGGAGGAATAGTCTCACCCCTGTTTTGCATCATTTTTTTTCATAATTTTCCTGATTAAGAAAATATTTTTATCAGAATGATCAATAAGTTTATTGACAAGAAAAAAACTATTCTATAGATTTCCGCCCTTTACCTCGAAGCAATTAAGGGACTTGGATATGCCTAAAAATGATTTCTTTCGTAGTTCTAGTGTAACCACTGCCGCCATTCCTGGTGGTGCAACGGCTACATTTTCTGGAATTGGTGGTGGACTCTCTCAATCCGCATTGGCAGCACAAAAAGCGAGTGCTGTACTTTCAGCAAACAGTGGCCAGCGTGATTCCTTATTCAACGCATTAAAAGCTCTATTTGATGACCAACCCCAAATAGAGCCTTCTGTTTTAGAAACTTATTTACCTGAGCTGAAAGATGGATTGATTGCAACGGATAATTCTATTGCATTTGTGGTTCGCAATGTTTTATTAAGTATTTACAGTGGCGCAACTCATTTAGCACAAGTTCCTAGTGATGTGTCCTCAGTAATTAAACATACAGGGAACGGCGTATCACACGTAGAAATTCCATCAGATAAAATGCAAGATGCATTCAAAAAGACATCTACATTTAAAGCGAATGGTAATGGCTCATTCCATAGTATGCAGAGCGTATCAGAAGCTATTGGTAAGCAAGGCGAGAAGGTTATGGATGGCTTGCATAAGGAATTTCCGAGAAATAATTCACATGCCAGCCCCCATGCACAATTAGCCTCCACTCTTGCGGGAGGGAGCATAGGGGTTACAGGCGCGATACCTACTGCATTGGCTTTAGGAACTGATCTTGTTGGGCAAACGTTCAAAGAAATAAGTGCAACGAGTCATTTTTTAACAGAAGAATCGGTAAGCAGAGACGGTAAAAAAAATGTATATGTTGCAAGCAGTGACGTTTCAAAAGCAACTCAGAATAGTGATAGCCAACAATCAAAAGTACGTTCACTGGAGCTAGATGAAGAATTATCCAATATGGATCAGGCTTCTAATTTATTGTCTAACCAAAGTATTACCTCTCCCATAAATACCGTATTAATTCGTTTAGTTGCGTTATCATTATTAGTAAAATCATCACGTGCGCTTAACAAAACTTCACTTGTAATGTCCGAAGGGCGGTTAAAACGAGCTCTGGTTGAGGCAACAGCTCAAGGGCCTTCCGGAGGTGTTGATCGCATCAACAGCCTACACTCCAATTTTAGCTCCTTGTCCAATATTTTGCGTCTTTGTGCAGATAATTTAAAGGGCCCAACTGCAATTGAAACTACAGTACAAAGCAGTGAAGTTATTTCCAGCCGTTCAATGTCAGTCTTATTAAGCAATGTGTCACAACTTGCTGACGCAGTACGCCAATTGCTTAATCAACAACCAGTAAATCAAGAAGAAAGCTCATCTAGTGTCAGTAGCAATCGCGTTGTCGATTTAGCGAAGCAGGGCGTTTTAAATAATTCAGAAGCCATGATCAAAGCAGTACTTGATCGCGTTGAACAAGAAAATGGCCGACATGTTATTCCCAAACTAAATCGAGACATGGCGTGTCAATTGGAAACTACCTCTCAATCGGGTTTAGCTTCCCTTTTATTGACCCACAGCGTATTTACTAATCCAAGCTTATTGGCTACAAAAGCGAGTAAGGGAGGGGTTAATACGAATGATGCTCATAAAAATGAAGCATTGATGGAAACACTGCCTAGCTTAACCCAAGGGCTTAACATGATCCAGGCATCGACACGAAACATGATGCACGAAATGGAACAAGTTATGGGGCAAGGTAGCTCGAAAAAAGACGGTTCCTTATTATCAACGCATCATACAGGTGCTAGTAATACAGCCGCTCTTTATTGGGCAATAAGTGCTATTTTACTGATATGTGATGAAATGATCAGTGTTTGCCGCTCACTTAGCTTAATTGATAAGAATCGTGCTAATGAGCTTTCTCAAAAAATTAATGAGTTACCCAGCAAAGATGAATCTGCTCAATCGAGTGAACAGATTGCCTGGGACAGCCACTCGCAACAAGAAAGCAGTGCAACGCATGCCATAACCGCCTTACGCCTAACCTTATCACATAGCGGAGTTTCTCTAATGAGAATCGCTATGGCATTACATCATGCAGTAAAAGATAATATGGATACTGAGCAAAGAAATCTTGCAATGCACTCGTTACAAAGAACGCTGTTGTCTTCAGCAGCAGAAGCATTGCGCTATCTTGTTGAGGGATCTTTGTGGTCCACTGGTGGTGCCATGGCGTTGCCCGTATTGTTGAATGGTTCTGCTAATTGGTCGCATAAACAAGCCCATTCTACTGATCAGAATTTGCATCCGGTGCAAACCCATGAGAGTGAAAAATCCAGCAAAGAGAGTACAGAGACATTTCAGCCAATCGGTTTTTTCACGGATGCTGTAGCTGGCACAGTCACCAATGTTCTGAAAGTTTTAGCTCAAGGCAGTTTGGTGGGTTTAGATACTACAATCGAACTCATTAAGATTTTGGAAATTCTTAGCTTGCATCGGGATTCTCATATCGCATTGCGCGTGGAAAGTAACGACTCATCTAACCCCAATGGTTTATCTAAAAACGTTGTTGAAGATCCCAGCGCCGGTTCTAGTGCTGGAACGGGGGCAATACTTATCAACATGTTGGCTTCACTACAAACACTAGATCAAAGCTCTCAAACTCAATCAACCTTATCTGCTCAAGAGCGCTTGAAACAAATGGTGGATCAGCGGATTGAAGGTTTGGCAGTGTTGGATGACGATGAAGAAGGGCGTGACAATAAAAAAGGTTTAAAAGAGTTTTATCGCATTATTATTGGCTTGTTGACACCTAACCAAAATGTACAAGCACAGAATGACTTAGTGAGACGACTCGATTTTGGTGGTATTGCTTTATCCAGTTATCATTCACTATTTGGCGCATATGATGAGGCCCCTAGAACCGATCTACAATTTGTAGGGCAATTTGCAAATGACGACGATGCCCAAGGTCTATTGCGCCGATTCATTGATGAAGCCAAAAAACGTGGTTCTCCTTTATTGAGCAACTTACATAATGCATTGCCTGAAGATCAACGCAGTGCCAAGGCACAAGCATTGTATGAGCATGTGTTTGAAGAGGTATACCAATGTTATAAGCAAGTTAAAATAAATGACATTATCATCCATGGTGCCGGTAGAAGAAAAGAACCTACACGCGATGCATTCAAAACGGATATGGGCTTGATGCCAGTCCCGCAAGAAGAGAATGTTGACGAGGCTAATGTAATGGAATTAAGGTAAGTATATGCCACAGTATGAAGCATTAAGTACACGTGATGAAGTAACTGGGAGTTCTAAGTTATTGGAACAGCTTCGAACAAAACTGCCACGTGTGATGCGTGAGCAGTTAAACCCGGACACACTAGCGCAAGCGTACTTTTTGCTGGCGATGATAAGTGATGATGAATGCGTTCATGAATTACATACTTGCTTACAAGAGCAATACCAAGTATCGCCTACTGAGCAATCACCAATTGAACAAGCCGTAGCATTAGTAGCTCAATTGCAAAAATCCCCGTGCAATCCTAATGCTTCATTCAAATACCGCTTGCCCAGCTTTTTGGGCGAGTATCCTATCCATAGCCAAGAAATCAATCGCAAGATTGAGCAATTTAACCAGCTCATTGAAGCCTATCATGCTAATGAGTCAGATCAAGAGCTTGAACCTGCTGCTTTAGATGAGGCTTATCACGCGGTCTTGCATGCTATTGCAAACCATCATATGGGCTGCAATCCCCATAGTTTGTGGCAATTGCTAAAAGCAATGACGCCTTGGTCTTCTGCTCCAATCGAAGAGTTTTTGGAAACATCTTCTTATTTACTGTTACCAATTACCAACACAGAACCCACTGTATTAAAAGAACCGGTGTCACTGCCTAAACAGCCTGTTGTTGAAATTAATCTGCCTTTATCCTCGAATAAGAGTACTAATGAGAAGCCTTTTTCAGAAAATTTTAACTACAAGTTTAATGAGGCGGGGCTTATTGAATCTAGCGATTATTTGTTAATTAATGGATTTGCCTTTAAGCCTGGTGGGCATGCTGATGCGCTAACGAAGCAAGCACCGGAGTTCTTGCCTTGGAAACAATGGAAGGGTGCTATCCGACGTCAATTATCTCAACAGATCGAATTACCCTTAAATGATGAGTTTTTTGATTGGTTTCAGATTGTATTACAACGTCTTGGCGTTGAATTTATGACGTTGCAGGCATCTTCTTATGAATGCTACGTTAGTCCTTTTTTGCGCCAGCAGACTACATTAAGTACCTTAAATGAAGATATGATTCTGGGTATTTTGCGAGAACAATGTAATCTCGGTGAAACCTTTATTAATGACGCAAATTTGTTAATAATCAGCCGTTACTTAATGCGATTTTTACAGACATTTCAATTTAATCGTGGGCAAGCATTAGGTATTGGGGCCAACTGGGGTGGTGTGGTTAATGAATCTAATGAAGCGGGAACGGATGCCTTTCGCTTTAATGACTCAGAATGGGCCTCGCATTTTAGACATTTGAGCCTTCATCGCCAAGGCCCAGCTGAAGCCCATATGAATGCAACAATCGGGGCACGCTATGAGCTGGAAGCATTACTATCAAGCTTTGACTACATGACTCAGCTACAACCCTCCGAATATGGTAATACGCTCTACAGTGCCTTAGTCGACAATCTTATGGCGACCATGTTCCCTGAACCCCATTATTTTGAAAACTCTGCTTATGTTAAGTACCGTCGGCACTTTGTTCTTAAATACACTGATGAAGGCATGCCACAGGTTGAATCTTTTTATCAACCCGACTCACAAGGTACCTATTTTAAAACTAAAAAAGGAGACCTCAAGCAGACCCCTATGTTTCGACAAGCGGGCTCTTTAGTAGTGGAGTCTTTTCCGAGGGATATTGGTTCTGGTGAATGCTTGCAGTCACTCTCGGTGGCAAATCCATTATGGCCATTACAGTTGCAATATGCTCAAGCTTCTTCGAGTAGCATCAGAGGGCATACGGTTTATAATCCAATCGGTCCAGATGAATTTATTCCTGATACGTTTTATGGACAAATTATACGTGAAAGTGAGCATGTATCAGTGCCCTTTATTGGGGTAGTTCCTAAAAATTTCGATAGTCATTTTAAACAGGTAGAGCTTTGTGCCTCGTTTGTAGTGCGTATGTTGCAATCATCACGTTTAATGACTTATTGTCCTACATTCAAAGAATATTATTTTTCCATTTTATCCCGATTTTTACCGTCCATAGAGTGCGAGACACCATCCTTACCCTATAGAATGAATTCGACAATAAGGCATAAATGGAGTGGCTTTGATCGCATTGTGCACGACACTGAACGGAGTGCGGAGGCTTGTCAGGAGGCATATTTTTCTTTATTTAAAGAATTAGTTCATAGCCTTTACTCATTAACCAAAGATGATGTTGATTTACATTATTATTTTGTTGAGTTGACTCGATCACCTAAAGCGTTTAGCCCTCATAATCGTGCAACCTGTGAGCGTTTGATTCGTGAATTGACGACATTAAAGCCTCTACTAACAAACGAAAATAGAGAAAATCATCAACAGTATGAAGATACGTTGATCTATCTTGGTGAGTTAACTCGTTTCTTCTATCCTTCTCCTAGCGATGAAACGGCAAAAGCAGTTGCAGAACAAGCACGTATTCATATTAGTCCACTACTAAAGAAGCCTGCAATCAAAGATTATTTTGCGATGCTTAGCCAGCAAGCACAAGCGAATATCTCACCTAAGGTTTCACCAGGATTGATGCATGATGCTTTAAAATATCAACGCCCATCTCCTGAGGTATTTCGCGATTTTTATAGCCGGCGTCATGAAGATAACTTTTCCTCGGGTTTTCGTGGCATCGATGGTGAGCAAATAGTGACCCCATCAACGCGTGAGGTACTATTAGATAAACTCAGTAAAACGGTAGGGGCAGTGTTACCACTTATTCGCCGTAATAAATCTATTTTCAGCTTGGTAACGCAACCATTTTCCCAAGCTTACATCCAAGGGAATCAAGCTTTTCACAGCAAAGAGCAGTATAAAGTATTTTGGGGTGCATTAGCGGGTATTGGCGGCTTTTTTTATGGCACACTGCTTGGCGCTAATTATGCGTTAACAAGCCTTCCCAGGGCGATTTATTATGGTTGGCTTGCTCCTAGAATAGAGCAACGTAAAGCCAATCACGTTTTAGCAATTTCCTCAGCTGCTAGTAATGAGTCGAGTGCACATATTAAAGCGATGATGAACATTCGAGATCATTTATTGCGACTTATGGCTACTTCAAATGACCATACGCCTTCGACCGAACAATTGATTGCTTTATTGTTGCAACAGGTGAAGAAGATACATCCTTCTTTATTATCCAGTAAGCTAACCACCGAAGCGCGTTATACAGAAATCTTGCAAGCGACTTTTCCATTAGACTTAAATGCTTGGAATGAATTATGTGAGCCAATAATACAGGCCGGAGATGATAAGGTCTTGCAAGCTATTCTTAACCAATATCCTTTGCAAATCGATCGCGTACTCATTTATGCCTTATATGAATGCTTGACTGCATCGAATAGCCAACAAGGTGTTCCTGCTGTTATTAAAGCGGTTGTGGATAAGCATAAATTAAAGAATCCGCAAGACAAGGCATTAGCTGCTTTAGTTCATTATTACACGAGTAATCCTGAGGCCAAAAAACGAGATATTGAACAATATCGTTTTCACGGGACAGCGGTAAGAAAATTAAAAGAGCAAGAGACACAATTACGCAAAATTCAAACATGGATAAATAATGCTCTTGATCTTCAATGGTCTTTAGAAACGCTGTTTAGCCAATTTCTCAAGCAATACCATGTCTTTTTGAATAAAGACACATTGGAGCACATTGTTTCTAAGCTCCCTAACAGCATCAAAGCAATCGTGTTAGAACTTTTTTCTAGTCCTTCAGATCAAGAAATAAAAATCTTGAATGACTATGAGTTAGAGCAACCACAAAAGGTTTTTCTCTTGCAATGTTCACGTTGTTATAGGGAAATTACTTCTCAAGTAGTACAACAACGTATCCAGGAATTAGCAGATGTTACGAAACAGCCGGATCAAATGCTAAGCATTAAGGCTCAAGAGCATTTGAAATTAACCCAATTTAAGCAGCGCGAATGGCAGCATCGATTATTAGCTATGGATGCTGTAGCGCCTATTATTGAGGAAACAAAGAAACAACTTGCTTTATCTTATCATGCAGATTTAGATGAGTTAGTGCGTATTTATGAAAACTGCTTAAATGGAATTGACAGTAGCAAGGCATTTAATTTGTTTTATAGTCAGGCAACAAAGATACTGGATGCCTGTTCCATAGAAAGTCCGTTGCGCGATTGGGTTAACGTGACTATGAACGTTTTTGTAAATGGGCTTTTAGATCAGCAGCAAGCATGGACTAATACTAAGACCATTAATAATCCTTTAAGTCATTCACAAGCGGTAAAACAATGGCTGAGCAATTTGATGACGCACAAAAATGCGCTACGGGCATTACTTAGTCAGCAAATGGAACAAGCGCCATCGTTTGATCATGCGGCACTACGTTGCCAATACATTCTGCATGCATTAGAAACATCACAAGCCAGGCAAGAGCCTATTCGTGGTACAGGTATGCAAAAATTATTACGCATCATTTGCCAAAATACGAATGCATTGACCGCAACGGGTGATCAACAAGCCAAGCAAGTCCCGATTTCGGCCTTATGTAAACATTCTATTACCATGAAACGAGCCTTAGAGCGTGTTCAGGAAAAAGTTCCCGATGAGGGTTTTGTTAGAGCGGTTGATATTAGCTGGAAGGGCGGTTTCAGTTAGATTATTCTTCCGTGGGTTAAAAATAATATGGGAATAGGAGCATCTGGTTTTTGCCTGATTTGGAAGATAGTGATAATTCACTGAGTCAGAGCTTATCATAGTATCTGTCGAGCCAGTCCCTTCAATTGCTTGTAGGTTGGGCCCATGGCCCAACAAGGGCATCGAGCCACGCAATAACTCAATGTTGGGCCATGGGCCCAACCTACGCATGTTTATAATTTCATATATCGCTGACCATGCTTCTCATGCAATTTGCGCTCAACGAGTGCCTCATCGTCTTCATTAACCTCACTTTGGGGCGGATGATTTTCCATCTGCTCTAGTTGTTCTTTTACTCTTGCCAAAGCCTTTTCCATAGGAATTGGGATATTGGCAGAAAAAAGCTCAATAATGCTCTTTATGAACTGCCCCTGCTCACTTTGAAACACCGGATGGCTAAAATCATAAGTATTCTGCCAGCTGTTGATGTTCCCATTTGCCTCAGGTAGTTCACCACATGCTAATTGATAGAGAGTTGCGGCTATTGTCTGACATTGTAATAACTCAAGATTAACCGAATTATCATTGAAGAACACATTGGAGGAATAGTAGCCCTTAGTGGCATTGATCATATTGCTTGGGATTTTATACGATTGGCTTGCCAATAAACCTTTAACATCACTAAGAATAATTTTTCCTTCATTTAATAAAATATTACTGGGTTTCATATCGGTGTACCAAATTTTACGCTCATTTAAAGAAACGAGAAACTCCATCAATTGCTTACTACAATCTAATAAGGCTTTATCAAATTCTGATTCGCTAATAATGCCTTGTTCTTTTTGTTCGCGTAAATTTGCAAAATAATTTTTTAAATTACCTTCCGGATAGAACTGACTGTATTCAAAATACAATTCATCATTGCCCTCTTTAGTAATCCGTTCCATTGCTAAAGGAGCAGGAACTTGTGGCATGTCTTTACTGCATTGTTCACGAATTTCTTTTGGCGAAAGATGCGTGCCATCCTCTGCATTTGGCATGCGGAAAAAGCGAACAATAAACGACATATGAGTATCTGGACTAGTGACCACGACTGCCGGATTATTTTCTGCATTTAACGATTCAAATTCTAATTTTTCATCGATTGTTCTAAGTTTATCACTGATCAAATCAGGATAAGTTGAGGGGCTGTTTTCCAGGCGATAAATGCTTGGCAATTTTGCTTTTTCGGTTAGTTGTTTTACTTTTTGCTGCAGTTCACGCTGCGTGTTCTCACTAATGATGTTTTTTTTAAACTCATCAAGTGAGTTTTGCTCTGCCCATTCTTTTATCGGTTGCTTTATTTTTTCTTCTTTATCGAGTTGCAGTATGTATGATGCGAGCTTGTCCACGTAAGGCAGTGCTTTTAGAGGCTGATTTTTTTTCTGATATTTGTTGATTTTTTGTACTATAGCATTAACTTGTTTTATTTGAGCTCTAGTTGTACTAAAAGGAGAAATGCTTTGTTGCTTCAATAAAGGTAATATCATATCCATTGCCTTAATAAATCCATTCTGTTTTAAATATAGGCTGATGGTTTGTTTTTTCAAGTATTAAATTTAATCGATCTGGCTGTTTTTTTGTGTTTCTCAGGGGGGGGGTTAGGTTGGGGCCCATAGCCCATAGCCGTCAAGCTAAGGACTCAGAACAAAAAAAGCATTAAAAGCAATCTCCTGGTGCAGTCCCTCCAGGAGATTTAACTTTAGTCTCTTTGAGAGCAAAGAGGGCAATGTTTTCGATGAATTCATGAATGAACTGCTTTAAGCGATAAAGGGAAGTTAATGCTCGCGCG
>JARLJR010000037.1 GCA_031291095.1 Legionella sp. | reverse complement strand
ATATAAAGATACTTTATCGCAAATTAACAACAGATATTTATTAAGATAAGGAGTGCTATATGAAATATTTAGCGGTTTTTATTTTATTAGTCATAAATAGTTATTTACAAGCACAATGGATTCCGACCAATGGACCTGTCGGCGGGGCCATATATTGTTTAGGAGTAAGCGGAAACAATCTTTTTGCCGGAACTTATGGGACAAGTGTATTCCTTACGACAGATAACGGAACAAACTGGGGGCAGTTAAATAATGGTTTAACTGATACTGTTGTCCGATCGCTTGCAATAAGCGGATCCAATATTTTTGCAGGTACAGCCAGTAAAGGTTTATTTATATCAGGCAACAACGGAACGAACTGGTCACATTTAAGTAATGGTCCATTCAGCGATTATCCTGTTTACTCACTCGCGGTTAATGGAACAAATATTATTGCAGGCACCTGGGGGAACGGCACGTATTTATCGACAGACAATGGATCAACATGGGCACAAAAGAATAGTGGTCTCACTGATAAATTCATTAGTGCACTCGCATTCAGCGGAAATGAAATATTTGCCGGTACCGGGAACAGCGGAATTTTTTATTCAACCGATAGCGGATCAAACTGGACAAAAGCAAATACTAGTCTGCCTGAAGTCCGTATTACATCTTTCACAGTAAGCGGTATCAATATTTTTGCAAGCACCGAAGGCGCGGGAATATTCCGTTCGACGGACAGCGGAGCAAACTGGATAGATATAAATAATGGGCTGACTAATTATATGGTAGAAGCACTTGCCATCAGCGGGACAAAGATATTTGCAGGTACTAACGGGGGTGTCTGTTTAACAACCGACAATGGAACAAGCTGGACACCTGTTAATAATGGGCTGTATGATAACATTCATATAGGGTCATTTGCTGTCAGCGGATCTTATATTTTTTTAGGAACTGATACAACCGGAGTATGGAAGAGACTTCTTTCAGACATAGTCGGTGTGTCTATGGATGCAGCACAGATACCAAAAGAGTTTACGCTCTCACAGAATTATCCCAACCCCTGGAATCCTACTACAAATATTAAGTACTCGATTCCGAAAGCTTCCATAGTAAGCATAAAAATTTATGATATTACCGGAAAAGAAATAGGAACATTAGTTAACGAAGAAAAACAAGCAGGCACATATGAACTGACCTGGAAAGCAAGCAATCTTCCAAGCGGTGTATATATCTACAGGCTTCAAGCAGGAGAATTTATCGGTACAAAGAAGATGATACTCTTGAAATAATAATTTGTGTGTTTTTTTAAAGGTGATTCGTTTGATCTTATATACAAAAGGATACGAATAATCTTCGCACCAGTTGTAATTTTTACTGAAATAGATATTGCTAAAAATTGATCACCCCCCACGAATTGCATATATCGCTAAAAAATAAACCTTCTTTCCAAAAATAATGTCAAATTTATAATCTAACACTTAGATACAGCACATTTTTTTCGGCACATAAAATGCAACAGTAATATCGAATTTATTGATCTTGTATTATTCGAAAACACAAATAATTTATTAACAAACAACAAAATATAACAGGAGTGATTCATGGGTCAACAACAACTTCTTCTCATTGTTCTCGGCGTTATCGTAGTTGGTATCGCTGTAGTAGTAGGAATAAATTTATTTACTGCAAATGCAGTTTCGTCTAACAGGGATGGCGTAGTTGCAGATCTGAACAATTTAGGAGCAATGGCTCAACAATATTACAGGAAACCGAGCTCCATGGGAGGTGGCGGCAATACTTTTACCGGCTGGGTAATTCCCACAAAGACTGATACAACACCAAATGGAACTTAT
>JARLJR010000036.1 GCA_031291095.1 Legionella sp. | reverse complement strand
GGATTCAGTTCTCCACCAAAAGGGAGGTGGAAACCTTCTAAGCCCATCTGACGGTTACTTTTGTATCTGATCATGTGCAAGCCTATTAAGGGTTTTTGTAGTATTTCTTGCACATTATAGCATATATACAGATATTTACATCAATAATATCAGCTTATTAACTGTTTTTGAGGTTAATCTAATTAAGAGCTGATCCCTCTCGAAAAAGGCTCTATTGACTGTTGCGAAATTGCTTCAATCAATAGAGCTTCCCTATTATAAATATTCAGAAATCTTTTTCTATCTGTGGTTTATTTTTCAGGTTATGATGTGTGGGAAAGATGTGGACTTTTGATGAGCACAATAATCATGTTTAAGTGGCTGTTTTTTTATATCCTTCTTTTCGACACGATCTACAGGCTATTAGAATTACTTGTAATACGCTATAGAAAAGATGCCGGGGCCCAAAAGGCATCAATCTGTGTTTATACGAAGTTCACTTGCATGATTGTTATTAATCAATATCTGACTGCAACATTCAATAGATGAGGGAATATTTATTTTTTTACTTCGAACCTTTTGTGACATTGCCAATAAATTCAAGTAATAACGTAACATATAAAAATAAAATGAGTGTGTAAACTTGAGAAACTTCTTATTCCTCTTTTTGTCGCAACATCGTGCATTTTGGTGGATGCGTTCGTTTGGTTATAAGGTGTTTGTCCGGATTGGCGCACAGGTGTTTCGTTATCAATTTAATGCGAGAGATAAAAAAGACAATCTCGTTAGTTTCAGACATCTATTACAGATAACACAAACACAATTAATACTGGCATTACTGTTTGCCATACTCCTCCAATTGGTCGACCCCGTTGTTATTGGTTTTTATAAATTAACATTTTTAAAAATACCGGATGATAGTGATTATGTAACATTTTTAGTTAGTATCAGTGGAATTGGTGGTGTGTTTATAGGTTTATATTATGCCGCAATCAGCACCATTGCTGGTTCTATATATGCAAAAGTACCAAACAATATACGTGACCTTCTTGCGCAAGAGCGAATCGGTAACATGTATATGCATTTTTTGTCCTTCATTACTTTCCTTGGGATATCATTAGCATCATTTCGTGTACTTGGCTTTAGTCGTATATGCCTCGCCATTCCAGTAATGCTTGTAGCGGCTGGGGTTGGAATTATAGCTTTTGTTAAATTAGGTCAACGTGTTTTTTATTTGTTCGATCCAACAGCGCTAAGTCTCCATTTGTTTGGTCAGTTGCGGCAGTTTGTGAAAATGGTTAACGCGGGCGGTTATCGGTGGAATGATGCGGTTTTTCAAAGACATGCTAATAAATTGGCATCATCTAGCCTTGATACTTTAGAGACTCTTTCAGATATAACTAAGAATGAAGCACATTTGCATGGTTCGCCATTTATTTCTCTTTCGGAAAATCTTATTTCGTTCATGTTGTTCTATGAAAGAACAAAAAAATATATCCCTTCAGATAGTCAGTGGTATGAGCAAAAATATGTGCATCGAGATTGGTATAGAACCGAAGATACACGGGTATCCGTAGCGCATCAAACAGGTACTATTCTGCAGCCAGATGTTACAAACGACAAAGAGTGGGTAGAAGTCAGAGTTTTGCCAATAATTATAGAATGTTTGAAAGTTAATTTAAATGAAGAAAGGTACAACGAAACATTAGAGCTGGCAGGATATGTCGATGCGTATTTAAAACTGCTAGCAAGAAGTGGAAGAACTGATCGTGCTTTAAATATCTTAGAAAAGTTGGGCGATAGTGTATTTGAGGTTGTTTCTCCCGTATCGAAAAATGAGATCATTGCTAATGAGATCCTCGAAAAATTGGCAATAATTGAAAAATTTGCATCTATGCCTATAACCATTGCATTAGCATGTCGAGAACACATAGAAGAAATCGATGCAGAAAAAGTCGAAAAAAGATTGTCAAATATAACTTGGTGCAATGACAGCAACTTATACAAGCATGGTTTTCCTTCCTATTGTTTACCAAGATTAGAGTGGTTTAAACCAAGGCTGAATTTTGAAGTATTAGCAGAAGGACAAGAAATAACTCCGATATGGTATCAGAAAGAATTGTTGTTACAAATCGAAGCGGATACTTTTGTCGAGAATACCAAAAGCCTTGTTACAAAAGGCTCAGATTTGTATTGCAAATGGATTAACAAAACAACAAGTGCCAAACATCCATGGTTGGTCGGTGCTGTGATGAGTAGAGAGTGGGAATTCTGGCACAAAGTAGATCACCAAATAGAGATTTGGCCAAGAAAATGGTCAGCCTTAAGCGATGACAAGAAAATAGAAGGGTTGCCTTGGTCTTGTTTTAAATACGAAAAACTAAAAGAGGCAAGTCAGAATAGGCAGTCAAAATTATTAAAATTAATGTCAGCCCATAACTTACGGCTTGAGTTACCGAAAAGACCCGAAGGTTTTCCAGATTATGCTGGCCAGTTTTTGCACACATCGGGCGAGGTTTCATTTGAAGCACTATCAAAGAATGACCAAAACTTATTAGGAAATGTGTTCACGATGTATTTGTATGGATGCATCATGCGTTTCGACAATTTGAGTCCGAAGACATCTTCAATGGACTGGCGCGCACAACAAGATTTCAAAATAGCTGCGGCACCCTTACTTGATTTAATGGAGCTATCGGGGTATGCGCGATTAATGGCGGATTATCATGGTAATGAGCAGCTATGGCAGATAGTAACTGATGCGTGGGATCATTTTTTTGCAGAAAAAGGCGAACAATCACCTTTGTCTTTATTGGCCGCTTCTATAGCCTTCACTGAAGGTGCTTTCGAAATACCGCATAGAGGCGTATTGCGTACAAATTGGAGCATGCGTATCCGCCGAAAATTATCTAATGTTCCTCGCCATGAAGTCTTTTCAAGACGTTACTTAGGATCTCACACAAAAATAGATCATAACAGCCCGTTGATTCGTATTTTTGCGCGAGAACCACATGGAAGCTTCCATGATGGTATAGATATATTTATTACTTTCTACCTGCGCACTAAGGATGGAGCAAACCAGCTAAATTTCGGAAGGAAAGGATGGGATTTGCAAGATTCACTGGAGAGGGAGGAGAGTAAGAAAGCAAAAGAGAAAGGCGAGGAGATAGTTGAGTGAAAAGGCTAAACAGTTACCGAGATGCCAAACCCTCTATGGCTACACATTTTCCGAGTTTATCAAAAGGGCCAGAAATAAATCCCAATGTCCATATGTTCACTGAGGATATACATTTGGCAATAATGCCAATTGGTGGCCGAACAGAAAAGCAAGAAAATTTCACCGTCGAGTTTCAGGGTGAAGAACCAGATTGTGAAAGGGCAAAAGAAATAGTTGGCGAACTAGGCGAATTTGATAAACATGATACTGCCAGAATGTTTTGCGATGCTGTCGACAACATCGCTAGACATTTAGCATGGGAAGGACAAGCTGTTTATGAAATCATAAAAGACCAGGAGCAAATATATATTCACGGGATTACATCGAAGAATCTCTTTAGATTATTGTTTTGGTGTCTGCAAATAATTCCGCCAGGTGATTGGGGCTTGTGGAAAAGAAAAATCACAGTGGTTAATAAGAAAAAAATATGGCAAGTCAGGATGCCACGTTCGTTAGGTGGCAGTAGTCACTATAAAAAAATACTAAAAAGACTAACAAAATACAATCACTTAGGGCCAGATTTCTTCAAGAAAGATCTTGAACGTGGTATTTCAACAAAAAGTTATGATTTTATGAAATATGTGAGAAGCAGTGAAATATATTTCAATAGAGTAACCTATAAATGGGGATGGAATAGAAGAGACTGGTCTCAAAAAAAATGTACCGAGTTTTATTCGTTTTATAAAATGTTGAGTTTCAGATATGCGCAAGCAGTGCTGCGTGAACATATAATTAATGAAATAAATCAACTCTTAAACAGACTATCCGTTAAATGTAAATTGGTAGTAAATGGTTTGCCAACAGCAAAAGAAATATTACAGATAAGAAACAGTATGCAAAAAGGTGACATTTCCTTTACCGAAGTGTCCGACAAAGTAAGGATGTAATTTGGGGGAAAGCAACAAAATACTACATGACAAGAGAAATGCTCGGTAATAAAGGGAGTGTTCAGAATTCTGTGTCAAAGTTCATACCCTTCCGATTGGCACCACCTGAGCGGAAGCAGATGCCAAATCCGAGAATGGGCCCCGTATGAATGCTCGTCGGAGGAGTTGGTGTCTGCTGGAGCGGATAGATGGG
>JARLJR010000035.1 GCA_031291095.1 Legionella sp. | reverse complement strand
AGGCCAAAAACCTTTTCTGTTCTAAAAAAATCAAGAAAAACAGAGCAAATTAAGCTACAGAAAAAAGCTAATAAAATAATTAAAATGATAGAAAAAGAGGCACTAGCTGCTTAAGGTAGTGCCATTGGGCCATGGCCCAACATATGCTCGACTATCTAAGACTAGTACTAGGATTAGAGCTAGGGCGAGGAGTCTCCTCGGGTTGTTCATAAGAACCCGATAAAAGGGTACTCACCATGTTGGTGCTGTGTAATACCACATCAACTGCCTCAGCAACACCAAACACTCCTTGACCTGTTGCATCAGCATAAATCGCGCCTAATCTAGTGCAATTCGCTCCAGAAGCGGCTAAACGCCCCCAAAAATTATCTTTATTCTCAAATGCATACACGGTCAAACCATGAGTCACTAAATCCAAACCAAAGCGCCATGAAGTACTAGGGTCCGCAATCATTTGTCCAATGGCTAAAACTGCAGCAACACCATTTACAACTTGCATCGTCGTATCAAACGTGCTTTTTTGCTTAAAAAAAGTAGGCATCCGAATTTTCCTTAGTTACAATTTAAATTTGCGCAAATATTAATCAAAAAGAAAAAATAAAACAAGTCCTTTTTTTAGCCCATTAGAAACCAAGTATTCCAACCGGCTCGTCTTCAATCTCTTCATTACTATCCAAAACAGGTTGCAGCGGCTGAGGATTAGTAGCAAATAGACGCTCCAGACTCTTAACTAATAAACGAGTAGAACGCGCTCCAGCTGAGTGATTATGAGGCTCAATACGCCCTCTATCCATCTCCGTATTAAACTGTTTTTTTAATTGCTTTTTGATACCCGCATCAACATCCTCATCTTGATCAATTTTCCTAAGCGAACTATCGATCGCCTCTTGATATTTGGTATTTAACTTATCAAGCTTAGTTTTGCATTGAGTGACGATATCTACCATTCGTGCGGCATCGGTTTTAAATAACCAGCAAATTTGTGAGAAAAAGTTGGAAAGCTTAACCCAAAAGTTATTATGTACCTGAATAAAATGCTCCAAAGTGGCCGCATCTTCTTGATATTTTTGAAGAAAATCTTGATTTTTTTTCATGGAATGCAATAAACCATGATATACATGCACAGCATGCGCTGCGAGCGTCACTGTTTGCTGTAGCTGTAGAAGCCCCTCATCTGGTTCACTTAAAATCTGCCGTTTTAAATCATTATCCTGCTGAAATAGCTGATTGCTAATACGGGTAATTTCTTCTTGTTGGGCTTGAATTGTACCGTTAAGCTCAGCAAGAGCATCCATTAACAATTGCTTTAGCGCCCCCTTGCATTCACTATCCCAGGTAGATGGCACCCATGTTAATGCAGCATCCTGTATTTTTTGTGGTGTAACAGAGCGATAACCATGCGTTACCGGCACAGCAAGCCAGCTAAGGCCATAGGCCATTTGCTGTGACATATTTTTTTCCTCGTTGGCGGTGGTTAATTGCTGTACTATCGTCTCAAAAGCAGTTTTTTTCTGCTCTGCTAAGGTTTTTAGCAAAATTTGATAGGCAGCTGAGTTCTTACCACCTATCAAATCTAAAAAATACATACGACCAGAAACACGACTCTCATTTTCGATTACCACATTAAGAAACGCGTTCAGTGATTTAACTCTTAATCCAAGCTCATGGTTACTGTGTCGTAATGTCATTAAACTCAAAAGACCGACAGAAGCCTGGGCCATAGTTTCTTCAACTACCCTCAACTTCTTTTGAATCGCAAGTTCGTCGATGTTTGTGGTCTGCTCACCAGGAGATGCTGCAGTGAGCAATGAGAGGTACTGTTGATTAAAACAGGATTGGGCAAGCCCAACAACATTAAGCTCCTCAGCCCCCTCTGGCTTAGGTGCAAGAATCACAGCCTTTGCTTCTGCTTTTTGCAGTAAAGTATCAATATTTTCTCGTATTTCGGCTATAGGAATAACCCAGGATACCATTTTTAAAGTCCAGCCGTTCAGCGACTGCAGGGTCGGCTCTCCCAAATTAAGTATAAGAAAAAGAGTAAAAAGTAAATTGGCTGCCAATGCTTTATCTGTAAATACGGAGTCATCTAAATCCAGTATATTATTTACTATCTGCAGTAATTTCCTTACATCAGCTGTTGAGGGTATTTTAGTATTAAAAAGATGCCCCGTAATATCACTTAAATCCTGTAAGGCATTACATAAGTCTTGATTTCCAGCAGGCTGTAGTTGCTCTAGAGCTTCATCGACAGTCAATTTAGCAAATAATAAAGCGCCTCGCTCCCGAGCATTAAAAATATCCAAACGAATAAATAACTCTGAGTTGAAGCTATTGGCGAACGCGTCTTTAATCGTCCCCAAATTATTGACTGACTGAATGTAATTATTCATTAATAGGGCTGTTAGTAATTTAGCTTGCCCAGATTCAGTGCCTGCTTTAGCCCCCAGCCATTGTCTGCCACGCTCTTCTTTGCTTTGCATAGCCCCTCATATTCCAGCCTGCTTAAAATTTTTATTCTACCTGAACAAAGACCAAAACAAAAGCCAAGTGTCCTAAATTGCTCCAGAAAAGCGCCTAAAAATCAACTATTCTTAATAGGAGGATCACTAAGGGAAACAAATAATGGCAGCTAAAAAAGGAATCTATATTTTTACCCTAATAGGACTACTCCTTGGATTTGTACTGGATTACGCATATCGTCTGCAGGAATCAGCGTGGGGTACCTCATCAATGGCGAATGGATACTCGATTTTATTTTCATGCATCTACATGATTACCTTCTCAACCATTTTCGCCCTGCTCTATACCCTAGCTTATAATGAAACTCATCGCCTGCGCTTACTCGTCACCAGTTTCATTGGGGCGCTGATTCTGTCCTTCTGTTTCCTAGGTAAAACAGGATATGATTTGACCGAGCACCTACTTATATTTACCTGGGCATTCCCAGTATATGTTTATATTGGGCTTTCCTTTCATTATGCCATCCATCATGATAATACTTGGAAGATAACCTACCCTACGTTATTCGCTGCGGTATGGAACATGTTCATTCTCTTATGTGTCGCGGGACTATTTGCCAGCCTAGCTAATTTACTTGTTTTGCTTGCAGCCCTGCTCTTTTCTACCTTAGGTTATGAATATTTATGGAATTTATATTCCAATAACATCCATTTTTCTTTAATTTTAAATTCCACCTTATTCTTTATTGGCTTAGGGGTTGGACAGCAGAACATAAATATTATTTACAGCCTGCGTTTTTTATTACTACGCATGATGTATTACCTCTTACCCTTCTTCGCATTAATAAGTATTGTCTATTTTATTCTCTATCAAATAGGCCCTGCTGCTGCAGCCCAAACCTTACCCGATTATATTAACCCCTTACCCATTCTCATCGCGCTCGTTTTTATAGGTATTTTATTTTTTAATGCCTACTACCAGGATGGGGATGTAGAAAAAGAAACCGCAGCACCATTATGGCTAAAATGGTTACTCAAAATTTACCGCGTCATTTTATTGTTCTTAATCCTTATGATGCTGCTGCAAATTTATCGTAAGAATGCTTATATGGATATCAATGGAATTATTTGCTTATTGGCCGTCTTTTTCTATGGCCTGCTTTATGCACTAAGTGCTTGTGTTTCTGCTGAGCGAGAAAGAACCTGGATTCAGTCAGGAAATATTGGCATCGCCTTATTTTTTATGGCCTCACTCTTTGTCTTAAATCTACCCTACATCCCTCTTGCATTTGATGTAGGTAAAAAACCGGCACATACGGCACCGATATTCAATTTTTCTGAGTCACAGAAAAAATAATGATTTGTCATAAGGAGATAAGAATGATTACCCAAGGAAGTAGTCGAGGGGATTTTCGCACAATTTATCAAGGAAAATCTGTAGATGATCTCATTATTGAATACATGGAACAACATGCGATTCCTGGAATGTCCCTTGCCATTGTGCAAGCTCCATACATTACGCGCGTCGTGGGCTATGGATTAGCAGATACTCAATCTATGCGCTTGGTTTCAACCCGTACGCTGTTTAATATAGGACAAATAACCACCGCATTTACGGCGGTAGCGATTATGCAGCTCCAAGAAGACGGAAAATTACACTTGGATGATTCCATAATAGGTTATCTACCCTCCTCCGCACCGCAATCTTGGGAAAAAACAAGTATTCGCCATTTGATAACACACAGTTCCGGAATACCGGATTATACTGCTTGTGAAGGCTTTTCTTACCACCATCAATATCCTGCTGCAGAGATTATTAACTTTATTAAAGAGCCGCCCTTATTATTTCCATCAGGAACTGAAACCCAAATTAGCGCTTCTAATTTTTACCTGCTTGGGCTCATTGTAGAACAAGCTAGTGGTATGAGTTATGAAGCCCATGTGACTAAAAATCAGATAGAACGCATGGGATTACAACGCACCTTTTTTATCAATACCTTATCGTCAGTGGAGAATGAAACAAGCAATGGTACTAACCCATTTAAACATAGCGAGTTTTTAAAAAATCCAATTTTTGTTGATCCTACGGAACATGCGGTTGGGCATTCGGCTGACAATGCAACAACTCCCGAAATAAGCTGGAGCTCTTCTTTTGCCAATAGCGGCATTATCGCCTCTGCCGAAGACATTAGCATTTGGGATATTGGGCTGGCAGGTGGCATTCTCATTAAAAATGCCGAAAATAGAGCCTTCTTATATCAAAGCCCTATATTGGATAATCAACAAAAAATTTCTGGAAACGCGGGTTGGTCATTCCCCGGCCATCCTGGGCTGATGCATATTAAGGGAAACATACCCGGGTTTTCCGCTTTTTTAAGTCGCTTTACCGCAGCGAATGAATTAGTCTGTGTGACACTATTAGCCAATAAAGAAAACCTGGCCGATCTAGATATTTTAGCCCGTAAAATTGCCGCAGCCTTTGACATTAAATTAGCTGCAATGGATGGTGGTTTAAAGGCTGAAACCATACAAAGTCCCTATTCAGTGCAACAGACCATAGAGCGATTAAGCTCTATAGTAACCAAGCAAGGAGGTAAAATTTTTGCTCATATCGATCACAGTGCTGAGGCCAGTAAAGTAAATCAATCCTTATTACCTACTGAGGTCCTTATTATAGGTAATCCCACTAAAGGCACTGCCTTAATGCAAGAAAATCCGGCAGTAGCCCTAGACTTACCCTTAAGAATAATGGTTACCGAAGACCAAAATGGCGAAGTCTGGCTGAGTTTTACTGATCCGATAAAATTAAAAGAAGACTATCATTTGGATGGCAATGAAGCCAAGCAAATAGCTACCGCCTTACGCAATCTATGTGAGAAAGCGGTTTCAATTCAAAGTAAATTTTAAGCAATTATTGCGTGTTTAATAGAAATCTCCGAAAATGAGATTTCTATTATTAGCCATAACTAAGGAATGAATAATGGCAAACTTTCTCTGTATTGCACAATTTATCTCCAAACCTGGCAAGGAAGAAGAGCTCTGTAACGCTCTATTAACCTTGCTGCAACCGACTCGAGCAGAGCCTGGATGCATCAGCTATAATTTGCATCAAAATGTGGAAAATTCAAGCATCTTCACGATGACTGAATGCTTTGAATCCAAAGAGGCTTTTGATTTCCATTCAACCCAACCTTATCTACAGCATTTTAGAGAAAAAGCAAAAAATGCGATTGAATCTGTATCCTTAACGCTAGGTACAAAACTATAGCCTGATTGCATGCAACCAGGCTACTCCAACTATTTGTATTTCACGCACTTTAGAATCTGTTATTATAAAGCCCCAAGGAATGTTTTATTGCAGGAGAACTATTATGCATCGTCTGGTTTATTGTTTTCTGCTCATGTTTTTGTGCTGCACCGCGCAAGCGCAAACTCTAGAGCAACAACGTCTTGAAAATATGAAAACTTATGTCGCTCTTTTAGGCAAAGGAGATTATGAGGGCATTACCAAACTATTTACCGAAGACGGAACCGTAGTCTCCTCCTCGGGTATCGCAGAAACCTCATCTAAGTTCTACAAAAAGCTGTTTACTGACACCATAAACCATCCGTCAGCTCAATTACCGCAACTATTTTCGTCACGAAATAATTCTGAAGTACTTATTGCCTCTTTTTATTTTAATTGGCAGAACCAAAAACAACAGCCAGTGGGGGCCCATTTTATTGATTTATTTTATTTTGCCAAAGATAGCGCCAATTTTAAAAAAGTGATGGTCTTTAGTAATACCTTTAAATCAGATGTGATGAAACAATTAGAGTCGGCATAAAGAAGAAATCTGTACCCCGTATTGGCTGCAGTGTAATATAATACGGGGTCGAAGCCTGATTCAAGCACTACAACCCCGAATAAATCAAGCCCCGCCCACCTGAATAAATACATACCTTTTTTTTCCAAAAATTAATTGATACACTCTAGCGAAAATAGTCCTCTGTCGGATATAAAATTGACTCTCGATGCAAATAAATCTGATGCTCTTGATGCGCCCATGGATGCGTTATTAACCAAGGAAACAGTGGTTGTCATTATTCCGACATACAACGAAGCCTCGGTCATTGAAACCACCATAGAGCAAGTCTTTGCGGCAACCCGTTCCATTCCTGATTATAAGCTGCATATATTAATTTTTGATAGCGCCTCTACGGATAACACCCAGCTCATTGTTCGGTCATTACAAACGCGCTACCCAAGGCTACATTTACGTGCGGAATCAGCCAAATCAGGATTAGGCTCGGCTTATCTGCAAGCGATGAACTATGCACTCAATGAAATGAATGCAGATATTGTCTTTGAATTTGATGCCGATTTATCTCACCAACCTAAATATATTGCCCCAATTTTGGAACAATTAGAACACTGTGATTGTGTGGTGGGCAGTCGATATGTCCCTGGTGGAAGTATTCCTAAAGACTGGGCTTTTCATCGTAAATTATTTTCCGTATTAGGGAATTACATTGCCCGAGCTGTGCTTACCCATAAATATAAAGATTTTACTAGCGGCTTTCGTGCAACACGTCGTCAGCACTTATTAAAAATCCTTCCACAACGATTTTTAACCAACCATTATGCTTATAAATTACAGCTATTATGGTTACTCCACAAAAATAAAGCGCGAATTCGCGAGTTTCCCATCGAGTTTATTGATCGGGATTTAGGAGACAGTAAGCTACCCAAAAATAGCATTTATGACTCGTTACGGGTTGTATTTACCCTTCGCTATTACGAACTCAGACGCTATTTAAAAATGTGTCTAGTAGGCTCCATGGGCATGGTCGTGCAATTTGGGGTTTATAATCTGTTGCGTAACTACTTACATATTTCGCCATTTAGTGCCTCCCAGCTTGCCGTATTTGCAGCCATCATTAATAACTTTATTTTGAATAATAAAATTACTTTTCGCGCACACTACTCCGTCTCGCGCGCACTAAAAATGCAGCGAATAGCCCTTTTTTCGATTTATTCGATTAGTATTATTTACTTACAAAGCTATTGGCTACGCTTGGGTGTCTTGTGTTTTGGTGATGGAGCACTGCAAGAAAATATAATTATGGGGGTTGGTATCGGTTTAATGTCCCTCTTAAATTATTTCACTTACTCTCGCCATATCTGGGGAGAAAAGCTTGCACTTAATAATTAAAGGCGACTACTAATTCTATGACCTATACACGTGGTATTTGTCTTCTTCTTGCACTCTATTTCGTGGTGCTCTTAGGACTAGCTCCTATCAATTTATTGTCATTTGATACCTATTATTATTGGGAATGGAGCCGCCATCTCGCCTTGTCTTATTACGATGGCTCCCCGATGATCGCCTATCTTATCAAACTAGCCACCTTGGCATTTGGCCATACACTTTTTGCGCTGAGCCTCATAGGCATTGCAATTACAGCACTTACCAGTTGGATTCTCTATAAAACTGCGCGTTTGTTCTTATCGAAAAAAGCCTGTTACATTGCCACACTCTCTTGGCTATTTTCCCCACTGGTCACCCTGGATATATTAAAACAAACAACCTATGACACCCCACTAACATTGTTTTGGGCCCTCACCCTTTATTACACAGTAAAATTCTTAAAAACCAATAACAATAAAGAACTCTATCTTATTGGAGCCAGCGCAGGGTTAATGATGCTGTCAAAATATTCAGGCATCGTCTTAATCCTCGCCCTGCTCATTTTCTTAATCGCCAGCCCATATCGTTCGGTTTTTAAAAACAAACATTTTTACTTAGCCTTATTGCTCTCCATCGGTATTTTTAGCCCCGTCATTATTTGGAATTATCAAAACCAATGGCAATCGTTTATTTATCAACTTACCACCCATCAGCTCACTACGAAGGTTAACCCCTTCATTAATGTAGGTAAATCCTTCGTCACCCAATTTCTTCCCAGTTTAAATGTGATGCTCCTCTCTCCATTTTTGTGGGGAACAAAAAAATTGGATGCGGATAAAGAGTTAATCGTAAAATTATGCCGGATTGTGAGCATTACTTTTCTTTGCTTTTACTTATACACGGCAAGTAAAGCAGAAATTCGAGAATATTGGCTAGCGCCTTATCTAATCAGCAGCTCCTTATTGCTAGGATATTGTTTTGAAGTCTTTCCTTATCGTAAATTAGCCAGCGCGTTGATCGGAATCTATGTGCTAATAAGCTTTTTTATTGTTATCGATAATACGCATACGTATCCTATCGTTAAATCTAAAAAGCTTATCTCTTACCATCTAATCAAACAATTCAATGCAGATTATCCTCAACTAACTAGCCCAGTTTTGACCTCAGGTTGGTTTGCCGCACGCATGTTATTTTTCCTTAATAATAACCCCGCGGTTTATACTTTAGGGTGTGACACGCAACAAAATCAATATGCTGAATGGAGTGCCGCGATTAGTAAGCAAATTAGTGAAAAAACCTTAAAAGAGGCGCTATATATTGATATTTATGACCGTAGTGCTTGTTTAGCTCAGCATTTTGCACAATGCCAAAGAATACCTACACGTACCTATGCGTTCAAACATAAAGAGTATGGGCTTTATGCTTATCGTTGCATTAATCCTTAACCCTGCAAAAATGAACATTACTCGCTACGCCTTTTCTCATACTTTCCCACACATTGAATGGTAAAATTATAGTCAAGATGATTTTTTTTTAGCATAAACTGCTATCCTTAAATAACAAAAATAAAGCAAATTTAAATACAAAAAAATTTGGCATTGGCAGGAAGCTTTCAAGCATTTTCCTTGAGGAACCTATTTAAAGGCATGGATGCGTTTAAACCAAGCAAAAAAACTGTTCAAGACCTGGCGATAGGAGCATATATGAGTAGTTCGTTATCAAAAAGATCGGATTTAGAGGCGGAATTAGTTTTTATTAAGCGGTTTCTCTCAGATGCACCACCTTATCTCGCTCTGCCAACAGACAGACCTCGACCACCAGAATTAAAACTAACACGCGCAGATTTTGAGTTCGAGCTTCCATTTGAAATAATCCAAGAACTTAAAAACAAATTTTCCGAATACCCAGCACCTGATATTTTAATTGCCACATTTAATATTCTCCTTTATCAGTATACTCATCAAGCGGATATTATTATTGGGGCTGCAATAAAAACAAATAGAGAACAACAGTCGGAACAGGAATATGATTTTGACCCAATACCACTTCGTTATCACATCGAAGGTAACACCCAATTTGAAGAAATATTGAAAGCAGGACAAGTATTACTTCAGGATGCGAATAAGATAAAATCACTCAACAGAGAACAAATATTAAGTCGTTTGAATATTTATGATTGCCCAAGCTGCTCCCCTCTATTTCAAGTATTATTTTACTACTCACCCCATGAAGATTTAAGAAATTTTACTATTTATAACAATAACTTAATGCAAAAATCGGATCTCTGTATTTCGATTAAGGAAACCTATTCAACGCTCCATTGTAGCCTTAACTATAACGTAAGTCTTTTTGAACAAGAAACGATTGAGCGTATGGCTCGTCAATGGCAAGTAATTATGAGTCAATTATTATCGAATAATCATATATTAACGAAAGACTTGCTTAAATTACATGAAATTGAAACACAACAAATTTCTCGCTGGAATCAAACTGAGTTTGGCCCTATAGAAAAACGCCCTATACAAGTCTTATTTGAAGAAGCAGTTGCTCTTAATCCAACAGCTATAGCATTAGTGCATGAAGGTCTTACCTTAAATTATAAGCAACTTAACCAAAGAGCGAATCAACTGGCCTCGCATATCTTAAGCCACTATGCGACGAACTTCCCAGCAAACAAATTAGTGGGCATTTGTTTGGATAAAAGTATTGATACCATTGTGAGTATTATTGCCATTTTAAAAGCAGGTTTTGGTTATGTGCCACTGGATCCTATTAATCCTTTAAGCAAATTACACTATATTATTGAAGATACGAATCTGACTCATATTGTGACCGATCAACGCCATGCTCAGGAATTCGCAAGCTTGCAAAAACCAGAATTACAGCTCTATTGTCTTGATGCAGAACATCAAATGATTAGCCAACAATCTATGGAGAATTTAGCATTAGACTATCAGTGCAGCGATGTCGCCTACATCCTTTATACTTCAGGCTCCAGTGGTAATGCAAAAGGAGTTATGGTTGAACAATCCAGCGTGGTCAATGCACTAAAATGGTTACAACGGCAATTTACCTTAAAAGAGGATGATCGGGTCTTACAATTCACCCCTTATGGCTATGATAATTCTATCAGTGAAATTTTTTGGCCTTTAATTCATGGACTTCCTGTTGTAATACCTAAATGCTGTAAGGCTAATGATTTTGACTACTTAGTTGCCTGCATTAACCAGAACAAAGTAACAACCATGCAAATTGGACCTGTCTTATTAAATAGCTTTATCGAATTTCTCACCCCTGATAATAAATCTCAGGTCATCAGTTTGCGACGTATTTTTACCGGCGGTGCTGATTTAACCCGGCACTTAAAAGAAAAGATTCTGCAAAAATTAAATATTAATCTTTATATTACCTATGGATTAACCGAAACACCGGTAACTACCTGCCGTCGCTTATGCAGCTTAGATAAACATAAAGATAGAAACTGCGAACCTATTGGTAATTTAGTAAATAACCTTAAATTCTATGTTCTTGATGACTACATGCAACCGGTTCCAGTGGGAGTTTATGGTGAGCTTTATGTCGGTGGTATTGGGATCGCTAAAGGTTATGTGAATAATCAAGTCTTGACTCAAGAACGCTTTATAAAAAACCCATTTGCAAGCACAGCAGAATTAAAAGCAAATTTTAATACCCGTTTATATAGAACAGGAGATTATGTCCGTTGGCTGCCTAATGGAGATTTAGAGTATTTGGGTCGCTCAAATGGGGGCATGCGCATTAGCGGCTACAGCATTCCTTTAAATGAAATAGAAGCCTGTTTAATGACCTATTTTTTAATAAAAGAAGTGGTTGTTTTGCTTTATACCAATGCCTTTGCAAAAACAATGGTTATTGCTTTTTTCACATTAAAAAAACAATTCATGAATGCAGACTTCAATACTGATTTAGTTGATCCAGAGTTAAAAAACCATATTGCTCATCATTTACCAAGCTTTATGATGCCAGAATTATTTATCAAACTCGAACAAATGCCATTAACTGCTAATGGAAAAATCGACAGGCAACTTTTATTAGCTATACCGCAAACAACCTAAATACCAAGCGTTGAGCGATAAGCTTTTCGACACAATTAAGATTATGAATTAAGAAGCAAAAAAACATGGACATTATCACATACTTACTTGTAGGAATAACCAGTGGCTTACTTTCTGGCATGCTCGGCACAGGAACCGCGATTATCGTCATTCCGGCGTTGATTTGGTTTTTACCCCAGCATGGAATTACTAGCAGCATGGCCGTGCATATGGCTATAGGTACTAGCCTTGCCGTGGTTTTAGTAATTTCAATATACAATATCTGGATTCAACATAAGCATCAAAATATTGAATGGCATTTTACCCAAATCATTGGCCCTGGTTGTTTGGTTGGTGCCTTGTTTGGCGCAGCTTTGGGTGTAGTCATTCCGGGTTATGTGATTCGGTATTTGTTTGTATTGGTTTTAATAGTTATTCTTTATACTTTGTATCTTAAAAAGGAGCCCCTAACTACTCAGAAAGCCTCGAATATGAAATTAGCCCTTACCGGGAGCGGTATTTCTGGTATTGCCAGCTTAACTGGTGCAGGTATAGGTAGCCTTATGGTCCCTTATTTATATCGACAAGGCATTGCCTTTAAAAAGGCAATTGCGACCTCCGTAGCCTGTTCCTTGTTTTACAGTACCAGTGCATTAACGATTTACATGTTCGCAGGCGTTTTTCAGTCCCATTATATGGCGAATCCCCTGCTTTATATCAATGCTCCTGCGTTTCTGGCTATTACAAGCATGTCACTGATATTCACGCGACAGGGGGTAAAACTGGCTCAAGGGATACCACCGAATACATTAAAAATTATCTTCAGTATATATTTGGTCATTACTGGTATTTTGATACTCGCAAAATAAACCGAGACATGAGATCAAGGGATAAAAAACAGCCGTCATTGTAAATGAAGTAAAGCAATCCGCTGCCGAGCTCTAACAAAGCATCGTTCTAATTTGCTTCGCCAAGGCCAGAATGACGAAACAGACATATCCAGTGAGCGCATACAAACTGAAAGAGGATGTTTAAACATGAGTTTCACGCACGACTATCAAATTGTCCCTTTGGGTGATTCAGGTCTGACAATCTATTTAACAACAGATGAGATTTCAGAAACCGCTCACCAACAGATTAAAACGTTATGGCTACAAATTGAACAATGCGCCATCATAGGCCTTATCGAATGTGTCCCTGCTTATGCAAGTCTTGCCATCTACTATGACCCTCGAAAAATCAGTTTTAAACAATTAAAACCTCTGATTCAAGAGCAAGTACATCTCTGCGTACAACAAATCACAAGCCAAAACCATCGCCACATCAAAATCCCTGTGTGCTATGACCCTGAATTCGCACCAGATATTGAACTGATATCCATACAACTTAATTTAAGCATTGAGGAAATTATTAATCTCCACACCAGTAGGAGTTATCTCGTCTATATGTTAGGCTTTATACCGGGTTTTGCTTATTTAGGAAAATTGCCAGAAACTTTATTTGTTGCTCGCCATGCAACACCACGACTGGCTATTCCGGCAGGAAGCGTAGGTATTGCCGGCTATCAAACCGCCATTTATCCCACGAAATCACCTGCTGGTTGGCAACTAATTGGTCGAACTCCTTTAACCTTATTAACCCAAAATCAGGATACCCCTACTTTACTACACCCAGGGGATCGAGTAAGTTTTCAACCTATTGATAAACATGAATTTTTAGATTTGGAACAATAATAAATATGCTGATCTTACATCCAGGCTTGTGTACTTCAATTCAAGACTTAGGTCGTTTTGGTTATCAAAAATTAGGTTTCAGCCCTAGTGGAGCGATGGATTCACGCGCTTTACGCTTGGCGAATATCTTAGTAGGCAATGCAGAACATGAGGCGGCATTAGAAATAACCCTCGCAGGCCCTGAACTGATTTTTCAAGAAGATACCATTATTGCACTTTGTGGTGCCAATATTAGCCCATCAATTAATGGCACGCCAATTCCCAATTGGAAGCCCATTTTAGTCTCTAGAAATAGCCATTTAAAATTTGGTCAACTTAAAAATGGCTGTCGTGCGTATTTAGCAGTAGCTGGGGGCATTGACAGTACCTCCTTTTTAACCAGTAAAAGCACCTACAGCCACATCACTATCCCTGGCATAGCCAAGGGTACCGTAGCTAAAAATGAATTAATAAAAATAAATCAACCTAGTCCTTTAATCCAACGGGTTATTTCCTATGTCAGCACCAATCAAAGTCAATTAACTAATATTCATCGGCACGAGGAATTTATTGAATTTAATTGGGCCATTAATTATTCACATTTTTACCCCGATTTAACTAAAGAGCACCACATACAAGTTGTTTTGCATCCGCAATTATCTCTTTTAGCACTGGAAAGCGTTGCTACATTCTTTAGCGAACCTTATCAGGTAAGCCAAGCCTCAGATCGAATGGGTTATCGTTTAGAAGGACCGGTTTTGGAGTTTGATACCACAAAAACAATTTTATCTAATCCAGTCAACATGGGAAGTATCGAGATTCCTGCCGATGGGCACCCTATTATACTCATGACCGAACGCGCAACCATTGGCGGTTACCCAATGATTGGCACAGCCAATAGCACCTCGCTGCCGATTTTAGCCCAAAGCAAGCCAGGAGATACGCTTCGGTTTGGGATGATCACCGTGGAACATGCTCAGAAAAAATTATTGCAGGAAGAGCATGGCATTGTTATGGTGAAGCAAAGGGTTCTCTCAGATTATCAGCAAATAGTGGAATCGATAATAAACCAAAAAATGCGAGATTAGAGTGTTACCTATGTCCCCGGAGTTGAAATTTAATAGTGCATATTGTGATTTGAGCTCGCTTTTATTTCATCTACAAATTGCTTCTGACTGGTAAAAAGGGATGATTCAAATAGGCAATACTGCTTTTTTCTCCTAATAAAGCTCCTCGCTCCGTTAAATATTTTCTAATGAGCTCTTCGGCCATCTCCAGCTCGGTTTCAAAATTAAATTGTTCAGCCAAACCCTTAAAAAAATCAAAGCCAACGGCTGCCTCTAACTTCATCCAATATATTTTTTCTTCAGTTAATGAAGGAAAAAAAATAAGGGGTAACTGTTGGTATTCTTCAATTAATTGCAGCAACTGGGCTTTTGATAACATGAACCGTTCCTAAAAATGGAGGCTAATATTACCAGTAATTTGCCTTAAAAATAAACAAAATATGAGCTGCGAAGCTCTGTTATAAATAATTAATTTTTTAATGCTTTATATTCATGAGACTACTGGAGGTGCCGGCGGAAGTACGAGTGGTGGTACAAGTGGTACGACTAACGGGGTTGGAACAGGAACGACCCCCAATAATTATAACAATACAAATAACAACACAGACACTAATTTTGGTACGAAGGCGAATACAGCACCTTAAATAGGTAAATTATCGAGTAACCGTAGGCCGCGCTTTCCATCCCAGCCTACATTCAAGATGTTGTTAAATTGGTGCTATGTAAGTGAACAAATTATAATTTATCGTCAAACCCAGGCCTGACATTATCAAGTTTAGTGTTTTCTTCCACAACTTGATTAACAAAGCTATTTCCATAGCCAATCCAAGCTCCTCGTTTAATCGTCGTTCCTGGGCCGACGACAGTGGACATGCCAATAAAAACATTATCCTCTATAACTACTGGCGCTAGCAGCAATAAACTTCCGACATCTGAATGACAAACTATGGATACTTGGCTTCCTAATGTGACGCCTTTGCCAATAGAAATCAATGGACAATCAACAAAATCAACATCAAATGCATTCATCATGTGAAAGGAAACCTTAGCACCCAAAGCCCGCCAATAGCAGAATTTAAGCGTATTAAATGATTGCAGAATGGGAATAAGACCCGTGATTTTAGCAGAACGAGACAGGGCAAAATGGCAAAACCAAGCAATCATGGCTTTACTCAATTCTCGTTTGTAACGCCCTGGTTTTAACTTAGGTAAACAGACTCTAATGCTGGCAATAATTAAGATAAAAGAGAAAAATAAGACGATAGGCGCTAAAGGCAATACCAACCAAGTATGAGCATATCCATGATAAATGAATAAACCCGTGATGCTGAATGCAGCAACACTAGGCATTAAACTTAAAAAAAATGAAAATACATCAAGGAAAATGAACATGGCTGTACTTAGTTCTTTATTTTTACCTGTTCCTTTTCTCTTTTTAGGAGTAACTTCGGTCATAATTTAGGTCCTAGTTTAAATTTAGCGTTCAGTAATAACCTGATTAGAAATTAATTTAGGCTTTTTCTGAGCGTGATGATCTGCCAATAACTCTGCTGCGGGAACTTGTAATAACGCCATAGGCAAAATATCTTGAGATGCCATACCCTCAGCATAAGGAGGACTAATTTGACTTAATCGCTCATCCATTTGCATTAACATTGAATCAGAAATGTCTACAGTATCGTCCGTAACCAAAACAATTTTGTTACCGTGACTATTTCGAGCAAAATACCAGTGAGCCTCCATATTAAATGTGACTTCAGTCATCATTTGTTGCAAATCTTGTCCGGAAACGATGCAATTTTCTAATTGCAATTGTTGTGCTTTATAACAAAAAGTCAATCTGGGGGCCTTATTCAAAAAGCCCACACACTTAACTACATCATTCAATTGATAACGCACAAAACCCATCGCCGTAGTTAAAAAAACCTCATAGTTCTTACCTTGCTTCAACTCCCAGGACTGTACTATATTTTCTTTAAGAAAGTCTTTCCCTTCTTCAATAAATTCAACAATATGAGCCCCCGGATGTAAAAAACCCCCAGGCTTATCATCTAAAGGCACAGTCATCCAACCTTCTGTTGCAGAATAAGCCCCATCAATTAATGCAACATCATCACCAAGTAGCTTTTTCAATTGTTGTGCCGGATACTCACACAACCCAGAAATCCAACATCCAACAAAAAGTAAGGTTGGCCATAATTCTTTAAAAGTGTAGTCTGATTTTTTTGCTAAAGACCGCAAATAACGTTGACGTTTTTTGCTAATTTTAAGAGGAGGAAATGGTTCAGGGATTGTTTTTTCGCCTAAAAGATACGGTAAGTAACGAGGAAAATTTTCGAGACACCGTTGGTAAAACATTTCAATAACCATTGGCGTCACGGCAAAAAAAGCATTTAAATCACTTGCTAAGGCATATAAAGGTGCCCATTGATTATATGCTTCCGTATCCGCAAAAACCGCATCGGGTAACGCATAAAAATTTTTAACCAATGAAGGCAAATTGCGGTAATTGTAATTACTGATCCATCCTAATGGTGTTCCCGCAGGTGTTGTTTTTCCTGAATCTACTGCAACTAAGTACACTAATTTTTCTTTAAAAAAATTAGGGAACCTCTGTGTCATGTTATAAATAAACGGAGGCATAGTCCGCTGGAATTGATTTTGAAAGGATTGCGTTATAGGAAAAAGCTTTCTATCAACCGAAGTAGTTCCCGAAGTTTCTGACCAAAAAATTATTTTTTCCCCATTAAAGGGTTGTGTTTCACTATGCTGAGCGGCAGCCAACTCATCTCGATAAGTGGCATAAGATGTAATAGAAAAATCATTTAACTCAGTCCCCTGCTCCTTAAGAACAGCTTGCCAATAGGCAGATTGTTGTAATAAAGGTAAAATTTCATCCTGCCATAATCGCACACGAGCATGTTCAGGGTATAAAGTATCTTGAATAAAGGCTTTATATTTCTTTCGAGTCATTGCTTCAATGAGCTTTCTTTTCCAATTAATCATTCATCATCTCGACAGTTGCGTAGGTAACACAGAAAACATAATATTCTGCTCATAAAAAGCGAGCAATCGCTCAGACATAGACTCTCGTAAGTTGCTCTTTATACTTGAATCAGCGCCTAATTTACCAAGAATTAATTGAATTGCCAAAGTAAGCCACTCAATGTCTTGTAATTCTTTAACGAGTATATCCTTATTAAAATACCAAAAATGCAAGCAACAACTGGCAGCAAAAATCCAGCAATAACGTTCTGCTAAGTGAAAAGCATCTAAGCCTCGCACTTCAAATAGTTTTTGTTCCTTTAAATGCAATACCTCTTTATCTAATTTATCAATTTCTGCGCGAATAGCGGCAATCAATGGTTCAAGAGGCTCAAACTTTAACCAGGACAGGCCAGCTAAAATATCATCTTCGCTATGCATAAACAGACCTAATCCTTTTTCATTAAAATCAGGAATCTGTTTATTCAAACTAAAAATTTGCTCTAACTTATCCAAATTATTGACAGAAAAAGTCCCCCGCACTCCCGCTTGCGGTAACAAATTGCCTGCAATCAATGATAAATTAACCTGGCTGCTCCCATCAAACAATCCAACCACCTGGACATCACGTCGAATTTTCTGAAATATAGCCCATTCTGTTGTGCGCAAATAGGCTCGAGCTCCTAATACAATCCCACATTGCTCTACAACATCTTCAGCAATTTGTGGCACAAGAAATTTAATAATCGCTGACCAAAAACTTAGCTTCTCCGGCATTATGGAACAAGCACGCACCACAGCCAACGTGGTGCAGTCAGCGATTAATAATTGCGCAAACTGTTCTCCCAGTCGCTGCTTTACTGCCGGAATTTCGTACGCGGATTTACCATAGATCTGCCGTTGCAAGCTAAAAGACAGAGCAAGGCGTAAAGCAGTATCAGCACAGCTCACAGCAAAACAAGCACATAAGGCACGGGACACCTGTAATGTCTTATAGGCAATTTCCAAGCCTCGCTTTTCGCTGCCCACTAAAGCATCCGTAGGTATAAAAACTTCATTCAATGTAAAACCACTGATGTCTAGGCCTCGAACCCCATGGGTAGGTAGTTTAGGTGTAGGAGTAAAACCAGCTTTTATCTGTGATTTATCCAAAAGAAAGACAGAAAAGCCTAATGGACCGCCTTTCTCATGAGTACGACAAACAATCGTTGCGAATTGGCTTAACGTAGCAAAATTAATACACCATTTACTTCCCGATAATAACCAGCCACTCGAACAAGGCATAGCCCGAACTTCATTAGCCGCTGAATCAGAACCATGATCTTTTTCAGTTAACGCAAAAGCGCCTGATTCCCCACGTCGAAAACTGTCGGCTATAAATTGTTTTTGTTTTATTGTCCCGGAAATCCAGACTGGAAGTGCCGCAAGACAAGAGATTCCTAAAGCAATAGCGGTAGTTAGATCACGTCTACCTATTGATTTAACAATAAAATAAAGCTCATCTAATGCGGTAAATTTTCCACCGAGTCCATGAGGAATTAAATACTCCATAAAGCCCCACTGCTGAATAAACTTAATTTGGGGCCAGGCTAGAGCTTCCTGCTCATCAAACAATAAACTGTCATGAAAATTTACCGGGGTCGCCTGAGAAAAGGGATTACCTAAATAAACCTCAAAGGCATTAGTCAATGCCAACAAATCATCATAAGTATGCATAATTATTCTCAAACAATTGAGTGTCTTGCATCGGGTAAGTTATCCATCTTACGATACACATACTCTAAATGCTGGGCTAAACGCCCTCGTATTTGTTGTGCGGTAATAATTTCATCGATTAGCCCGGACCGATAAGCATCAGCTAAAGATGAATCAATATTCGTTATCTCATCTGAAGCCTGTGAGTCACCTTCAGTGGCAGCTTGTCCATCAGCTTTATGCACTTTCTTAGTTGTTTCTTTTCCCATCACCCCAAGGCTTGCTGTTTCCAAGGCAAGAACCAAATCGCCATGCTGCGAGGCGGTCTGCATCATTAAGAATGCGGCTGCTCCATAACATTTACGCACAATAAGACTTATTCGGGGTACACGTGTTTGCATAGCTGCACATAAACGCGCCCCATGTTGTAGTAATCCCTTTTGCTCTTCGCGTTTTCCAGGCATAAATCCTGGAACATCAATTAAAGTCAATACAGGGATGGAATATGCATCGCAAATACGGATAAATTTAGCTGCTTTTTGAGCTGCATCCGAATCAATAGCGCCACTAAAACGAATACTTTGATTCGCTATAACGCCCACAGCATAACCGTGTATATGAACAAAAGCACAAATCATTGCTTGCCCATAAGCACGCTTATATTGCCAAACATCCGAATTATCAACTAAGGCTTGAAGTAACTCCAACATATTAAAAGGAAGCCGTGGATTTTCAGGGATTTTCGGTAAAGCATGCACTGGCTCACGGATTGGATGTTGTGGGGGGTTTTCGCCCCCATGCCCAGGGAAAAAAGCCAACATCGATTTGACATGATTAATTTGTGCATTAAGACTATCATCAACAAAATCAGCAATTCCTGTGGTTTGCGCATGAACAGAAGTGCCTCCAAGCTCACTCATTGTTACTTTTTCGCCAATAGCTTGCTGTACAACCATTGGGCTAGTAACCATTAAATAACTGCGATGTTTATTAAAGAAAAGCAAATCCATTAATACGGCCGAGTAAGCTGGTGCTCCAAGAGTGGGTGCCATAATGAGGCCAAACTGCGGAATAAGCCCTGAAAAGTTAATATTACGAGTAATTATTTGCGTGTAATCATCTCCACTGAGCAGATTTTCATCTAAAGAAATGCCTGGAGAGGCCAAAAAAGCAACAATGGGAATACGTAATTCTTTAGCTCGGTCCATTAGACGTAAAATTTTTCGAGAACATTGGGTGGTGATATAACCACGATTTACAGCATTATTATGTGCGTAAACAGCAACCGGGCGTTGATTTACTTTAGCCAAACCTGTGATTACCTCTACACCAAAATGTAACCCGGGTTGGTTTTCAGCCCCATAATCTGCAAATAGAGGAAGGAAACTGTCCCTATCAATAAGGCTTTCAATCCACTTCATGGCGGTTTTATCTGGGGCGGTTAAAGACAAAATCAATTCTCTTTTTAAGTAAACTTCAATAAAATATATATCTTGAAAACAACAAGGTCAATTTAGGAGCTTAAATATATGAACCAAAGCCCAACCTACAGGGATCGCATTAGCATGCTACAATTAATCAGGACAATATGATAAAATAATTAGCATGAAAAACAATAAAGGCACAGCATGGACATTTTAAAGCCGAACATACGTTTTAATATTAATGCAGCATCTAGAGTATTACCCAATTCCCAGCCCATAACCAACCTTGAAATTTTACAAAACTTCCCAAGAACGTCAACTCATCCACAAGCATTCCTAGAGAAATTTGCGGAAAAAATAAGCGAGGAATTTGGTTTTAATATCCGCTACTGGTGCCATAAGCCTTGGGAGTCCTTGGATGCATCCAAGGAATTAACGGCAGAATCATTAGCGATAATGGCAGTACAGCAATTATTAGAACAACATGACAAAAAACCACAAGCATTTTTGCTCGGTTCAACGACAAATAAGCGTTTTACAGGCTCCCAGGCCGCAGCAGTTTTAGGTCAATCAAATATCGATGCGCCAGCTTATGATCTAAAAACAGGCTGTTCTACTTCATTATCTACGCTACATATGGCTTATGCCTTGATGGCTCTAGGCTATACAAACGTCTTAGCCTGCTGCTCTGAAACCCTATCTAAAGTAATTGATCCTGAAAATGAAAAAACATGGATCGGTTTAGCTGATGGTGCTGCGGCATTATTTCTGGAAAAAAGTAGCACCGGCTCTTTTACGGTCGAGAAGACCTTTTTTTCTACTGATGGCAAGCATGTAGACGCATTTACGACGCATGGGGTATTTCCTCCAACTCATGAACAAATTGATACGGTTGGCTACCATTTAATCGGTGATGAAGCACAAATGAAAGAATTAGCCTATACCAAATACAAACATATGTTAGCTAATCTATTACCGAGTGAGGCAGAAAGAAATGAAATTACCTGGATTATTCCTCACCAAGTCAACCGCAAATTAACCGATCAAGTACTCCAGGAACATCAACTATCCAATAAAGAAATCATTTGGGATTCAGATCGTATTGGTAATATTGGTGGTGCTTCTGTTTTTTATTCCCTGGCAAGAGCGATTGAAGAAAAGCTATTCGATAAGCCGGGTAAAATCCTTATGATTAGTGTAGGGGGTGGTCTATCTTATGCCGGGCAAATTCTGCAGTTTCACCCATAAGGATGACACCGATGAATAATGAGTTACGAAGTTACCCCTCACTAGTTGACGTTGTCCGACACTGGGCAGCCAAAGCGCCTCAACAAGTGAGTTGCACCTTTGTGGTTAAAGAATCCGAAGAAAAAATGACTTATGCAGATTTAGATCAACATGCTCGCGCCATTGCTGCTCAATTGCAAGCTCAAGGAATCAAACACGGAGATCGAATTTTATTATTATTCTCACCTGGACTCCCTTTGATCCAAGCTTTTTTTGGCTGTCTTTATTCAGGCTGCATCGCCGTGCCCATTTATCCACCTGCACAAGAAAAATTACTGGAAAAAGCCCATCGAATTATTAGCAACTCCAAACCCGTGCTTGCTATTATGACTGGAGAGCATTTACAAAAATTCTCAGAATTTGATAAACATGGAAATCCTCACCTGGATAAGGTGCCCTGCATTGCCATAGAAACCCTGGATTTCATGGGGAGTGCTCAATGGCACCCACCCATATTAGCCGGCAATGACGTCACCTTTTTGCAATACACCTCAGGCTCCACCATGCATCCCAAGGGGGTCATTGTGAGTCATAAAAATCTGCTGGATAATATGGAGAAAATATATCAAGCCTATGAAATGGATGAGGAAACACGGATTTTTAGCTGGCTGCCCCCACATCATGATATGGGATTAATTGGCTCAATCCTTACTCCCATTTATGGAGGAATTCCTGTAGTAATGATGTCGCCCTTCTCTTTTCTTCAAAATCCACTATCCTGGCTACAGAACATTAGCAAATACAGAACAACCATTAGCGCAAGCCCCAATTTTGCTTATGATTATTGTGTGAAACGCATCAAAGAAGAAAAAAAACAAGGGCTTGATTTAAGTTCCTGGCGCATTGCATCCAATGGTGCAGAGCCGATTCGCCAAGAAACCCTAGAACGTTTTTACCATGCATTTAAAGACTATGGCTTTAATAAAAATGCCTTTTATCCTTGCTATGGCTTAGCGGAAGCAACTCTCTTAGTCACCGGGAGCACTCCAGATACTCCTTATAAAACCCTTACCTTAGCTAAAGAACAGTACCAAGATCATCGAGTACACTTTGTTGAAGAAAATAGTCCTCACAGCCATACATTGGTTAGTTGTGGCCGCTTTGTGCAAACAGTACGAATTGTTGATCCTGAAACCTTAACCCTATGTGACAATGATCAGATTGGCGAAATTTGGGTGCATAGCGACAGTGTAGCGCATGGGTATTGGAACCAAAAAGAAGAAACAGAACAGGCGTTTCACGGTAAAATAATGGGTGATGCATCAGAGCAAGTCTATCTGCGCACTGGCGATTTAGGTTTTGTGCATGAACACGAACTGTATGTTACAGGCCGCATTAAAGATTTGATTATCCTTTATGGCAAAAACCATTATCCTCAAGACATTGAATATTCAATACTACACTCCCCTGTGCACACTCGCTTGGGTAAATGTGCCGCTTTTGTAATCCAAACCGATCATGAATACCAACTGGTGGTGATGTGTGAAGTAAAAAACCGTTTTATGGAGCCCGAGGAACAAGACGCTTTATTTAATGAACTATTTGAATTAGTTTATCAATCGCATCAATTAGAAATACATCAAATTGTCCTTACTCCCTTAAAAGCAATGCCGCATACAACCAGTGGTAAAATTCGCCGAAACTTCTGCCGCAAACATCTCCTCGACAATACATTACCTACGGTAGCAAAATGGCAGCTGGGGCGGGGAGAAAACTCATAATGTTACTCCTATCCCAAAATTCTCCAACAAAAACAGCGCTTTGCTATGGAGAACAGAATTTAAGTTTTGCCTACATGAATGATGCCATACAAAAAATGGCTAAGCACTTATTAAAACTTCCCGAGGGAATTCTTATATTGCAGGCTACTGCAGAACCACAATTTATCATTCAATTTATTGCCGCCCTAAGTATTAAAAAACCGATCGCGCTAAGTACCGAACAAGAGATGGAGGAGCGGCGTACGCTTTTAGGAACTCACATGACTATAAATGCTCAAGGTGAGTTATTGGACTTATACGAAAATAAGCAGATGAAACATCATCCCCACCTTGCCCTAATCTTATTTACCTCAGGCAGTACGGGACGGGTCAAGGCCGTTCAATTATCTCTAGATAATATTCTGGCTAATTGCCACGCGGTCATTGAGGCCCTGGAATTTTCCAAAACCGACGATCAGTTATTATTTTTACCGCTATCTTATTCTTTTGGTTTGCTCGGGCAATTGCTACCAGGCCTGATTTCAGGCCTAAAAACCCAAATCATTTCCCAGTTTACTGATATCAAAACGCTTTTAGAAACAGGTATTATTCCTCAAATGTGGAGTGGCGTTCCTTCGCATTGGGTGGCTATTAGTAGAATGGCTACGCTATATCCTGAAAGTGCGACTCAAATCCGAGCGGTGGTTTCTGCCGGCGCTCCTTTAGCAGTTAGTCTGCGCAGCACTCTTAAGCAATGCTTTCCTAACGCAATTATTTATAATAATTACGGCTTAACCGAAGCCTCTCCACGAGTACTGACTTATTCCAGTAAAGATCCCCTTTTCTTGGAAAATTATGCAGGCTATCCTGTTGGAGATTGGCAAATACGCTTATCTGAAGACAATGAGTTGCTCATCAAAGGGAGTCAGATTATGTTAGGCTACCTGGATGAAGAACAATCAACCCGCATTCATGATGGTTGGCTATCGACCGGAGATTTAGCTGAAATGTTGCCCTCAGGTCTTATCGCTATTAAAGGACGAGGCGATAATCAAATCAATATCGCGGGTGAAAAAGTTAATTTAACTGAAGTAGAACATAAGGTATGTCAAATAGAGGGAGTTCGCGAGACTATTGTTTTACCCATTAGTGATGAGCTTTACGGCATGCGGCTTGTAGTCTGTCTGGAATCAAATCCATTTACAGCAAATCACACGGACCAAGAACTCATTGATCAATTAAAACGTCATTTTTTACCGAGAAAGTTCCCATTTAGCATTCAATTTGTTGATAAACTACCCCGCAATCAAAATGGGAAACTCGATCGCAAAACGATGCTTTTAAATTATAAGGAAAAAGTCCATGATCACTGAACGAATCAAAAATACTATAGAACGAATTGGACTTGCTCATTTACCTCAAGACCCACATGCAAAACTGGAGCAAGGGGGATTGGATAGTCTAATGTTAGCCTTACTTATTATTGAATTGGAACGTGAGTTCCAAATCAAAATACCTGTAATACCTTTAGTAAAAGAGCACTACGAATCTATTGCTACTATAGAGCAGCACTTACTTGAACTGGGAGCAAAATGAATATACTCATTACCGGTGGTTCCTCTGACATTGCCCAAGCTATAGCCAAAAGACGTTTGCAGTTTGGCGATAAAGTGACAATTACCAGTTCCAGTGTTGAAAATCTGGAACGTACTTTAGCCCACTATCAACAACAGAATATGCCAGTTTCCGGCTTGGTATATAATTTTGCCAATCCAGAAGCAAGTAAAGAGCAATTAGAGGGCCTACTGCAAGAGCCGCTGGATGGTGTTATTCTTAACGCATTTACCCGCGTTAGCCAATTACGTAAGCTTCATGCTTTATCTTATCCTGCATTACGTACCTACATCGACGAAAATTTACATGGCAACATTTGGCTAATCCATCACTTATTGCCTGCTCTATTAGCTAACAAATTTGGTAGATTAGTATTAGTTTCCAGCATTTCAGCAATTACGGGAACCAGTCGTTATGGCGCTTATTGCGCGACAAAGGCCGCATTAGAGGGTTTATTTTTAAACTTGGCGGTAGACTACAGTGCAAACAACATCCTCTTTAATACTCTACGCTTAGGGTTGATTAAAACGTCTAGAACGGAACAGTTTTGGTCTCGGCCTGCTTACCAAGAAAAAACAGCACAAATTATCCCTCAAGGTATGATGGGAGAGTCGGCTCAGGTTGCAGAAGCTCTAGATCCTCTATTATCGAAAACTTCATTTATAACTGGCTCAGTTATTACTGTAAGTGGGGGCTTACCCTTAATGCGTTCAGAAGGGCTTTTATCATGAATTTATTACGTGCAGAAAAAAATATTTACCTTAAAGGCCCTTATGCTGCTCTTCCAGAACGAGTCATGAGTAATCAAGCGGTCCTGGAGTGGATGCACAGTGATCAAAATCCAGCGGTAGTTAGTTTTTCAACTGGAATTAGAAATCGTCGCTGGGTAAATGATGATCAGGCCTGTAGTGACCTCGCAGTATTAGCGGCCGAAAAACTTTTTGCAGAAAAACCCTTAGAACGAACTAAAATAAATCAAATTATTCTTACCACCATCTCTGGGGACTATGTTTCACCACCAACTAGCCCATTGGTACAATATCGGCTAGGCATAGAAAACACCGGCGCATTCGATATAGGGGCAGCATGTGCGGGATTTGTCGTTGGTTTACATACTAGTGCGGCTATTGCTCAAGGAAGTATGGGCTCCGTGCTTTTAATCGCCAGTGAAGTGCGTTCCAAATTTTTAAATAAAGAGAGTTTTGCCACAAGTGTTTTATTTGGCGATGGGGCTGCAGCATGTATTGTTTCCTCTGATGCAGAGGATGCTGAGTTTCGCTTTATTGCTTCGGCTTTATTTGCTGATGGCGAAGTGAGTGATACCGTCTCCACACCTGCAGGAGGCTCACGCTTGCCCGCTTCTCAATGTACTAACCCAGAACAGTTCTACATTACTATTAAAGAAAATACCGCATTATTCGTTAAGGCAGTGCAGGGTATGGTTTTTGGGGCTGAATCGTTTCTAAAGAAACTGGGCTTGAATAGCACTGACATTCAATGGTTAGTTCCTCACCAAGGAAATAAAAACTTAGTAATGTCTGTTGCCAAACAATTAGGGTTTCCCGATGAGCGTGTTATTAAAACAGTAGAAGAAACTGGGAATACTTCCGGCTCCAGCGTTGGTATTGCATTAGACGAGCTCAGAAAAAATGCACAGCTACAATCAAAAGATAAGGTTTTATTGGTTGCAGCCGGTGGTGGTGGCATAGCCGCTTGCGCGCTCTTGGAGGTCTTGTAGAGGCAGCGTACCCTGTGCTGAAAAGCCCAGCAGCTGTCTTAATAGCCCCGTTTAAACTGACCTAAAATATCCAACTTTTTAGGAAGTCATAAAATCAATATGTTATCTTTTGTCTCCTTTTTTCGTGACTAATCGGTTTGACAAAGGATAATCTTAGGGCTTTTTCTCTTCTACATAATACATCTATATACTTGGAGTGCAGCCTAATAGCTTATATTATTTCTGAGTAAAATCTAAAAGATCTTTATAGGTATGAAAATTCATTGCATCCTCCTCAGTCACCTCCAAATTATGTGTCTCACTTAAAATGGCCAACAGTTCAACAATCTTCAATGAATCCAAATGTAAATCTTCAATTAAAGCTGTATCGTCGTGGATTTCTTCTGCTTTGGCACCCGCTAACTTACATACAATTTCTTTTAATTCACTATCAGTAATTTTCATAAACACCTCTTAATTTTCACGAGCAGCCAAAACCCAGGCAGCAATAGAACTTATCCCTAAAATAAGTAAGATTACTGCCAAAGAAGACTGTCCATAACCTTTAACTGCTGCAATGATACCACTAGTTAATGCTGCTGTTAAATCCTGCAAACTAGAATACAATGCCCCTACGGTTCCCGCTATGTGTGGAAAAGGATGAAACGCTCCTGCAAATGCATTAATAAAGGTGAGCCCTGCCCCCACGCAAAATACTGCAACGGGAAATATAATAGCCCACACACTAGTAATTCCGAATAAAGCTAGCCCCAGCATACACGCCCCACCGAGCGTCATGAGCAACACCCCAATAAATACCATATAAGAGATGCCTTTATGCAACACTAACTGGCTATTAATAATGCCACTCAAACAAATAGCTCCAGCAATAAAAACTGTTAATTGTCCAAATTCAATGGGGGTATATCCTAAAACATCCTGAAAGAAAAAAGGGGCAATAGTCAAGTAAGAAACGATGCCCGCACAAGCAAAACAAGAGCAGAGGGTATAACCCAGGAATACATTAGAACGCAATAAGGTAAAGTAATTTGCTCGCATTACCTTAAACTTAGTCGCATCAGGATTAAGATTTTTGTTCGTTTCAGGTAAGGCAAAGAACACGAGCACCCAAATCACCAATCCAAAACACAATAAAAATAAAAAATTAGCGCGCCACCCAAATTGTTCCTGAATGTATCCACCCAAGATCGGTGAGGCAACTATAATAAAAACACTAACAATCCCGACATAAGAACCAATTTTTGCCAAGGTTTTTCCCGTAAATAAATCACGAACCAAGGAACGACCTACTGAACTGCAACAACCAATTCCAAAACCCTGTAAAAAACGCCCAAGAATCAACATCCAAACTGAAGTGGCAAGAAAACAGCATAAACTACCCAAAATACTTAAACCGATGCCAAACATTAGTGGTGGCTTGCGGCCAATTTTATCGGATAAGGGCCCATAAAATACATGCGAAATCCCTAAACCCAGCATGAAGAAAGACAGGGTCATTTGAATTGCAGCTTCACTGCTATTAAAAACTTTGGTAATCGCAGGTAACGAAGGTATGTATTGATCGGTGGTTGTTTGCATTAATACCATGAGTAATAACACAACAAAAATTAAAAAAGGAGATACTATTCGACGATCGGGTTTGGGCATTAAATGATCCTTGAAGTTCATCAAGCCGCAATCCAAAAACCACGACTGAAAATCAAATTACATCATGCAAGAGAACAAAATAGCAAGACAACTCTTACATAAAACAGCAGGAACAATAATTAGTTCCTGCTGAGACGCGCATCACGTAATACATCCTCAACCATAGTATTAGTACGAGAAATCGTCAACAGAGCAATGTCATCCAAACTTGCTTCATCAAGCGATGGCAAGTTCTCCATCAGCCATTCACTGTAATTTAAAGCATCCGCAATGGTACATCGTTTCTCAATATCCTTATCGATTAAAGCCTGTACCAACTTGATAATCGCCTTGTGCTCGGGAGAGGCCGACTCAGGATTCACTAGAAGCTGTGATGAGTCTGCAACAAAATTTGCAGCAAATAAATCAGGAAAGAGCACAGCAATAATGAGCCCCATGCCATAAGTATCATTTAAAAAACCTGTTTTATGCACAGGATCTCGATAAAGTTCCGTATACATCGTTTTTTTAGTAGAACCATGCTTAAGCACTGAACCAAAATCAATTAATCTCATTGCTTGCCCCGGCACATCAAGAATAAAATTCAGGGGTTTAATATCATTATAAGTGCGATAACGAGAATGCAACTGATTCAGATCGCGCAACGCGGTAATAATACATTTTAAGCGTGTATCAAAAGACAAACTGATAAGCTGTTCTCTGGAAAATATCCCTAATGCCTGTCCAGGCTGCCAAGCAGAAGCAACAAAAGCGGCCCCTCTATCAGAAAAAAAGAAAGCAGTTCTTGAAAAGAGTCCGTGATTTTTAGCCTCACGTCGCGCAGCCTCTTTTAAATCGGCTACGACACCAGATTGTATCTGCTTGATACAATAAGCAGGCTCTACATCCTGAGACGATAAATAAGCTTGTCGAATCGTTCCTTGCCCGCCCCGGGCAAAGAGGGTAGCGTCTCTACTCATCCAAAAACGATGACCATCGGTCAAAATAGTCTGTGTTTTTAACTGATCCTCAGATAACGTTATCTGAAAAATGTTCGTTTCCGCTGGTGAAACAACTTTGGTTTGAAGTCGCTGCAAAGCGCCTTCAAGCGTTTGATTATTAAGCAAATTATATTTTGCCAAATTATCTACAAGAATGCTAATTCGTTTTAAATTATTTACAGATAAAACGCATAATTGCTGAATATTTCCCTGGCTTAACAAGCTAACATCATGATGATGTAAACAGCTTACTAAGGTAAACAGGGGATCAGAAGGCACCCCTGCTTTTTTTTCAAGTAATTTTTTATTATGGTTCTCATAAGGCAGCTCTTTAGAAAACCTCTCCAGCAAACCAATAAAATCCATAACATGCTTTTGAGAGTAGCTTTCCCCAGAGTTGTATGAATCAGCTTGCTCAGTAACAGAAATACCTGGTTTTCCGGCAGTCCGTAGCTCGTTTAACAAGTGATTCCTACCCATTATTACGGCACAAATAGCCGGGGTATACCCTGCCTTATTCTTTATCGCGCTGAAGGAAAATTGTTTTTCATTCAATAGCCACAAAACAACTCTAGAAAAGCCATTCATTGCAGCAAGGTGCAGCACAGTATCCCCATCCGTATCAACGCCCTGCAAATTATAGCCTTTTTGATCCAGTAATTGGAGAATCTCTAAGTGGCCAAGCCAAGTAGCTAACCAAACAGGATTTTGTTGAACATTACTGGTAGCCCCCAATTCATGTACGTTGGGACCCTCATTAAGTAACCACTCTACAACTTTATAGTGGTTTCCCCTTATGGCCGCTAATAGGGGGGAAAAGCCTGATTTAGCTTGAGCAGCAAAAGAATAATTATGCCCATAGAACCATTTTAGTAACGGCAGATGTCCATAATAAGCAGCCAATAAAATTCCATCATAGCCATTTTTATATTGAGCGGTAATAATCTGCCGCCCAAATTGTTGATGAACCCATTCAACTATGGTGACATGACCTTTACTTACCGCAAGCAAAATCGCATTTTCTCCTTCGATAAGAGAAAACTCAGAAAATATATTGTCATTAATTAACCACTGCAAAATGTCAAGCTGACCTTTAGCTGCCACATATTGGACAATTTTTATATGATGTTGTTCTTCGAGCTTGGGTAAAGAGTATTGAGTATGCATTGTTTTCAATGCATCCAAATCGCCCTTACCAATAGCTGAAACAATCTCTGTAACAGGGGGAATCGAATTCGCATTAGACAATTGGCTTTGCAGGTATTGTTCTAACCATCCAAGCAGTGTTCCATTCATGCTCTTGCGGGCATTTATCATCGTTGTTTCATCAAGTACAAGATTCTTGGTCGTAATCAACCATTCCACTATCTCTAATTGCCCTCTTCTGGCGGCAAAATGTAAGAACCCGGATAAATCGGGGGACTTAGCATTGCCATATAACTGAGATACTAACCATTGAAATACCTCCAAACTACCATAAGACATAGCTGCCATAAAAACCGTTGTACCATCTTTAGCACGCTGAGCAACAATTGGGAGCAATCCCTGTTTTTCACATAACCATCGTAGCACATTTAACGTATTATATTTCGCAGCACACATGGCAGGAGTAACTCCCGTTGCGCTTACTTCATTCAAAAGAGTAGGTTTTTTCTCGTATGCATAGTTCAGGAGATCCAGCTGCCCATTTGCTACAGCAAGGTTTATAACTCCATCCCCCTTGCTGTTTTTAACGTCCAAAGGTACATTGAGTAATTCCAATATCCATTTAACAACCGCAACATTGCCATTTCTCGCCGCACATAATAAAGGCGGATTACCCCAGCAATCACTAACATTTACATTATAGTCTTGAGCTACTAACCATTTGAACAATTCCAGATGTCCGCAGGCGGCGGCAAATAAGACAATATCCATTCCTTCCAGTGGAGTTCGCTGAGCCGCTAGAACCTGGAAGCCTAAGTGAAACTGCAACAATTTTAGGATCTCTATGTGGCCATTCATGGCCGCAATCAATATTGCATTCAACTCCTTAAATCCATTGATATCAGCGGCATTCTCTGTAAACGAGGATTCAGTAGCTATACCTTGTTTAATGAACCATTGTAAAATATCAAGCCGCCCAACCATAACTGCATATTGAACCATGGTTAGCTTATATTTCGGATCTTTGATACTTGCAGTGTTTGCAGAACTAATAAAATGCATGGTGAAAGGCTCCAGCGCTCGCAAATCACCACACTCAATGCTTTGGAAAATCGTTTCAATGTCCTTTGCAGAGAACTCGTATGTATTGATTACAGTAAAACGAGAATGCTTCTTTTGTAGTTTGCCATGCATGTAAATAGTATCCTTAGATTATAAAACAAAAACGCGACGCTTAAAGTCAATAATATTACAGCGTGAATAAAATAAACTCAACAACTTAGCCCTTTACCTCCGCAATGGTTCTGCTATGATAAGTTTCAATAGATAAGCGATTATATTTAAAGGATTAACACCATGACGCATGACGATCTTAAAAAAAAATCCAAAGGACACATAGTCCTATCTTCTCATCCTTCAGTACACTCAGCGCCATCACTAAAAATTAAATGGGGTGCTCCCTCCGCTAAAGAGCGTGGGCCAATTATTGCCTCCTTAACTAATATTCGTAATCGTAATGCCGTGGGCACCCATTCTGGTTCTTATTCGGTATATCGAGCACTTGCCGTTGCGGCTGGTGTTTTAGATCCAGAACACGTTCCGGATCTAACTGACACAACCCCACCCGTATCTATTGGCCCACATGCACAATGGAATAATCCACAAAAAATTATTTCATTAGATCCCTGGGGACACCTGGTTGCTACAGAATTTGCGGAGGAGATTCAGGCCGGTTATGACATTAGACCCACAATTGCGGTAACCAAGGCCCATATTAATATTCCCGAATTGCATACTGCCATGCAAAAAGGACGGCTCAAACCCGATGGAAAAATATTAAAAGAATCAGGCGATGTGACCGTAACTAAAGCAGCAATCGAGCCTGTTTGGTATTTACCAGGGATTGCTGAGCGTTTTCAAGTTTCAGAATCAACCCTCCGCCGCACTCTATTCGAACAAACCGCAGGTATGTTTCCAGAATTAGTAACCCGTACTGATCTTGATGTCTTTTTACCGCCAATTGGAGGGCTTACCGCCTATTTCTTTGGTGATGTGACGACTATTCATGATCCCAAAGTAGAACTAACTTGCCGTATTCACGATGAGTGTAACGGCTCTGACGTATTTGGCTCAGACATTTGTACCTGCCGGCCTTATTTAACCCACGGCATTGAGCTATGCATTGAATCAGCTCAAAAAGGTGGGGCAGGACTTATCGTTTATAACCGCAAAGAAGGTAGAGCCTTAGGTGAGGTCACTAAGTTTCTAGTATATAACGCACGTAAACGCCAAAAAGGTGGTGATACAGCGGCTAAATACTTTGAGCGCACTGAGTGCGTTGCGGGAGTGCAAGACATGCGTTTCCAAGAACTAATGTCTGATGTGCTTCACTGGCTTGGTATTACTAAAATCCACCGTTTTGTTTCGATGTCCAATATGAAATACGATGCCCTCATTAAATCAGGGATCGAGGTCATTGAGCGCGTCTCAATTCCTGATGAGCTGGTTCCTCCTGATGCCCAAGTAGAAATGAATGCAAAACGTGCCGCAGGCTACTATTCACCAGAGCGTATCGTCGACATTAACGAATTGGCGGAAACAAAAGGACGCGAGCTTCATGAATAAGGAACAACAAAAACAAGATCCTGTATTAACTATGCTTCGCGACCCGCGCACCATACGTAATCGTGCGCATGCCATTTTAGAGCTTGCCAAACAAAACAAACTCAATCACTTTAGCTTGCAGCCAGAACAAATGGCTGCGACTGCTTCGTTTGTTACTGAGGTAATTCAAGAACAATACCCTAATTTAGATATCCCCTACCACAGTCGCTGGCGCCATTTTGAAGCCGGAGGCATTGATCGCATTCAAAAAATGCAGGAACAGCTCAGTTCACTCAGCCCTGCAGAGCGAGGAAAAGTTCTTTATGAGTTGGTAATTATCAGTGTGCTTCTGGATGCTGGAGCAGGTCCTTCCTGGCGCTATAAAGAGCATGCATCTGGAAGAGAGTTTTCCCGTTCGGAAGGACTGGCTCTAGCAAGCCTGGACCTTTATCAAAGTGGAGGCTTTAGCGCCCATCCTCAAGAACCATTCCGCGTAGACGCTCAACGCTTAGTCGAGTTTAGTGAACAGGATTTGCAACAGGGTTTTCAAGTCAGTAGCAGCAATCCTCTTGAAGGTGTTTCAGGCCGTGTCGCTTTATTAAACCGCTTAGGTAACGCCATACAAGAAAATACTGAATATTTTGGTCAGGCAAAGCGCCTGGGTGATTTCTATACCTATGTCAGCTCCATGGCAACACAGGGCCAGCTGGAGGCTGCACAAATTTTTCAAGCTGTACTTGGCGCCTTTAATACGATATGGCCAGCACGACTTAGTTATCAAGGGGTGGCCTTAGGTGATGTGTGGCTACATAGTGCATTAAAAAGCCAAGCATTAGGCTCTGAATATGTTCCGTTCCATAAATTATCACAATGGCTCACCTACTCACTTATGGAGCCTTTAGAGCAAGCTGGAATTCAGGTGACGCAACTTGAAACATTAACCGGCTTACCCGAGTATCGTAACGGAGGATTATTGATTGATACGGGTTTGCTTCGGGTTAAAAACCAGGAGGCCCTGCAACAAGCTCATGATCCTAGTTCTGAGTTCGTAGTGGAATGGCGAGCCTTAACCGTAGCATTACTGGATGAACTGGCTGACTTAATTAGACAAAATCTACAAAAAAGTACTCAAGAGCTACCACTCGCAAAAATCTTGCAAGGAGGTACCTGGGAAGCAGGACGGCGTATTGCCAGGGAAAAACGTAATCAAGGTACCCCACCACTACAAATTATTAGTGATGGTACTGTCTTTTAGGAGTTATCATGCAAAATCAAGAAGTTGTGGTAGTAAATCATCCGTTAATTCAACACAAATTAACGATTATGCGCCAGAAAGAAACCAGCTGCGTAAAGTTTCGCACCTTGATGCATGAAGTAAGCATGTTGCTGGCATATGAAGTTACCCGCGATCTGGAAATAGAATATGCCGAGATTGAAACACCCATGGCAACGATGCAATCCCCTATTCTCAAAGGCAAAAAAATGGTGTTTGTATCTATTTTACGTGCCGGAAATGGTTTAGTTGATGGCATGTTACAACTTGTCCCAACTGCACGCATTGGTCATATTGGCTTATATCGTGATCCCAAAACTTTAGAAGCCATTGAATATTACATTAAATTACCCGAGCACATGCACGATCGTGATGTAATTGTTGTAGATCCGATGCTCGCCACTGGAAACTCGGCAATCGCCGCGGTTAAAGAAATTAAAGAGAGAGAACCTAAATCCATTAAGTACCTCTGTCTACTTGCTGCTCCCGAAGGTATAGCCACGTTCCATGAAGAACATCCAGACGTCCCCATTTTCACAGCCGCAATTGATGAGAAATTGAATGAGAAAGGATACATCATGCCAGGCTTAGGAGATGCTGGAGACAGGCTCTACGGAACGAAGTTAGACTATTAATAAATACCTAGCCCGTATTAGCACAGCATCATACGGGCTAGGTACCCAACGCTTTACAATGCTAACCAATCTGTAGTATTAAAGTAATACCCAGCATAAAAATACCATCTATGTTGAAAAAAAATACAGACACTGGTAATATTATGTACAATCAGGGCTTTTTGTATTTGTCTTAATAATACAAGCCCGTTTTAAGGTAGGATGTATGGCGATAAATGAATCTGTGGCAGTACCCGTATCCGGAACAAATCAAAGCCCTACTACTTGGGAAAAACAAGATACAGTGTGGATGCTGAGTCTTTATGGTACTGCAGTAGGTGCAGGAACTCTTTTCCTACCTATTGATGCTGGCTTAAATGGTATTTTACCCTTAATTATCATGACCATATTAGCCTTCCCAATGACGTATTTTTCACATCGAGCCTTATGTCGATTTGTTTTATCTGGTTCCTCTGCGCAAAACAACATAACCGATGTGGTTGAAGAACACTTTGGTACTTTTTCCGGCCGAATTCTCACCGCCTTATATTTTTTTGCGATTTACCCCATCTTGTTAATGTATAGCGTCGCCATTACCAATACTGTAGAAAGTTTTCTGGTTAATCAAGTTGGTGTTTCCGCCCCACCCCGAGCTCTTTTAGCAATTATTCTTATTCTTGCGTTAATGGCAATTATCCGTTTTGGCCAAGAAATTATTGTAAAATCAATGTCAGTAATGGTTTACCCCTTCGCGACTATTTTACTATTTTTATCTTTATATTTAATTCCTAATTGGAATAACGCCATTTTACAACACAGTAACTCATTGCATGCAAATGGTGGGCATGGGCTACTAATGACCCTATGGCTAGTTATTCCCGTCATGGTATTTTCCTTTAATCACTCACCCATTATTTCTTCTTTTGCGGTCAACCAAAAAGAACGCCATGGCGCTGCAGCGGATAAACGCTGTACCAACATAATGAAATACAGCCATTTAATGATGGTTTTTTCAGTCATGTTTTTTGTGTTCAGCTGCGTATTTAGCCTCTCTCCTCAAGATTTAATGCAGGCGAAAGAACAAAATATCTCTATTTTATCCTACCTAGCGAATCATTTTAAAACGCCATTGATCGCATGCATCGCACCAATTATTGCCTTTATTGCTATTTCCAAATCTTTTTTAGGACATTATCTAGGGGCTAAAGAAGGCTTAAGCAGCATTATTGTTAACTCGTTAAAATCATCTGGAAAAACAATTAGTAAAGATAAGCTGCAGCTGGTTATCGAAGTGTTTATGATTATTACTTGCTGGATCACTGCCACCATTAATCCGAACATACTCAAAATCATTGAAACACTGGGTGGGCCGGTTATTGCCGTACTGTTATTCATTATGCCGATGTATGCTATTGCTAAAGTACCTGCAATGCAAAAATACGGTACCCACAAAATCAGCAATCTATTCACCATTATTATAGGTGTAATTGCGATTTCTGCGATTGTTTACGGATTGCTTTAAGAAAAGCACGTCATCCTGAGGGGTTTACAACGAAAGATCTTCTGAATGTGGAATTATGCTCAACCAAAGCTCTTATGCCTCATTCAGGAGATCCCTCAAACGTTCGGGATGACGTAGCCCCTTGCCTCCACGCACCAAGATATGAAACAATTGAACAAATTACTCATGCAGTTGCATTAAATGCACAGTGAATTTCATTATTTACCCATAGAAAACATCCAAGCAGGTCAATATCAACCTCGACAAGACTTCAATCCCGATGCATTAAAAGAATTAGCACAATCCATTGCTTCTCAGGGCTTAATCGAACCACTTATCGTACGAGCTATAGCCAAAGAGCGCTATGAAATTATTGCCGGCGAACGGCGTTGGCGTGCCGCGAAAATAGCGGGAATGCAACAAGTACCGTGTTTAATAGGCAACTACAGCGACAAACAAGCCTGCGCCCTTACGCTGGTTGAAAATATCCAGCGTGCAGATTTAAACCTTATTGAAGAAGCCAGTGCTTATCGTCGTTTAATGGATGAGTTCAACTACCATCAAGATGAAATTGCCACATTGGTAGGTAAATCGCGCAGCCATATCGCCAATATATTACGTCTATTGAGCCTTACCCCCTTTGTTAAAGATTATCTTCGCGATCGAGCCCTGTCCTTAGGCCATGCCCGCACATTGATAGGCTTAAGCCCAACAGACCAAGAATATTTAGCTGACCAGGCAGTACAGGAACAGTGGTCTGTTCGTCAATTAGAACAGGCAGTGAAAGAACAAAAAAACCAAACCTCAGCGCCGCTGAAGAATAACAAAAAAGATCGCGACATCGAGCGCTTACAAACTATTTTGGCAGAGCAAGTAGGCGCTCCTGTAGAAATAATCGACGATAATGGCAATGGAGGCTGGCTTAAAGTGAAATTTTTTAACAATGACACGCTTGCAGGGCTTTTGGAGCGCCTGGGCTTACGATATGATTAGGATCTACTTCCAGTTCGCTAATGGAAGCAGTCTCTAACTCTAATAAAAACAAATCCTAGAAAAAGGAACCAACATTGATAAAACGGATGCTAACTGGCCTATGTTTGCTGGCATTATCGTCAGGCTCACAAAGCAACAGTGTACAAAGTGACGTAGACGCATTAATTAAGCGAGTAAACCCTAATGTCAATCTTGGCATGGTCGTTATTGATTTAACGTCTGGGGAAACTTTATATCGCCGAAATGCAGACCGTTTTTATATTCCTGCCAGCAATATGAAACTGTTTTCTGAAGCAGCCGCATTGATGGTACTTGGCCCAGATTATCATTTTACCAACCAATTAAGCATCAGCTCTGGAAAAGTACAGCAAGGTGTATTACATGGTGATATTTACCTGAAGCTCAGTGGCGATCCCTCATTCTCACGTGATGATTTAAAAGAATTACTTTCCGCTTTAAAAGATTGGAACATCCACGCCATTCAAGGCAATGTTTATATTGACAGCAATCTAGCCAATGTCGATGCGTACCCTCCAGGCTGGTTGAGTACTGATTTGTCTTATAGTTATGGTGCCCCCAACGCTCCGGTGATGCTTGATGCGAACCGATTAACCGTTACGGTAAATCCAGGGGCTAAAGCAGGCGACCCGACAATTGTAGAAGCAAATGATGACGGTGCTGCCATCAGCATTAATAATCAAACCACCACTAAGGCTAATGCGGAGGGTTGCGGCGTTGGCTTTTCATTAGACCAAGACAATCACCTAACTGCTCGTGGCTGTGTTGGAGTGGGTCAATGGGCGGTACAGCAACGAATGGCAATAAAAAATCCTCTAGCCTATGCTCAAGGGATGATTCAAAGTAATTTAACCCAAGCCAATATTCAACTTAATGGCCAAGTACAATTAGGTAAAACACCGGTAGGGGCGTTATTAATTGCCAACCAACACTCAAAAGCCTTATCTGAGTTGATGGCAGATACGCTCAAGCCCTCCGATAATTTATATGCAGACAGTTTATATTTACACGCTGCGGCCAAACTCAATGGTGCTCCAGTCAACTGGAAAGAAGCAGAACCACTTATCAAAAGCTTTTTACAAACACAAACTGGAATTGATTTTACTCGTTCAATATTTACAGATGGCTCAGGACTATCCCGTTATAGTTTGGTTACGCCTGAACAAACTATTTCATTATTAACGTTTTTATATCAACGATTCCCTCTTGCTTATGAGTACATTGCTGCTTTACCTGTTTCTGGCCGTGATGGCACCCTACAAAAACGATTCCGTGTACCAACGCAACAAGGATTCGTGCGAGCAAAAACCGGCACGATGACTGGAATAAATAGTCTATCTGGCTATTTATATACAGCTAATGGCCATACCTTAGCCTTTGCCATGTATGTGAATAGACAGCCTGGAAAAGCCTCAGGGCCCGGACGCCCCGTATTAGATGCTTTATGCACTTATTTTCTGAAGCTTAGCCCCGTAATAAATCACGCACCCCAGCTGGTGTCAGCACACAAACCCGTTAATTTTCAATTAAAACCGAACCAAATAGAACGGCAGAAAGTGCATCAAGCAAAATGGAGACGCTTAGAATCAGCGGTACGCAGCGCGCTACGTGGCCAAGCAGTGAGTATTATCTACCGTGGCGATGAATTAGTGGTAACAGATAATCAATCCGATGCCAATAAAGTATGGGCATCGCTGCAATCCATCGTGCAAAAATATCCTTTTGCGGTGATGTTGTCCTCCAAAAACTTAGCGATTAATCCTGCGGCCAAACCTACACTGCTGTGGATGCAAGTTACGGATACGGCCAATCAAGCAGAGCGCGTGTGGACGATTAAGGAATCCGTCTAACAAATAGCCATATAGAACAAAAATAGCCTTTTTAACTCGCTTGGGTGTATAATATGAGGCACAAAACCGTAGTCTGGATGAAGCGCAGCACAATCAAGACTACGGCAAGATGACATCTCTTACCATCTATTTTGGAGAAAAAATTGAGCCTTATTATCCGTATTATACTCCTCACCTTTTTTCTACTAAACCCAACATTTGCAACGCCAATACAGTTTTTAACAGTGAGCGATATCCATTACGGTGATAATAATAGACTGGGTGACGGCCAAGATACCGGACCTGAGCTGCTTAAACTTACCGAAAATAAAATAAAAGAATTAAGTCCAACAGTAAATTTTATCCTTTTTTTAGGTGATATCCCGGCTCATGCTCTGCTGTTTAATTCAGCTAAGGAAGAATATGAAAAAACTGTTTTTCAAAGCTTATTTCGCAGTGATGTAGCCCAAAAACCTATATTTTATATTCCGGGAAATAATGATTCTCTTCAAGGCAACTATCAAGCTTTTGAAGCAAATGGAATTTCCCCATTGACCTATGCCACTGATTGGGATGGGGCTTGTGCTCACTGCAAAGGTTTAATAATTGATGATAGCCATATGTATCACGAGGGCTACTATTCCAGCTATGTGATTCCTAATAACAAAGAGGTTATCCTATTAGCCTTAAATGCGACCCAATGGACCCAAATATCCTGGTTAAAACGTGGATTTTTCTCCAAATACAAAAACCAAGAAGCCGATGCGCGAACGCAATTAGCTTGGTTAGAAGAACAATTAAAAAATCACAGCGCAAAACAATTACTTATTGCGATGCATGAGCCTCCAGGGCGCTCTTATCTCGGCGAACCTATTTGGTATGAACAATATGAACAAGAATTTATAAGAATTCTTAATAAATATAGTCAGTTATATGGGCAAATCACCTTACTTAGCTCTCACACTCATATGGAAGAATTCCGCAGAATTCGATTAGATAATGGGATTAATTTGTATGATTACGCGACCCCAAGCATCAGCCGCAATCACCACAACTACTCAGCGCTAAAAATATTTAGCTTAAATCCAGAATTGCGAATCAAAGACTTTACCACGTACTACACGAGTTTTTTGCATGAATGGAATAATGAGCAATACCATGCTCTGAATGCCCCTGATCCTATTTTACCTAATTGCCAAAATCAAACATTAGCAGAGTGCTTAGATCAATTAAGTCCAGAGCAAGCCTGTGAAGATTTGGATAAAGGAGCATTTTACGGAGTAAAAAATCCTAATGTACCTGATTACAACTGCAAAAAAATCTTCACGGTAAACTAAGAGGCACTGTATTAGAGTACGCAATCTCAAGCTGGACTGCTAATATTTACTCAAGTTAATGCTATTTTCGGCTCAATTAATGGCATCAACCGGAAGATGAGGGCCTCATAGCAACATCACTCGAAAGCTCTTCTTCATCTTTTTTCTGTAAGTTGTATTTATCTTTAAAATCTTTAAATTTTTCTGAGCCATCCGTTCTTGTCTTTGAATTTTCTTGCTCAGAGGATTTAAGGGGGGCTTGTTCTACTTTTTCAGTAACATCATTTCCATAACCAAAGGACCGAATACTGGATGTAATACTTTGACCTATACTCGATATCATTGTAGGAACTCGAGAAGCCACATTGATTGCCGCCGCAGTCATCATTTGTCCCATTAGCTTATTATGATTATAGATTGCATTAAGACCTAAACAATCATCAATTGCCTCAGAATATCCCATTTGTGAATTTAGAATATACGTATTACAAGCATGATAACCGGGAATATTTTCAACATTGATGCCGTTACTTTGAGCTATTGATTCTAGCGCTGAGCCAGTGTGCATTATTTTTTTTGCATTAGCTGCAAAATCACTAACCTCTTTTTGGAAGGGATCAATAGTCAACATAAAGTAATTGAACGCCTCTCCTCCTGCTATTATTAGGCTCTCTTTTGTTAAATAGCCCTTGATGCTTTGGCCGACAATATCACACCCTTTTTGAAAATAGCTACCTTCACATTTAACTTCTTCTTCCTTTTTAACCTCTTCCCTATTATGATTTTCGTGATGGCTTTTTTGTCGATTTCTCTTTCTTCTACCCATGATCATTCCATCAAAAACACAATATGTATATTAATTATATACAGAGAACTTTTGTTGCGCACAGGAGGTTCTCAGTCTGTGCTTGCTTCCACATCGTATTTCTACGTATTGATTAATAAAGCACCTGAAATGTATACTTATTAAACAAACACATACTGGTGATAGAGATGAATCCATCTACTCGAATATTTATTATCGGCCATCCTGGTGCCGGGAAGGCTTTATTGGCAAAAACCATTGCGGAAAATCTCGGTTGGAACTATATCGATGCGGATTCAGGGTATCCATGAATTATCTTACATTTCACCACAAACTCGGGGATACCGCGGTCATGCCGAGGTAATTCGGTTTTTTATTATTTGAAAAAAAAATTAAGCTTACATTTATAGACATAGCTCAAAAGTAAAATATCGACAAGAAAGCCGAAAACTCGGCTGTAAGCAACCAAGCTACGTTTAGATCCAATAATTATCAGTTGGTTAGCAATTCAGTTCCTGCTACTATAATTTTATTTCTTAAAGAATTTAATCATGAAAAACAATCAATTTGATCTAATCGTTATTGGTGGTGGCAGTGGTGGTATTGCAAGTGCGGTGCGAGCAGCAAAGCATGGAGCCAAAGTGGCTGTAGTTGAGCCTAACCATTTAGGTGGAACCTGCGTTAATTTAGGTTGTGTACCCAAAAAAATGATGTTTAATGCCTCCATGATGGCAGAGGCAATGCATCGTGCGCCGGATTATGGCTTTGATCCCGTTGCTGTTAAATTAGATTGGAATGATTTAGTTAACAAACGTAATGCCTATATTGATCGCCTCAGAGCAAGTTATACAAAACGTTTTGAACAATTTAACATTACACATATTCATGGTTATGGCACATTTCATGATAAAAACTCAATAGCAGTAGACGAGCAAATTTACCATGCGAACCATATCATTATTGCCACCGGTGGTGAACCTATTATTCCCATGCTCACAGGCATGAAACATGTGATTGATTCTGATGGCTTTTTTTCATTAACCAAACAACCTGAAAAAGTAGCCATTATAGGTAGTGGTTATATTGGAGTGGAACTGGCCGGGGTATTAAATGGCCTGGGGTCTGAAACACATCTACTTATGAGAGGTGAAAAGCCCCTGAGTCGTTTTGATCATGTTTTAGGTGATACTCTTTTAGAGGTTATGCAACAACAAGGGATTCATGTCCATCAAAATCATAGAGCATGTGAGGTCACTTTGCATAGCGATGGTAGAAAGGCTATAGCCTGCCAAAGTGGCGCCCTGCTTTCCGATCTCGATGTGATCATTGCTGCAGTTGGTAGAAAGCCTAGAACGCATACATTAAATTTAAATGCAGTAGAGGTTAAAACAGATGAGCATGGCTTAGTTCTTGTTGATGCATTCCAAAATACCAGTACAGACGGAATTTATGCAATTGGGGATGTAACTGAGGCACCCGCCTTAACTCCAGTGGCTATAGCGGCCGGACGTAGGCTTTCTGATCGCTTATTTGGTAAGCAGCCGGATGCACATTTAAATTACGACTATATTTCATCTGTGGTATTTAGCCATCCTCCTGTTGGAACTGTAGGACTAACTGAAGAAGCGGCAATACAAACATACGGTAAAGAACAAATTAAAGTCTATCAGACACGTTTTAACTCCATGTACTATGCTTCAAGTGATGAGAAGATTCCAACAGTAATGAAGCTAGTGACCCTGGGCAAGGAAGAACGAATTGTTGGCTTGCATGTAATCGGCTTAGGTGCTGATGAGATGTTACAAGGGTTTGGTGTGGCAGTAAAAATGGGTGCCTGTAAAAAGGATTTTGATAATACGGTTGCTATTCATCCAACAAGTGCCGAAGAATTTGTAACTATGGTGTAATAAAGATGAATCATTCTATTCGTAATTTCCAGGGTAAAAGCCCTACCCTGGGTAATAAAGTTTATATTGACCCCCAATCCGCTGTAATTGGTGATGTAACATTAGGCGATGATGTTTCTGTTTGGCCTATGGCAGTTTTACGTGGGGATGTAAATTTCATAAAAATAGGCAATGCCTGCAGTATTCAAGATGGTGCTATTCTGCATGTTACCCATGATGGTCCATATACTTCGGGAGGTAAGCCTTTGATTTTGGGTCAAGGTATTACGGTGGGGCATCAAGCGGTATTGCATGGTTGTTCCATTGATGATTATTGCCTGATTGGAATGGGTGCTTTGATCTTAGATGCCGTTCACATTCAGCATCACGTCATGGTTGCGGCAGGTAGTGTGGTTTCTCCTGGAAAAATTTTGGAAAGCGAGCATTTATATCTTGGAAATCCAGCACGCGCTGTCAGAAAACTAACGTCAAAAGAATTAGAGCAGTTAGAGTATTCAGCACAGCATTATGTACGATTAAAAGATAAGTATATTAGCGCTGCGCCACTTAGCTCGGAAGCGAATAATAAGTCCTAGAAAAACTTTCTGCCTCAGTTTCATCATGAACATTACCATTACCAGTATAAGGGATAATCATGAGGTGTAACTCTTCAGGAAGCTCAGCTAACGAGAAAAAGTGCTTTGGATAGCCATTGTATAGAATCCGCGCATTTTTTCTCATTTCAGCTCTGCTTTTTATTGCTTCAATTGCTTCAGCTATAGTGGACTTGCTGAATATATCTGCATGCTGAGGAAACGCTTCTGCCAACAAATCCAAGTCGTAACGAGGATAATCTCGTGCCTTAAAGCGAGGGATAAGAATGCGATTAAATTCATCAGGAGAAGCTAATACAAGGTTAAGGGCTGCCTCAGCATAATCAGGAAATCGCTTTTTAATTAGCCAGATATCACGTGCAGATTGGATAATGCGTTTGTAACTATCAGGGTCATTAAGAACAGTAATCAATTTATTCGCATGATGAGGATAGAGTTCTGCGAGCTCAACTATTTGATTGCTATCTCTAATAATACGCTTTAATTCATCAAAGTCAGAAATAATTGGATTAATAAAAGATTCTTTATGCAGGGGGAAATAACCTGCAACCATGCATAAATGCAAGCCCGTTTTTATAACTTGCTTAAATACATTGGGACTATTAAGGGCCATATTAATTAAGGTTTCAGCATAATCAGGGAATATTCTGGTGCCATAATATAGGCTTAGTGCGCCTATAGTAATTTGCTGTTGAAACTCATTATTGTTAAAGGCAATATGAGCCAATGCATCCTTATACTGAGGAAATGTTTCAACTATAGAATTTAAATAGCTAATATCCGCAAAAATATGCTGAAATTTTTTAGGGTCATTAAGAATGATGTTAATTATCCTGTCCGCATGTTGCGGATGGCTTCTTGCGAGCATTTGTAAGGCACTACTGCTGAAGGTTTTTTTAAATTGCTCAGAGTCACTAATGCCAATATTGATAAACGTTTCAGTATAGTGGGGAATTAGCGGAATGAATACCGTCACTACATAATCGTCTTGAAGATCGTACTTAAATTCTTCAAGATTATTCAGAACACAGTTAATTAATGTTTCTGCATGATGGGGATATTGTCTTGCGACTGCACTTAACGTCCAATTCCCTCTAAAAACCTCCTTAAATACATTAAAGTCATTAAGAACAAAATTAATTAACATTTCACCATATTCAGGAATTTCACGGGCTGTACGAAACAATAACGCTACCCATTGCAATTCAGGATAGTTTCTTACGATTTCTCTTAACTTTTGGCTATTTGTAACAACACTTTTTAATACATTAGGGTTATTAAAAATAAGATCTTGCAATGTACCTGGATGTTGAGGAATTTTGATGTTTCGTGCTTTATTCAATATCTCAGAATATTCGGGGAACCTTAGGAGCATTTGTACTAAATTATCATCGCTTGCAATAGACGGGTTACTAAAAGCTCTATGAATCAATGTTGCTGCATGCTGCGGGAATTGATCAAGAATTCTAGATAAGTCATAGACATCTTTAATAATAATATTAAATTCTTCTTGGCTTTTTAGGACCGTATTAAATAAGGCTTCCGCATGCTGCGGAAATTGTTGAGCCACTTTGCATAAGTCAAAGCAATCTGCAATAACATACTTAAATTTTTCATAGTGCTCGAGGATTATATGTACTAATGTATCTGCATATTGTGGATTTTGCTCGGCAAATTTACATAAGTTAAAAGTGTTCGTAATTATATGTTTAAACTTTTGTTGATCGCTCATTTCGCCAAAACACTCACAAAAAAATACAGTAAGGTTTATTTTACCACGGATTTATTAAAAGATAATCACTGGCTCTAAAATTAGAAATGTAGCCTTGTGAGGTTTCTTCCGTTTACGAGGAAGTGGAATATGGTTTTGGGCGCAAACAGTAGATCGAAGCACTGAACCCTGGGTTAATAGTATGGACCCTACCCTTTAAAAAGGCTTCGAATCGAGCCAGAATGAAGGTGTAATAACGTCATTCATAAAAAGAGAGGGTCCATATGAACAATATTAAAGTATTAGGTATCGATTTGGCAAAGGATGTT